>JBOICI010000037.1:0-78369 GCA_050739955.1 Moraxellaceae bacterium
GCGAGGTCTCGCGGGTACGCAGGGCTTGCAGCGTCAGAGCCACCTGATGGGAAGCATCGCGGTCGGCACGGGTCTTCTGGCGCGCCACATCCAGCGCCTCACGCGCAACATCACGCTCGCGCAGCAATTCATCACGGCGGGCGGCATCACGAGCCATCACTTCCAGCGCATCCTGCAGCACCAGACGCGATTCAGACACCTGCTCCTGATCCAGCTTCTGCTGGGCCTGCACATCTTCCATTTCTTTTTCGATACGGCCGGAACGGGCAGTGAACTGCTCCAGACGTACCTGCTTGGCGCCGAGTTGGGCCTGTACATCACCGCGACGGCGAATCAGACCGGAACTGTTGCGCTGCGCCTCTTCGCGGGCCAGCTCAAGTGCACGCAGATTCTCACGCCCCTCTTCCAGCGCAGCCTGACGCTCAGCCAGTGCCTCTTCCACCTCTGCTAACTCTTCAACGACACGGGCCAGCTCTTGTTTGCGCGCCAGTACCCCAGAGGCGGAATCGTCCTCGCGAATAACGCGCAGCCAGTTGGGACCCAGCCAGATACCGTCGCGGGTGACCGCCGACTCATGAGCAGCTAGGCGATCACGCAGAGCCAAGGCAGCATTGAGGTCATCGCAGGCATAGACACCAGCCAGCAAGGCCACCGTCTCATTACCAGTGACATGGGAGGACAAAGGCGTACCGGCGGCACTGGTCGCACCAGCTACTGCAGCACTGGCATCCAGCAAGGTGACATCACCCTTGCCCAAGGCCGAAATCTTGTCGCTAAGCCCGCCCAGCGAATCTACGCAAACGGCTTGCAGGTAACGACCCAGTACGGTTTCCACCGCACGCTCCCAGCCAGCCGCCACTTGCAGGCGATCAGCCAGACGAGGTTTGCCGGCCAGACCTTGGGACTCCAGCCAAGTGGTCACACCACCAGCCTGTCCCAGCGCGGCCTGCTGCAAAGCCTCCAGCGAAGCTTCACGCCCCTTGAGCGCCTGCAGCCTGGCTTTGTAGCCATCACTTTCATTGTGCAGGTGGTTGTTGCTATCGCGCTGACTGGCAATGCCGCTAGAGGCTGCATCTACCTTTTCCTGCGCACCTTCCAGCTCCAGCTCCACTTCCGAAAGCTGCTCATTGAGCATGGCCACTTCATCAGCCAGCGGGCCGGCGCTCAGGGTCTTGCGTTCGGTTTCCAGGCGCTCAACACGCTCGCGTGAGCGCTGGATAGCCTGCTCCATATGCTGGATCTTGGACTGCTCAACCTCAGCCTGCTGACGGGCGCCAGCCGCAGTCTGGTTGAACTGCTCCCACTCCTGCTGCCAGTGCTGCATGCGCTCTTCAGCGGTGGTCAGACCAATAGCAAGCTCTTCGGCCTGAGCCTGAAACAGGGCCTGCTCCGGCTCCAGTCCCAGCATCTGCTCACGCACGTCTTCCAGTTGGGCTTCGTCCAGTTGCAAATGCTCGGTGGCCTGCTGATGGCTGCGCTCGGCCTGGGCGAGATCGTCCTTGAGCTGAGTCAGACGCTCACGCTGATGCGTCATGCTCTGCTCAAGGCGTGAGATTTCATTGCCAACCTTGTAGAAGCGGCTCTGCACCTCAGAGAACTTGTCGGAAAGCTCGATCTGGCCTTCGCGCTGCTTTTCCAGCGCCGCATCGGCGGCACGCTGCTCGGCAATCACCGCCTCAAGACGAATTTCGAGCTCACGTATCAGGGTCTCGCGCTGACCCACCTGGATATCCAGTGCCTGCCAGCGCAAAGCTTGAAGTTGTGCCTTAAGAAGTCGCTCTTCTTCCTTGTATTCCTTATATTTTTCTGCCGACTGCGCCTGTCGCTGCAAATGTGATAACTGCTTTTCCAACTCCTCGCGGATATCGGCAAGACGCTCCAGATTCTCGCGGGTATGACGCATGCGATTTTCGGTTTCGCGGCGGCGCTCCTTGTATTTGGAGATACCGGCCGCCTCTTCGATATAAACACGCAGCTCTTCCGGCTTGGCCTCGATAAGGCGGGAAATCATGCCCTGCTCGATAATGGCGTAGGAGCGCGGACCGAGACCGGTGCCCAGGAAGATGTCGGTGATGTCCTTGCGGCGGCAGCGTATGCCGTTGAGGAAGTAGTCGGATTTGGCATCGCGCGTCACCAGACGCTTGATGGAGATTTCCGCAAACTGGGCGTATTCACCGCCCAAGGTGGCATCCGAGTTATCGAAGATGAGCTCGATAGAGGCCTGCGCCACCGGCTTGCGCGCGGTAGAGCCATTGAAGATCACGTCCGTCATGTTCTCGCCGCGCAGATTCTTGGCGGAAGACTCGCCCATCACCCAGCGCACGGCATCAATCACATTGGACTTGCCGCAGCCGTTAGGGCCGACGACAGCAGAAAGATTGGTAGGGAAATGAGCCACAGTGGGATCCACGAAGGATTTGAAGCCCACCAGCTTGATGCTTTTCAGTCGCATGTCAGTCCCGTGGCGACCACTGCCATTTTGACGTGGTCATACCATTTGTAATTCCTTGTAAAAACAAAATCTTGGCAGATACTCTTCATGCAAATAATTAACGCACAAACTCGCCAGAAAAACGCCGGCAAGAGTGTATCGGAAAGCCTGCCAAGCCTCCATGCCTCACTGCAAAAGCCCGAAAAACAGAGGTCAGACCAGTTTATTACCTTGGCTGTGCTAGTCGCACAGCCAAGACGCCGCAGGCGCCTTATTACCCTGGCTGTGCTAGCAGCACAGCCAGAACGCTACACCCGGAGTGAATCCGGGTGGGGCTCCGCCGCAGGCGCCTTATTACCCTGACTGTGCTAGCAGCACAGCCAAGACGCCCCACCCGGAGTAAATCCGGGTGGCGCTCCGCCGCAGGCGCTTCATTAGCCGCTACAAGCAATCTCTGTCGGCCACTAAAACGCAAACAGATCGCCGTTATTGATGGCCTGCTTTTGCTGATAACCCGCCGCCACCTTGTCTATCTGTGCCGCGGCCATCTGCACCAACTGCGCCGCATGCTTGGCCGCCAGATCCGGCAAGCGTTTACGACAGGCATCCACAATTGCCTGGTACTGATTGACCGCCTTGAGCTCGTCACTGAGCAAGTGCCGCAGATGAGCGCCGTAGCGTTGCCAGCACAAATCCAGCGAATTGAAGGCCATGACATAAACCTGATTGTCGGCAGCTCGCACGAGGTCTGACCAAAATTTCTGAACCTCTAGCTGCTGACGCTCGGCGTCGTTAGGCCGCCGGCGCATCTGGTCTACCGTGGCCTGCAACAGCACAAGCTGCTCCGGCAATATCCTTTGCGCCGCCAGCCTGGCGGCGTCCACTGCCAGCGTGGCACGCATTTCCAGCAAGGAGCGCAGCATGGCGAAATTGGGCAGACCACTTTCATTGACCAGCAGATCCGGCAAGAGCTCCAGCCCTGCCACCTGCTGCCACTCATCCACCCGGTTACCGCCACCGTGCACTGTGCGTATCAGACGCATCTGGGCGAGGCGCTTCATGGCCTCGCGCACGGCGCCGCGGTTCAGGCCGCGGGCCTCGGCCATCTTGCGCTCAGGCTGTAAATTGGCGCCCGGCACGATGCGGCCATGGATGATGTCGCGACTAAGCTCGTCGTAAAGCAGCTCGCCCAAGGGCTTACGTTTTTGCGTGGCCATGGTCATTTCCTCAGGACCACTCAAGTGGTCACACCAATAGTGGCGCCACTATAACGCAATCCGCCCGAAAAACTCAGCGGCGATGACGTTGCGCCCACGCCACCTCTATCTGCTTCACTCGCATCAGCGAGTCCAGCACCAGATTGCGCTGATGCACGCAAAAGTCCTCTACCAGTGCCGCGGCCTGATCGCCCTTGCGCATCAGCACACTGTCCACCACCCCCTTGAGAAAGGAGAAAGCCTCTTCGGTTTCGCGGCGATCAGTGTGCAGAGCCAGGTAGTAACTACGACGTATGGCCGGCTGCAGGTCTTCCAGCACCTCCTCAATATAAGGATTGGCGGCAAAACGGTAGGCCATGCGAAAGAACTCGAAGGTGGACTCGTAGAAAGCCTCGGTGTCATTGGCCTCAACCAGCCCCTGCAGATTCTGTATCTGGGAAACAAAGGACTCCATATCCTGCTGGCGCCAGTTCTCGGCCGCCTTGCGGGCCACCAGCTGCAGCATCATGGAAACCACCTCGTAGAGGCCACGAACCTGCTGCGCCGACATCTCGGAAACCACGGCACCGCGGCGTGGATAAATTTCAATCAAACGCCGGCGCGCCAGAATCAGCAGAGCCTCACGCACCGAGCCGCGGCTGACATTGAGCTCCTTGGCAATGCGCAACTCCTGGATACGCTCACCCTCAACCAGGTCGCCAGTGACGATCTGTTGGGCCAAGTGCTGGGCAATCTGCTCGGAAAGACTTTCGGAAGCACGAAAACTCATGGCGAACCGTATCCTTGATGCCAGAAGAGAGATCTCCGGGAGCCCGGAAAAATGATGCGGCGGCCATGCTAGCAACAGCTATTGGCACCCGCCAGCAATTTGTCATTTGTTCGACAATATATCGTCCACTCATTTCGGACTACGGCGTTTTTGCCTCAACCCTCACCCACTCCCTATCTGGCTCTATATAAGGAAGCCTGAATAACGCCATTCGAAAAAAGCATTTTGGCTAATCAATTCAAGGCGCTATCCTTCGCGGCCTCAATCCGGAAAACCGTCGCAAACTGCGATGGTTGGCCAAGCCCTCTGCCAGGTTTCAGGACCATTCATGTATAAATACGACGCCTACGACCAGCGCATCGTCGACGAACGCGTCGCCCAGTACCGCGACCAGACCCAGCGTTATCTGGCCGGCGAACTGACCGACGACGAGTTCCGCCCCTTCCGCCTGCAGAATGGCCTCTATATACAGCGCTTCGCGCCCATGCTGCGCGTGGCCGTGCCCTACGGCATGCTGGAAAGCCGTCAGCTGCGTATGCTGGCCACCATCGCCGACAAATACGACCGCGGCTATGCCCACGTCTCAACGCGCCAGAATTTTCAGTACAACTGGCCCGAACTGAAAGACGTGCCGGACATTCTGGCCGATCTCGCCAGTGTGGAAATGCATGCCATACAAACCAGTGGCAACTGCATCCGCAATACCACTACCGACCAGTTCGCCGGCGTCATTGCCGGTGAAATCGAAGATCCGCGCCCGACTTGTGAATTAATTCGTCAATGGTCCACCTTTCATCCTGAATTCGCTTTTCTGCCGCGAAAATTCAAGATCGCCGTGAACGCGCTTCCCGATGTCGATCGCGCCGCCACGGCCGTGCACGATATTGGCGTCTATATCGTGAAGAATGAAAACGGTGAGATTGGCTATCGCATTCTGGTGGGCGGCGGCCTCGGTCGCACGCCCATGGTGGGCAGCATCATCAAAGACTTTCTGCCGCGCGAACATCTGATCTCTTATCTGGAAGCCGTGCTGCGCGTGTACAACCTTAATGGTCGTCGCGATAACAAGTACAAGGCCCGCATCAAGATTCTGGTGAAGGCGCTAACACCTGCCGTATTTGCAGAAAAAGTGGATGCCGAGTGGCTGCACCTCAAGGGCGGTCCGCTGACTGTGCCCGAAGCCACTTTCACTCGTCTGCGCAGCTTCTTTATCGAGCCCGCTTACGAAACGCTGGCTGACGAGCCCGAAGCCTATGCTCACGCCAAGGCAGAAAATGCCGCCTTCGCTAACTGGGTACAACGCAATACACATGCCCACAAAAAACCGGGTTACCGCATCGTCACCCTGTCACTGAAAAAGACCGGCATTGCCCCGGGAGATGTGACCACGGCACAGATGCAAGCTATTGCCGATCTGGCAGATCACTACAGCTTTGGCGAATTGCGCAGCACGCATGAACAGAACATCGTACTGTCTGATGTAAAGCAGAGTGAGTTGTTTGCACTCTGGGGCGAGCTCAAGCAGTTGGGTTTTGAAACCGCGAATATCGGCTTCATCACCAATATCATCGCCTGCCCCGGTGGCGACTTCTGTTCACTCGCCAATGCCAAATCCATTCCCATTGCCGAAGCCATACAGCGCCGCTTTGACGACATCGACCACGTCTACGATATTGGCGATCTCGATCTGAATATTTCCGGCTGCATGAATGCCTGTGGCCATCACCATGTTGGCCACATCGGGATTCTCGGCGTGGACAAGCGTGGTGAAGAGTTTTATCAGGTGACCCTAGGTGGCAATGCCGGCCACGACGCCAGCATAGGCGACATCCTCGGCCCATCCTTCGCTGCTGAAGATATGGCCGATGTCGTCGAAGAAGTGGTCAACACCTATCTCGATCTGCGCCAGCCCGGCGAGAAATTCCTCAGCACCTATCGCCGTGTCGGCATAGAACCTTTCAAGGAGCGCGTCTATGCCGAAGCTCATTAAAGACGGCGCCATCGTCGACGATACTTTTATCTTTGTGAGCCCGGCAGAAGACGGCAGCCTGTCGCTGCCTGCTAGCCCCGTGCTGGTGAAGCTGGCTACTTGGCAAGCTCACCGTGACGCCCTGCTCGCGCACCCGCACTCAAAAGGCGTGCAGCTGGCGCCGGACGAATTTGCAGAAAGCATTATTACTGATCTCGACCAGCTGGAGCTCATTGCCATCGAGTTCCCCGCCTTCGCTGATGGCCGCGGCTACTCCACGGCCCATTTGCTGCGTGGCCGCCTTGGCTTCAAAGGCGAGCTACGCGCAGTCGGCGATGTTTTCAAAGACACGCTCTTCTACCAGCAGCGCTGTGGCTTCAATGCCTTTGCCGTGAAGGAAGGAAAAAGTCTGGAAGATGCGCTACTGGCCCTGAGCACCTTCAGCCAACCCTATCAGCCAGCTGACCTTCAGGAAAAGCCGCTGTTCAATCGTTGATACGATACGAAATAGCCAAGCACAGGAAATAACCCATAAAAAAACCGGAGCACATAGCTCCGGTTTTTTTATGGGCAGAACAATTACTGCGCGCGTATGGTCAGGCTGTAATAAGCACTGGCGGCGGGTATGGCCATACTCATGATGTCATTACCACTAAAGCGGATATTGCCGGTGAGCGGGCGACCTGCAGGCCCACCAGCACCGGTAATATCATAACCAGAAACTCCATCACCAAGGCGCGTCGCTGCGGACGCTCCGATCAGTATCTTATTGGCAATGTTCAGATCGGCGCGATTAGTACTGTACTTGCTAGACGAGCCCGGAGCGGCGCTGGTGTTATCGTTATCCGCTGCACGCAGCTGCATGACACCTTCCGTCATGGCCAAGTCGCCACTCAAGTCGTCAAAGCGCAGGGACACACCAGCCTTGCCCGGCTCCTCAATGGCAATATAAGAGCCTAAGCCACTGGCCACTACCGAGCCTGTCGAGTTCGCAAAAATATTACTGGTGCTTCCCGTAATGGCAGAAATTGCGCCGCAACCAAAGGCAGTGGAATGTGTGGATCCGCAACTCAGGCGAATTGCCCCGCTATAAGCCAAATAGTCATTAGAGTCTGCCTTTTTGCCCGACTGCACATCGGTTGGCGCGGCTGAAAGACGGAAATTCAGTAGCCCCTCAAGATTCATATCAATATTGGCAACGCGAATCAAATCTCGGCCTGTCGGCAAGCGAGCACCACCAAAAAGACCGGCCAGGTTGTAACGCACTCGAGGAGAGAAAAGATCAATGCCTCCTGTCAGATTACCTGGACTAGTATCAGCAGTCGTATCCTTCAGCCACAAGCGCAGATCATCAGCCGCCAATAAAACGCTGGCTCCCAAGATACCAATACCCATTTGCTGGGAGGTATCAGCCAACATGAAATGCGTGCCTTTACTCCAACGATCCGTATTTACACAACCCGCAGTATTGCCGTCATTGCACGTGGCCGTATCGTTTGTTTGCCAAGTCCCGAAACTTTGACTCATGAACAGGATATCGCCCATGGCACCACTGTTACGGCCAGTGCTCCCAGCAGACTCACTACCACCCGGATACAAATAGACATTGGCGTTTATATTGGCCAAGGTTGAAACAAGGCCCCAGCTATAACCGCTACCGTCTGCATTGCCACCATTACTAGCCGCATCATCAACCGCGGCCACGCCAGTAACATCATCTGTATGCTTCACTCGCACACGATTGGAATACGCCAGCAGATTCCCATTGCGGATAAGCTCCATGAATAGCGCACCACCCGTACGATTAACCTCTGTGGAATATCCGGAAACCGTGCCCGCGGCAAGATTAAGCAGAGTACCGCCACCCGCCGAGCAAGCAGCATTGGTCATGGTATTTCCCCAGCACAAACGACCACCTGCGTTAGTTGCTGAGCCCGCAGCCAGTGCATCGAAAGCCAACATAGGAATATCAAAGCCGTAACGGCCGTTTACTACACCAGTGGCCTGCTGCAGATTCCGCCAGTCCCCGAACTCCAGATACTCCTGATCACCTGAGCCGTCACCCGTCCCTCGTGATGCCGGCCTTATATGACCAATACTCCACAGGAAATCACCGGCAGTAGTACCACCCGCATTATAATTCCAGCGCAGACCCAAACTCACACCGTCACTACGCCCAGCTGGCAAATTCAGTGTGGACAGGCCATTCGTAACTGTGTCAAAGGCAACATTAGTTGCCTGCGTGCTTGAGGTATCCCATACACCCCCACCTCGCTCAAAAAGGACTGTATCGTATAGTGTGCCGCCCCATGAATAGCGAATACCCGGCCTGTCATTGGTGGAGATACTGGTCATATTCTGGTCGGCATTGTTTTTATAATACGCATCCAGAGCGATACGAAACTCCGTCTGCGCCGATGCAAGCCGCAAACCTTCAGCGGTGACACTGACATCACCCTGCAAGGTCTTCCACAGGAAATTGATATTATTCAGAGTCAAGGTGGCATGGCCGGCATTTTGCCGCCAGAAAAGTACAGCATTGTTAAACGCCAAACTGAGGTCGGCACCGCCGTCAGCCAATAAGCCTTTACCCTGCAAGCTGAAATCCATATCCGAAACCAAGGCCCACTCACCAAAGCTACGGGCTGCGTCAGGGCTTGCTGCACTGCTGGGAACGAGCGTTGAGGTATAGCCCGTATTAGCGACCGTTCCGCCCAAGCGATACCTGTTAATATGACCAACAACACTGATCGCGGGCGTAGCTGAGGCTGTAGCAGCCCCCGCATCCAGCACCCAAGAGGAGGCCATGTTTACGCCCGTCGTCGTAGCCATACGCATTCCATTGGCCCTGATGCCACCTTTTTTTGTTGCATCCGTGGTATCCGTATACAAGCTGTACTGGCTCATCGAAATAGCCGCAGACGAATAGCTGTATGTCAGGCCATCTTGCGCATCGATACCAGAAAGCTCTTCTTCAGATAATGCAGACAAGGCAAAGCCGGCAATCGGGAAACCTGCCAGTGCAACTGCCAAAGCCGTCAGAGAAAACAGAGGGCGCCGTGATTTCTTAATGAACACGTTATGCACTCCCCTCAGCAAAAACGTGAGGAGCCATAGCAATTCTTGCCTGGCGTAAGATTGAATTCGGCGTTGTTGAGTGCAAGCCCCGGAGCGGCAAAAAGAGGAAGCACTTGGGTGAGACCATAATAGCCCAAGAAGGCATCCGTATTATTGACATCCAGAAGCTTTACAGAAGGCGCATTCAGCCACCAGCCCGTATTGGCTGGTACGGAATAAGCACTATTGCAACGGGCGGTTGCGCTACTGGAGTTACAGACGTCATAGATGCCGGTCTCACCAGCGGCAATACGAGCTGTAATATCCTGCGCTGGTGTTCTCTTGGTATAGCTCGGATAGGCGACGGGCTCACGCTGCAGGGAAATAAAGAAGTCACTCGTATTTTCGAAAGTCAGTTTATGTACAAGAATAAGATCGGCTGTCAAAGAGGCGTAAAGCGAGTCTGTCGCCGCATTGATAACCCCCGCAAGACCATTTCCCTGAAAATCAAGCTTTGCTCCTTTTAGCCCCATGGTCGTCATACGAGTACCGCCGATATCCAGGAACAAGGGATTGTTGGTGTGATTACAACTACCTCCGCTGGCATCAGTGCCATTCCCGCCGGTAAGTCGCCCAACACACCCTCTCAGGCCCAAATCAATAGGAATCGACAGAAAATTACAGGCAGTGTGGGCCGCATTTGAACCCGTAGTACAAACAGTAGCCGTGGCATCCATTTGCAGTGACATTTCTGCACCCAGAAAGCCAGAGACAGAGTTGATGCCCGAGTGACAAGCCCCAACACCCGCGCCCACATTCCCCGGCTGGCACGTACTTGTGGTAATGGTTTCTTGATTCGTCTGCCCCGTCGCATAACGACGGCCGGCTGTGATGGCACCATCAGCCGATGCCGCACCAATCTTCATGCCTACAACTTCACGCTTGACCGGGTTGTCGTCATTCTTGATGGCAAATTCCAGATAGGGGCGCTTGAGCACAAAAGCACTGCCGGGAAGTCCCACATTGGTACCGCTGCGACCCATCAACGAGGCATAGTCGATATCAATATCGCATGCTGCCTTAGAGTTCAGGAAGTCATTGACGCCACCGCAGCCCAATTGCAACTTGCCGATATTGGTATTCAGCCCAAGCTCACCATCAAGACCGACTCGGTAGAAATTGAATGGTTTGGAATAGGCATTAGCACCGGCCAACTCACTCCCACTAACAACATCAGACCAGAACAAGGCCTGGCCAGTCGTCTGGGAAAGCTCGTTATCGGTCATGGCCATCAATGCGTGTGCGGAACCTGTCAACGCACAGCAAAATATGGCGGCCAACATAGTGGCAATACTCCCTGCCAGCTTCATCTGCGAGTACCTGTACGAATCATGTGATGTCACTTTTGAATAAGCTGCAACCAAAACGCGACGTGGAAACAAGAAAGGCAGTAAAGAGACATTAATTTTTTTCATGGCTCTTCCCCTCAATACCCAAAACCGTAGATCTGCAGACGGCCATCCAGCCTGATATTGGCCGGCACATTCGAATTAAGGCCACCACTGGATAAACGCAGAGCAATGGGCGCTCCCGGCACATTGTTTTGCAGATAGCCTTCTTTCGTCGTGCAGGTGGTATTGCCTGTGCTCGTTGTACAACCGGTATCGAACTCGCCTGTCAGCCTGTCCACATATAGGGAGGCAGTGAAGTCGGTATAATTAGGCTGATTCAGATAGGTGTTATAGGCAGCAGACCCTGCCGCCATAGCGGTTGCCCAGTTGCCTGCCGCTAGCTGGAAAGACGGCTTGCTGCGCGGATCGTAATAATTTGATGCTGCACTAGTGCTGATGCAGCCCGCTGCATTGATACAGAGATTGGGATTCATAAACGCGGCCTGCCCACCTGCACCCGTCGCCGTACCCGATGTACGTGAAGTCCAAGCTGCTGCAAGCGTTACCGCATCTATTCGTATATTGGTGAGCTTGATCGTGCCACGATAGCCCTTGGCCACAATCCACATACCACTACTGTCGGCAAGGCTATAGGCAATGCGGCAACTAGCCCCTCCCGTCAGCACGCCTACCGTTGGACACTCAGCAGTGCTTACTGGATCGCCATTCGCCAGAGAGTTGATGCGGTATTCCAGATCGAAGGCAATGCCCTGCTGAGCGGCAACCTCACCCAGACTACTATCATCCAGCATCGTCATGGTGGCGTCGGCCCACACCAAGGGAGAAAAACAAAGACTAATGGCAGCAAGAAAAGAACCTATGCGCATTCCGTTAAACGGCTTACCGGCCACACCACTCAGCACCTTAGAAGAAAATGGGAGAGCCTTACGCAGAGTAGTTGCCATCAAAGCTTTCATTAATTGAGCGCTCCATAGCTGGTAAAGCGCAGATAATTAAGCTGTATACCCTCTATTCGAGCGTCACCAATATTCAAAGCCGTACCTGTCGGCACAGAGATGACATTTCGCGTCGTACCCGAATTAGCACCGGTAGTTGTCGTACTCAGCCCCTGGGCCGCACTATTCAAAAAATAGTTTTCGGCAGGAAAATCTTCTGCTGTAGTGACTTTGGGATCCTGCGTTGCCCCATACGTATGCACACGAGAATTAGTAACTGTTTTCGTGGCTGCGCTACCACCAATGGTCTGTGTACTGCGAGCTCCACCGAAACCGCAGGTGGCATAGGCCGTCGCGTTGGCTGGCGTACATGCCGCCGCATTAGCGGTTTGGTAATAGCTGATCGTGGTGTACGTATTACGTGCATTAGTGGACATATTTGTGTCGGTGTTATCCACCGAATAGGCATAGGCATTGAAATCGGTGGTGCCTACAAAAAATACGCCATCACCTGAAGAGTCCCATGAGTTACGACCCGTACCAGCAAAAGCTTGTGCGGCGGTGTTTGCCGTTATCGGCAAGGCACAGCCAACCCCTTCGCAAACTGACCAGTCACCCCAGCGAGCATAGCCATGGGTTTTGGCGTAATTAGCATCAGGCTGTGCGTAATTTGTGATGCCAACAGCGGTACGCGCCGGCATGAAAGCACTTACGCCGGTGGCACCACGCACACCAAAGTTATAGAGAAGTGAGGCACGGGCCGTGGCATAACCATCATCAATACAATTCGGCGCTGCCGCATTGGAGGTAGAGCAGGTCCCGATTCCATCCAAGCCACCCGTCACATTGGTTAGGCTGTAAAAGCGGCGATAAACGGGTTTGATATTGGGAATAACCGGAATTTCCAGTGTGAAATTACCATCTTGCACCGGTGCATTTGTAGAAGTACTGCGCGGCATATTGATGGTGAGAGCCTGATAGAAAAGCTGGCCCAAAGAGAGATGCACATCGGATCCACGGAAATACATGCCTTCAGTGGAGTTGAAATCTACCGCCACACCCGCAGTATCAGAGGCCCCAGCAGACATCTGGGCCACGTTAAAACGGAAATCGCCATGCAAGTAACTATCGTAAGCAATAGCGAGCGTGCGGTTGTTGTAAGGGCTACCTGTGGTGGCTGTAGAGCAACCGGGATCGGACGTAGCCCCCTGAGCCGAGCCCAACGCGCAACCCGAGAGCCCCGATGTAGGGTTATACGCAGCGGTGAGGCCTGGCGATGTCGCAGTTTGAGTGAACTTGAAAAAACGCATGGCACTACCGGCCGCGTTACCCTGAATCAGGGTCTGACTCTTCAGGGTCTTGGTACCTGCAACACCACGACCGGACTCGATCTCCCCCCAGAATGAGAAACGGTAATCATCCTGAGCCTGCCGATGTGAGCTGAATGTAGCCGAGGCTGGTGCCGTAAACTCAAGTACCGTCTGCTTGGAGCCCACTGTATTGAGCGAGGTGGTCGCAGTAGCTGCATTAGGGTCCCAATCACCTGCCCCTGTGTAGCCCTGATATGTCGCTATACCATTGCCAATTACATTAGAGGCAGCGCCATTACCATCATAGGAGTTCACGCGAAGCACATAGGGATTGTCTGCCGCAGCAAAATTCTGGATAGGACCACCGCGAGGACAGCCCAGCCCACCTATGCCTGCCTGCGCACACTGAGTCATATTCCCGCTGGTTGTTGTCCAGCTTGTGTTCCAGGCACCGGCTGTTAGCGATGTAGAGGTATTGCCGTATGCGCCACGGTAGGCGGTGGCCACATTGGCGGTATCTGCCCCTGAAACATTCAGGCCAAACCAACGCAAGTCAGCCCGACGAATACAATTCTTGTTGCCGGCCGTATTGCCAGTGCTTGTACACGTATTGTTGGAGGGGGAGCCCATCTGCTCAAGATAACTATCTGGACTGAACATCATGCGGAAATCTGTCCAGACAAAGGCCATGCCCTCGCCTGTCATGCCAGACATTTCTTCATCATCCAATGATTGCAAGGCAGCCGAAATCCCCGGCAGACAGAGAGCGCCTAAGAGAAAGAGACGGACGATGATCCGCATAAGTGTGTTTTGCATTGAGGACCTGTTGTTCTTATTGTTTTCAGCAAGGGGCTACGGGCATCCCTTGCCTGCCGGCCTGACTTACAGGCGTCTTTATTAGACCAACCAGCCTGCACTTTGCCGAAAATGACTTTTATAATAAGGGGCCCGAACCGCCATCGGCCCTGTCACTCTGTCATGCGGCTTACAAGGCCGCGCACTAAAGATAACAGCAACAGACCAATCAGCCATGGCAAGGAGTACCAAATGAATTGGCATATAAGAATTACGGATAGTACGAACGGCTCAAAGGCCTTAGAAAGAAGACTTACGGGTATAGCCAGCATTGATGGCCGGCTAAAAAACACTTTCACGCAACAGAACCCAACAACAAACTGAATCGCCCCGATCTCCCTAGACACTTTTCAGCCTCATGCCGTGTTGCTGCTCGTACTGTCCCGGCGACAGTCCCTCGCTAAAACCGTGCCGGCACTTGGTGTTATAGAAGAACTCGATGTAATCAAAAATGCCCTGTCATGCTGCATCACGGATGCCGTAGGTTTTCGTCGAAACCGTTCCTGCTTAAAAAATTGGAAAGAGCTCTCCGCCACTGCATTTTCATGACAATTTCCGCGACGACTCATGCTGCATATCAGGTCGTGTGCCTTCATGAAAGACTGGCAGGCATCACTAGTAAACTGGCCGCCCTGACCTGAGTGCACCATCACCTCTTATACAGACTTGCGACGCCACACTGCTATCAGCAGCACTCAGTACCAGATAGGCATCAATCCGTGAGCGCACTGACCAAGCAATGACCTGACGTGAAAACAGTCCCGCACGGCAGCGAGATATAACCAGCCTTCGTGCGTCCGGATGTAGGTGATGCCGATCACGCATGCCTAGCGCGAGCGGCCTATGTAAATGACTTGGTGAGAAGGGGGATTACCACCCCCGCGAGGGATTTTTTTAGAGGGAGTAGCAGATATTATCCCGCAAAAGAAAAGGGCCGCCCTTAGACGACCCCCAACTTAAAGAGTCAACATAAAATCAAGGACAAACATCCTCTTGGGATATGACATACCCGGATGATGTTGAAGCACTTGCAGCCCCCGTTTTGAAGGGGTTCACATAATTGGTCCAAGCAGCAGAGCGATCTGTATCTGTCGCAAACCCGTCATCGCTAAAACCACTATCCAAATACATTTTCAAATATGATGCCGGATCAGCCTTATCCACCCTCATACGTACAGCGGCAGCGCCGTTAGCTGTACCCACTTGGACATTTCTCAGAATCGCTGGAAACAAATCGTCATCAGGCACCAATATCATCGGAGTAATATAAGTACGACCACCTGCATTTTTAGCATCAAAAGCCTGAGCAACCACTCCCAACGGAAACTCGGCATCGCCATTGGAGTACTTGAGCGAATTAGAATCAAGGCCATCCCCGCACCGTCCATGGATGTTAGAAACAATATTTCCATCGCTCATGATTAAAATGCGCAGGGTAGCCAGTGGAGTTACCTTGTCGTCTTGCAAAAATGTCAGCTTTGCATCAAGAGGAAACGTCAATTTGACTGGATCCCAAAACCTAGAATCCAGAGACGGCGCAATTCCACGCAACCTAGTAATTGTAAAAGATGTATCAGAAGCAGCACTGAAGTCAGGAGATCCAATTAACCTCCAGTGCCCCAGCTCAATTTCAGACTGATAGGTTTCGTCGAAAATCATTTTGTAAAGAAAGGGCGATCCCGCAATTGCACCACGATCCATTTTTCCGGATGTAAATGAAAAAATGTTTGCGGGCAATGCATTGCCACTCGCATCAGTCAGATTATAGGAAAAGCGCCAACTGCCATCGTCGATCCAATTGGACCACAGCAAGCCCCCATCTGGAATCTGGCGAAGAGTATTACGTGGCGGCTGATACGCACAGGAGGTAAAAATAAGAAGCTTGCAGGCGTTATATTCAGCGTCCGTAACACCAGGCAAATCTACAGGTCCGGTAGAATACACTCCAAATCCTGCCACACGCCCCTTACGGTCAACTAGATTCCATGTTGCAGCGAGAAGATAGTCGCTGGCACTAATCCCTCGAATTCCACCATAATCGCCATCATAAGAGGCATTACCGGGCCTAAAGCCAACGGTCAACAGATATACAGGAACAAAATAACTACCAGCCACTGAAGCATGAATACCTTTCTTCAAAAAAATATTAGCTTGTGACACTGAGATTAGTGTTTTAGTCGGGCTCAAGCTATCCAGATATGGTTGAAGCAAGGCATTAAAATCACTTGGCGCAAGTGCAAAGTCTGCCGCTGTAACACTAGTAACCAGATGCGTAAGCTTTTTCTTATCTTCATCAAGTAGTGTCACTTTACGGGTCGGCATCTCATCGGATACGCCGTCATCCTGCCGTAAAGTCTGCAAGAGCCGGACAATATTATTGGCGTACGTATCACCAAAATCTTTAGGAGTTATATACAGCGCCGTATTGCTTGAATATTTCTTTGGCAAAGATTTTACAAGCAACTCACCAAGCACAATTTTCTTTGCAGTATCGGACGTATCATCTGGATTTAACAGCGAGAACTCAACCATGCTTCCGGCAGGACAAGTAAACTTTCCAGCAACGTCAGTTACCGCATTTACCTTGCCGCAAGAATAATTAAGGTTAGCCACTGCATCATTGACAAAATAACCCGGCACACAGGTAAGTGTATCATTCGCACTCTCGAGATCACTGCACTCAGATGTCGATACAATCTCATTGGGATCAGCAAGGTTTGTGCTTTCGCCACATCCCCCAAGAAGAGCCGAACCGATAAATAAAATCAGCAAGTGAAGCCCAATGGAGTGCTTATTATCATTTTTCATTATGGCCGCCACTTTATACTTACTCGTCCCACAGAAGAAACTCGATATTCCGGCCTGAAAGCAAGCCGCTTATCACTTGTACCAGGCATAACCAATAGCACATACACATCATCAGAATGCAGAACGAGACTTGCCTCGATCATCGCATGTTTTGTGCTGGTCGCCGGGTAATACCGCTGGAAATACCCATCCGCCACCCTCTTAACACAGCCGCTCGCATCGGCAAAAGCAACAACAGGAACAATAAAAGACTGATCAATATCTGTTTTTGCATAAGAACGAAAGGAAACCGTTCTCACGCCACCTGCACCAATACGATAAATCTCAACCAACTGCCCTGCCTTCACATAATTTGTGAGCTGCTTGTCAAACACGACATCGGCACGCTCATCAGCCACCAAAGTCACTGCATCACCAAGTTGCTTCTCTGACAAGCAGCCTGACTTTATGTCAGAAACATTCTCGGCAGACAATTGTGTATAGCTATCTCGTAGCCCAACGTACTCCGCAGCCCCCATCATGCTGAGCGAGGCTGCCGAACTTTGCGCTTCAACAGCGTCACCATCCATACTCTCAACACGCTGCCCTACACCATCATTAACCAGATAGAACTTCTTTTTCGACTGTCCTTTTGTCATGCCATGTGAATCATCCATGACCTCACTATCCAGATACTCGTCGCCATCATAGGCCGCATACGGCGCAACATCGTCTACCTTTAACGTCTTGCTCTTATCGGCCTCTTTTTGAGAAGACTTCTTGGCAGCAGTTTCGGAAGGCTTCTTTATCTCTGGCGAAGGTGGTGCTTTATTTACTGGCGCAGCAAGCGCCGCAGGTTCGCGCAGGGTTTGCACGCGCCCCGAAGCATCAATCACTTGATAAAAGCGCTCCTCAGCATCAGCGGCTGACATCAAGAAAAGCATTGCCAGCAAAGCACCGCGAGCTTTCATAGCGAGGCGACTACCACTTGGTGCGATAGGCAATGCCCATCATCGTGATCGTTGCCTTTGTTTGTACATCCAGACCGGCATAGGGGTTGTACACAATATTGTCGAGACCGGTACAGTTCACATTACAACTTGTATCCGCGGGGATGCCGTCTTTTGAGTACAAGTACATTATCGTCAGATCAATATCCGTATCCTTATCAAACTGATAGCCCATACCCATGCCATACATTTGCGCTTGGTTTATAGGTACAAGCGAAGAGCGCTTGTCATCAGGAATAGCCGAATTTCTGGGCTCGAAACCCAAACGGAATTTCAGACGCTCATTCCAAGAATATTCCATGCCGATGCCCCAGCTCCAAGGGCTCTGATACCCTAAGGGCATGGACAAGGAAGTAGCCGTGGTACCCGGCGCCAGTAAGCGTGCAAGCTGAAGAACACTAGCCGTGCGATCAAACTGCAAATTAAAGGCAGACCACTTGGCATAATCTGTCCAGCCGATATCAAAATTCACCTGAAGATCAGGAAGAATTTTGTATTTTATGCCTGTTTGGAAATGCGCTGGATATGTCAGGTCCATAGAAATCAGACCTGTTTCGGTAGGCGGCACATAGGAGGGCATACCGAGAATGGCCAAGAGAATTTGGCCCGTAGGCGAGCCACCTACGGCATTGAACAGATCCTGCACACCCTGGCTATATTCAACAGAATATTTCCCGTGAAGATGCATGCGGCTCTGGCTCTGATAAACCATGCCCCATGCAAAGTCTTCGCTAGGCTCCCATAGAAAGCCAAGATTGTAAGTTGGGGAGAGGCTTTGCTGCATGGAGACATTGAGCTTTGCCAAATTATCGAACGGACCAATTCCATTCTCAGCATTACAGAAGCCAAACAGGAACAAATCGACAACCACATTGGACTGCCCTTTGAATGGAGGGCAAATCTCTTCATCAATCAGTCGCAAAATTCCAAGCAACTCATTAGGCGAGCGGAAGTCTGTTTCCAGTGCAATGGCCTGATACGACAAGCCGATGGAGGCACCAACTGAGAGCTCGTCTGTTAGTTGATAGGCAACCGATGGCGACAGCAACGTGATGCGCTCCATGGCAACGCGTTGACCAAGAAAGTTGCCAGCGTCTCCATCTGCGCGGTAAAAACCGGCAACCATAGGCGCATACATGGCATTGGCAAACGTGAATTTGGAGCCAGCAGGCTTGATTGAAAAGCCAAACAGCGGAGCTGCAACAGGAACGCCGGCCGGCAAATCCACCATTTCATTCATGATAGGAATATAAAGGGATACGCCCTCTACTTCGCTATGACCCACCTTAAAGTTGGAGCACTTGTCTTCACCATTCTTGGCACGATCAGTACAAACAACCGGATCATCCGAGTATCCGAATACCCCATAACCAGGAGGGGCCGTAAACGTTGTTTGAATACCGAAATTGGCGGCAATCAACTGAAAGTCAGCATGGCGACCCTCAAGCTTGGCCAGGCCGGCAGGATTGTAATGCACAGCACTAACCCCAGGAGGGTCTGCTGTTACAGCATTGCCCAGTGACATCGCACGCAAATCAATTGCAAGGTTAGTAGCAAGCTGCGCATGCGCAGAAGCCCCCATCACAAACAATGACAGCGCAATAAAAGCCTTGGGCCCTATGTGCCGGATAATATTTTTTATTCTTTTCATGGCCTGTATCAGGTTATCCGCGCGTTATTCGCCAGAAGAGCCAAGAAAATCAATCGGCATGGAGAATCCCAGTGTAATGTCTGGGGTGTCTTCGGTAAGGCCGTAGCCCAAGCTAAGATTTACAATACGATCCGCATTCGTTCTTAATCCCAAGGAGAAGTTCAGAGAACCACTAACCTGAGGAGCCGTATTTACTAAATCCGCATTAGAAAACTCATACGTTGACGAGAATGAGTAGCTTTGCTGATAGGACGCGGTCATGGACACATCGTAGTTAAGCGCATATGCAAAGCCCATGGAGAAACCCAAGGAGTCGCCGGGCTCTACAGTCGTCAAAACTCTCGAACCACGCGCCTGATTCAAATCGCTTATTCTTGAGTTAGTGCTGAAGCTTGCGGATGCAAAAAGCACAATAGGATCTGTCACTTTACTTACGCTAGCTCCTGCGGAAAGGCTGTAATACCCCTTACCCGTTGAGAGATCCTGACTGACATTCACATCGTAAGGGCTATCGCCAGTCGCCGTGGAAAGGCTGGCAAACAGTGTTGTTGTCGGCAGTCCGCGCTTGAGAGGAATCGGCTGCCAGCGTACACCAAACGAGATATCACCAAGACCATATGTATTGAGGTCATTTTGGGTGTCGAACTTGGCAATGAGAGGCAGACTGGTCGTAAATGTCAGGTTGTCCCAAACACCATACGAGAGCTCGAGACTATTGGTAAAAGTATTCTGAGCATCTTCCTCAATACGAAAGCGAGTGAGCTGCGAGGACGAATCAGAAATTGCGATATCGATACGACTATCACGGTAATAGCTGTAATCAACATCAAAAAGCAGGCCTACTTTTCCGGCTTTCAGCAAGGAGTAGGTCTTTTCACTAGCTTGGAAAACTTGCTCGAGATTTTTTTCGGTGGAGGCATCACCAGCTTTTTGCGTCAAGGCATCTCGCGCAGCGCCAGAATCAGTGGCCGGCGCTGCCGGCTGAGTCGCATCTGACACGGCATCATCAGCCAAAGCCGGATGGGCAAAAAGCGGCAACGCCAGCAGCATGCCAAATGCAAACCCCTGCTTTCTCATTTTTCTTGCTTCCTGTTGTTTTTTCACAGCGCCCCAAAAATCAACTTCGCTATCTTCGCAGCGATAGAAACCTACTTGCGCCTATAGTAAGTGCGCAACGGAACATTGATGGGCTGGTTATAGGTACTGCTATTCGGATCTTTATCAAACACTCGCTGAAGTGTTGACGCTCGGTCAGCCAGCTCTTCTTGCGATTTGATTTCAGGAACAACTTCAACAAAAGCAGCCAAATCGACAGTCTGGTCATCTACATAACGCAAGTCGTTTTCAGTGAGCTCAAGTTGAGAGTGGGGCTTAAAGCCGTTGGGAAATACAATGAACATGACATTGTTATCCCAGACAGACTTGAAGCGCTCTTCCGGAAAACTGATGTTGCCAAGCGCGGGGTCAGCAACAAACACTCGCCCAGCCTGATATTTCTTGACGACCACAAAATGTTTGAAGCCGGCGTAATGAATGGGAACGATAGCGGGATGGTCAAGCTTTTTCAGATCTTCAAAAGTCCCTTTATAGCCCCCACTCGGATGCCCCAAAGCTGTCACCAAGCGCTTCATATCAAGCAATGAGAAGCCTCTGCGCTGCACAATCTTGTCGGTCTCACCATACTTGAGCAAACCATCCATGATTTGGCGCTCTTGAAACTGGCGCCCCAAGTATCCATTCAAAACCGTGGTCAGTGCTGCGGACCCGCAGCTGTAGTCGTAAGCCTGGTGAACAATATTTTTGTATTTTTGCTCAACCTGCGGCCTGACTGTGACGGGACGCTCCATTATGAGCGAACGAGAGTTTTGTCTGCTATCCAAAGCATAGGAATAGTAAACCGTCGAGGGCTGCTCAGGCACAGTCTCGAAGGATTCATCTGCAAAAAAGTAAATCAGGGCTGCCCCGAAGAATACGGTAAACATGGCTGTCTTTTTTTTATGTGGCCGAGTTGTGGTTGTAGTTATTTTCGGGCACTACAGGTCCAGAAACATACACTGATTCCAAACAGGAATCACCTGTTTTTTCGCAAATACAACAGGCCCGAGCACCATCAACCGGCTTCGCTGAGGGTAAAAAAAAGCCTCCCGAAGGAGGCTTTTTTTAAGTCAACCAACCGGATCAGTGACCAGCGATGGTGATAACCGTATTGTTGAGGTTAAGGCCGATAACTTCAACGTCGCCTACGCGTGTTGCGCCGGCAATATTACCCAGCTTTAGGCTAGCCAGACGTACGTCCATGCCACCAGCAGCCGTACCGAGCTGCGCGATATTGACCTTGAGACCAGTTGTGTCGGCATCAATCTTGAGATCGGCATTAAGAGTGGTCGTGCTGCCCGTATCGAAAATGGACAGATCACCACCAATACCACCGCCCGTGGTAGCACCACCAGCATCATTCAAGGAGAAACCTGTAATGGAAAGACCACCAGTGAAGGCCGTCTTGGCACGAATCCATGCACCACCAGTTTCTTCATGACCCATCTGAATTTTCAAGACATCCGTAGTTGCCGCAAAGCTCAGAGAACCAAGATTCATCAGCACACCAGTTTCGGTGCTTGCTGTAAGACCCCAAGCTCCCGTTCCGCTGGTGCTGGCATTTGGGCGCGCGCTATTGGCAACCCGCAGCGTGCCAAGATTGATACGTGTGGTGGTGGTGGTGGACACACCAACATTCAGGATCGCGTCATTAGTAGCCGCACCAGTAGCACCGGCATCGATTTTGATGGCAATACCAGCATTGGCGCCAGCGCCGTTATCGACGGCAACACCGCGCATCACAATCGCGCCCGAATCAGTGTAAGCCGTAGCGCCCGTGAAGCCGTCGGTATCATGGATATACAGATCAAAGCCCAGCTTGGTAGCCAGCGAGATATCCAGACCGTCCTGGCCCGTAGCGGCGGACAGAGAAGTATCATCCAGAGACTCCATAGCGAATGCACTGGAGGACAGGGAAATAGCGGAAACGAGCAGCAGCTTGGCAAACTTCATTTTTATTCTCCAGGTGCTTTGCACCAAGTTCTTATTATTCAACAGTTACGAAAGATAACAGAGTGAATCGGGAAGACAAGACCCTGCACTCAACGCCCAGCCACTCCACCGACGAAAGGCACATCCCGACAGGCGAACAGCAAGCTGCGTTTTTTCAAAAAAAAGCCCCGCAAATGCGGGGCTTTTTTCAAACAACAACCATCAGTGGCCAGTAACCGTGATGACGTTATTCAGAGCGATGCTACCGCCGCCTGCGCCAGTGATGTAGACATCACCGATTGCGCTGTTACGGTTAGAGAAGTCCACCGTTCCAAGCTGAACATTTTCCAATGCAATGGAGCCGATCGTTGTGCCTGTGGTATCGATACGCAGACCACCAGCAACCACATCAACACCAACATTAGAGTTAACAGAGCCAAGAGCCAAGCTACCCACACCAATACGACCACCCTCAACGGCATCCACAATGGAAAGCGCTGTCAGTGTCAGGCTAGGAAGCGAGGAGGCCACTTCGATAAGATGATTGCCAGATGCTGCGGTGGCAGCGACATAACCATCGGCAGCATCGTTAGAGAAGTCACCGTCACCGTCAGCATCGGTAAGGAGATCGCCGTCCGGTGTACCTGCAGTTGCAGCAACATAGCCAGTACGATCACCCAAACGAATAGCGGCTGTACCACCAGCAGCAATATTCAGCGCTGCGCCAGTGCCGAACTCAAGAATGGCAACATCTGCGCCAATCGTAGAGCCTGTAGCAGCAGCATCAGCTACAGAAATGGTGACATTCTGCAGATTCACTGTGGTTGCGCCCATGGCGACATTGATACGGAGCTGACCACCGGTACCTGCACCAGTACCAGCATTGCCGCCAGCATCGATGTCAATCGTCGTGCCTGTGCTGCTGATGGACAGGCCATCGCCCGGGCCACCAGCGCCTACGATATGGATGGCACCCGGATTGTTGTATGTTGCATCGCCAGCGACACCATCACGATCAATGTATTTGATATCGAGATTGTTCAGGGCAACGCTGTTGATGGTGATAGTCAGACCATCCTGACCGGTAGCGGCGGACATGCTCTCATCATCCATGGCCTGCATGGCGAAAGAGCTGGAGGATGCGGCGGCGATGGCGGATGCCAGAACGAGTTTCTTCAACCCTTTCATGGGTGTTTCTCCTCAGGTTTATTATGATTTTCTTGCTCTTTGTTGAGCAATTGTTATTGCGCAGCGGAAAACTAGCATGCGTAGAATCCGCAACACAAGCCCCTTGACTGCCGGCCAGCTCTTCACTCGCAGACGAAAGGCAATAGACTTCACACTTCTGATGCGCCGCCACTTTTGCAGGAACTACCGTTGATACGTCGCCCCACCCCCTACCACCCCCACTTGGGGCATCTGCTCAGGAAACTTGCGCCCTCGTCTAGCAGAGCCGTCTGGATGCGGCATGGCCGCTCTGGCGCCGAGACCTTCTGCGCCTATCCGACTGACATAATTAGCCTTTCTCATCAGGTAGATAGAAAGGATATCGAACCTTATTCTTTATATAAGAGCGAGGCATGGAACCAGGCAGAACAATTGCTTGAGCGGGCCGCCATTGAGGCCGGCCCTCCGGATCTGTACTTTCAAGGCGGCATTGCCGGTTTCGCGAGCTACGAAACCATGCGGTCGCGAAAAAGGACTTCAAATGACTTTCCTTCGGCCTTTTTTGGCGCCTACCCTCATTTCGTCCATATCGATCATCACCGACGAGCGGCAGAGGAAATCATACTGAAAAGCGCCTTACCTACGCCGAAGGAATGGCCACTTCTGCTGGCCGAGGCTAAGCGCCTGTCAGAGGAGCAGGATGTCAGCTTCAGGCTGTTGAAGCCTTTCGAGCCTCTTACATCAAAAGACCGATACTCCTTTGATTTCAAAAGAATAAAAAACTACATAGCAAGCGGCGACTGTTACCAAGTGAACTATGCACAAGCATTCAAAGCGATGTGCGAAGGCAGCAGCGCCAGCGCCATGCAGCGCCTTTTGGCAATCACTGACCCTGCCTATGCAGCATGGCTATCACTGCCAGAGGGGGATGTGCTCAGTCTGTCGCCTGAACTATTCATGACGGTAAAGAACCGCAAAATCACGACCCGCCCCATCAAAGGCACGGCCCCTCGCCTCCCCAACCCACAAGCAGATATCAGGCAGGCGGATGCCTTGCGCTCCAGCACCAAGAACCGCGCCGAAAACCTGATGATTGTGGATCTACTACGACATGACATTGGACAACATGCCAAAACCGGCTCGGTGCGTGTGGAAAAGCTATTCGAGATTGAAAGCCTGCCACAGGTGCATCACATGGTCAGTACCATCCAGGCCGAGCTAAAAGAGGGCTCAAGCATCATAGATCTGTTACGAGACTGCTTTCCCGGCGGCTCCATAACCGGTGCACCGAAGAAAAGAGCCATGGAAATCATTGCTGAGCTGGAGCCAACTCCACGCTCCGTATATTGCGGCAGCATAGGCTTCATCAACAGCAATGGAGATGGCGAGTTCAATATTGCCATACGCACCCTACTGCGCGTCGGCAATGAAATTTACGCTTGGGCCGGCGGCGGCATTGTTGCCGACTCGGATTGCGAATCGGAATACCAAGAGTGCTTTGACAAAATGGGCGCCCTGATGCGAGCACTCGAACAAATGGGCAATGAGACCACCGCCCAGAGCAAATAAAAAAGCCCGCATTTAGCGGGCTTTTTTATTTCAACGCAGGCCAGATCAAGGAATCTTGCGCAAGGAGCCCTTGCGAATTTCTGCCTTAAGCTCTTCATAGTTGTGCGTAACCGGAAACTGCGGGAACTCGCGAATCACATTTGCCGGCGCATCAAAAAGAATGCCCCTTTCCGCCTCGCCCAGCATATTGGTGTCGTTATAAGAGTCACCTGCTGCAATCACACGATACTTGAGCCCATGCAAAGCCTTTACCGCTTCACGCTTCTGATCCGGCTGACGCAAAACATAATTGGTAATGCGACCCTGCTCATCAGTTTCAAGTTTGTGGCACATGATGGTGGGCCAGCCCAACTGACGCATCAGGGGATGCGCGAACTCATAGAAAGTGTCGGAAAGAATGATGAGCTGAAAATGTTCACGTACCCACTCAACAAATTCCTTGGCTCCAGGCAAGGGCCCCATATCAGCAATCACGGCCTGGATATCATTAAGACCCAACTTGTGCTCATCCAGAATGCGCAGACGCTGACGCATCAGAACATCGTAATCAGGAATGTCGCGCGTGGTGGCTTCCAGTTCCTTGATGCCGGTGCGCTTGGCGAAGTTGATCCATATCTCCGGAACCAGAACCCCTTCCAGATCAAGACAGACAATCTCCATAAAGCACTCCCAAACAAGGCCGGACAGTAAAAAGAAGGCGGCACTCTAGCGATTTGATCCCGCAGGTGCAATGTAGGCTGAGCACCCTTGGGCTTACGAATTAAAGAGTGGTCAGGGGCGCATGAAGACCGCATTCGTGGGCCTCGCCACCCTTGGCCGGATCATAGTAAGCGCGCTCATTGGGCAGGCTGTGCTCTTGCACATAGCTCGCCAGCATTTCAGAGGTCCAGTCGAGCAAAGGATTGACCTTGATACAGCCGAACTTCTCATCCCACATCAGCGGCGCCAGAGACGCTCCACGCTGCGCACTCTGCTCACGACGAAGCGCCGTGATCCAGACTTTGGGAGCAAGCTCGCGCATACCTCGCTCAAAAGGCTCCAGCTTCATAATCTGGCTGAACGATTCGACCCTCTCCACTTCATCCGGCATAGGAATGGATTCGCCATTGATGGCCAGCCAATGCGCGGAACTCATACGAGGCAGATAAGCCTGAAGATTCAAACCCAGCTGCTTACGGCAGGCTTCGGCAAAGCGATAGGTCTCGGGCAGATTAGTACCGTGATCCACCCACAACACCGGCATATCAGCCTTGAGCTGCAGGGCCATATGCAGGATGACGGCCTCGTAGGGACGAAAATTGCTGGTGACTATGGCCTGATCCGGCGCCAAGGCAAAAGCCGTCTCAAGGATTTCGCCGGCTGGTCGGCCGACTAGCCTGGCGTTCAGCTCAGCCAGTTGTGCAGGGACTTTTCCGGAATAGAGATCAAGAGACATGACAGACTCGCGGGCAACAACGGTGAAGGGTGCTCCGGAGCATGTCCGGGCGGAGCCGCCATGGTAACGCCTGGGCTCAGAGGGACGGAAGCTCGACGCCCTCGAAAACCTTCGCCAACTCGCCATGCGTATGAGCCTGCACGGCTTCGTCAATACGTTCACGCGTCAGATGAGGAGCAAAGGCTTTCACAAAGTCATACATAAAGCCGCGCATGAAAGTACCTTTACGAAAGCCGATCTGCGTGGTGCTGGACTCGAAAAGATGGCTGGCATCAATGGCCACCAGCTCTTTGTCTATCTCGGGCTCAAAAGCCATATGGGCAATAATGCCTATGCCTATCCCCAAGCGCACATAGGTCTTGATGACATCGGCATCTGTCGCCGTAAACACTACCCGGGGAGTCAGACCACGCGCCTTGAAAGCATCATCCAGCTTGGAACGACCGGTAAAGCCGAACACATAGGTCACCAGCGGGAACTGGGCCACATCTTCCAGCGTAATCTTGCTGCGTATAGCCAAAGGATGATTTTTCGGCACGATCACTGAACGGTTCCAGTGATAGCAAGGCAGCATGATGAGATCGGAAAAATGCTCCATGCCCTCGGTCGCGATAGCAAAATCCACGCTGCCATCGGAGGCCATCTCGGCAATCTGCTGGGGCGTACCCTGATGCATATGCAGAGCCACATCCGGATATTGTTTGGTAAAACGCTCGATGACGGCCGGCAGACGGTAACGGGCCTGTGTGTGCGTGGTGGCAATAGAAAGATGGCCACGCTTCTGGTCGGTGTATTCCAGCGCCACCTGCCGAATGCTCTCGGTCTTGCGCAGTATCTCTCCGGCAATAGCGAGAATGGCCTGCCCCGCCGGCGTAACACGGGTCAGGTGCTTGCCACTGCGAGAAAAAATTTCCACGCCCAACTCATCCTCCAGCAAACGTATCTGCTTGCTGATGCCGGGCTGGGATGTATAGAGACTCTGGGCCGTTAAGGAGACATTGAGGTCATGATGGGCAACCTCCCAGATATAACGCAACTGCTGCAATTTCATGTTGCCCTCCCGCCTTTTGCCCATCATTGCCGAACCGGAAAGCCCTGAACGGCATGGCCACCTCGTGATGGCCGACTATTTGGCTATAAGCCTTTCGGAAAATAGCGTTTTAGAGCATAGTCCACCGCCTTTCAGCTTGCCAAGCACGCAGATGCAAGCAGCAGGCAGTAAATGGTAAGCAGCGGAGGATAAAGGGGTGTTTGAGGCTTGGCATTTCATTCTGGCAGGGGCCGTGGTTGGCTTCTGTGTCGGGGTCACAGGCGTGGGAGGCGGGTCGCTGATGACTCCTCTGCTCACCATGATGGGCATACCTCTTCATATCGCTATCGGCACTGATCTGCTCTATGCCTCTGTCACCAAATCCGGTGGCGCTGTGGTGCATTCCCTCAAGCGCAATATCAACTGGCCCATTGTGCTCTGGCTGTCCGCCGGCAGCATTCCCGCCGCCCTCGCCACCCTCTGGGCGCTGAAAACCTTTTTTGGCAATGCCAATGAATACAAGCATGTATTGACGGTGGCCTTGGGCTTCATGCTCCTGCTGACCGCGGCCTCACTGATCTTCCGCAAGCAACTGCAAAAGCTGCACGATGCCAGCCCGCTGCAAAGTCATCTGCGCCAGTTAATAGATCGCCACACCACTACCTTCACGGTGCTGATGGGGCTGGCCCTCGGCATACTGGTCACCCTTTCTTCTGTTGGTGCCGGGGCCTTTGGGGTAGTCGTTCTGCTTAGCCTCTACCCCCGGCTTTCCACCATACAGATCATAGGCACAGACGTGACCCATGCCGTATTGCTGACCCTGGTTGCAGGCCTAGGCCATATGCAGATGGGCAATGTGAACCTGCAGTTGTTAGGCTGGCTACTGATAGGCTCCCTACCCTCCATCGTACTCGGCACCCTGCTTTCATCGCGCCTGCGCGAAGACGTGATTCGCCCCATTCTGGGAACCACCTTGGCCCTGCTCAGCATCAAGTTCATCTTCTTCTGAGCCGGCCCTTGGAAGAGTTTCAATCGCCCCCATCCTCCATTGGCAAGACCAATGGAAGGCACATGTAAAAGCCCCGTGAAATAGCGGGGCTTTTTCAATAGAATCGACCACTTTCGCGTATCTGCTCCTGGTGTTTGTAATGGCTGAAACCCGTATTGAAGACGTCAATGTACGTTCGACCGAGGTCCTCATCACCCCGGCCGAGCTTAAGCGTGAGCTCCCTCTGTCCGAGGCAGCCCGTCAGTCTGTGCTGACCGGCCGCGAGACTATTCGCAATATTCTGGATGGCCGTGACCACCGTATTTTCCTGGTCATAGGGCCCTGCTCTATCCATGACATAAAGGCTGCCAAAGACTACGCCGAGCGCCTGAAGAAGCTGGCCGCCGATGTCGCCGACACGCTTTATCTCGTGATGCGCGTCTATTTTGAAAAGCCCCGCACCACGGTGGGCTGGAAGGGTCTGATTAACGACCCTTACATGAATGACAGCTTCAATATCCAGGACGGCCTGCATATCGGCCGCAAGCTGCTGCTGGATTTGAACGAAATGGGCCTGCCCTGCGCCACCGAAGCACTGGACCCGAACTCGCCCCAATACATGCACGACCTCATTGCCTGGTCGGCGATTGGCGCACGCACCACGGAATCGCAAACCCATCGCGAAATGTCTTCCGGCCTCTCTTCGCCGGTAGGCTTCAAGAACGGCACGGACGGCGGCCTCAAGGTAGCCACCAACGCCCTGCTTTCCATGGCCAATCCGCACAGCTTTCTCGGCATCAGTGGCGAAGGCAAAGTCGCCATCATCAATACCACGGGCAATAAATACGGCCATGTCGTACTGCGTGGTGGTGACGGCAAGCCCAACTACGACTCTGTTTCCGTGGCGCTGGCCGAGCGTGAGCTGGAAAAGGCCAAGGTCTCGCACAACATCATGATCGATGCCTCACATGCCAACTCCAACAAGGACCCGGGCCTGCAGCCGCTGGTGATGGACAATGTCAGCAACCAGATTCTGGAAGGCAACACTTCCATCGTGGGCATGATGGTTGAATCGCATATCAAGTTCGGCCGTCAGGACATCCCCAAGGATTTGTCTCAGCTGGTATACGGCCAGTCCGTAACCGATGGCTGCATAGATTGGGAAACCACTGAAAAAGCCGTGCACCAGATGCGCGACAAGCTCAAGGATGTGCTGCCCGCGCGCAAACGCAGCATCTGAAATGACCGCCCATAAAAAAGCCCGCTGATGCGGGCTTTTTTATTTCTGTGTATCACCGGGAGATTCCCGCCTTCGCGGGAATGACCACGGCCGCGGTCATTTGTAATAGGCGTTGTCGCGTACCGTATGGTCGGTCGAATCCGTCACGCGCTGCAGCTCGGGAATCTGCGCCTTGAGCGTGGTTTCCACGCCCTGCTTCAGCGTCATGTCCACGGCCGAGCAACCCTGACAGCCGCCGCCGAATTTGAGCACGGCTGTCAAACCGTTCTCTTCGTCATCAAAAAGCTCCAGCAGACTGACGCTCCCGTTGTGCGCGGCCAGTCCCGGATTGATCTCATTGAAAAGCACGTAGTTGATACGCTCTTCAATACTGGCATCCGCACCCAGATTAGGCACCTTGGACTTGGGGGCCTTGAAGGTCAGCTGGCCACCAAAACGGTCCTTGTTGTAATCGATGACCGCATCTTCCAGATAGGAAACGCTCTTGCCTTCGATAAAAGCGGAAAAGCCTTCGTACTCTATACGGACATCATCGGCCTGCTCTTCACCCTTGGTGCAATAGGCCATGCAGCACTCGGCCTTGGGCGTACCCGGGCTTTCCACAAAGATGCGCACGCCTATGCCGTCCGAGTCCTGCTTGGAAAGCAGGTCGCGGAGATAGCCTTGGGCGGCCTCCGTCACGGTGATTTTGAGGTTACTGCTATTGCTCATGTTAATCCCTAGCAAATTACTGGGTCTTTGCCGGGCATTGTACCCAAACAGTTGATAGAATGCCGCCCTCTTTTTAACGCCTGATATGCCCATTCTTCATGACCAATCACGCCCAACGCACTGCCAGCCTCAAAAGCCAGCTCCAGCGCCGCATCCTCATTATCGATGGCGCCATGGGCACCATGATCCAGCGCTACAAGCTGGAGGAAGCCGATTACCGCGGCGGCCGCTTTGCTGACTGGCATCGCGATGTAAAGGGCAATAACGACCTGTTGGTGCTGAGTAAGCCCGAGGTCATACGGGACATCCATGATGCCTATTGCGCCGCCGGCGCCGACATTCTGGAAACCAACTCCTTCAACTCCACCCGCGTCTCCCAGGCCGATTACGGTATGGAAGATCTGGTGCCCGAGCTGAACTTCGAGTGCGCCCGCATTGCCCGTGAAGTAGCTGATGCGTGGACGGCGAAAAACCCGGATCGCCCGCGCTTTGTGGCCGGCGTGCTGGGCCCTACCTCGCGCACCTGCTCCATCTCACCGGATGTGAACAACCCGGCGTTTCGTAATGTCACCTTCGACGAGCTGGTCGAAAATTATTACGAGGCAGCAGCGGCTCTGGTTGAGGGCGGCTCCGACATCATTCTTATCGAAACTATTTTCGATACGCTGAATGCCAAGGCGGCGATTTTTGCCGTGCAGGAATATTTCCTGAAAAGTGGCGTAGAACTGCCCATCATGATTTCAGGCACGATTACCGATGCCTCCGGACGTACGCTTTCTGGCCAGACCACGGAAGCCTTCTGGAATTCCGTGCGCCATGCCAAGCCCATCAGCATCGGTTTCAACTGCGCGTTAGGTGCCAAAGAGCTGCGTCAATATATTGAAGAGCTCTCGCGCAAGGCCGATACCTTTGTCAGCGCGCATCCCAATGCGGGCCTACCCAATGCTTTTGGCGAGTACGACGAAACACCGGCCGAGATGGCGGAAATCGTCGGCGAATTCGCCGCCTCCGGCTTTGTGAATATTGTCGGTGGCTGCTGCGGCAGTACGCCAGAACACATCAAGGCCGTTGCCGAAATCGTCGCGCAGTATCCGCGCCGTGAATTGCCTGTCATAGAGCCCGCCTGCCGCCTTTCCGGGCTTGAGCCCTTCAACATCACGCGCGAATCCCTGTTCGTGAATGTCGGCGAGCGCACCAATGTTACCGGCTCCGCGAAATTCCGCCGCCTCATCAAGGAAGAAAACTTCACCGAAGCACTGGATGTTGCACGCCAGCAGGTAGAAAGCGGCGCGCAAGTCATCGACATCAATATGGACGAGGGCATGCTGGACTCCAAGGCGGCCATGGAGATCTTCCTCAAGCTCATCGCCTCCGAGCCGGATATTTCCCGTGTGCCGCTGATGATCGACTCCTCCAAGTGGGACATCATCGAAGCTGGTCTGAAATGGTCCCAAGGCAAGCCCATCGTCAATTCCATTTCGCTGAAAGAAGGCGAAGAGGAATTCATTGCCAAGGCAAAGCTCTGCATGCGCTACGGCGCAGCCATCGTGGTCATGGCCTTCGACGAGAGCGGCCAGGCTGATACCGAGCAGCGCAAACGTGAAATCTGCAAACGCTCCTATGACGTGCTCGTGGACAAAGTCGGCTTTCCAGCTGAAGACATCATCTTCGATGCCAATATCTTTGCTGTCGCTACGGGCATTGAAGAGCACAATAACTACGCCGTCGATTTCATCAATGCTTGCGCCTATATCCGCGATCATCTGCCTCATGCCTTAAGCTCAGGCGGCGTTTCCAACGTCTCCTTTTCTTTCCGCGGCAACGAGCCGATGCGCGAGGCCATCCACTCGGCCTTCCTTTACTACGCCATCCAGAACGGCCTCTCCATGGGCATCGTCAACGCCGGCCAGCTAGCGATTTATGACGACTTACCCGCCGAACTGAAAGAGCGCGTTGAAGATGTCATCCTCAATCGTCGTGCTGATGGCACCGAGCGCTTGCTGGAAATCGCCGAAAAATACAAAGGCGATGGCAGCAAGAAAGAAGAAGAAACGCTGGAGTGGCGCAGCCTACCCGTTGATAAACGCCTGGAGCACGCCCTCGTCAAAGGCATAACGGCCTTTATTGAAGAAGATACCGAGGCGGCACGCCAGCTCGCCGAGCGCCCCATCCATGTCATTGAAGGCTCGCTGATGGCGGGCATGAATGTCGTGGGCGATCTTTTCGGCAGCGGCAAGATGTTCCTGCCGCAGGTAGTGAAATCGGCTCGCGTCATGAAGCAGGCCGTAGCCTATCTCCTGCCCTTTATCGAAGCCGAGAAAAACGGCGTTATTGAGGCCAAGGGGAAAATTCTGCTCGCCACGGTGAAAGGCGATGTGCATGACATCGGCAAGAATATCGTCGGCGTGGTACTGGGCTGTAACGGCTACGACATCGTCGATCTCGGCGTAATGGTATCGGCCGATCGCATTCTCGAAACGGCACGCACCGAGAAAGTCGACATCATCGGCCTCTCTGGCCTGATTACGCCTTCGCTGGATGAAATGGTGCATGTAGCGCGTGAAATGCAGCGCCAAGATTTTCATGTGCCCTTGCTGATCGGCGGCGCCACTACCTCCAAAGCACATACCGCCGTCAAGATTGAGCCTCAGTACAAGAACGATGCCGTGATTTATGTGGCCGATGCCTCGCGCGCCGTTGGTGTGGCCACCTCCTTGCTCAGCAAGGATCTGAAAGCGGGCTTCGTGGCACAGCGCAAAGCTGAATATGAAGAAGTGCGTGTGCGTCATGCCAATCGCAAACCCAAGGCCGAGCGCCTGCCCTATGAGCAAGCGATTGCCCAAGGATTTCAGTACGACTGGGACAATTACACGCCACCGGTTCCGGTAAAACCCGGCATTACCGTGCTGGAAGACTATCCGCTGGAAAAGCTGGTTCCCTATATCGACTGGACACCGTTCTTCATCTCTTGGTCCTTGGCAGGAAAATATCCCGCCATCCTTCAAGATGACGTAGTAGGCGACGCCGCACGCACTCTTTTCTCGGAAGCTCAGGACATCCTGAACCGCATGATTGACGAGAAAAAAGTGAAGGCCCATGCCGTTATCGGCCTGTGGCCGGCGGCGCGCACCGGCGCTGATGACACCGCCATTTTCAAGGATGAGTCGCGCACGGAAGTAATGGCCACCCTGCACCACCTGCGCCAGCAAAGCGACAAGGTCAGCGGTAAACCGAATTATTCGCTGGCTGACTTCATCGCACCCGCCAGCAGCAAGGCCCGGGACTATATGGGAGCCTTTGCCGTGACCGCCGGCGATGGCTGTGACGAGTTCGCCATGGAATTCCAGTCCAAAGGCGACGACTACAACGCCATCATGGTGAAAGCGCTAGCCGATCGCCTTGCCGAAGCCTTTGCCGAGCACCTGCATGAGCGCGTACGTCGCGAGTTCTGGGGCTATGCCCAAGATGAAAGTCTGGATAACGAAGCGCTAATCAAGGAAAAATACGTCGGTATACGTCCGGCTCCGGGCTATCCCGCCTGCCCTGATCACACTGAAAAATCAGCCCTCTTTGCGCTGCTGGAAGCGACAAAAAATACCGGCATCACACTGACCGAGCACTTTGCCATGTACCCCACGGCGGCGGTTAGCGGCTGGTATTTCTCGCACCCGGACAGCGACTATTTCAACGTCGGCAAGCTAGAAGAAGATCAGGTTCTGGACTACGCCAAACGCAAAGACTGGGATCGCCGTGTCGCCGAACGCTGGCTCTCGCCCAATCTGGGCTATGAGCCGGAGTGATGGCGCATATCAGGATTTGTCACAGCACTGCCCGCCATAAACGGGCAGAATGACTGAAAATCGTTAACCGGTGAACGCTATGACTGACGACAACATGACTAACGACAAGAAATCACAAAGCCCTGCCACAGACAATCAGAGCGAAGAAAAACAGGGAGACATCACCTTCCTGACCGTGCTGGGCAGCGTATTCCGTTCTTGGTTCGGCGTGCAGAAAGAAGCTAACCGCCAGCGTGACTTCAGCAGCAATAGCCCCATGCCCTTCATTGTTGCCGGCATCGTGTTTTTCATCGTGATGATTGTCGGCGTCATCATTGCTGTAAAGCTGGCTCTGGCCGGCAGTGGCGTATAAATAGCGTGTCATAAAAAAGCCGCCCTGAAGGCGGCTTTTTTATAAGCGGCTGATAGCACGATCACCAGAATGGGCGGTGCTGCAGACGCTCCCACCAACGCATCAGCAGGCGATCAGCTGACTCTTCGGCAGCCATACCAAAACGGCTCATGAAACGGCGCTTAGGCGTATAGCTAATCGCGAAAACATCCGCCTCCTCGATACGCTCCGCCAGATATTCATCACTGGTTTTGAGCTCATCCACCAGTTTCAAATCCAGCGCACGCTGACCATACCAGTGCTCGCCGGTCGCCACTGCTGCAATATCCAGTTGCGTACGGTTCTGTTGCACAAACTCTTTGAACAGCTCGTGTGTATCGTCCAGCTCTTCCTGAAACTTCTGACGTCCTGCATCGGTATTTTTACCAAGGACTGTGAGCGTGCGCTTGTACTCGCCCGCGGTCAGAACCTCAAAATCCACCTCATGCTTTTGCAGCAGACGGTGAAAATTCGGCATCTGAGCGACCACGCCAATGGAGCCCACCACCGCGAACGGCGCTGCCAGAATACGAGTTCCCAAGCAGGCCATCATATAGCCACCGCTGGCCGCCACTTTGTCCACACAGATGGTCAGCGGAATATTTTTCTTGCGCAAACGCTGCAGCTGCGAGGCCGCCAAGCCATAGCCATGCACCATCCCGCCCGGGCTTTCCAGGCAAAGCACCACTTCGTCTTTGGCCGGATCTACCAGCGTCATCACCGCCGTAATTTCACGACGCAATGACTCCACGGCTGAAGCCCGGATATCGCCATTAAAGCCCAACACATAGACACGGGGCTTGGCACTGACCTCGGCCTTTTTATCCTTGGCTTCTTTTTTCTGTGCCTGCTTCTCAGACTTGCTCCAGGCCTTGAACTCGGCCTTGTCAAAAATGACTTCACGCAAGGCATCGCCATAGTCTTGCAGACGATCATTCAGCGGCGTGACTTCAATACTGCCCTCGCCCCCCTGACGGCGGCGGCCACCCAAATTGGAGATAGCCACGATAACAATCAGCGCGGCAATAACGACAGTGACGGCTTTGGCCAGAAAAAGGCCGTATTGCAAAATGAGATCGATCACGAAACGTCCCTTGTGATGATGACGGCCCGAGCAGAGCTCGGGCCGAGGCAAGCAATCATACGCCGGCCAGCCCAAGGCTGGCAGCATGACGCAGAAGCTGTGATGGGGATGGCTGTGGCCGGATTCAAGTGCGCCGGCAACGCGCCACGAAATCCATGATAAGCGCGTGGGCAATGCTGCCTGGCGGGGGAATTTCTGGCAGGCGGCTGTAGTGAAAGAAAGCAGCCTCGGCAATCTCGTCTTCCTGCAGCACGATATCGCCGCTGACATAATCCGCATGGAAGCCCAGCATCAAATTTCCCGGAAAGGGCCAAGACTGGCTGCCGAAATAACGGGGATTGCTCACCACCACTCCAACCTCCTCCTGCACCTCACGCAGCAAGGTTTCTTCAGCGGTTTCACCCGCCTCTATAAAACCGGCCAGCGTACTGAACATGGGGCGATTAAAGCGCTGCGCGCGGGCCAAGAGAATCTCCTCGCCACGCGTCACAGCCACGATCACACAGGGATTAATACGGGGATAGGAAGAGAAATTACAGGAGGGACAAACCTTGGCGCGCTCGCCTTGAGGATGCGCCACAGTGACCGTACCGCAACGACCACAAAAACGATGACTGCGGTCCCACTCCAGAATCTGTATGGCGCGGCCCGCAAGACCAAACAAGGCATCGTCAACCTGCCCCAGAACGCGACGCAAGTCTTCGAAGTGATAGCCTTCAGGAGCTTCGGCAGACTCGGGCACAGCAATGGCAAAAACGCCCTTACCATCCCAACGCCCCAGATACTGACGAGACACTTCTTCCATGCCCAGCCAGGAAAAACTTTTCAGCTGCGGGAAAAAATTTTCCTGGCTGTCGTCACAGAGCAGGACGCGAACACCCTGAAAAACCAGCCAGAGCCGATCACCGTTGAGATCATCCGGAGCAACACAAGCAGGTTCGAAGTGCATCAGGCCGCCTTGGCCGGTTCAACCGGGAAACCCAACTCAGCCACACTTTCCTCAGCAATTTCGAGAATGCTTTCACCGATAGGCTTGTTGGACTCCAAGCTTTCCAGAAAGTAATCCACGCTGGAAACGGCATCGGCCAAGGTTTCAAGATCAGCCATATTGGGCTGCTGCTCAACATTCAACATGCGCGCATCGATATAACGCGCGCAGGCGCGCAGCACGGCAGCGCCACGCTCAATACTGAGGAAGGACAGACCACCCGCTACTGACAGCAACGTGGAAGGCACATTAGTGAGGTGCATGAGATCGCGATTGGCTTCTAGATAAGAACTGACGGCACGCTTGGCCAACGACAGACCAGAACGGGACTCAGCCACCAACAAGGCACGGGCCTCATCCAACTGGTGAATGGAGACACGGCTGTTATTAATCTTGGTATCAGCTCCCGGTGTTACACGCTTGACGAGACCCGCCACTCCGTTTTCCACATCCATCAGCGTATCCACCAGCGCATGCAGATCGGCCTGATCCGGCTCGCCAGTCCACTTGCGCACTTCCTCACTCTGGCTGCGCATGCTCTGGCTGGCATCCAGCAAGCCCAGCATCACCAGTGTCTGTGCCGTACGATTCAAACCATCGGCCATGGCCTGATAGCTTTCTACATCGTTTTTGGCGCCACGCGACATGATGTCCAGCGTGTCTTTAACCTGACTCAGCTCATCACGCAGCACATCGGCCACGGTCTTGATCACCGAACCGCCAGGCCCGCACATAAGTTCGTATTCCGCCGTCATCTGCGCCTGCGTGAGGCAATTTTCATCCAAGCCGAATGCCTGGCGCACGGCATCCACCTTGGCGCCGCTCTCGGCAAGACCCGCCACATAAAGGCTATCCCCGAGAAGACGCAGATCGGGCTTGCCATTGCCATCATTTTTCAAGAGTGCCTTGAGCTGGCGATCAAACTGCCCCAACAGCCCCTTACGCGCATTGCTCACCGCCACGCCCTGCTGCAAAGACTCGAGCATGGCAACAGCGGCCCACCATTGCAGAGCCAGCGGACGCGTGCCACATACCTGCTGCGCACGCTCACAGGCACGCAACATCATGCGGTAATGCGGCACATCGGCCTGATCACGCAACACGGCAATCAATCCGGTCTGGTACATAAGGCGCAGACGACGCACCAAGGCATTCAACTGTTCGGGAGTGACTTCCAGCTGTACCAGCACCGGTGCTGTCGGCAACTGACGGATTTGCAGGAAGCAGCCTTCGGGCAAGGGCGCCTGCCCCAATGCAAAACGCACTTGGTTGATGGCGGGTAACAGAAGCTGAGGCCAACCACCTTGTTTGAGCTGTACATATTCCAGGTAGCGGCCAAGCACCATGAGCCCCTGGCCCAGTGCCGCAAAATTTTCGTCAGAAGCCTCAGGACCATTGGCCTGCACCTGACGCATGAGCTGGCTCATGCCGGCAGCAAGCTCCACAGCGCCCGGCAACTCGACCAGGCGCAGTGCTCCCGCCACCTGATCCAGGCCGTCGACACAACTGGCCAGCAATGCAGGATTGTCACGTTCCTCTACATAGGAGCCGACCTGCGCCTCAACCTGCGCCAGAGTGGCATCTACCTCAGCCTTGACCAGGTTCAGCGAAGCGAGATTGGGAATGAGAACCATGTATGCTGTCCTGCGCTATTTTTCTGATTTATGAGCAGTGGGTAGGGACGATCCTTGCCTGACCACTCACGCTATATCCGGGCTTCATGCCCAAAAATGTCACTCTGCGCCAAATGTGGCACGCCTTGGAAAAGCGGTCAATTTTGCTTTCCAAGTCTTTGAAGTCTATCAACAACATGTGCATCAAACGGCATCTACCTGACGCCAGACACAGCTGCCACCCGCGGCCTTGTCCAGCGCCTTGAGCTTGGCTTCGTGACGTTCCAGCTCTTCGGAGCTGGCCCGTATCACAGGCAAACGCGGACGCCCGGCCGGCAAACGTCGAAGGCTCTCTGCGCGCTGCTCGCCCTCGCCCTGCGCTTCCTCCTGTCCCAGCGCCAAACCTACCTGGCCGCCGGTCATGGCGAGATAAACCTCGGCCAGAATTTCCGAATCCAGCAAAGCGCCGTGATAGGTACGATCACGCTGATCAGCGCCATAACGCCGAGCCAGCGCATCCAGATTATTTTTCTGGCCCGGATGCTTGGCTCGCGCCATCACCAGTGTATCCAGCACCGTGCAATATTCGCTGATGGGCAGGTAGCCACGATTCAATAATTTGAATTCATGATTGATAAAACCGATATCGAACGGCGCATTGTGGATAACGAGCTCCGCGCCTTTTACAAACTGCAGAAACTCATCAGCTATTTGCGCAAAAAGCGGCTTGTCGACGAGATCCTTGTTATAGATGCCGTGCACGGCCGAAGCCTCGGCTTCAATCTCGCGTTCAGGATTAAGATAACTGTGAAAACTGCGCTTGGTGAGTTTGCGGTTCACCAACTCAAGACAACCGATTTCAATCAGGCGATGACCTTGCTGCGGATCAATACCCGTGGTTTCCGTATCCAGAATAATCTGACGCATCAGGCACCCGCTCCCGCTTTTGCTCCCAGTACCTCATCGATGGCCTGATTGGCCAGCTGATCGGCAATCTCGTTGCCCTCATGACCGGCATGGCCCTTTACCCAACGCCAGTCCACCTTGTGGCGCATCGCCTCAGCCTCCAGTGCCTGCCAGAGATCAATATTCTTCACCGGTTGTTTAGCGGAATTTTTCCAGCCTTTCGCCTTCCAGCCTGCCAGCCATTCTGTCATGCCTTTTTTTACGTATTGTGAATCGGTCCAGAGCACGACCTCGCAAGGCTTTTTCAAGGTTTTCAGAGCCTCGATCGCACCGGTCAGCTCCATGCGATTATTCGTGGTTTCTGCCGCGAAACCATAAATACGCTTTTCATTCTCGCCACTGCGCAGCAAGGCGCCCCAGCCACCCGGCCCCGGATTACCACGACACGCGCCATCACAATAAATCTCTACATCACTCATCATTCATCCACACGATTCATCCAGCTACGCAACCTCGCCTCGGTCACAAACACCGGCGCCGCTGCTGGATAAGCGGTGCGGCGACGAGGCTTCAAGGGGGTAATACAGGAAACACGCTTGCGCGCCAGCAGTGCATACGCCGCACCACCCTGACTCCAGTAACGACGTCCCAGCTTTTCCAGCCAGGCAAAACGACGGCGTATGGTGGCATGGGTCAGAGGCGGAACAAAGCAGGCACTTTCCACGCCCACCACTTCCAGATCCAGCAAAGGCAACCAGTCAGCCAAGCGCTGTGGACTCAAGGGCCGGCGCAACCAGGGCAAGCCGCTCTGCCAACGGAAAAGTCGCCACAGCCCCCAGAGGCTCCAGGGATTAAAACCAAGAATGAGCAGATGCCCTTCAGGAATCAGCACACGCGAGGCTTCACGCAACAAGGCATGCGGACTGGCACTGCCATCCAGAGCGTGATGCACAAACACCAGATCCAGACTGTCGTTGGCAAAAGGCAGCTGCTCAGGCGCGGCTTGCAAAGGCGAAAGCCCCTTGATAGCGCTAGGCGCCACATCCACCACGCAGCGGTGTCGGATGCGACTACCCTCCAGCAGATTGGCATCCATCACATGCCCGATCTGCAAGGCGTGATAGCCAAACAAATCCGGCAGGATACGGTTGATAAGCCGCTCCTCTGTCTGCCGCAGATGCTGACCAAGATCGGAGGCAAACCACTCGCGGAAATCCGCTTGCAAGTCTGTCCGTGCTTCGCTGGTGAAAAGACGCGGAAGCTCCATCATCTGGCTACTGCCCCTTTGCTCGTGTATCCGGTATGCGTCGCCGATGTCATCAGCGGCGCCACGACTTATCATTGAAGCCTGTTTTTCAGACCGTACGCCATCATGAGCCCGCGAGCCCAGCCCCTGCCAGCCTTTCACGACAACTATATATGGTGCATTGCCGAGCAAGGCCAAGCCCTAGTGGTGGACCCCGGCGACCCCGTCGTGGTGGAGTCCTGGCTGCAAGCACAGGGGCTCAAGCTCGCCGCGATCCTGGTAACCCACCATCACGCCGACCATACCGCAGGGCTTGCGGCTCTGAAGGCGGCATACAAACCGGTGATTTATGGCCCGGATGAAAATATTGCCAACGTGGAACACATTCTCAAAGGAGGTGAAAAGCTGGATCTTGGTGTTTTCGGCAGCGCCGATGTGATCGCCACTCCCGGCCACACGCGCGCCCATATCAGCTATCACCTGCCGGCATCCGGGCTCTTGTTTTGCGGAGACACACTGTTCAGTGCCGGCTGCGGACGACTCTTCGAGGGGACTGCCGCTCAGTTACATCAATCCCTGCAAACGCTGGCTGCCTTACCGGACAAGACCTGGGTCTGTTGCACCCATGAATACACCGAGGCCAATCTGCGCTTTGCCGCTGCCACCGAGCCGGACAATCCGGCCCGGGAGCACCGTGAGGCGGAAGTGCGCGATCTGCGCCGCCGCCATCTACCCAGTCTGCCTGTAGAACTGGGCAGGGAAAAAACCTACAACCCCTTCCTGCGCTGTGAGCAGCCGGCGCTTCTAGCCGTTCTGAAACAGGAAACCGGGGCTGAGCCACGCCCCGGCGCACCCGCATTCGCGGCCTTGCGGGCATGGAAAGACCGCTTCTGAATTCACGCAAATGTCTTGATTTTGTTACCAAAGTCCCGGAAACCGGCCGGCTTTTTGCTTGCCCGCCAAGGGGGTGCCCCCTAGAATCGCCCCGACTATTCCTTTTCTACGAGTACAAAACGCATGCCCCAAGGCATTACCCCCGGCAAGCAGCGGCTGCATGGTCTGGTATTCCGGCCTGTTCTTGCTGCCCTCTTGCTGACGCTGGCCACCCCCTCCCAAGCCGGCTGGCTGGATCGCATGTTCGGCTCCAAGAAAGAGCAAGCCATGCCTGCTCAGGAGCAGGTGCAAGCCACTGCACTCAAAACCGAAGTCAATTCCCACACTTCCGCCGCCAGCAATAGTGACAGTGCTGCCGGCAAAGACCCGCTTGACCTGACACAAACTGAAGGCCCCGCCGCTGCCGCCACTCCTGATGACGACATGGATGCCAGCGCTGACGACGCCACCCTTCTGCCCAATGTCGAGGAGTCCGCACTGGGCGAAGTAGAAAGCCCGGATGCTGAAATCAATCCGGAAGATCTGGCTGAAAAAGGCGATCTCTGGGACCGCATGCGTCGCGGCTTCCAGATGGAAATGCCTGAAGATAACGAACGCATCGCCGTACAGCGCAACTGGTATCTGAAAAACAGCAGCTATCTGGACCGCATGGCCCTGCGCGCCACGCGCTATCTGCACTACACGGTGAGCGAGGCAGAAAAACGCGGCCTGCCCACCGAGCTGGCCCTGCTGCCCGTCATTGAAAGTGCCTACGATCCTTTTGCCTATTCCCATGCCAGTGCTGCCGGCATGTGGCAGTTCATTCCCGGCACCGGCAAGATTTTCGGCCTCAAGCAAAACTGGTGGTATGACGGCCGCCGCGACGTTGCCGAATCAACACGCGCCGCCTACGACTTCCTGAGCATGCTGTATGAAAAATTCGGCAGCTGGGAGCTCGCACTGGCTGCCTATAACGCCGGTCCCGGCGCCGTACAGCGCGCTATAAACCGCAATGCTGCTGCCGGCCTGCCCACTGATTTCTGGTCGCTGCGCCTGCCGGCAGAAACACGGGCTTATGTACCACGCTTCCTCGCCGTGGTGCAGGTCATCAAATCTCCGGAAATCTTTGGTGTCAGCCTGCGCCCGGTGGTTGACCAGCCCTTCTTCCGCAGCATAGAAACAAGCGGTCAGATAGACATGACGGCCGCGGCGGCCCTTGCCGGCGTTTCCCTGAAAGAGTTCTACCAGCTCAATCCCGGCTTCAATCGCTGGGCCACAGCTCCGGACGGCCCTCATCGCCTGCTGGTACCCGCATCGCTGCCGCAGGACTTTGAAGAGCAGATTGCCGCACTGCCGGTCCCGGAAAAGGTCAGTGCAGAAAGCTACACCGTGAAAAAAGGCGATACGCTTTATCGCATCGCCAAGCAGTTCGATACATCTGCAGCAGAGATCAAACGGCTTAACAAGCTCAAAACAGACAAGGTTCCTGTCGGCCACAGACTGACCATCACCAGAGCCAATATCAGCCCCGAGTTCATTGCCCTCAATGAGGAAATGCGCCTGGACCGCTCCTATTCCTCTGCGAGCGGCAGCAAGACAACGCGCAAGGCCTATACCGTGCGCCGCGGCGACACGCTTTCCTCCATTGCACGTCGTCATGGCGTGAGCACTAAAGACCTTGCACGATGGAACGGTCTTAAAACCAAATCGCGGCTCAAGGCCGGCCAGCGACTCACCCTGCAGACGCGTAGCGTCAGCAGCAAGCAACGTGTCGCCAAAACCAGCAAAGGCAGCAGCAAAAGCGTCCAGAAGATCAGCTACAAGGTCAAAAAGGGCGATACGCTCTCTTCCATCAGCCGTCGCTACAATGTCTCGGTCAACCAGATCAAGCGCTGGAACGGCAGCTCACACCATATACAACCCGGCCAAGGGCTTGTGCTCTTTGTTGCCGGCAACTCGCGGCACAATCTCTGAAGCTGCTGATGCAAATCGAAACCGGCGTCATCTGACGCCGGTTTTTTTATGTGGTAAAAAGCGGTTCACGGACTCCGACCCCTCCAATAACAAGGACCCGCCATGTCATCGCTGCTGCGTCCCTTTGTCTCATTCACAGCTGCCCTCGCCATGGGCCTTGCCAGCCTCAGCCACGCTGCCACAGAAACCACCCACGCCATTGCACTGCATGGCCAACCTAAATATGCGGCGGGCTTCAAGGCCTTCGACTATGTGAATCCGGCAGCGCCCAAAGGCGGCGATATACGCATGGAGGCCATGGGCACCTTCGACAGCCTCAATCCCTTCATCAACAAAGGGGTGCCCGCAGCTGGCATCAACAATATCTATGACACGCTCACCATCAAATCCGATGACGAGCCCTTTACCCAATACGGACTACTGGCCGAAAAAATAGAGCGCGACCCTGCCGATAAATCCTGGGTCATCTATCACCTGAATCCTAAGGCAAAATTCTCGGATGGAAAGCCGGTTACGGCAGAAGACGTGATGTTCAGCTTTGAGATCGTGCGCAAGGATGGCGACCCGCAATACAAGGCCTATTACGCCGATATTGCTAAAATCGAAGCACTGGACAAACAGCGTGTGAAATTCACGTTCAAGAGCAAAGACAATCCCGAACTACAAATGATTGTCGGACAACTGCAAATTCTGCCCAAACACTACTGGGCCAAGCACAACTTCAACAGCACCAGCCTGGAAATTCCGGTTGGCAGCGGTGCTTACCTCATTTCAAAAATCGACAACGGTCGCAGCATCACCTATACCCGCAATCCCAACTACTGGGGCGTAGACCTTTCTGTCAATCGAGGCCGCGACAACTTCAACAGCATGACCTATGTCTACTATCGTGACATGACGGTATCACTGGAAGGCTTCAAGGCCGGACAGTTCGACTATCGTCTGGAATACAAAGCCAAAACCTGGGCCGTGGATTACAACTTCCCCGCCGTAAAATCAGGTCTGGTGAAAAAGCTGATGATCAAGAATGAAAATCCCCAAGGCATGCAGGCTTTCGCCTTCAATCTGCGCCGCCCTATGTTTCAGGATATACGCGTACGTCAGGCGCTAGGTTATGCCTACGATTTCGAGTGGGCGAACAAGACCATGTTCTACAACGCCTATACGCGTGCCGACAGCTTCTTTTCCAACTCTGAACTAGCGGCCCATGGCCTGCCTTCGAAGGAAGAACTCGCCATTCTGGAGCCCTACCGCAAGCAGCTCTCTCCCAGCGCTTTTGCGGCCACGCCAATTCCGCCAAAAACCGACGGCAGTGGCAATATCCGCAGCAATCTGGCGCTTGCCCACAAATTACTGACTGAAGCCGGATGGCAGATCAAAAATGGCAAGCTCGTGGACAAGAACGGTAAACCCTTCACGTTTGAAATCATAATTGCCCAGCCCGAACTTGAGCGCGTCATCAGCCCCTTCCGCCAGAATCTGGCCCGCCTCGGCATTGACATGAAAATACGTGTTGTAGATGTGCCGCAGTACATCGAGCGCCACCGAAAGTTTGATTTCGACATGACCACCATACGCGTTGGCCAGTCACTCTCCCCCGGCAATGAGCAGCGTAATTTCTGGGGTTCGATCTATGCTGACCAGCCCGGCAGCAATAACACCATGGGCATCAAAAATCCGGTGGTGGATGCCCTGATAGACCAGATCATCGCTGCCCCCAGCCGTGAGCAACTGGTCTACCGCACGCGTGCACTGGACCGCGTACTGCTGGCCGGTTACTACGTCATTCCCCAGTACTATCTGGGCGCTGATCGCGTAGCTGTCTGGGATTTCTTCGAGCGCCCCAAGGTGGCGCCGAAGTACGCCATAGGCTTGGATACCTGGTGGGTGAACCCGCAAAAGCAGGCTGATATACGCCGCCGCCAGAGCCAGCGCTAAGACTGTATGTTCGCTTACATCCTGCGCCGCCTGCTGCTCATCATTCCCACACTGCTGGGCATATTGCTCATCAATTTCGTGATCATTCAGGCCGCTCCAGGCGGCCCTGTCGATCAAGCCATTGCCCGCTTGCAGGGCTTGGATAACTCCGTTTCAGGCCGCACCGGCGGTTCAGGCGCTGATGTTGGCAGCAATAGCGCCGGCAATGTGAAATCTCGCGGCGCCCAGGGACTGGACCCGGAAATGATCGAGGACCTGAAAAAACAGTATGGCTTTGACAAATCCATGCCGGAGCGGCTCTGGCTCATGCTGAAAAACTACAGCCACTTCGATTTCGGCCAAAGCTTCTTCCGCGACATGAAAGTGACTGATCTCCTGCTGGAGAAAATGCCGGTTTCTATTTCGCTGGGACTATGGAGCACGCTCATCATTTATATGGTCTCCATCCCCTTAGGTATACGCAAAGCCATTCGGGACGGCAGTCGCTTTGATGTATGGACCAGCTCATTCATTATCGTGGGCTATGCCATTCCCGGCTTTCTTTTTGCCATTCTCCTCATCGTACTTTTTGCCGGCGGCAGTTACTGGCAAATCTTTCCCATGCAAGGCATGGTGTCAGAAAACTTCGATACCTTAAGTCTTGGCGGGAAGATATTGGACTATGCCCATCATATGGTGCTGCCCACCATTTGCATGAGCATAGGAGGCTTTGCCACCCTCACCATACTCACCAAAAATTCCTTTCTGGATGAAATCAACAAGCAGTATGTGATGACCGCGCGCGCCAAAGGCCTGAGCGAGAGCCAGGTGCTTTACGGTCATGTTTTCCGCAACGCCATGCTCATCATCATCGCTGGCATTCCAGCCACGCTGATCGGCGTGTTCTTCACCGGCTCGCTGCTGATAGAAAACATCTTCAATCTGGATGGACTCGGCCTACTCAGCCTGCAATCGGTACTGAACCGTGACTATCCGGTGATTTTCGGATCGCTCTTCATCTTCACGCTGGTTGGCATGCTGCTCAAGCTGCTGAGTGATATTGCCTATGTGCTGGTTGATCCGCGCATAGACTTCGAATCGCGGGGGAACTGATGCAACTGTCGCCCCTAAACCTGCGCCGCTGGCAGAACTTCAAGGCTCACCGTCGCGGCTATTGGTCGCTCTGGATTTTTCTCGCCCTTTTCTTCATTACCTTGGGCTCGGAAATGCTGGCCAACGACAAACCTGTCATGGTGCTGCACAAGAGTTCACTTTATTTTCCGGTCTTTCACGCTTACCCAGAAACCACCTTTGGTGGCGAGTTTGAAACCGCAGCCGATTACCGCGACAGCTATGTTCAAGGGCTGATCAATAAAGACGGCTGGATGCTATGGCCGCCCATACGCTTCAATCATCAGACCATCAATTACAATCTGACAGTTCCCGCGCCGGCACCGCCTTCGCCTGAAAACTGGCTGGGCACCGATGATCAGGGCCGTGATGTGCTGGCTCGGGTACTTTATGGCTTCCGTATTTCTGTGCTGTTTGCCATTACGCTGACTTTCTTCAGCTCCATCGTCGGGATTGCTGCAGGCGCCCTGCAGGGCTATTACGGTGGCCGTGTCGATCTTTACGGCCAGCGCCTCATAGAGATCTGGTCCGGCCTACCCGTGCTGTTCATGCTCATCATTCTTTCCAGCATGGTGGAGCCGAACTTCTGGTGGCTGCTGGGCCTTATGTTGCTGTTCAGCTGGACCGAGCTTACCGGCTTGGTACGCGCCGAATTTCTGCGCGGCCGCAATCTGGAATATGTGCGTGCAGCGCGCGCCCTCGGTGTGGCGGATACGCAGATCATGATCCGCCACATCCTGCCCAATGCCATGGTGTCGACACTGACCTTCATGCCTTTCATTTTCACCGGCGCTATTGGCGTGCTGACCTCGCTGGATTTTCTGGGCTTCGGTCTACCGCCGGGCTCCGCTTCGCTGGGCGAACTGGTGGCACAAGGCAAAAATAATCTTAATGCACCCTGGCTGGGTATTTCCGCCTTTGTCACCTTGTCACTCATGCTCACCCTGCTGGTTTTTATCGGCGAGGCGGCACGTGATGCCTTTGATCCACGCAAGGCAAACTGAGACCGACATGAGCGAAACGCCTGTACTCCAGATTGAAAATCTCGCCATCAGCTTCAGCAGTGGCGGCAATACCAGCACCCCGGTGCAATCGTCATCCCTGCAGATTGGCCGCGGTGAAATGGTGGCACTGGTGGGTGAAAGTGGCTCTGGCAAATCGCTGACCGCACTTTCCATACTGCGGCTGCTACCTGCCCATGCCGCACTCAAAGGCAGCATCCGCTTCAACGGTGAAGAACTGGTTGCGGCGGATGAAAAGCGGCTGCGTCAGATACGTGGGCACAAGATCAGCATGATCTTTCAGGAGCCCATGACTTCGCTGAACCCTCTGCACCATATTGAAAAGCAGATCAGCGAAGTGCTGTTCGTGCATCAGGGCTTGAGCAAGACGGCCGCACGTGAGCGCACGCTGGAGCTTTTACATCTGGTGGGCATTCCAGAGCCGGAAAAGCGCCTGCGCGCCTATCCGCACGAGCTTTCCGGAGGCCAACGCCAGCGCGTGATGATAGCCATGGCGCTGGCCAATAATCCTGAGCTCCTGATTGCGGACGAACCCACTACCGCGCTGGACGTCACCCTGCAGGCACAGATTCTCGACCTGCTGAAATCCCTGCAGGAAAAGCTGGGGCTGGCTGTGTTGTTGGTGTCACATGACCTGATACTGGTCAAACGCTATGCCCAGCATGTCGTGGTAATGCAGGCCGGCCATACTGTGGAAAGCGCCGCCACCGCTACGCTGTTTGCGTCGCCGCAGCACAGCTATACGCAGCATTTGCTGGCTGCAACACCGTCCGGTAAACCTGCGCCTTTGCCCTCCGCACAGGAGGTGCTGCTGGAAGTGAAAGAGCTGCGCGTCTGGTTCCCCCTGCGCAAATCTTTTTTCGGCAAGGTACTGGATCATGTAAAGGCCGTGGACAATATTTCATTGCAGCTGCGCAGTGGTGAAACCTTGGGCATTGTCGGTGAGTCCGGCTCGGGAAAGTCCACACTGGCCTTTGCTGTGCTGCGCCTGCTGCCGGCAACAGGAAATATCGTTTTCCTGGGCCAAGAGCTATTGCAGATGAAGCAAAAAGCCCTGCGCCCGCTACGCCGGGATTTGCAAATTGTTTTTCAGGACCCTTATGGCAGCCTGAGCCCACGACTCACCGTGGCCGATATCATCGGCGAAGGCCTGGAAGTTCAAGGCATAGCGGCAGCAGAGCGTGATCTAGCCGTGCGGGAGGCACTGCAAGCCGTACACCTGGACCCGGAAACCCGTCACCGTTATCCGCACGAATTTTCCGGCGGCCAACGCCAGCGCATTGCCATTGCCCGCGCGCTCGTACTCAAACCCCGCCTCATCGTGCTGGACGAGCCGACCTCGGCACTGGATCGCACGGTACAAAAGCAAATCGTCGAGCTGCTGCGCGAGCTACAGGCCAGCTATGGCTTTGCCTGCCTCTTCATCAGTCACGATCTGGCCGTAGTGCGTGCGCTCTGTCACCGCATTCTGGTTATGCGGGGCGGGCGTGAAGAGGAGTGCCAGGATAACGCCAGCCTGTTCAGCCAGCCCGCCACCGACTACACCCTCAAGCTCTTGGCCGCCGCCGGCCTGGAGGACTGACACAAACCGTTGCAAAAGCCCTGTGCCCGGCATCGCCAGCCACAGAGTCAGTTTCTATACTGGCGACCTTCGGGTCACCGCATGACAATCACCACATCAGCAAGGGAAGAAAACCATGGGATTCATGACCGGCAAACGCGTTCTGATCGTAGGCGTTGCCAGCAAGCTGTCCATCGCCTACGGCATCGCCCAGTCCATGCACCGCGAAGGCGCTGAACTGGCCTTCACCTACCAGAACGAAAAGCTCAAGGGCCGCGTGGAAGAGTTCGCCGCCACCTTCGATTCCAAGCTCACCTATCCCTGTGATGTAGCCAGCGATGCCGAAATCACCAACCTCTTTGCCGAACTCGGCAAGGCTTGGGACGGCCTGGATGTGATCGTGCATTCCGTGGGCTTTGCCCCCGGTGCCGAGCTTGAAGGCAATTATGTCGATGTGACCACCCGTGAAGGCTTCCGCATTGCTCACGACATCAGCTCGTTCAGCTTTGGCGCCCTCGCCCAAGCCGGCAAGAGGCTGCTGGAAGGCCGTAACGGCTCCCTGCTCACCCTCACCTACCTTGGCGCCGAACGTGTCGTCCCCAATTACAACGTGATGGGCTTGGCCAAGGCCTCGCTGGAAGCCAATGTGCGCTATCTCGCCTCCAGCCTCGGCCCCATTGGCATACGCGTGAACGGCATCTCTGCCGGCCCCATACGTACACTGGCCGCCAGCGGCATCAAGGACTTCCGCAAGATGCTGGGCTACAACGAAGGCGCCACCCCGCTGCGTCGCAATGTCACCATTGCTGAAGTCGGCAATGCCGCCGCCTTCCTCTGCTCTGATCTTGCTTCCGGCATCAGCGGCGAAATCCTGTATGTAGATGGCGGCTTCAATACCGTTGCCATGCCAGCACTGGACCAAGTCTGAAGTAAAAAATCTTCCATAAAAAAAGCCCGCAGATGCGGGCTTTTTTATGCCGGAAAGACAGCCTTATTCCTCTGTCTTTTCCTGCTTACGCTCATAAACAGTGATCTTGCCGCCGTCGCGCAGCGAGCGCACATAATCGACAAACTCCTGCTGACTGCGATTCTCGCCCAAAACATTACGCATCTGGTCAGCCTCGGGGCCCAGCGTAGAAACGCCTTCCTCGACGCGGCTCACCGCTACCACCGCATAAGATGGTCCCACAGCCAGTACATCTGCACTGATCTTGCCTGCAGCCGGACGCGGTAGACGATAGGCTGTTTGCAAAAGATCCGGCACCGGTGTCTGTGTGCGGCGCGTAAGTGCCGGGAAGTCCTGCCAGGTCAGATTATTGGCTGCTGCCACATCTGCCAGGCTCTTACCTTCACCCAAAGCTTTGCTCACCGCCTCGGCCACGGCCTTGGCCTTTTCACGGGCTTTATCAATCAGCAACTGATTGCGCACATCCGCTGCGATCTGGGCCAGCGGCAAAAGTTTGGACGGTGCATGCTCTTTCACATGCAACCAGACCACACTGCCATCCGGCAGATGCAGGCCCTGCGAATTCTTACCGTCATGCAGCAAATCATCACTGAAAGCAGTATCTAGCACCTTGCGATCTGCCAGCAAACCATCTGCCGCACCTTTACGCGTAACCGGCGGCATTGCCGTCACAGCCAGTTTGAATTTCTCGGCTGGCTCCCTGAGGTCAGAGGCTTCATAAACCGCCGCATCAAGCTTGTCGACCTGATCCGTAAAAAGTTCGTCTGCCTTGGCTTGCTTGGCTTCTTTTTCAAGCTCCGGACGCAGTGTGGCAAATGCAGCGGCTTGCTCGGTCTGGATTTTATTCAGCTTGATGAGGTGATAGCCGTACTGGCTTTTCACCGGCGCGGAGATTTCTCCTTCTTTCAAACTGAACAGAATCTTGTCGAACTCCGGCACGAACTGGCCGCGACTGCTAAGACCAAGATCACCACCACTGGCTACCGAGCCCGGGTCCTGTGAAAACTCTTTGGCCAACTTGGCAAAGTCTTCACCGGAGCGTGCACGCTTCTCGATATCCTGCATTTTCTTCAGGACATCAGCATCTTTTGTCTTGGCATCCACGGTAAGCAGGATGTGCTGGGCCTGACGCTGCTCATTGGAAGAGACCGCCCTCACCTTGTCGGCATAAAGCGCTTTGAGATCGTCTTCTGTCGGCTGTGCTGCCGCAAGGAAGTCGTCACGCTTTAGCGTCACATACTCGATGCTCGCTGTTTCCTGCGTGGTAAACAGTGCCGCATTGCTGTCATAGAATTTCTTGATCTCGTCATCGCCTACCTTGATCTCGGCGAGATAACGAGCCGCCGGCACTGTGGCCAGATGCACATCACGCTTCTGGTTATCCAGAGCAGACAAACGCCCCATTTCAGCAGTCGTGACAAAGCCGCTCTGGCTAAGCCCGGCAATGAGCATGGAATAAGCCAGCTCCTGCTTGGCCTTGGCCGGATAGCTGACCGGACTTTCACCAATCTGCTGCAGCATCATTTCATAACGCTGCTGGCTGAATTTGCCATTGTCTTGGAAGGCTGGCACTTCACGGATGAGCTTGTAGACCGTGGCATCGGACACGATGAAGCCATCTTTCTTGGCCTGCTGTGCCAGCAACTCTTTGCTGATTAACCCGTTCAGGACATCCTTGCGCAGACGCATGACATCCAGCTTGGAGGCATCGGCATTCGGGCCCATCTGGGCAATTAGCTGCTGGCGCTGACGCTCCACCAACTGCTCCACCTCAGGCTCCAGAATTTCCTTGCCGTTAACCTTGGCAGCGACCACTTTACCGCCGCCAGAGAAATACGACTCCAGTCCCACAATCGCAAACGGGACAACGAGAATGACCAGCAGAGTTTTTCCCAGCCAGCCCTTCACCATGTCACGGAAGGCTTCCATCTGAATTCCCCAATTACGCACTAAGTTCGACAAAAAAAAGCGCGCCCTCTACAGGGCGCGCTTTTCTTCAAGATTTGCTGCAGTGAATCACAAGCGCCAAATCAGTTCACTGCATCCTTGAGGCCCTTGCCAGCTTTGAAGCCGGGAACCTTGGAAGCAGCAATCTGAATTTCCTTGCCAGTCTGTGGATTACGACCGGTACGGGCAGCACGCTCTTTAACCTGGAAAGTACCGAAGCCAACCAGAGTTACCTGATCGCCTTCTTTAAGAGCCTTGGTAATGGCATCCACGGTTGCATCAAGTGCACGACCGGCATCAGCCTTGGTGATATCAGCGCTGGCGGCGATGGCATCGATGAGTTCGGATTTATTCACGTCAATCCCCTTTTTATAGGATCCATAATCTAGAAGAAGTCGTTGCAACGCGGAGGGCAATGGGCAGACCGCAAAACGAGGGGTCTTTATAGCAACCGACCCTAGGAGGGTCAAGCCGGGAATCTACCTGCTTTCCCGGCTTTTTAAGAGCAATTTGTTGCTTTGTGACGGTCAATGTGTACTTGGCCGCCCTTCGCTTTCCTCTTCGTCATTTTTTACAGCAGCAACAATGGGCGCAGCAGCCGTTTCTGGCAGCGGCTCAGGCATGCGCGTCAGTGCAATCGCCAGCACTTCGTCTATCCACTTCACCGTGCGTATAGAGAGGTCGGCCTTGATGTTCTCCGGTATCTCCTTGAGGTCACGCTCGTTCTCTTCAGGAATGATGACGATCTTGATGCCGCCACGATGAGCAGCCAAGAGCTTTTCTTTGAGGCCGCCAATCGGCAGCACCTGACCACGCAGGGTGATCTCGCCCGTCATCGCCACATCAGCACGCACCGGAATGCCGGTCAGCACCGAGACAATGGCCGTGCACATGCCAATACCAGCACTGGGACCATCTTTAGGGGTTGCCCCTTCAGGCATGTGGATATGGATGTCGTGCTTCTGGTGGAAGTCCACCGGAATACCCAGCAAGCGCGAGCGCGAACGCACCACGGTCATGGCGGCCGAAATCGACTCCTGCATCACATCACCCAGCGAGCCGGTCTTGATATGACTGCCCTTGCCCGGCACGGCCACCGCTTCGATGGTCAGCAATTCGCCACCCACCTGAGTCCAAGCCAGACCGGTAACCTGACCAATCTGGTCCTTTTCCTCGGCCTTGCCGTAGCTGAACTTGCGCACGCCGGCATAGTCGGCCAAGGTCTCGGCCGTCACCTGCACCGGGCCCTTATTGCCACCCAGTACCGCCTCTTTCACCACCTTGCGGCAGACCTTGGCGATCTCGCGCTCCAGGTTACGCACCCCGGCTTCACGGGTGTAGTAGCGCACAATGTCGCGCAGGGCGTCTTCATGGATGCTGAGTTCAGCGGCCTTGAGACCGGCATTGTCGATCTGACGCGGCACCAGATACTGGCGCGCAATATTGACCTTCTCGTCCTCGGTATAACCGGGCAGACGTATGACTTCCATACGGTCCAGCAAGGGCGCCGGAATATTCATGGAGTTGGCCGTGCACAGGAACATCACCTCGGAGAGGTCATAATCCACTTCCAGATAGTGATCGTTGAAGGTGCCGTTCTGCTCGGGGTCCAACACTTCCAGCAAGGCTGAAGAAGGATCACCGCGCATGTCCACGCCCATCTTGTCGATTTCATCGAGCAGGAAGAGCGGGTTCTTTACACCAATCTTGGAGAGCTTCTGGATGAGCTTGCCCGGCATGGAGCCGATATAAGTACGGCGATGACCGCGAATTTCGGCTTCGTCACGCACACCGCCCAAGGCCATGCGCACGAATTCACGATTCGTCGCCTTGGCAATGCTCTGGCCCAGCGAGGTTTTACCCACGCCCGGAGGACCCACGAGACAAAGCACCGGGCCGTTCAGCTTTTTCACGCGTGACTGCACAGCAAGATATTCGAGAATGCGTTCTTTCACTTCCTCAAGACCGTAGTGGTCGGCATCCAGAATGTCGCGCGCTTTTTTCAGATCAATAGCGACCTTGCTGCGTTTTTTCCAGGGCACGCCCAGCATCCAGTCGATATAGCCACGCACCACGGTGGCTTCTGCCGACATGGGGGACATCATCTTGAGCTTCTTGAGCTCGGCATCAACCTTCTTCTTGGCGTCCACCGGCATGCCGGCTTTTTTCACACGACCTTCGATTTCGGCGATTTCGTTCTCGCCCTCACCGCCCATATCGCCGAGCTCTTTCTGGATGGCCTTCATCTGCTCATTCAGGTAGTACTCGCGCTGGCTCTTTTCCATCTGCTTTTTCACGCGACCGCGTATGCGCTTCTCAACCTTGAGGATGTCGATTTCCGACTCCATGAAGGCCATGAGTTGCTCGATGCGGGCATGAATATCGTTGTGCTCCAGCAGCTCCTGCTTTTCTTCCAGCTTGAGCGAGAGATGCGCGGCAATGGTATCGGCCAGACGCGAAGGCTCTTCGATGGAAGAGACTGAGGTCAGCACTTCGGGCGCCACCTTTTTGGAAAGCTTCACATACTGGTCAAACTGGCCAAGTAAGGAGCGCACGAGAACTTCCGATTCGGTATCACGTAAACGTAGCGCCTCAACTTCGCTGACCGTGGCCATGAGATAGCGACCGGTATCGGTCACATTGTCCACGGTGGCGCGGAAGTTACCTTCCACCAGAACCTTTACCGTGCCATCAGGCAGCTTGAGCAGTTGCAGGATGGTAGAGACCGTGCCAGTGACATAAAGACCGTCCTGCTGGGGATCATCGTCCGAGGCATCACGCTGGGCCACGAGGAAAATCTGTTTGCTGGAGGCCATGGCGGCTTCCAGAGCATGTATGGACTTCTCCCGACCCACAAAGAGGGGAATGACCATATGGGGATAGATGACGACGTCGCGCAGGGGCAACAGGGGCAGATCGAGGAGAGTATTCTCGTCGTACATGCAAGATTCCTCACGGGAAGCAGAGCAGGCCATATGCCTGCCATGACAATGCCTAATGTTTGAGGGATGGTCCCGGCAAAAACAAGGGTAGACCGGTAAAAAGACATGAAAAAAGGGCCTTAAGGCCCTTTTTTCATGTCCGACTGCCGCTTATTCCGGCATCGCCTTGGGAGGCGCAGCCACGGGCTCGGGATTGGCATAGATCAGCAGGGGCTCAGACTCGCCAGAGATGGCCTTCTCGTCCACCACCACCTTGGAGACATTTTCCTGGGACGGCAGTTCATACATGGTTCCCAGCAGCACACCTTCCAGAATGGAGCGCAGGCCACGGGCACCGGTCTTACGGTCCATGGCACGACGCGCCACCGCACGCAGAGCTTCGGTACGAAACTCCAGATCCACATCTTCCATCGCAAAGAGCTTCTGGTATTGCTTGGTGAGAGCGTTGCGCGGCTCGGTGAGAATCTGCAGCAACGCATCCTCACCCAACTCTTCCAGTGTGGCGATCACAGGCAGACGGCCAACGAACTCGGGGATCAGACCGAACTTGATCAGATCTTCCGGCTCTACCTCATGGAAGACCTCACCCAGACTCTTGCCTTCATCCTTGCTCTTTACAGTGGCATTGAAACCAATACCGCCTTGTTCGGAGCGATTACGTATGACCTTGTCCAGGCCCGCAAACGCACCGCCGCAGATGAAAAGAATATTGGAGGTATCCACCTGCAAGAATTCTTGCTGCGGGTGCTTACGACCACCTTGCGGCGGCACCGACGCCACCGTGCCTTCAATCAGCTTGAGCAGTGCCTGCTGCACACCCTCACCCGATACATCACGTGTGATGGAGGGGTTGTCGCTCTTGCGCGAAATTTTGTCGATTTCATCGATGTAGACAATGCCAGTCTGGGCTTTTTCCACATCGTAATCGCATTTCTGCAAAAGCTTCTGGATGATGTTTTCCACGTCCTCGCCGACATAACCGGCTTCGGTAAGCGTGGTGGCATCAGCAATCGTGAAAGGCACATTGAGCAGGCGCGCCAATGTTTCGGCGAGCAAGGTCTTGCCGGAGCCGGTGGGGCCAATCAGCAAGATATTGCTCTTGGAAAGTTCGACCTCAGGACCGTGCTTACCACCTACCGACTTCTTCATGCCGGCACGCAGACGCTTGTAGTGGTTGTACACCGCTACCGCCAGCACTTTTTTGGCCTTGTCCTGCCCGATCACATAGTCATCAAGCGTGTGCTTGATTTCGTGCGGTACCGGGAGTTTGTCACCGCCCTTGTCTGCACCCTCTTCCGGCATTTCCTCACGGATAATGTCGTTGCACAGATCCACGCATTCATTGCAGACGAATACCGAAGGACCGGCGATGAGCTTGGTCACCTCATGCTGGCTCTTTCCGCAGAAGGAGCAAAACAGCAGTTTGCCATCACCCTTGCGTTCATCGGTCATAGTGAAGCTACCTCTTCAGAGAACCGCGCCACGAGGGCGCGGTTACAGATTCCACATCAGATACGCTTTTCCAGAACAGCATCAATCAAGCCATAGGACTTGGCATCAGCAGCGCTCAGGAAGTTATCGCGATCCGTGTTTTTTTCAATGCTCTCCAAGGGCTGGCCGGTGTGATGCGCCAGCAACTGGTTCAGGCGATCCTTGATCTTGAGGATTTCCTGAGCATGGATGGCGATGTCCGAGGCCTGGCCCTGAAAGCCACCCAGCGGCTGGTGGATCATCACGCGAGAGTTCGGCAGCGCATAACGCTTGCCCTTTTCACCGGCTGCCAGCAGGAAGGCGCCCATGGAGGCGGCCTGACCGATACAGGTAGTGGTGATATTGGGTTTCACGAACTGCATGGTGTCGTAGATGGCCATACCGGCCGTGACCGAGCCACCGGGCGAGTTGATATAGATATTGATGTCCTTGTCAGGGTTTTCCGACTCCAGAAAAAGGAGCTGGGCGACAACCAGATTGGCCATCTGGTCTTCGATAGGACCAACGATAAAGATGAGGCGCTCTTTAAGCAGACGGGAATAGATGTCGAAAGCGCGCTCGCCGCGGGCGGATTGCTCCACCACCATCGGCACCAGACCCAGACCGCGCGTGTCCTGCGCCATGCCCTGGGGCTGTACCAGTCCGGAATACGGGTTGATTAACTGAGTCATGTAGAGCTCCTGAAGAACCGTTATCCGAATGAGAAACGGCATTCCACGTCTTATGGGGACGAGGAAGGCAAATTCAAACCACGAAGGGGGAGTGTCGGAGACGACGGGCCGCCGGTCAAGACCGGCGGCCCGTGTTTGGAGCGGTGTTTGAAGCAGCCCTTGATGAAGAGCTTACTGCTGTTGCGGACGCAACACTTCTTCATAAGCGGTGACTTTGTCAGTCACCTGAGCCTGGGCCAGGATGTGCTCGACCACCTGGTCTTCCAGCACCACGGCCTCCACCTGCTGCAGCTGTTCCTTGTTGCCGTAGTACCAGTTCACGACCTCGGCCGGGGTTTCATAGCTTTCGGCAATCTCTTCAATCAGGGCGCGTACCTTGTCGCCGTCCACCACGAGCTCGGCACTCTTGATGATCTCGCCGATCAGCAGACCCAGAGTCACGGAGCGCTTGGCCTGCTCGGCAAAGAGATCGTCCGGCAGCATGTCCGGATTCACGTTCTTGGCGTTACCACCGAACTGCTGCAGCATGTTCTGGCGCAGACGACCGATCTCGTTGGCCACCAGAGCCTTGGGCACATCAAGGGTATTCGCGGACAGCAGACCATCCAGCGCCTGACCCTTGGTCTTGTTCTTGATGGCCTGTTTGAGCTCACGCTCCATATTCTTCTTCACGTCGGCCTTGAATTTGTCGAGACCGCCGTCGCTCACGCCAAAAGCCTTGATGAACTCACCATCCACTTCCGGCAGCAGCGGGGTCTGCACACTATTGACCTTGACCTTGAACACTGCGGCTTTGCCCTTGAGGGCTTCAGCCTGATAGTCGGCCGGGAAGGTCACATTCAGACTGCGCTCTTCACCCGCTTTAACGCCAATCAGCTGGTCTTCAAAGCCGGGGATCATGCGCTTGGAGCCCAGAGCCAGACTGAAACCCTTGGAGGCACCGCCTTCAAAAGCCTCGCCATCCACCGAGCCGTCAAAATCGATATCCAGACGATCACCATCGTTAGCCGCTGCGCTGCTATCAACCCAGGTAGCACGCTGACGGCGCAGATTGTCGATCATCTTGTCCACATCGGCATCGCCAACGCTGGCCACCGGACGCTCAACATTCACACCGGACAGGCTGGCCAGCTTGATCTCGGGATAAACCTCGAAGCTGGCGACAAAAGCCACATCGTCAAAACCTTCATCCTTCACGGATTCAATCGTGGGAAAACCGGCCGGATTCAGTTTTTCCTGGGTAATCGCTTCATAGAAAGAATCACGAATCAGATCACCCAAGGCTTCCTGGCGGATGCTGGCACCGAAACGCTTCTTCACCACAGCCAGCGGCACCTTGCCCGGACGGAAGCCATCCATGCGCACGGTACGGGCAGTCTTGTTGATGCGCTCGTTGACTTCGCTGTCAACGCGGGCGGCCGGCACGGTAATGGTCATGCGGCGCTCAAGACCCTTGGTGGTTTCAATGGAAACTTGCATAGCATCCTCTACAGGTTACTGGGGGCTTATGCCCCGTACATACGGGCACTAACGACCCACGAAAGGCCCGGGATTATAAGGAATGGGGAGCGGAAGGAAAGCCCGGCAAAGACGGCTTGAGCCGTCACCCCGGCGCCCGGCAAGGCGCATGGAAAATAAGGCAATAAAAAAGGCGTCTTCTCAGACGCCTTTTTTATGGTTGCAGGGTTGGCCTGCTGATTTGGTGGGTCGTGAAGGACTTGAACCTTCGACCAAGAGATTAAGAGTCTCCTGCTCTACCAACTGAGCTAACGACCCGTATTTTTTAGTGCTTTCACACTGTCTCGCTGCGTTTATGGGCCAGCGAAGCGGCGCGAACTTTACGGAAGCGTCGTTGAAAAATCAACGACTTCAACAACAAAACCAAGAAATAATGGGGTGGTCGATGGGACTCGAACCCACGACGACCAGAATCACAATCTGGGACTCTACCAACTGAGCTACGACCACCATTACGTACTGCATCACATTGAATTGGCGCGCCCGGCAGGACTCGAACCTGCGGCCCTCGGCTTAGAAGGCCGATGCTCTATCCAGCTGAGCTACGAGCGCAGATAACACCCGTCAGGCAGGGCTTAAAATGGTCGGGACGGTAGGATTTGAACCTACGACATTCTGCTCCCAAAGCAGACGCGCTACCGGGCTGCGCTACGCCCCGCTCACAACAGCTATGCCGTTTCCGGCCCGCCTCAATGCGAGGGCGCATAATACTGATGCCCCCCTAGCCCGTCAACGCGAAAAATACGGTTTTTTCAGGGCTTTTCAGAGGCTTGAGACCGCGCCTGTGAACAGGATTTGGCCAGTCATCCGGCGCATGCGAGAATGCGCGCCGCTTTACATCCCCTTCAAATCCATTCGAGAGATTTCATGTCCGCCATCGTGCTCGACGGCAAGCTGCTTGCCACCAAAATCGAAGCCGAGCTGGCCACCCGCGTGGCCGCCCTCAAGGCCCGCAGCGGCCACACCCCCATTCTGGCCACCATTCTGGTCGGCGCCGATCCCGCCTCGGCCACCTATGTAAAGATGAAGGGCACGGCCTGTGCTCGCGTCGGCATGAGCTCGCTCAAGGTCGAGCTGCCCGCCAGCACCACCACCGAAGAGCTGCTGGCCGAAATCGCCACGCTCAACGCCAACCCGGATGTACATGGCATCCTGCTGCAGCACCCGGTACCCCACCAGATTGACGAGCGCGTCTGCTTTGACGCCATTGCTCTGGAAAAGGATGTGGACGGCGTGACCTGCCTCGGCTTTGGCCGCATGAGCATGGGCGAGCGCGCCTACGGCTCGGCCACTCCGGCCGGCATTATGACTATTCTCAAGTCCTACAATATCCCGCTGGCCGGCAAGCATGCCGTGGTCGTGGGCCGCAGCCCCATTCTCGGCAAGCCCATGGCCCTCATGCTGCTGGGCGCTGACTGCACCGTCACCATCTGCCATTCGCGCACCCAGAACCTGCCGCACCTCATCCGTCAGGCCGATATCGTTATCGGTGCCGTGGGCAAACCTGAGTTCATCAAGGGTGAATGGATAAAAGACGGCGCTGTCGTAGTGGATGCGGGCTATCACCCGGGCGGTGTCGGCGATATTCAACTCTCCGCGGTGAAAGATCGTGCTGCGGCATGGACTCCTGTTCCCGGCGGCGTCGGCCCCATGACGATTGCCACGCTCATCACACAAACCGTGGAAGCGGGTGAAAAGCTGATTGGCTGACTTAATCAGCCATCATAAAAAAGCCCGCATCTTGCGGGCTTTTTTATTTATCAGCACAAGCAAATTCAAGCATCTACATAAACATCAGATTCCAGTTTTTTCACCAGCAACTTGTCAATGCGACGCCTATCCATATCCACGACTTCTATACGCAGACCACGCCACTCAAAATGCTCTCCGGTTTCCGGCAGATGCCCGAGATGGAAAAGAATGAAGCCGGCCAGCGTCTGGTAATCACGCCCGCCCTCTTCCAACTCATCAGTCTCATCAGGAAACAGCAGACGGAAACGCTCCATGGGCAGCGCGCCATCCAGCAACCAGGAACCATCCTCGCGCTGCACGATATCAGGATCATGAGAAATACTTTCATCGGCGGCCACCATTTCGCCCACCAGCGGCTCCATCACATCATGCAGAGTGACCAAGCCCTGCACGCCGCCGTACTCATCCACCACCAAGGCAATATGCTCACGTTTGCGCTTGAAGGTTTCGAGCAAGGATAAAGGCGAGATCGATAGCGGTACGATCACCGGCTCATGCATTACCGCTTCAACATTCAGCGGCTCGCCACGCAGCAACTGGGCGAGCAACTCATACTGCGGCACTACCCCCACCACATCGGTAATGCCCCCACGACACACCGGCAAAAAGCTGTGGTGTGCCGCCAGCAGCACGACTTTCTGCTCTGCCTCGGAGTCCAGCAAATCCAGACAGCGCACATCCCCACGCGGCGTCATGATCTGCGCCAGCTGCCAGTCTTCCAGGCGCAGCACATTTTCAATCATGTCCTGCTCGGACTTGTCGAAAACACCCGCCTCGGTGCCTTCAGCCACCAGCACACGGATTTCTTCCTCCGTCACCGGTGAATCCACACTTTTGCTCACACGTAAAAGATTGAGAACGAAATCCGTGGAGGCCGTAAGCAAGGTCACCAGCGGCTTGGCTATCCAGGCCACAGCGCGCATCAGCGGCGCCACGATACGGGCAATTTTCTCCGGCGCCTGCATGCCCATGCGCTTGGGCACCAGCTCACCCAGAATCAGCGAGAAATAGGTGATGATCACCACCATGCAGCCGGTAGCCAGCGGCTTGGCATAGGCAGCCAGCAGCGGAATACCTTCAAACACCGGGATCAGGCGCTGGGTAATGGCGGCCTCGCCAAAAGCACCACTCAGAATACCGATGAGGGTGATGCCGATCTGCACCGAAGACAGAAAACGGGTGGGATGCTCAGAGATGGCCAGAGCGGCCTTGGCCCCCAGATCCCCTTCATCAGCAAGTTGCTGCAGGCGCACGCGGCGCGAAGACACGATGGCAATTTCTGACATCGCGAACAGGCCGTTGAGCAGGATCAACAGCAGAATTATGAGAATGTCCATTAATACGCTAGGCAAAGGTGCCAAGGCACCGGGGACCCGCATCATAAGGGCATTACTGCCCCCTGACAAAAAACCCTGCGTTACCGGTATGCTAAAGGCCTCCTGACCCCGCATTACCGAGACCACGATGTGCCAGCTGTTGGGCATGAATTGCGCCACTCCCACCGACATCACCTTTTCCTTCTCGGGCTTTGCCGCCCGCGGCGGCGAGACCGACCAGCACGCTGACGGCTGGGGCATTGCCTTCTTTGAAGACAAGGCCTGCCGGCTCTTCATCGACCATGAATCCGCCGCCACTTCGGCGCTGGCACAGCTGGTGAAGAACTACCCCATCAAATCGCGCAATGTCATTGCCCATATCCGCAAAGCCACCTTCGGCGTGACCATGCTGGAAAACTGTCATCCCTTCATGCGTGAGCTCTGGGGCCGGCATTGGATATTCGCGCATAACGGCCACCTCACCGGCTACACACCCGAGCTCAACCGTATTTATCAGCCCGTGGGCTCTACCGACAGCGAACAGGCTTTTTGCGACATGCTGGAGCAGCTGCGCGCCCACTTCGGCAATAAATCGCCCTCGCTGGATGACATCTTTGAGGCGCTAGCCCGCTTTGTCATGCCCATACACGAGCACGGCACTTTCAACTTCCTGCTCTCCAATGGTCAGGCGCTATTCGCCTACGCCACCACCCGCCTGCAATACGTGGTGCGTGAATATCCCTTCCAGAAAGCCCATCTGGTCGATACCGATATGGATATCGATTTCTCCAAATACGCCAAGCCCGGTGATCGTGTGGCGGTGATCGCCACCGAACCGCTAACTGATGATGAAAGCTGGACGTCGTTTGAATGCGGCGAGCTGATCTGGTTTCAGGATGGCAAACCACATCGGCGCATGCTGACGCTGAGCCCCGAGCAGCAGCTTCTGGCCAAAGCCCGCGCCATTACGCTGGCCGACCAATAAATAAGGCCGCATCAAGCGGCCTTATTTATTGATAGTCAGTTTTTGCAGCCGTTCGTGCTGAGCCTGTCGAAGCAGCCCTAAAGCAAACAAGCCACTCAACAACCCTCCCTTCGACAAGCTCAGGGCGAACGGGATTAGAGATATTTCAATCAGCTTTACGCCACTTGATGCCTTCACGGGTGAACTCCACCACCACGCCTTTTTCTTTCAGCGCATCACGCAGGGCATCGGATCTGGCAAAGTCTTTGGCCTTGCGAGCTTCAGTGATCTCGGCAATCACCGCCTCGATTTCGGCCACTTGGCCTTCAGCTCCCGCACCACCCTGGCGAAACGCATCCGGGTCTTGCTGCAACAAGCCCAGAACACCAGCCAGACGCTTGAGCAGAACAGCATACTGCGCCGCTTCAGCACGGCTACCGGCCTTCTCGGCACGATTCACTTCACGCACGATTTCAAACAATACCGCCATGGCTTCCGGCGTATTGAAATCATCATTCATGGCAGCGGTAAAACGCAGATCAAACTCAGCGGCATTGGCCGGCTCAGCCACCCCCGCCAGATCAAGGCCCGCCAAGGCCGTGTAAAAGCGATCCAGCGAAGCCTTGGCATTATCCAGCGCCTCGCTGGAATAATTCAGCGGGCTGCGATAATGGCTGGCGCTGATGAAATAGCGCAGCACTTCCGGCGTGTAATGTTTGAGCACATCGCGGATGGTGAAAAAATTGCCCAAAGACTTGGACATCTTCTCGTCATTCACCTGCACAAAGCCCACATGCATCCAGGTGTTGACGTAAGTCTCACCGGTGGCGCCTTCGCTCTGTGCAATCTCGTTCTCGTGATGCGGAAACTGCAGATCGCCGCCGCCGCCGTGTATATCGAAATGATTGCCCAAGCAGCAAGTGCTCATGGCTGAGCATTCAATATGCCAGCCAGGGCGGCCTTTACCCCAAGGTGAATCCCATGAAGGCTCACCCGGCTTAGCCGCTTTCCACAACACGAAATCCAGCGGATCAGCTTTGATTTCATCAATCTCGACGCGGGCACCGGCCTGAAGATCATCCAGATTGCGTTTGGACAGACGACCGTATTTCGAAAAAGACGAAACATCGTAATACACATCGCCATTGCTGGCCGGATAAGCGTGGCCCTTGGCAATCAGCTGTTCGACCATGGCAAGGATCTGCGGCACATACTCTGTGGCCTTGGGCTCGATATCCGGACGGAGCACGCCCAGCGCATCGGCATCCTCGTTCATGGCCGTGATGAAGCGCTCGGTCAGCGCCGTAAAGGCCTCACCGTTTTCATTGGCGCGCTTGATGATCTTGTCGTCGATGTCCGTGATATTGCGGACATAGCTGACCTTGTAGCCCGAATGGCGCAGCCAGCGCGTGACCACATCGAAAGACACCAGCACGCGGGCATGGCCGATATGGCAGTAGTCGTACACGGTCATGCCGCAGACATACATGCGCACTTCGCCGGCATGAATGGGCTTAAGGGGCTCTTTCTTTTTGCTCTCGGAATTATGAATGAGCAGCATGTCAGGCACCCGGCTTCCAGGAATCCCGCAGGCCTACCGTGCGATTGAACACCGGCTTTCCAGCTTGCGAGTCCGTGTCTACGCAGAAATACCCTTCGCGTTCAAACTGGAAGCGATCACCTGCCTGAGCAGACATCAGGGAAGGCTCAATCACGGCCTGAACCACTTCCAAGGCCTGCGGATTGATAAACGTTTTGAAATCCACATCGCCGCGATCAGGAGCCGCATCCGTGAAGAGCCGCTCATAAATACGTACTTCGGCAGGAATCCCCTTGTCGGCAGACACCCAGTGCACAACACCCTTCACCTTGCGGTCTTCCGGATTCTTGCCCAGCGTGGCCAGATCACAGGAGCAACGCAGCTCAGTGATTTCACCAGCGGCATTCTTGATCACTTCATCGCACTTGATGATATAGGCATTACGCAGACGCACTTCGCCACCGGGAATAAGGCGCTTGTAACCCTTGGGCGGCACTTCCTCGAAATCGGCACGGTCGATGAAGAACTCACGCGTGAAAGGAATTACGCGGTCGCCCATCTCCGGCAGATTGGGATGGCGGGCGGCACGAATTTCTTCACCCTGGCTTTCTGAGGTGCTAGCCGGATAATTCGTCAGCACCACTTTCAGTGGGCGCAGTACAGCCATGGCGCGCGGCGCGGTGTTTTCCAGATGCTCGCGCACGCAGAATTCCAGCATGCCCACATCCACCACACCATCGCTCTTGGTAATGCCCACACGATTGCAGAAATCGCGCAGCGCTTCCGGCGTGTAGCCACGGCGGCGCATACCGGAAATGGTGGGCATGCGCGGATCATCCCAGCCATGCACCAGCTTTTCGTCCACCAACTGCTTGAGCTTGCGCTTGCTGGTGACGGTGTAATTCACATTGAGACGGGAAAATTCGATCTGCTGCGGATGCGGCAGTGCGCGCTCGGCACCGGCAGCAGCGCCAGCCTTTTTCCACACATCCACGACACTGCCGGGCTGCGGCAAAACATCGGCCAGTTGATCCAGCAACCAGTCATAGAAAGGACGGTGGTCTTCAAATTCCAGGGTGCACAGCGAGTGCGTGATGAACTCCAGCGCATCGGAAATCGGATGCGTGTAGTCATACATGGGGTAGATGCACCATTTGTCGCCGGTCTGGTGATGCGTAATCTTGCGGATACGATAGATGGCCGGATCACGCAGATTGATATTGCCCGAGCTCATGTCGATCTTGGCGCGCAGGATACAACTGCCCTCATCGAACTCACCGGCCCGCATGCGCGCAAAGAGATCCAGATTCTCTTCCACGCTGCGCTCGCGATAGGGTGAATTCTTGCCGGGCTCGGAGAGCGAGCCGCGATTGGCGCGCATCTCATCAGCGCTCTGCGAATCCACATACGCTTTGCCGCGCTTGATCAGCTCTACAGCGTAATCATGCAGCACATCGAAATAATCCGAGGCATAGCGCACGGCACCGGCCCAGTGGAAACCCAGCCATTCCACATCGCGCTTGATGGCGTCGATGTATTCCTGCGATTCCTTTTCCGGATTGGTGTCGTCAAAGCGCAGATTGCACTCGCCCTCCGCCTCCACACCGATACCGAAGTTGAGACAGATGGATTTGGCGTGACCGATATGCAGGTAGCCGTTGGGCTCCGGCGGAAACCGGGTGATGATTTTCTGGTGTTTGCCGGAAGAAAGATCTTCGACAACCTGGGCGCGGATGAAATCTCTGGGCTCGATCATGACGCTGGGGTTTAAGACTCTGGAGGCAATGACGGCGACAACCGAACCGGTAAGCACAACCATGCTAAGGACAACATGACAGCCCAAGCATGACAGCCAAGAGAGCGCCGCCTATGATAGCGGCCCATCCGGGTCGGGGTGGCGCGGGAAAACCAGCAGTCTACCTGTGCCGCCCTGTCCGCTTCAACCGCAAAGCACCTCAATTCACGGGCCGAAAGGCCTGATTTTCAAAGGAAAAATCGCATGGCTACCGTCGCCCTCAACACCAGCAAAGGCCGCATCGTTCTCGAACTGAACAGCGAGAAGGCCCCCAAGACCGTGGCCAATTTTCTGGCCTATGTGAAGAGCGGCCACTACAGCGGCACGATTTTTCACCGCGTCATCAGCGATTTCATGATCCAGGGCGGCGGCTTTGACGCCAAGATGAGCCAGAAGCCCACCAATGCCCCCATCCAGAATGAAGCCGACAATGGCCTCAAGAACGAGATCGGCACCATCGCCATGGCCCGTACCAATGATCCGCACTCCGCCTCGGCCCAGTTCTTCATCAATGTGAAGGATAACGGCTTCCTCAACCATTCCGGCAAGAACCCGCAGGGCTGGGGCTATGCCGTGTTCGGCAAGGTCACCGAAGGTCTGGACGTGCTCAAGGCCATCGAAAAAGTGCCGACCGGCCGCACCGGTGGCCACTCGGATGTGCCGACCACGCCGGTGGTGCTCGAATCGGCTGAAGTCATCAGCGAATAACTCCTTCTCCTCCGGAAGAAGATGCCCCAAGGGCGGCGAGAGCGTTCTGCTCCGCCGCCCTCACCCCAGCCCTCGCCCCAAGGGAGAGGGAGACAGGCCCATGTCAAAAACCTATTTCATTTCCGATCTACACCTCTACCCCGAACTGCCCCGCATCACGGCCGGCTTTTTCAAGCTGCTGGAAAACATACGCGGCGCTGATGCGCTCTATGTGCTGGGCGACCTTTTTGAAGTCTGGGTGGGTGACGACAACCTTGACCCCTACAACCAGAGCATCGTGAACGCCTTTCGCGCGCTCTCGGATTCCGGCACCCGACTCTATGTCCTGCACGGCAATCGCGATTTCCTGCTCGGTGCGGGCTTTGCTGCGGCCATCGGTGGCGAACTGCTGCCGGAAGACAAGGTGATTGATTGCTACGGCCACAAGATTCTCATCATGCATGGCGATCAGCTGTGCACCCTGGACGAGAAATACATGGCCTTCCGCGCCCAGAGCCGTGCTCCGGCCTGGCAGCAGATGATCCTCGATAAAACGCTGGATGAGCGCCACATGATTGCCACCATGTGGCGTATGCAGAGCAAGGCCAATAGCGCCAACAAACCGGAAAACATCATGGATGTGACGCCGGTCGATGTGGTGCGCGTGCTGGAAGAAAACGGCGTGCAAACCCTGCTGCACGGGCATACCCATCGCCCGGCGGTACACAACATTGAAGCCAGCGGCAAAGCAGCACAGCGTGTGGTGCTGGGTGACTGGCGCGAAGAAGAAGGTACAGCCGTGATTGCCATGGCCGACGATACCGGTCTGCATCCGCAAACCTGGAGTTTCTGAGCCGCTGCTTGTAGGTCGGGCCTGAGCCCGACATTGATGTACGAGGCACTTGTCTGAGCTAAAGCCCGATCTACAAACGCATTGGAAAGCCCGCGATGCGGGCCATGCTTCAATCTGCGTCTTTCAGGCTGACCGGCTTTACGCGTATGAAGCCTAAAGCCCAGGTGGCAGAAATACCGGCATCCGTCAGCAGATAGGCGGAATAGCCAGATTCCTTGCGCGCGCCATCCACCGCCCCGGCCGCTCCCACGGCATCCACCTTCGCTGCCGCCTCTGCCGCCAGCCGCAGCTCGAAATCTCCATCAATAAAGTGCTGGAATTTTTCAGCATCAAAGAAGATCAGCACCGGCCGTACATGGCGGACGCCCCAACCGGCGCCGAAATCAAAACGGCGCATGCGCAAATAGGTTTTTTGCCTCGACACGCGCTCAACGGCAACACCATAACCCTGACCAGCACCAAACACCGGAATCTTGGTCAGCGTGTTATCCATGACGGCATAACCCACGGCGCGCGCCAACTCCTCTCTGGCTTGCGGATGCTGCTGTTCAACATCCGCCAGCGAGCGCTGCAGCAACTGCTCAACATTCTGCAATTGCTGCTGACGGCTAGCGCCGGGAATAGCAGCACAACCCACCAGCAACAGCGCCACCAGCATCGGCAAGCCAGCACTGCGTGCCCTGACCCCGCCCGGTAATATCACCACCGGTAACCAACACCACCCGTGATTTGGTAGCGCTGCCCGATGGAGCTTTCCATCAACAGCTCCCAGTGCTGACGCATGACGGTACGTATGCCGAAATTACCAGCCCAGGACTTGGTTTCCACATTGACGTCAAACGACATGTCATTGCCATTGGGCAATCCCACGGTACCGCGGAAATTTTCGTTCTTGGAAATGAAGCGCGCCCCCACATAAACCTGCGACAGGCCCGCGTTGTAGCCAATCTTGGGCGCGGCGGTGAAGGTCCAGAAGCCATCGGATGAAAGACTGGCATCTCCATCCAGATGCGTCTTCAGCCAGTTGAAATCACAGGCCGCGTAAAAGCGCTGATAGGCCCCGGCCAGCACACCACCGAAAGAGTAGTAACTGCCGCTGAAGTTCATGGGCACGATGGCATCGCCTTGGGTATTGAGGTCCAGCGGAATATCGCGCAAGCCAAGCTGGGCATCGACATCCACGGTCCCGAAACCCACCATGACATCCAGAAAAGGCAGCACCCAAAGATCGCCCTTCACACCATTGGTCTTGACCTGCAAATCCATGGTGGCGTTCTGGGCCGCATCCAGCTCAACCCCGGGGTTATCACTGATGCCTACAGTGGCACTCGTAAACTTCCAGTCGGAATCCATCCAGTTGGTAAGCACCATGACGCCCATGGGCGGAGGCAATTCACGACCGCTTGCACGCGCCTTGTCAGCCCAGATGGGAAACAGGGGCTGTTCCGAGCGGCTGTGAGTATCCGGCTCATCGCTAAAAGGCATTACAGCTGCTTGAGCGTCCGACGCTGCCACCACAACACCTGCTTCCACAGCATCCGCCTGACTGCCGATAAGCAGCATCACGCAGCCGGCTGCCCACAAACAAACTCTGGATTCAGTTTTCAAATGTGCTTCTCCCTGATTTCCGCAATCACGGCCAAGCTCCTCTTGCAGGAAAATCATTGGCTCCGACCGGCATCATCGCACTATTGCCAAGGCCAACAATACCAGCTCGTATCCGCCGAGCTGAAACCTCTGTAAGGCGGGTGTAGCTCGCGCTTTGGCTCGACATTAATGTGGTGGCGAGGTGTCTGTCGGGCTAAAGCCCAAGCTTCAACGCCCGGCAATAAAAAGCCCGCATCCGCGGGCTTTTTATTAGGGCCGGAAGACGCTCAGGGCGCAGCCGTTTCACCGCGATCACGCATACGTTCCAAGGACTCCACACGCAGACGCTCATCCGCTGTGAAACGGCTGCTGCGCAGCTCAGCCAGTTGGCGCTGGCGATCAGCCTCACTCAGGCTCTGATTGCCGAGAATGGCCGCACGCTCGCCATACCAGGCCGACATACGTTGATCCCAGGCCGCACGATCCCTGTCCAGATTTTCCAGTCTGTCCGCAGCCTCTGCGCCCACCAGATTTTCACGAATCTGGCGCAGTTCTGCAGCCGAACCGCCACGTTTTTTCCAGTCCGCCGTCAGGCTTTCCAGATTCTGGTACTGGTTGACCGTTTTCATGGATTCCTGAATGGATGCCGGCAGCTGTGCCTCCAGCGCGGCCAACTGCTGTGCCCGCTGCGCCGCGGTCAGCCGACTGTTCTGCATCACATCCAGACGATCCAGGGTGTAGCGGTCGTAGGCATCTTCATCGCCAAAGAAGGCGGCAATCACTTCCGGCGTAAAGAACTGCCTGCGCAGCGCCTGCACTTGCTGCATTTGCTGGCGCACCGCACTCACATCAATACTCCCGTCCGACGCCGGCTGGGTCTGGCGCACATTATCCAGACCGCGTTTGTAGGCAATGTATTTGTCCAGCAGCAGCTCCGCCTCACCCGCGGCCATGGGCGGCAACTGGTGACGGATATAAGCACGCAAACGCGCCAGAATACTTTCCAGCGGCTCTTCGCCAATGGCAGACAGGAAATAATCGAAAACACGGCGCACACCGTTGGTAATTTTCAGATGGCCGCCGGCATCCACTTCCAGCTCACCGTCCACCTCGGTGCCCTGCAGGGAAGTGGGCAGACTTTCAAGCCCGGTGGTGAAAATGGCCGGCGGCTGATGCAAGGGCATGGCCGTGTCCGGCTCGGCCAGCAAGGCCTCGACCCCTTCCTGCGCTGACCGCTCGCTCACCGGCCACAGAAAATAAATCCCGCCGCCCAGTAAGAGCAGAAGCGCAGCCACACCCAGCATCACGCCTTTTTTCATATCAGCATCCGTTCTTTTTCTTGTCTTCAGCAACTTGCCGCCGGCATGAGCCGGCCTCAACAAAAGCGCCCTTCAGCCGAACTCAGGGAAACGCAGAAACGACAATGGCGGCTATCAGGCCGCCATTGCTTTACCCATGGGCATTGTTGCTCATGCCCGGGATTTTACCAGCGCCGTTGGTCCCGGCGCTCCCTTCTTAAAGGCCGGCTGTTTTCAGGCGATTGGCCTGATCACGGAAAGCCGTTTTGGGATCGGAGGTAAACAATCCACGCAAGCCGAAGAGATGGTTGATTTCATCGCCATGATTCCAGGAGTAATCATCACGCAAGACCTGACCGAAGTGGCTGCTGCACTGGCCGACAAGACCGTCACTGGCCTTGCCGCCAAAGGCGATGCTGGTAGTACCGAAGAGCACATCCAGCGGATCCAGCACATTGGTCACCGGGCTGGTGCCGCCCCAGGAATAAAAGCGCTGGCCATTGGCCGAGTAAGCGCCTTCTCCACAGGCCGAAGTCGGCACGCCGGCCGGGAAGCGTGCATTGAAATTCGCCGCGCCTGCCGTGCTCAGCGAGGCCATGGAGCCCAGGATATCTTCGTTGTAATTCTTGCCGCCCAGCGTGCTAACCAGCTTGGAAAAAGCATTACCCACGGTGCCCACAATGCCGCCGATGGCGGGATTGGCCGTGAACTGCCCCACGAGATCCGCCACTGGCGTGCCCTTCACCGGCGAGCCCACGGCGGTGACAGAAGCCACGCGTGTGGGGATGGCAGCAGCCACATAACGTGAGGAAAAACCGCCATGACTGTGGCCAATGAGATTCACCTTCTGGGCACCGCTGATGGCAAGAATGGTCTGCACCTGCGCCAGCATCTGCTCGCCACGAGCTTCAGAGGTATTGAAGGCGGAAGCGGAGGTCACATAGACCTTGGCGCCATCGCTGCCCAGCGCGGAGGGAATGCCGTAGAAGTACTCAATGCCAAGAATCTTGTCGAAGCCCAATACGCCCGGGGCCAACACGATGGGATATTTGGTCTGGGTATAAGTGCCGGCAGCGGCAAGGCCCGACACCAGCATGAGGGCAGCGGCAAAAACCTTTTTCATGATTCGCTCCATGTTCTGATTTTTTTGAGCGGAGACTGCAAACGGGGTGTATTGCTACCAGATCACTCTGGAACCACCCTCTTCTTCCGGTTGCAGGATAAAGAGCACGGCGGATGCCAAAAAGTGGCCTGAGCCCGCACCGACGCGGCTTTTGGCCGCATCTGTCCACGGCTTGTCTCGGGATGTCCGCTGCCTGTCCGGCAATGTCCACAGGGCGGCAGCGAATGTGAAGCCCGCGAAAAGCGACCACTCAGTCCTGAATTCTCACCGGCCATCCCCGGTTACTGACAGAAACAGAGCGCAGGGCCGGTAACACCCGGAGTGTTACCGGTAGCAGATGGCCGCTGTATTTGTGCACTGCCGGCTTGCCCTTCTTGAAGCGGCTTAATTATACTGACCATATGAACAGTATAATTAAGCCGCTGCCTTGGCGGCGCATGATTGCCCTTATTGATATGGACGCCTTCTTCGCCTCGGTGGAGCAGATGGACCATCCCCGCCTGCGTGGCCGGCCCGTGGGCATAGTCAACGGCGAGCAAGGCTCGTCCATCGTGGCCTCCTCCTATGAGGCCAAGAGACTGGGCATCAGTACCGGCACCCGTTGTGCCGATGCATTCGGCATCAGTAAAGAGTTCGTACGCATTGTCGCCCGCCCCGCCCGCTATGCCGAAATCTCCGGCCGCATCATGGCCGCCCTGCATGATGTAAGCCCGGAAATTGAAGTGTTCTCAGTGGACGAGGCCTTTCTCGACCTCACCTCCTGCCAGAGCTATTACCGTTTCCAGCCCGAGCGCATTGTGCAGCTGATACAGCAAACCGTGCTGGAGGCCTCTGGCGGACTTAGTTGCTCAGTCGGTCTTTCCGGCGACAAAACCACGGCGAAATGGGCCGCGAAACAGAACAAGCCCCAGGGCTCGCTCATCGTGCTGCCGGAAGAGGCCGAGGCCATTCTGGCCCCCATACCTGTCACCGAGCTCTGCGGCATAGGTTCAGGCATGGGACAGTTCTTTGCGGAGTACGGGGTGCATGTCTGTGGCGACATGAAGAAAATCCCCATCAGTATTCCTGCCAAACGTTTCGGCAATCTGGGCCGGCGCCTCTGGCTGATGGCGCAGGGGCGTGACCCGGCGCCAGTGGACACGCGCCAGCACGAGGCGAAATCCATGAGCCACGCCAAGATCATGCCGCCCAATCTGCGCAACCCGGCCGTCCTGCAAACCTATTACATGCATCTGGCGGAGAAGATGGCGGTGCGCCTGCGTCGCGACGGACTCATGGTGCGTGATTTCCATATCGGCCTGCGCGCACCGGAAGGCTGGCGCCATACCTCCATGCAGACCGAACAACCCACGGATGACGGTCTGGCCATTTTCCAGCTCTGCAAACGCTTCCTGCGCCAGTACTGGTTTGGTGAGGTGGTGCAGCAGATTTATGTGCACAGCAGCGATCCGGCCCCGGCCGGCACTCAGCCGGATTTCTTCGGCCAACCCCAAAGCCGGGCCAGCAATGGCGTGATGGACGAAATCAACGAACAGTTCGGCGCCTTCACCCTGCACCGCGCCACCATGCACGAACACGCCGGCACCGCCCCCATCATTTCCCCGGCGTGGGCACGCAATGGCACCGCCAGTGGCTTTATGACCATAACGCCCGGAGCGAAACCAGTCAGTCGTAAAAAGAAGGTTGCGGTCAACCGCAAGGGGAGTGACATCGAACAGACGCAGTGATTCTATTGGGCACCCGACCAATTAAAGTCGACACCCAAGGTCAGCCCCCAAAAACAGAATCATGCGCGACTGCCCCCTATCTGCCTGCACTCCACTGCGCAAACGTGGCCGCCCCAGCCGGGACGACTCCGCCATGTCGCGCGAGGCCATCCTGCAAAAAGCCTTCGAGGCCTTTGCCCGTCAGGGCTTTGAGGGTGTTTCCTTGCGCCAGCTGGCCAAGGAATGCGGCGTCAGCGACAGCCTGCTCACCCACCACTTCGGCAGCAAGCAAGAGCTCTGGTTTGAAGCGGCGGACAGCGTCTTCCAGCCGCTCTACCAGCGCCTGATCCAGACACTGGAAGGCATGGAAGCACCCAATGTGGCCTGGCAGCTGCGCGGCAATCTCAAGGCCTCGCTCAGCATGATGGCGCTGGAAGCCGAGACCATTGCCTTCATGTTTCGCGAAGGCGAAGGCGATACCGAGCGCGCCGAACACCTGCGCACGCACTACCTTATTCCCTACACCCAGCGCATTCATGCGCTGGTGGACGAAGCCACGGCTCAGGGCCTGATGCGCAAGCTTTCGCATGAGGCCTGTACCGGCATGGTGCTGGGCATCATGCGCATGCTGGTGGTGCCCGGTCTGTACAAGCCGGCACTGGCACCCCGCCTCGCCACGGTAGCGACGATTTCCGCCTATGTGGACGAAATCGTCACGATTTTCTACGACGGCCTGATGTTGCCCCAATCACACAGACAAGCCCCCGACACACCATCCACAAATACAACTCCAACAGGATCACGCTCATGAACCGGACCCTGCTCGCCACGCTGCTATTTGCCGGCGCCACGCTGACACTCACCGCCTGCAGCCGCAAAGAAGCTCCCGCCGCGCCCGAGCGCCCGGTAAAACTGTTGACCGTGGGTGCAAGCCAAGTGGGTGCCTCCACTGAATTTGCCGGTGAAGTGCGCGCCCGTGTGGAATCCAATCTCGGCTTTCGCGTTAACGGCAAAATCACCTCGCGTCTGGTGGAAACCGGGCAAAGGGTGCGCCGTGGTCAGGAGCTGGCACGCCTCGATCCGCGTGATTTCCAGCTTTCCGATCAGGCCGCCAGCGCCCAGCTCATCGCCGCGAAAGCGCAGCTGGAAAATGCGCGCTCGGAATACAAACGCTACGAAGAGCTGGCGAAAAAAGGCTATGTCTCGCAGACCGATCTGGATCGCAAACGCGTAGAGCTGTCTGCCGCCGAAGCACAACACGATCAAGCGACCAGCGGCATGTCGCTGGAAAAAAATCGTCTGGTGGATACCTCGCTGCGCGCTGATGCCGATGGCGTGGTAACCGCCGTGCAGGCCGATGTCGGCGAAGTGGTTAGCGCCGGCCAGCCGGTGATACGTCTGGCGCAAGATGGCGCGCGCGAAATCGAAGTGGAATTTCCGGAAGACCGCACCGGACTCGCCCGCGCCGCCAAGGCCGAGGTCAAACTCTGGGCCGTCCCCGGTAGCAGCTTCCCGGCCACGCTGCGCGAATTGGCCGCAGCCGCTGACCCTGTCACCCGCACCTTCCGCGCCCGCTATACGGTGAAGGCGCCGGCGAATGCACTGGCTCTCGGTCAATCCGCCACACTGAAACTGAATCTGCCCACGGTCACTTCTGGCGCAGCACGCCTGCCCACCACCGCGATTTTTGGCAAACAGGATCAAACGCTGGTGTGGATTTACGACAGCAAAACCTCCCTGGTAAACCAACAGGCCGTGAAGATTGCCGGCGCTGATGGCAATGATGTGCTCGTCGCCGGTCTCAAGCCCGGTCAGCAGGTGGTGATCGCCGGCGTGCATGTGCTTTCTGAAGGCCAGAAGGTCAAGCCCTTCACGCCTGTCGCCGGCCACTGAGGGCATTGCCATGAGTCCTCACACCCCGCACCACAAAGACCATGAGCCTTCGCACGAGAAGCTGGAACGATTCAATCTCTCGCGCATCGCCATACAAAATCCGGCGATCACATTTTATCTGCTCATCGTATTGCTCTTCGCAGGCAGCGCCGCCTATTTCCAATTAGGTCAGGATGAAGATCCGCCCTTCACCTTCCGCCTCATGGTGCTGCGTACTTTCTGGCCGGGCGCCACTTCCATGCAGATGGCACAACAGGTCTCCGACCCGATTGAAAAAGCCCTGCAAGAAACGCCCTATGTCGAGCGCATACGCAGCTATTCCAAGCCGGGTGAAACCACCATCTTCCTGGAAGTGAAAGACTACACGCCGCCCAAGGATGTACCCCATATCTGGTACACCGTGCGCAAGAAAGTCGGCGATATGAAAGGCAATCTGCCGCAAGGCGTGCAAGGGCCTTTCTTCAATGATGAGTTTGGTGATGTCTATGGCGTGATTTATGCGCTCTCGGCTGAAGGCTTCTCCAAAGCCGAACTACATGACTATGCCGACCTCATACGCCAGCAGCTTTTGCAGGTACCAGACGTTGCCAAGGTGGAGTTACTAGGTCTGCAGCAGGAGAAAATCTTTGTCGAGATTTCGCAGCAGAAGCTGGCGCGCCTCGGCATAGACATGCGGCAGGTGATTGCCGCGCTAAACGATCAGAATGCCGTGGACTTTGCCGGCGAGCTGCACACGCCCAGCGACAATATCCAGGTACGTATCGGCAACCAGTTCCAAAATCTGGACGAGTTGCGCACCCTGCCCCTGCGCTTTAATAACCGTACTTTCCGACTCGGCGACATCGCCCAGATCAAGCGCGAGTATGAAGACCCGCCCACGCCCAAAGTGCGTTACAAGGGCAAAGAAGTGGTGGCGCTGGCCATCTCCATGGCCAAGGGCGGCGACATCATCCACTTAGGCGAGCATCTGAAAACAAAAACGGATCAGCTGCGTCAAACCCTGCCTGCGGGTATAGAGCTGCAGCAGATGCAGGATCAGCCGGCCAATGTATCGCTCTCGGTGCACGAATTCCTGCGCGTACTAGCCGAAGCCCTCATCATCGTTTTGGCCGTCAGCTTCTTAAGCTTGGGCCTGCACAAGAATCCCTGGCGTATCGACACCCGCCCCGGCCTCGTGGTGGCGCTCTCCATTCCCACCGTATTGGCCGCCACCTTCATGGTGATGAACTGGGCCAATATCGATCTGCACAAGATTTCGCTGGGCTCGCTCATCATCGCGCTGGGTTTGTTGGTGGACGATGCCATCATCATTATCGAAATGACGGTGCGCAAACTGGAAGAAGGCTATGACCGGCTGCGCGCCAGCACCTATGCCTTCACCGCCACGTCCATGCCCATGCTCACCGGCACACTCATTACGGCCGCCGGCTTCCTGCCTATCGGCCTCGCACAATCCGGTGTGGGCGAATACACCTTCGCCATTTTTGCCGTCACCACATCGGCCCTGCTGATTTCCTGGCTGGTGTCCGTCTACTTCGTGCCCTATCTCGGCTACAAGCTGCTGAAAGAGCATCCGGGCGGCGCCCACGGCGAAGTCTTCGATACGCCTTTCTACAATCGCGTACGTAATGTGGTGAATTACTGCGTGCAGCATCGCTGGCTCACCATAGGCGCCACACTGGGCGCCATGGCGCTGGGCATCGTGGGCATGCAGGCGGTGGAAAAGCAGTTCTTCCCTGATTCCAGCCGTCCAGAAATTATCGTCGACCTCTGGCTACCTGAAGGCTCCTCTTTTGCCGCCAGCGAAGCCGTGGCCAAAAGAGTGGAGACACGTCTGGCCGAGCTGGAAGGCATAGAAACCGTTTCCACCTTTGTGGGCTCCGGCGTGCCGCACTTCTATCTGCCACTGGAACAGATTTTCCCGCAGGACAACGTCTCCCAGCTCATCGTGCTGCCGAAAAGCCACGACGACCGTGAACGCATACGCAAGCTGCTGCCCAATATGCTGGTGCAGGAATTCCCGGAAATCCGCGCCCGTGTGCAGCTGCTGCCCAATGGCCCGCCGGTTACCTATCCGGTGATGTTCCGCGTGATGGGCCCTGATCCGGCACAGGTGCGCATCCTGGCTGACAAAGTAAAAGCCGAGTTGCATAAAGACGCCGATATGCGCGGCATCAATGACAACTGGAATGAAGCGATCAAAGTGCTGCGGCTGGATGTGGATCAGGCCCGCGCCCGCGCACTCGGCGTGAGCAGCCAGGATCTTTCCACCGCCGGCGAAACCATTCTCTCCGGCAGCACTATCGGCCAGTACCGTGAGAACAATCGCCTTATCGGCATCGTGCTGCGCCAGCCGGAACAGGAGAGGGATTCCATCACCGCTCTCTCCAGCGCCTATCTGCCGACGGCCAGCGGTCGCTCCATTCCCTTCTCGCAAGTGGGTCATGCCCATCTGGTCTGGGAGCCCGGCGTGATCTGGCGCCAGAACGGCAATTTCGCCATCACCGTGCAAGGCGATGTGCGTGAAGGCATACAGGGCACTACCGTGGCCCTGCGTCTGGAACAGAAACTGAACCAGCTGCGCAGTGAGCTCACGCCCGGCTACATCATTGAAATTGCCGGTGCCGTGGCTGAGTCCAGCAAGGGCACCACGTCGATTTCCAAGAATGTGCCGCTCATGCTCTTCATCATCTTCACACTGCTGATGCTGCAGCTGCGTAGCTTCTCGCGCAGCCTGCTGGTCTTCATCACCGGGCCGTTGGGCTTGATAGGCGCCACGCTCACACTGCTGGTGCTGGCCAAGCCCATGGGCTTTGTGGCGACGCTGGGCATCATCGCGCTGAACGGCATGATCATCCGCAACTCAGTCATCCTGATCGACCAGATCGAGCAGGACATCAGTGCCGGTGCTGATCGCTGGACCGCCATCGTGGATGCCGCTGTGCGCCGTTTCCGTCCCATCATGCTCACCGCCGCCGCCGCCGTGCTCGCCATGATCCCGCTGCTGCGCAGTGCCTTCTGGGGCCCCATGGCCGCCGCCATCATGGGCGGCCTCATGGTGGCCACCGCCCTCACCCTGCTCAGTCTGCCGGCACTCTATGCCGCCTTCTTCCGGGTAAAGCGAGACGAAGAAACGCCAAGTGCCTAAAAGAAAAAGCCCCGCAGATGCGGGGCTTTTTTTGTGGGATTTATATACCTAACACCCTGTTTGGACTGTCATCCCGGCGAAGGCCGGGATCCAGTGACTTTCTTTGTTTATTGATC
>JBOICI010000038.1:0-108909 GCA_050739955.1 Moraxellaceae bacterium
AAGGCCGAGGGCAATGAGGTGCCGGTGGATGTGGTGGTGGCGGCCGAGCGTCCCAATAATGTGGACTTGGGTATTGGCTATTCCACCGACTTCAAAGCGCGTATCAGCGCGAAGTGGCTGCGTCCCCTCATCAATGAGCGTGGACATGGCATTGAGGTCAATACCGAGCTCTCGCCGGTGCGCTCCACTTTCGATGCCAAGTACAACATTCCGCTTACCCATCCCATGGAAGACATCCTGCAATACTTCTACGGCGTCAAACGCGAGGAAGTGGAGGACGTGGTGAACTGGAATACCGTGCTTGGTGTACAGCGCCTCATCAAGCAGGAAAGTGGCTGGCAGCGTACATATTCGCTGCGCTGGAATCGTGACACCACGGAAACGCCGCATGAGCCCGATGACAAATCTGATCTGGTGTTGCCGGGTATCAGCTTTGACCGTACCCGTTTACGTGGTGGCGTAGATCCCTACTGGGGCGACCGCCAGTTCTATCAGGCCGAAGTGGCTTCCAAGGATGTGCTGTCTGATGCCAGCCTGATCTCCCTACGTGCCGGCATGCGCTTTCTGCGTACGCTGGCAGACAAGCACCGTTTCCTGCTGCGTGGTGATGCCGGCACCATATTCACCAATGAATTCGAGGAGGTACCGCAATCCATGCGCTTCTTCGCAGGTGGTGACCAGAGTGTGCGTGGCTATGGCTATAAATCGATTTCCCCGCGTGATGAAAACGGCGTGGCTGTCGGCGGCCGCAATCTGCTGACGGGGTCCATGGAATACAGCTACGAATTCATTCCGCGCTGGCGTCTGGCCGTCTTTACCGACTCCGGCGATGCCTTTGATGATATTGCCGAGGTGCATGCCTATATAGGCTCAGGCTTTGGCGTGCGCTGGGTGACTCCGGTGGGGCCCATACGTCTGGACTTTGCCTGGGCAGTGTCTGAGCCTGAGCAGGATTTCCGCATCCACTTTTCCATGGGACCCAATCTCTGATGCGCCAACATCTGTTGCGTCTGGGTCGCGGCTTCTGGCGTGGCCTGCTCTGGCTGGGCCTGCTCGTGCTGATGGCGTTCGTGGCCATGTTGCTGGTGCTGGGCAGTGAGGGCGGCAGCCGCTGGCTCTTGCAGCAGGGACTGGGTATGCAGAAGGTGCTGACTGCGCGCTACCAGAGCGGTTCCTTCCTGAGCGGGCTGGAGCTGAGAGATGTGCATTTTCGCAATGCCAAACTGGATCTGCAGGTGCGACACCTGCTGGCGCGCTGGTCGCTGCTGAACTTGCTGCGTGCCGAAATCGAACTTGAGCAGCTGAGCGCTGATGGCGTCAGCCTGCATCTGCTCATGCCGCCTAGTGGTAAGCCCACCAAGCTTCCGTTTTTGGTAATACCAGTAAGATTGGTCATCAAGTCTGCTGAAATCCGTGACGTCCAGCATTTCAACTACGGCGCCAGCCACCCCCTCACGCTACAGAGCCTGCAACTGGCTGGCAGCTGGCGTGGCTATAAAGTGGAGTTGGCGCGTCTGGAGGCGGAGCAGGCGCAGCTGGGCCACTTGGCTCTGAAAGGGGAAATCAGCCTGAAGGGCGGCTACCCGCTGTTGGCCAGCGGCCAGTTTGATTACCGGGCCTTCCGGGAAAAGGGCTGGCAGCCGGTCAGCATCACCTTGCGCCGCCAAGTGGACGATCTGGATATTGAGCTGTCTTCACGTGGCGGGCTCAGGGCCGAGGCCAGAGCCCGGCTGCAGCCACTGGAGCCCAGTCTGCCCTTCAGTGCCAGATTACAGTGGCAGGCACTGACCCTGCCTTGGCTGGAAGCTCAGAAGCTGAGCAGTGAGGGTGGACAATTACATGTTTCGGGTGACAAGACCGGCTTGCAGACCCTGGGTCAGGCGCAGCTGGCCGGACGCCAACTACCCCCAGGGCAATACGACTGGAAAGGCCGCACCAATTGGCATTCAGCTCATATAGATTCCTTTTCATTCAATGGTTTGCTTGGGAAAGTTAAAGCCAGTGGAGACATTGGCTGGCAGCAGGGCTATGACTGGAAACTGGCCGCCGACTTCCAGAAACTGGATCTGGCCCGGCAATGGCCGGTGCCCCGCGCTGTAGCCCCGGTAATGACAGGACGCTTGGAATCAAAAGGTCGTACTAATAAAAACGGGTCGGCCGCCACCGCAACGCTCAAGCTGGTCAATGGTGAAAGCTGGGCCTTGCAGCAACAGGGCGCCTCCTGGCTCTGGAATATCAAGGCTGAACAGGATCTCAAGCTGCAATGGTGGCAAGTTAACCGGCACTTGGCGGGTCTGGAGTCTCTGAGCAGCAATGAGGGTGGCCTTGAGCTGCGTGGCAGTGTGGATGACTACAGTCTTTTGCTGGATGCCGGATTGTCCGGTTCCCGTCTGCCCAGCGGGCAGTGGACGGGCGAGTTGTCCGGCGCCCGGCGCCACCTGAATGTGGAGCGTTTGGCCTATCAGGGTGAGGCCGGTCAGGCCACTTTGGGTGGAGAGGCTGATTTTGGCAGCAGCATTCGCTGGAGCGGTGCCCTGGTGCTGGGTGATTTCACATCTGGCTGGGCTTTTCCCGATTGGTCTGGCCAATTTACCGGGCATCTTGCAGGCCGTGGTGAGTGGGGGCCGCAGCACCGTCTGATCAATCTTGAAGACAGCCATCTCCGCGGCAATCTCCGCGACCACGCCTTCATGCTGGATGGCCCGCTGCAGTTGCAGCTGCGCGCCGCTGGCTGGCCACGCGGCACTACTTCCGGCCTGCAGCTGGTCTGGGGTGAGGACAAGCTGGATATCAAGGGCGGCCTGAGTGATGCCGGCTGGAATCTCGCTGGCAATGTACTGTTCCAGGATCTGTCTGTGTTGGATGCAAGGATGCGGGGGCGCCTCAGTGGAACCGTGGCTTTGCAGGGGGAGGAGCGACGTCCGGATATTATGTCCAGCCTGCAAGGCGACAAGCTGGCTCTGTCCGGATTTCGGGCGAATGCAGTCAATCTGCAATTGCAGCTGGCCCGGCTGGGAGAGACAGACAGCAGCGTTTCTCTGCTGGCAGATGGTGTGACCAATTCAGCTGGCCATGATTACGGCCAGCTTGGTCTGGAGGCCAGTGGTACCCAGGCGGCGCATCGCCTGCAATGGCAGGCTGGTAATGAGCGTATTCATGGTCAGGGCAGTCTGAGCGGGCGCTTCATTCCCGAGACACTGAGCTGGCAGGGGCAGATGGAGACCGGGCAGGTCAGCCTGCCGGAGATGGACTGGCTGCTCTCCGATGCAGCTGCGGTGAAATGGGATGGTGCTGCCAAGCAGTTGCAGTTGGCGCCACATTGCTGGATCAGCCAGGAGGCTCGCTTATGCAATATGCAGGATTTGGAGCTGGGTGAGGTCGGGCGTGTCGAACTGGAGCTGACCGGACTTGCGGCGGGCCGATTGGGTAGCTTGCTGCCGGAGGGGCTGGGGCTCAGCGGTGATATTTCCGGGCGGGCCGAGGGGGGCTGGGAGCGAGGCCAGCGTCCTCATATGAAGGCCAGTCTGCAGGCCGAGAATGGTGCCGTGATGCTGACGCGGGATGAGCCGGCCCCAGCGCTGGAGCTGCCTTACCAGAAAGTGGCGTTGGCGCTGGAGGCGGCTGATACCGTGTCCCTGAACTTTGAGCTGGCCTCAAGCAGCTTGGGGCAGGGCCATATGACGGCCCGTATCGATCCCTATGATGAAAAGCGCACATTGAACGGTACGCTGGCCCTGCAGGGTTTGCGTCTGGATGTATTTCAGCCCTTTTTCCCGGCACTTTCTGCCCTGGCTGGCGATGTATCGGCCAATGGTCGTCTGCAGGGTACGCTGGCCAAGCCGGAGTTTTGGGGCAGCCTGCAACTGGAAAAGGGCGAGCTCGGCCTGCACCGACTGCCGGTGAATATGCGCGGCATCAGCTTGCGGGCGGATGTGAATGGCAATAAGGCAGACCTTAAGGGGCAGGTCATGAGTGGTCATGGCTCGGCCAGGCTGAACGGGCGGGCAGACTGGTCCACGGAAAAGCCGGAGCTGGATCTGGCCATACAGGGCGAGCGTTTTGAGCTCAAGCAGGAGCCGCAGCTACAGGCGGAAATCAATCCTGACCTCAGGCTGCATGTAGTGCCCGGACAGATTGATCTCACGGGGCAGGTGCTGGTGCCGTCTGGTCAGCTCAATCTCAAGCCGCTTACTGATAAAGCCACCCCGCTTTCTTCGGATGTACACATCATCAGCACGGATGAGGGCGAAAGGGCCAAGGCCTCGATGCGGGTATCACAGTGGCTGATCAATGCTGATGTGCTGGTGCGCCTGGGTGACGATGTCTACTTTCATGGCTATGGCGTCAACGGCCGTCTGATCGGAGCCCTGCGCCTGCGACAGCAGGGCCGCAAGGCGCTGGAGGCCAGTGGGGAGGTCGAACTCGATAAAGACTCCCGCTATGACGCCTACGGGCAGCGTCTGCTCATACGCCGCGGCCGCCTGATTTTTGCCGGCAACCTCACCCAGCCCGGACTGGATGTCGAGGCTGTGCGTGAGGTGGACAGCCAGACTGTGGGGGTGCGCGTGGAGGGTCGGGCGAATGCACCCGAGGTCTCCTTCTTCTCGGATAACGGAGGTTTGTCGCAGGAAGAAATCCTGTCCTATCTCGTGCTGGGCCGCCCGCTGGATACGTCCTCCGGCAAGGAAGGTCCCAATCTCTCGGCAGCTGCAGCGGCCATCAAACTGGGGGCAACGGGCGGGGCTGGCCTTACTACTCAGCTGGGTGAAACGGTTGGTATTACCGATCTTGCTGTGGACGCTGAAGGAAGCGGTGATGACACTCAGGTCACGGTCTCTGGCTATCTCAGTCCTAAGGTTTATCTGCGCTACGGGGTAGGTATTTTCACGCCGGTGAATACGGCCACCATCCGCTACAAGATCAACTCCAAGCTCTATCTTGAGGCTGTGTCTTCTCTGGATAGCGCTATCGACCTCTTCTACAACCTCAAGTTCTAGGCGGCAGCCTGTCTGTCATTGTGACATCCGTCACGTTTTGGCCGACGACCGTCCTTGAGTGTTACTGCCTTGTATCTATAGTCGCGACTACAGGGTTTCGTATTCCGCAGTGATGCCCCGCCACAATAAAAACAAGAAGGTCATCATCATGCTACGCGCGCTAATCGCCAGCTTTTCCTTTTCCTTCCTGCTGCTCCTGACCGCCTGTGGCGGTGATGGCGGTGGTAGTGCGGGCTCAACTGCTCCTCCGGGTCCCTCCGTTATCAGCTCGGTAGCCGTCAAAGGCGTTATCGATAACGGTCTCGTCAAGTTACAGCGCTGGCAAAGCGGGGCTTACAAAACGGTGGCCTCTGCGCGAACGAGCGCCGACGGCAGTTTCAGCTTTCCGGGTTTTACGCCCGTGCCGGGCGAGGTGCTCAAGCTGACTTTGTCTACGGCCTCGGGCGCCAAAATGATATGTGACGCCACCCAATGTGGTAGCGCTGATTTTGGTGAGGTCGTAACACTGGGGGCTGATCTCGGGCTTTCCTCTTGGGTCAGTGTGGATGCGGCTGGTGCGGTGACCGTGATGCCGATTACTCCGGTCAGCACGCTGCTGGTGGATTTTGCCGAGAAGTTGGGCGGAGGTCATTTCACCGCATCCGGCCTACAGGTGGCGCGCAGCTTGATCGCAGGCATTTTCCGCTTGCAGGAAGACGAGTTGCTGGCCGTGCCTGGCAATATTGCCTCTGCCCCTTGGGTGGGAGCGGCTGATGACGGTCAGCTCAAGATCGCCCTGCTCTCGGCTGCTTTTGCGGAGTTGGCAGGTGGTGATGCCGCGCAGATTGCGACGGTTGTTAAGGATTACAGCCAAGCCTTTCTCGATAACAACGGTGCCTTGCTGGAGCAGGATGCAGAGTCGGCACAGACCATAGCCAGGATTTTTGGCGCGGTGGATCATGTGGTTGCTCTGATCACTCTGGAGGCAGTGCAGGACAAAGCGCTAGCCTGGACCGAAGGCGTTATCAGTATGTTGCGCGAAGGCAAGCTGAGCTCGGTCTGCCAAGGGGATGTCTGCTCGCAGCCGTTTGATAGCGGACGCTTTGTAACTGCACTGGGCGCCATGGGTGGCGATGTCACCGATGTGCTTCACAACAATGGCTATAACTCGCTGGAAGAGGCGTTGGCGGGAGAGCTCAATAAATTCGGCTGGCTGGCCTCGGCTGACACAATTGCTCTTGTTGGCGTTGCCACGCAGACCATCGCTTATTCGGGCGAGGTCATGTTTAACCGTTATGCATCAGCCCTGTTTGCCCAGATGATTGGTTTGCCGCCGGTGGGGGCAGAGTTTTCGACGGTCACTCTCGAGCCTATTAATGGGCTTACCCCAACGGTTACGGGGGCGGTTCTTAATATTGCCGGCCAGCAAAACGGTCTTGATGTAAATCTCAACGTCACTCTGCCCAATCTCTATCTGGCCTTGCATGGTAATAAAAAGCTCAGCTTCGGGCTCACGGGAACTGTTGCCAATGAGCGAGTGAGTGGTGTGGTGGATGCGACGCTGGTAGTGGATGCAGCAGACACTAATTTTGCGCCGCTGCTGTCTCTGCTGACGCTGGAAAATATGAATGCGCTGTTTGGTGATAATCCGGAAGCCAGTCAGGTTGTTTTGAAGAAGCTCATGGGTGCGGTGGGCACGCTTGCGCAGAAAGCCAAGTTCAAGGTGGATATAGCGGCTGAGAAATTCCGCTTTCAGAAAGTGCCTGAAAACGAAGGTGATGTTGTCAGCATGTTGGCCATCGAAGGGCAGGGGCAGGTGCGTGTGGATATGGCGGGTGGCAGCGCCGACAAACGTATCAAACTGGCTGGTGAAGTGAACTATGGTCGAGTGACCCTGCCTAATGGCTTCTGGTTTGAAGTGGGCGAGGGGGAATCACTCAGCTTTGCCATGGACAAGGATGGCAGCTTTGCTGCCATGTTCAGTGCCAATGCATTGGCACTCTTCAAGGGTGATGCCGAGGGCACTCTGAAAAATATGGGTGTGCTGGTATCGAATCTGCGTGACAGCATTGTTAGCCAGATGACGTCGACATCTCCGGATGTGAGTGGAATGCTGGGCCAGCTTCTGGATGATGTGTCCAGCCTGGATCTTTTGATCACAGCGGACATGCTTCTGGTCGACAAGCAGCATCTCTATAAATTGCGCATCGCCAATGCCGAGTTGAGCATTACCCAGCCAGATAGCAGTGATATCGCCATGCGTGTTTCGCTAGGGACGCAGGGGCTGGTGGTGGCGGCCGGAACGGCGTGGTGGATATTTATGCCGGATCTGTCTGATCTCTCTTATCCGGCGGTACGTATCAGTGATGACACCGGCGGTCAGTGGGTCTACAGCATCAATCTCGGAGGACTGATTGCTGGTCTTTGAGAGCTGAGTAACGAATTGAAGCCCCGCCTCGGCGGGGCTTTTTTATGGGGCTGACTTCACCCTTGAGCAGCTCGGCGCTATAGTCGCCGCCTCTCGTTGCGTTACCGCCTTCGGAGCTCGGGTTTCAATCCCGGGCCGTCCGGTTGAGCAGGCAAGTCTGCCCGTCGCCGGGGGTAAAACTCCGTGGCACCGCAATCTCGATGACATGTGGCCACTCGTTGCGGCCACCACTGCTGAAGGATGGAATCATGCCTGCAATCACCCTCCCGGACGGTTCTGTCCGTACTTTCGATCATTCTGTTTCTGTGGCTGAGGTCGCGGCTTCCATTGGTGCGGGTCTGGCTAAGGCGACGGTGGCCGGCAAGGTCGACGGCAAACTCGTCGATGCCAGCGATCTGATTGATCACGATGCTGCACTGCAGATCATCACGCCCAAAGATGAAGAAGGGCTGGAGATCATTCGCCACTCCTGCGCCCATCTCGTTGGTCATGCGGTGAAGCAGTTGTATCCGAGCGCCAAGATGGTGATCGGTCCGGTGATTGCCGAAGGCTTCTATTACGACATCTGGTTCGAGCGCCCCTTCACGCCGGACGATATGGCGGCCATTGAAAAGCGCATGAGCCAGCTCATCGACAAGGATTACGACGTCATCAAGAAAGTGACGCCGCGCGATGAAGTGATTGCCGTGTTCAAGGCGCGTGGTGAGGAATACAAGCTGCGCCTCGTCGACGACATGCCCGATGAAAAAGCGATGGGGCTGTATTACCACGAAGAATACGTGGACATGTGCCGTGGCCCGCACGTGCCCAATACGCGCTTCCTCAAAGCCTTCAAGCTGACCAAGATTTCCGGCGCCTACTGGCGCGGCGACTCCAAGAACGAGCAACTGCAGCGTATCTATGGCACGGCTTGGGCAGACAAGAAGCAGTTGGCGGCCTATGTGCAGCGCATTGAAGAGGCCGAGAAGCGTGACCATCGCCGTATTGGCAAGCAGCAGGATCTCTTCCATCTGCAGGAAGAGGCACCGGGTATGGTGTTCTGGCATCCCAATGGCTGGACGATTTATCAGGTGCTGGAGCAGTACATGCGCCAGACCCAGCGTGAAAACGGCTATGTCGAGGTGCGCACGCCACAGGTGGTGGATCGCGTGCTCTGGGAAAGGTCCGGGCACTGGGCTAACTATGCCGAGAATATGTTCACCACGGCTTCGGAGTCGCGAGATTACGCCGTCAAGCCCATGAACTGCCCCTGCCACGTACAGATCTTTAATCAGGGCCTTAAGAGCTACCGTGATCTGCCGCTGCGTATGGCCGAGTTCGGTGCTTGCCACCGCAATGAGCCTTCCGGTGCGCTGCACGGGATCATGCGTGTACGCGGTTTTACCCAGGACGATGCTCACATTTTCTGTACTGAAGAGCAGGTGAGCAAAGAGGCGTCTGACTTCATCAAGCTGACCCTCAAGGTCTATGCCGACTTCGGCTTTACCGACATCGCCATGAAGCTTTCCACCCGTCCGGCGAAGCGTGTGGGTTCGGATGAGCTCTGGGATCGTGCTGAGGGTGCGTTGGCTGCAGCGCTCAATGAGTCAGGCCTGGCCTGGGAGTACCAGCCGGGTGAGGGTGCCTTCTATGGCCCCAAGATCGAATTCACCCTTAAGGACTGCCTGGGTCGTAACTGGCAATGCGGCACTTTGCAGTACGATCCCAACCTGCCAGATCGTCTGGATGCCAGCTATATCGCCGAAGATAACAGCCGTCAGCGCCCGGTAATGCTGCATCGCGCTATCTTGGGCTCATTCGAGCGCTTCATCGGCATGTTGATTGAACACTATGCCGGCTCTTTCCCGTCGTGGCTGGCGCCGGTGCAGGCTGTGGTCATGGGTATCACTGATGCCCAGGCGGAAGGAGTGAAGAAGGTGGAGGAGGCACTGAAAAACAAGGGTTTCAGGGCCATTGCGGACTTGAGAAACGAGAAAATCGGCTTTAAGATTCGCGACCGCACCCTACAGCGCATCCCTTACCTCCTGGTAGTGGGTGAGCGCGAGTTGGAATCCGGCGCCGTTTCTGTACGTACCCGCAAGGGCGAAGATCTGGGCAGCATGTCGATAGATGACTTTGCTTCCCGTCTTGCCGCGGATATCGCGCAGCGCGGGCGCTTTGTTTTGGAGAACGGAAATAGCGACCAAGCCTGAACGTAGCAGCGCCCCTGCTAAAGAGAAACGTCCTGCCATCAATACCGAGATTCGCGCTCGTGAAGTGCGTCTCGTCGATCAGGACGGCAAGCAGGCCGGCATTGTGCCGCTGCGTGATGCCCTTACGGCAGCGGAAGCTGTCGAACTGGATCTGGTAGAAATTGTTCCTGATGCGGAGCCGCCTGTATGCCGCATCATGGACTACGGCAAACATGTCTTCGAGCAGAAGCAGCAGAAGAAAGAGGCCAAGAAAAAGCAGCACCAGGTCCAGATAAAGGAAATCAAGCTGCGTCCGGGTACGGAAGATGCGGATTACCAGGTCAAGCTGCGTGCCGTTCTCCGTTTCCTGGAGGATGGCGACAAAGCAAAAATCACGCTCCGCTTTCGTGGACGTGAAATGGCTCACCAGGAGCTTGGCATGAAGCAGCTGCAGCGCTTCGAGGTCGACCTGGCTGATATCGGCACTGTGGAACAGTCGCCGAAGATGGAAGGCAAGATGATGCATATGCTCATCGGCCCCAAGAAAAAGAGATAAGGCGGAAGGATTCTGCTGCGTTTCTTACCCCCAGGCCGGACTGATCGCTGTGCTGAAGGGGTTACTCAACGAGGTTCATCATGGCAAAGATCAAGACTAAACGCGGCGCTGCCAAGCGCTTCGTGAAGACTGCTAACGGCTTCAAGCGTAAGCAGGCCTTCAAGCGCCACATTCTGACGAAGAAGTCAGCCAAGCGTATCCGTCAGCTCCGTTCAATGACGATGGTGTCCAAAAGTGACGTCGCTCGTGTTGAACGCATGTTGCCTAACCACTGACGGAGGATTACGTAAATGGCTCGTGTAAAACGTGGTGTTACCGCACATCGTCGTCATAAAAAAGTTCTGGATCGCGCTAAGGGTTACTACGGTGCCCGTTCGCGCGTCTATCGCGTAGCATTCCAGGCAGTCATCAAGGCTGGCCAGTATGCCTATCGTGACCGTCGTCAACGGAAACGTCAGTTCCGTGCACTCTGGATCGCCCGTATCAACGCCGCGTCCCGTCTTAATGGTCTCTCCTACAGCCGTCTTATCAACGGTCTGAAGAAGGCGAGCATCGAGATCGACCGTCGTGTACTGGCTGATATTGCTGTGCATGATGCTGCTGCGTTTAGTGCGATCGCCGAAAAAGCGAAAGCCAGTCTCGCGGCGTAAGCAGCAAAAAGAGGTGGGCTTTCAAGCCCAACCGGAAAGGGGAAGGGCTTAGCGGTTCTTCCCCTTTTTTATTGGTGTAATTCTCCATGTGCCTGTAAGCGGGCGCATGGTTTCAACTTCTCGCGTGAGCGGAATAAATGAGCGAATTGAAAGCGCTGGTGCAGGAAGCGCAGTCTCTGATTGCTGCGGCCGCCGACATGCATGCCCTGGAACAGGTGCGTGTGCAGTTTCTGGGCAAGAAAAGCCGCATTACGGAGCTGTCCAAAGCACTGGGTCAGATGAGTGATGAAGAGCGTCGTGCCCGCGGTGCCGAACTTAATGAGGTGCGTGAGGCGGTGACCTCTGCGCTGAATGCACGCCGTGAAGGTATGGCAGCACAGGCCTTGGTGCAGCAGCTGGAGGCTGAGCGTGTAGATGTGACCTTGCCCGGTCGCGGTAGTGATCTGGGGGGGCTGCATCCGGTGACGCGGGTGATGGAGCGTATTGAGTCCTTCTTCACTGGAGTGGGCTTTACCGTGGCTTCCGGCCCTGAAGTTGAGGATGACTATCACAACTTCGAAGCACTCAATATTCCGGCTCATCATCCGGCGCGTGCCATGCACGACACTTTCTATTTTGATGCACATCGCCTGCTGCGTACGCACACCTCGCCAGTACAGATTCGTGTGATGAATCAGCAGAAACCGCCTATTCGTATCATCTGTCCGGGGCGTGTTTACCGCTGCGATTCTGATCAGACACATTCGCCCATGTTTCATCAGGTAGAAGGCTTGGTGATTGACGAAAACATCAACTTCGCTGATCTCAAGAGTATGTTGGAAAGCTTTCTTGGTGAATTCTTTGAGGAAGAGCTAAAGGTGCGTTTTCGTCCCTCTTATTTTCCTTTTACCGAGCCATCGGCCGAAGTCGACATTCAGCGAAAGAGCGGCAAGCCTGGCTCGTGGCTTGAGGTCTTGGGCTGCGGCATGGTGCATCCCAAGGTGCTGGAAAATTGCGGTATTGATCCGGAAAAGTATTCCGGCTTCGCCTTTGGTATGGGGGTTGAGCGTTTTGCCATGCTGCGTTATGGCGTAAACGATTTACGCCAGTTTTTTGACAACGACCTGCGTTTCCTGCGTCAGTTTTCCTGAGCAGATTTTTGGGTTGATGCCGGGGTCGATGCGTCGGCCTGTATATCCGGATGAATTTTACATTCGGAGCAAGATTGAGCCTCGAGTGGGCAAGTGAGTGGCAAGATGCAATTCAGTGAGATGTGGCTGCGCGAATGGGTAAATCCGGCTTTGGATACGGAAGCTTTTGGACATCAGCTGACCATGGCGGGGCTTGAGGTTGATGCCATAGAGCCCGTAGCAGCAGTCTTCACGAATGTATTTGTGGGTGAGGTGCTGGATGTAGTGCCTCATCCCGATGCCGATAAATTGCGCGTTACCAAAGTGAATGCTGGTGGAGAAATCCTGCAGATTGTCTGTGGTGCCGCCAATGTGCGTGTCGGTCTCCGTGTTCCGGTGGCTGTTGTTGGTGCCGAGCTTCCCGGCGGGCTCAAGATCAAGCAAGCCAAGCTGCGCGGTGTCGAGTCTTCCGGCATGCTTTGCTCGGAAGAGGAGTTGGGTCTTGCTGCATCGGCCGATGGCCTGATGGAGCTGCCGCTAGATGCGCCGGTGGGTCAAAGCATCCGCGAATATCTGCAGCTTGATGACTCGGTTATTGAGCTTGGCATCACGCCGAATCGTGGTGATTGTCTGAGCTTGCGTGGCCTGGCGCGTGAAGCTGGTGTGCTCAATAAGCTGCCAGTGCAGGCGCCGCAGTTTGAGGTTGTGGTCGCCACGCATGATGAAACTCTTGCCGTAAACCTGCTGTCTCCAGATGCTTGCCCAAATTACGCTGGTCGCGTGATTTGTGGTGTTAATGCGCGTGCGGCAACTCCCCTGTGGATGATTGAAAAGCTGCGTCGCTCCGGTGTGCGCAGTATCAGCGCGGTCGTGGATATCACCAATTACGTATTGCTGGAGCTAGGTCAGCCTATGCATGCCTTCGACAAGGCTCGCCTCAGGGGCGGCATTGTCGTGCGTCAGGCCAATGAGGGTGAGTCTCTTGAGTTGCTGGATGGTCAGACTGTCAAGTTGCGTGCCGATACGCTGGTGATTGCCGATGCTGAAAAGGTATTGGCCATGGCTGGCATCATGGGGGGGCAGGGCAGTGCCGTTGGCGATGACACCCGTGACATCTTTCTGGAGAGTGCTTTCTTTGCGCCGCTGGCTATAGCGGGCAAGGCGCGCTCCTATGGTTTGCATACTGACTCTTCGCATCGCTTTGAGCGCGGTGTTGATTTCGCCTTGCAGGTTCAGGCTATAGAGCGGGCCACGGAGCTGGTGCGGGATATTTGCGGAGGTGAGCCGGGCCCGGTGATGCTGGTCAGCGCCTCTGAGCATTTGCCGCCGCGTCAGCCCATCACACTTCGGGCTAGCCGTATTCGTCAGCTGCTTGGGATCGAGCTGCCCGCGACTGAGGTTGAAGACATTCTGACCCGCCTCGGGCTGTTGGTGGAAAAGACTGGGCAGGGTTGGCAGGTAGTGCCGCCCAGCTGGCGTTTCGATATCAGTATCGAGGTTGACCTTATCGAGGAGCTGGCCCGCATTCACGGCTATGACAACTTCCCGTCTTCCCTACCCCAGGCGGCCCTGCGTCTGTCGGCCCAGAGTGAAACTCGCACTGGAGAGGCGCGTCTGAAGCGCCTGTTGGTCGATCTGGGTTGGCAGGAGGCCATCACCATGAGCTTTGTGGAGCCCGGCTTGTTGGCCAAATTTGACCCGACAACCAAGCCTCTGACGTTGGCTAACCCTATCTCGGCTGACCTTTCGGTAATGCGTACAACCCTGTGGGCCGGGCTTATCAAGGCTCTTCAATATAACCAGAACCGTCAGCAGGGCCGGGTGCGTCTATTCGAGACCGGACTTCGCTTTGTCCCCGGAAAAGACGGCCTCGTCCAAGAGCGAATGCTTGCTGGTGTGGCTTGCGGTAGCCTTGCAAAAGAGTTGTGGAGTAACTCTAAAAACGCTATTGATTTCTTTGATATCAAAGGAAATATTGAAAGTCTGTTTGCGCTGCTGGGGGCATCTGATAGAGTTGCTTACAGTGTGGCTGAACACCCGGCATTGCACCCGGGGCAGACGGCGGAGATCGTCGTGGAAGGTCGCCAGATGGGCTGGGTGGGGCGTATGCACCCCAGTTTGCTGGCTGATCTGGGCCTGATCGGCCCGGTCTACCTCTTCGAGATTTGCCTAGATGCACTGCCGGATGGTGTTTTGCCTCTTGCCCGCGAGCTTTCGCGGTTTCCGGAAGTACGTCGCGATATTGCGGTTTTGGCCGAGCGTGCCGTGCCGGCTGATGCCATTCTGGCTGCGGTGCGCGAGGCTGCAGGTGCTGAGCTTCAGGACTGCCGCCTGTTTGATGTGTATGCAGGTTCGGGCGTGGCAGACGACAAACGCAGTCTGGCCATAGCTATGGTCTGGCAGCATCCAGAGCGGACGCTGCAGGAAGATGAGGTTCAGGGGCGTGTTGAGGCAGTGCTAAAGCTGCTGAAGGCGCGATTCGGAGTCGTGTTGAGGGACTGAAATGACGGCGCTCACCAAGGCGGAAATGGCGGAACGGTTGTTTGAGGAGCTAGGCCTCAATAAGCGTGAGGCCAAAGAAATGGTGGAAATGTTTTTCGAGGAGATACGTTATGCCCTCGAGCACAATGAGTCCGTCAAGCTCTCCGGTTTTGGCAATTTCGATCTTCGCGACAAGCGTCAGCGTCCTGGCCGCAATCCCAAGACTGGTGAAGAGATTCCTATTACTGCCCGGCGTGTGGTCACCTTTCGTCCCGGTCAGAAACTGAAAGCAAGAGTAGAAGCGTATGCTCGAACCCAGCAATAACGCGCAGCTTCCGGAAATTCCCAGCAAGCGCTATTTCACCATTGGTGAAGTCAGCGAACTTTGCGATGTGAAGCCGCATGTCCTGCGTTATTGGGAACAGGAATTTCCGCAACTGAAGCCGGTTAAGCGTCGTGGAAATCGCCGCTATTATCAGCGCCAGGATGTGATGATCATTCGCACCATTCGCAGTCTGCTGTATGAGCAGGGCTACACCATCGGTGGTGCCCGTTTGCAGCTGACAGATATCCGTCACCCAGAGCCGGAAATGCCGGCTCAGGCGGCAACCATGGCGCTCTCATTGGCCGAGCCAGGCGAAGGTATTTTCCATGTTGTGCTGCAAGACATGATTAAAGAGTTGGAACAGGTGGCCAGTTTGTTGCGCCGCTGAGTAAAATGACTCAAATGAGAGAGCCGGCTGATGCCGGCTTTTTTATTTGTTTAAGCAGGCTTCAAGCGGGGCCATATGCCTGAAAAAAAAGGCCGATCAGTAATGATCGGCCTTTTGTTTTTGATCAATTTGGTCGGGACGGAAGGATTTGAACCTTCGACCCCTTGCACCCCATGCAAGTGCGCTACCAAGCTGCGCTACGCCCCGACGACCACCTTTCGGTGAGGCGGCAATCATACCGAAAACCGCCTCACTGTCCAGCGTAAATGCCGGGAAAATCAGGTGATTTTGGACGCTTTGGTCAAATTTTGCGCAGTCGGTTTGCTGGCTTTGTACAGAATCAGATAACCGAATATGGCTGATAACAGAGAGCCCATCAGAACGCCCAGTCTATCGGTCAGCGCTACGCTGGCGCCGGTGTGTGCAAAGGCCAGTGAGCTGATAAAAAGGCTCATGGTGAAGCCGATGCCGCACAGCACGGCCGCACCATACATTTGCATCCAGTTGGTTTGAGGTGGGAGCTTGGCTAGACCCAAGCGGATCAGCAGCCATGTCACTGCAAAGATGCCGACTTGTTTGCCGATGAAGAGGCCCATGGCAATTCCTAGAGGGATGGGGCCAAAAACGTCCTGAAAAGAAAGGCCGGCCAGCGAAACGCCGGCATTTGCGAAGGCAAAGGCGGGCAGAATGAGTAGCACAATCCAAGGGTGCAGGCTTTCAAGCACGATATCAGCGGGCGAGTGTTTTTCTCCTTCACGCACATCGGTGGGTAAGGCCATGGCAATCACTATGCCGGCGAGCGTGGCATGCACGCCAGACTTGAGCACGCTAACCCAAAGCAGAAGGCCGGCAATCAGATAAAATCCCAAGCGCCGATAGCCAAAGCGGTTAAGCAGGAAAAGCATGGTTGTAAACATGCTGGCCAGATAGAGCGAGCGCAGTGACAGCTCTGAGGTGTAGAAGAGGGCGATGATGACAACCGCGCCGAGATCATCCAGTACCGCCAATGTCATTACGAATATCTTGAGGGCGGGAGGTACGCGATCCCCTAGCAAAGCAAGGACACCGAGTGCGAAGGCAATATCGGTGGCCGATGGGATGGCCCAACCATGGCGAGCAACGGGGTTGTCATAGTTGAAAAAGAGGAAAACCAATGCGGGTATGGCGATGCCGCCCAGTGCTGCCGCTGCGGGAAGAATGATTTGTGAGGGCTTGCGCAGATCGCCGTAAAGAAACTCCTTTTTGATCTCTAGGCCCACGGTAAGAAAGAACAGCGCCATCATGCCGTCATTTATCCAGAGCAGCAGGGGTTTGTTCACATCCAGCGTATTGACGCGGACCTGAACCGGGATGGAGAGAATCCACTCATAGGCATCTACCAGTGCGGTATTGGCAAAGATGATGGCCAAGAGGGCGGCGCTGATGAGCAGCAGTCCGCCTCCGATTTCGCTTAAAAGAAAGCGGGTAATTTCTTTCTGGGTCATTCTGTATTCCAGGTGTGGGAAATTGTCCTTGAAGGGGTTAAGTCTTTGGCGATTCAGGGATTTTTACGTGGTTTCCGCAATTTACAGTGGAATGAAGACTGCTAGCCTAACCCAGCTGCCGTTATGGCGGTACATGGATGTCAAATGATCAAGGAGATCACTCATGCGTTTGCACACTTTGCTACTTTCTGTATTTCTTCTGTTTTCTACTGCACCGGCGCTGCATGCCGAGGAGGGGGCAGCCGCGGCGGCGGCAGTTCCTGCCAAGGCTGCTTCGGCGGCGGTTGGTCGCATCAATGTGAATACAGCCGATGCACTGACACTCACCGGGCTTAAAGGTGTGGGTGAGAAAAAGGCGCAAGCAATCATTAGTTATCGCAAGTCCAAGGGGCCGTTCAACTCACTGGAGCAACTCGAGGCGGTGCCTGGCATAGGTCCTTCCATCATTGCCAAAAACAAATCGGCCATCGTGTTTCGCTGATGCCCGTGACCGTCAATCTGTTGAACATAAAAGCCGTGGCAAATGCCGCGGCTTTTTTTATGGAGTTTGAGCGCGCCTTGTACTTGGCCATGCCGCCGATCCGGGGGAGTATTCAGCCCTTGATATGGAGGCAGGCATGACTATCCAGATAAAAACAGCATTGGGCGTAATAGCGGGTATCAGCCGTGAGGGGGTAGATAATTTTCGTGGTATTCCCTATGCCAAGGCCTTGTCTGGTCTGGGACGTATCGGGGCTCCAGAGCCGCTCACTGCATGGGAGGGAGTTCTGGATGCCAGCCAGTGGGCGCCCGCTGCTCCGCAGGAAGAGATTCCTCTCATGGGGGTCGGTGCAATCGGCGATGACTGCCTGGCTCTGAATATCTGGCGGCCGACAGGAGGAGCCTCCGGGGCACCGGTCATGGTCTGGATTCATGGTGGTGGCTTTGCCACGGGAGCCAGCCATCAGGCGCTTTATGAGGCTTCAAGTCTGGCGCGCGAGAATGGCGTCATCGTGGTCAGTATCAATTACCGCCTCGGCATACTGGGTTTTGGCGAGTGGTCACAGTGGCCCGAGCTGCAGGGCGTCAGCAATGCCGGCCTGCGTGACCAGCTGCTGGCCCTGCAGTGGGTGCAGCAGCATATCGAGGCCTTTGGCGGTGACCCCGGCAATGTGACGCTCTTTGGCGAGTCAGCCGGGGGCATGAGTATCGCTTGTCTGTTGGCCAGCCCCTTGGCCCGGGGCCTTTTCCATCGAGCCATTTTGCAGAGTGGAAGCCCGGATCATGTGGTGGTGCGAGAAGAGGCCGCGCGCATCACCGGGCGATTTGTCGGGGCCGCCAGTGATGCCAAGGCCTGCTTGACGGGCGGACTTGAAGGTATCGTCAAAGCCCAGCGCGCCTGCTTTGCGACCACAGTCAACCGCGGTCAGCATACCCAGCCCATCCCCCAGTTCGGTATGACCCTTTTGCCTGTGATTGGTGATGATGTTCTCCCCGAGCATCCGCTGAATGCCCTGCGAGCCGGTGCAAGTGCCGATATCCCGGTATTGCTGGGCACTACCCTGGACGAATGGACGCTTTTCTATCTGGCTCCGCAGGCTATGGGACGTGGCCAGTCTCGGCCGGAGCCGGATGCCGAGCGCTTGGCGCATGAGTTCGAGCGTACGCTGCCGGGTCGATCGGCTGCCATGTTGGCCAGCTATCAGGCTTTGATGCCTGGAGCTGCAGCTAGTGCCGTCTTTTGTGCCTATGAAACGGATCGCATGTTCCGGATTCCTACGATCCGGCTGGCGGAGGCGCGTTTTTCGGCATCAGCTCCCACCTTTCATTATCTTTTTGACTGGGCCTGTGCCTGGAGCCCCAAGCTGGGTAGTTGCCATGTTATGGAGATTCCCTTCGTCTTTGGCATTACCGATCGTCCTACGGGTCAGTTCTTTACCGGGGGTGGGGAGGCCGCGGCCAGACTGTCGCGGGAGATGCGTGCCGCATGGGCTGCGTTTGCCCGCACGGGCAGGCCGGCGAGTCCGGATTGGCCTGAGTGGCCGGCATATCGAAAGGAGGGACGGGCGAGCATGCTCATTGCCGCCGAGACCCGACGTCAGGACGACCCACAGCCTGAGCGGCGTCAGCTTTGGGAGGGCGTACTTTGACGGCTTTGATACAGGCAACAGCTCGATGAGACAGCTGTTGGGTTTTCCCCCGCCATTGGATAGACTCACGGGCTGATTTGGCGCTCTGGTCGCCTTTATAACTACAAAGTTGCCCCGGACGGTGTCCGCCGAGGAGCAAGATGAACAAGAACGACAAGTCTCTTCCCATCATTCTGGCCGGCCTTGAGCCGCTGTCCCGTCGCAGCTTGCTGGTGTCGGGGGCGCGTGTTGCCGCCGCGGCCGGCGCCTTGCTGGCCTTGCCACAGCAATTGCTGGCGGCAGAAACCATTGAGGGTGTCCCCGCCGGCATCAAGCATCTTTCTGAGCTTGAATATCGTGTGATGGACAAGCTCCGCATCGTGATGCTGCCTACCCAGAAGTTTTCACTGCCTTCCAGTACTCAGGTTCCCACCATGGAGAATGTGGATGCTTGGGTGGGCAAGCTGAATCAGCGTACGCGTCTGCTGCTGACGGTGGGTGCGCAAACGCTGGAGTATGGCTCGCTGTACCGTTTTTCGCGTTTTTCGCAGATGCCGGATGCAAAGGCATCCAAGCATGTGAATAACTGGCAGACCGGAAATGTGGTGCAGCGTGGTGTGATGACCAGTCTCAAGATGCTCTTGACCTTGGGTTATTGGCAAGACCTTCGCACTTGGCCGGCCTTGCAGTATGACGGCCCTGTCAGCGAGCGTTGGGGTATACGTACTCTGGGTAATGCACCGCTGCCACGTTGATGGCGGTCCACAAAAAAATAAGAAATTAAGCCAGCACCCGTATTGAGGGCGAAATGATTTACAGGGAAATGCCGCCATCCGGCCTGCTTGTTACTCAGGCTGTCGACATCAAAGAAAAAGAGCTGCGTCTGCAGGCCGATGCCATTATCGTGGGCTCCGGCTCTGGCGGCGCCATTGCTGCTTACGAGTTGGCCAAGGCTGGCAAGAAAGTCATCGTTATTGAGGCAGGCCGCTATATTCCCAGCAGCAGCTTCAAGGAAGACATGACGGACAGCATGCTGCGCATGTATCAGGACAATGCGCTGCAAACCAACTCCACCAGTGATCTCATTCTACTGCAGGGCGCGCTTGCGGGCGGTTCTTCGGTGGTAGATGCCACCATCTGTGAGCGTGTGCCTGATGCAGTGCTCAAGAGTTGGCAAAAAGATTTCGGCCTCGATAATCTCACCATCGAGGATATGAAGGCGCATTACGATAAAGTGGAAAGCCGTATGGCGGTCCATGATAACGAGCCGCATGAGATTAATGACTGCGCCAATATCATTGTGCGTGGTTGTGAGGCCATGGGTTGGTCCTGGAAACCGGCAGCCCGCAATGTGCGACAGTGCGCGCTCACCGGCCACTGCATTGCCGGTTGCAAAACGGATCGCAAACAATCCGCACTGGTAACGCATCTACCCTGGGCGCAGGCCTATGGTGCCGAAATTTATACCGATGCTGTAGTGGATTTCGTCAACACGCGTAATGGTCGTGCCAGCGCTGTTGAAGGCCGCATCATCGATCCGGACACCAAGCAGGAAGTCGCCAAGTTTGTGGCAGAGGGTCAGCTCATCATCATGGCTGCTGGCGCCATACAGACACCGCTCATTCTGCAGAAGAGCGGTATCGGTCAGATGGGCGATATGGTGGGTCGTAATCTTTCCGTGCACCCCAGCGTCACCGTATTGGGCAAGTTTCCCGAGCCTGTTTACGGCTGGCGTGGTGCACTGACTGGTGTGCAGGTAGACCAATTCCACAAGGAAGACCAGGGGCATGTGCTCATGGTTAGTGGCTTGGCAGCGCCAGTGCAGCTCATCTCGCAAGGTGAGATGGGCGAGGGCGATGCGCATGTGCGCTTCATGGAAAACTACAAATACTATTCTGCCTTGAACGTATTTGTTCACGACCACGGTCAGGGTTTTGTGCACTGGGTGGGTGATCCCTATACCGGCGAGAAGCGCATCGAGTGGAATTTGAGCCGTGAAGAGTTTGATAGCTTCAAGGCGGCATTGAAAAGCGCCGGCCGTATCATGTTCGCAGCCGGTGCCGAAAAGGTGCATCTGCCGGCTTATAATTTGACTGCCGCTAACAGCGTTTTCGAACTGGACAAGGCTGTTGACAGAATAGAGTACGGTTCGCTGGGTCTTTTCACTTTGCGCATGCTGGGCTATGAGCCGCAGGGCACTTGCCGTATGGGCAAAGACCCGTTCAGCTCGGTGGTCAATCCTTGGGGTGAAAGCCACGAAGTGAAGGGCCTGTTCATTACCGATGCCAGTATTATTCCCTCGGAAACTACGGTGCATGTCCATATGACGGTCTGCGCACTATCCAGCTATATCGTCAGCACTATCTTGCAGAACCAGAACAGCTACTTCTGGTCTTGATGTGGGGAGCAATAAAAAAGGGCCTTTTGGCCCTTTTTTATTGCTCAGGGATTAAGTCAGTCAGCTGCGTAATTCTTCACGGTCGCGAAATAGCTCCAGTGCTTCGGGATTGGCCAGAGCATCAGTGTTTTTCACCGGCTGATCATGCACCACATTGCGTACAGCCAACTCCACAATCTTGCCGCTGATGGTGCGAGGAATATCCGCCACCTGCACGACTTTCTCCGGGACATGACGCGGTGTGGTGTTGTCACGTATGACCTTGCGTATCTGCTGGCGCAGGCGGTCATCCAGTATCAGGTCTTCGCGTAATTTGACGAAGAGGACGACGCGAACATCGTCCTGCCAGTCCTGACCGATAGCGATGGACTCCAGTACCTCAGGCACTTTTTCCACCTGACGATAAATCTCGGCAGTACCGATGCGCACACCGCCGGGATTCAGTACGGCATCGGAGCGGCCATGAATGATGATGCCGCCGTGTTCGTTCTGTTCGCCGTAATCGCCGTGTGCCCATAGGCCGGGAAAGCGCTCGAAATAAGCCTTATGGTATTTGCTGCCAGCTTCGTCATTCCAGAATCTGACCGGCATGGAGGGAAAGGCTTTAGTACAGACCAGCTCGCCTTTTTCGCGCATGACGGAGTGGCCATCTTCATCAAAAATGTCCACGGCCATGCCCAATCCTTTGCACTGCAATTCACCACGGTAGACGGGTAGGGTGGGATTGCCGAGGGCAAAGCAGGAAATGATGTCGGTGCCACCGGAAATGCTGGAGAGGCAGACATCGCTCTTGATGTCGCGATACACATAATCGAAACCTTCGTGTGCCAGTGGCGAGCCAGTGGAAAGCATGGCCTTGAGGGCGCTGAGGTCATGCGACTCACGGGGCTTTGCGCCAACTTTTTCCAAGGCCGCAATATATTTGGCACTGGTGCCGAAGACGGAAATCTTTTCGCGCTCGGCAATATCCCAAAGGATGTCGGCCTTGTGCGCAAAAGGAGAGCCGTCATAGAGCACGACAGTAGCGCCCAGGGCCAGCGTCGACACCAGCCAGTTCCACATCATCCAGCCACAGGTGGTGTAGTAGAACACCACGTCATCGCGCTGGATGTCGCTATGCAGGGCCAGCTCTTTCAGATGCTGCAGCAGCGTGCCTCCTGTGCCATGCACGATGCATTTCGGCACGCCTGTGGTGCCTGAGGAATACATGATGTACAGCGGGTGGTCGAAAGCCACCGGCGTGAACCCAGCGCTGCCCGGTGCATATTGCAGGGCCTGCTGCCAAGATTCGGCAGAAGTAATACTACTGATGTCGGGATTCTCCTGCGTGAGTGCCACCACCAGTATTTTCTGTAGTGATGGCAGTTGCTCGCGCAGTCCGGCGACGCGTTCTATGCAGTCGACACGTTTGCCATTGTAGTAATAGCCATCGGCACAGATGAGGATTTTCGGGGCGATTTGGCCGAAACGGTCTAGCACACCTTGCAGTCCGAAGTCCGGCGAGCACGAGGACCAGGTGGCACCGACACGCGTCGCCGCCAACATGGCGATCACGGTTTCCATGATATTGGGCATAAAGCCGGCAATACGGTCGCCCGGAACAATGCCGTGTGCGCGGAAATAGCCGGCGAGGTTTTCGACTGCCGAAAACAGGGCGGCATAGCTCAGTTCGCGCCGCTCTCCGTTTTCCAGATAGCTGACCAAGGCGATTTTCTCATCGCGATGACGCAGCAGGTTTTCAGCGAAATTCAGCGTAGCCCCTTCAAACCAGTGTGCGCCCGGCATCGTGTCTTTGGCCAGTACCTGCGTGTAGGGTGAGTGTGATTTGACGTCAAAGTACTGCCACAGGCTTTGCCAGAATGTTTCACGCTCAGTGATAGACCAAGCATGCAACTCTTCATAGCTGTCGAAAGCCACTTCATGTTCGCGTGCCAGCCAGCGCTGCCATGCAGCGAGGCGTGTACTGGCAATACGTTCGGGCGAAGGCTGCCAGAGCACAGGATTCATCATGCCTTCTCCGTCGCATCGATATCGCTTTCCAGCTCAAGCAATGTGCGGCCTTCGCTGACGAGGTCTCCGGCAACAATATCGATGGCCTGCACTTTGCCATCGTGATGGGCACGAATGCGGTGCTCCATTTTCATGGCTTCCATCACCAGCAAGGTATCGCCGGCTTTCACGTTGTCGCCGGCCTTTACGTTTACGGTGACGATGCGGCCGTTCATGGGGGCGTTGTAGTGATGTTCATCATTAGCGCTGCTGTCATTGCCGCTCTGCGTGATCTGCAACAGCTCGATATGTTCGCCCTGCAGAAAGACATCGAGACACTTGCCGGCTAGCTCAGCCGCAATAGTTTGGCGTGTGCCGTCCACATCGAGGATGAGCCTGCCGCTGGTTGTGCTGCACAAGGCCGCGTGGCCTTCCTGTCCATCAATGGCATAGCGGTAACCGTTACCTTCTGACGTCAGGAAGACGTCGCTGGTTTTCTCCTGCAGACGGATTTTCAGGCGCACAGGCTCAGGTGTCCCGATGCGGAAGCCCTGCAGCACTTGCCAGGGCGAATGCAGGTCGTTACCGGCTGATGTTTGTGCCGGTTTGAGAAAGACCAGAGCCGCGAGTAGCAGCAGAGAGTTTTCCGGGAGAGCCAGTGCCGGGAACAGATCGGCTTGGTGCTGATCAATGAAATGCGTGCTGAGTTGCGCTGCTCGGAAAGCAGGATGTGCCAGCACCTGTGTCAGGAAGCCTGTGTTGTGGCGCAGGCCGGCAATGCGTGCTTGCTGCAAGCTGGAGAGCAGACGATCTATGGCCAGCTCGCGAGTTTCACCCCAGGCAATCACCTTGGCCATCATTGGGTCGTAATACACGCTGACGGCATCGCCTTCGCGATATCCGGTATCCACGCGGGCGTGTTCGCCGGTGGGAATGTCGAAGCGTCGCAGCGTGCCGGTAGAGGGCAGGAAGCCGTTGGCTGGGTCTTCGGCATACAGACGAACTTCCACGGCGTGGCCACGTGGAGTCAGATCGGCCTGCGTGAAAGGCAGGGCCTTGCCACTGGCAATAAGCAGCTGCTGCTCCACCAGATCCAAGCCAGAAATCAGCTCACTGACCGGATGCTCGACCTGCAGGCGCGTATTCATTTCCATGAAATAGAAATGGCCGTTTTTGTCGACAAGGAATTCCAGTGTGCCGGCACCTTCATAGGCAATGGCTTGGGCCGCACGTACAGCGGCATCGCCCATGGCTTGGCGCAACTCAGGCTTAAGGCCCGGGGCTGGCGCTTCTTCCACGACTTTCTGGTGGCGGCGCTGGATGGAGCAATCGCGGTCGAAAACATAGACGGCATGACCCTGACGGTCGGCCAGAATCTGTACTTCCACATGACGTGGTTCGACCAGCAGTTTCTCGATAAGCATGCGCTGGTCGCCAAAAGCATTCTGGGCTTCGCGCTGGGCGGCTTGCAGAGCTTCGGAGAATTCTTTTTCCTCGAAGACCGAGCGCATGCCTTTGCCGCCACCACCGGCCGAGGCCTTGAGCAGAACGGGAAAGCCGATGTCGCGCGCCTGCTGCAAAAGAAAGGCTTCGTCCTGATTGTCGCCGTGATAACCGGGAATCAGCGGCACACCGGCTTTTTCCATCAGTGCCTTGGCGCCGGATTTGGAACCCATGGCGGTGATGGCTTCTGGTGAAGGGCCGATAAAAACCAGACCGGCATCGCGGCAGGCCGCGGCAAACGCGGCATTTTCGGACAGAAAACCGTAACCGGGATGAATCGCCTCCGCTCCAGTGGCCTTGGCGGCGGCAATGATTTTGTCGACACAGAGATAGGATTCACGGCTAGGAGCTGGCCCCAAGCGAATGGCTTCATCCGCACGTTCAACGTGCAGGGCATTGGCATCGGCGTCCGAGTACACGGCGACGGTCTTGATGCCGAGGCGGTGGGCAGTGCGTGTGATGCGGGCAGAAATTTCGCCGCGGTTGGCGATCAGTATTTTTTTGAACATGGTTGGGGTCGTCATGTTTTTGGACGTCATGGCTCAGGGCTTCTTTTGCCAGGCCGGCGCGCGTTTTTCGAAAAAGGCGGTGAGGCCTTCCTGTCCTTCCTGCGAGGTGCGCAGGCTGGCGATAAGTTCGGTAGTCCAGTTTGCAATTTCTGTTGAGGAGGCTGGCGCAATACGACGCAGGGCCGCCTTGCAGGCCATGAGGGCGACGGGGCCGTTGTCCAGCAATGTGGTAATCATTTTCTCGGCACTGGTCTCGAGGGCGTCTGCTTCGACCACTTCATGCACCAGATCCAGTGTGCGTGCCGTATCCGCATTGAAGCGTTCGGCGGTGAGGAAATAACGGCTAGCCTGACGTGCGCCCATGGCGGCGATCACATAAGGACTGATGACCGCCGGTGCCAGCCCCAGTTTTGCTTCCGACAGCGAGAAGCTGGCCTGCATGCTAGCGATAGCGATATCGCAGCAACTCACGAGGCCGACAGCGCCGCCAAACGCAGCGCCCTGAACTATGGCCAGTGTCGGCTTGGGAAATTCATACAGACCGCGCATCAGGCGTTCCAACTCGCAGGCGTCGGCCAGATTGTCCTCGCGCGAGAAGCTGGCCATGCGCTTCATCCAGGCGAGATCGGCGCCAGCGGAAAAGCTTTTCCCCGTGGCGCGTAATACCAGCAGGCGCACTTGCGGATGGCGTGCATAGCTGTCGATGGCCGCATTCAATTCCGCAATAACGGCATCGTCGAAAGCGTTATGCACTTCGGGGCGGTTCAGCGTCAGTGTGGCAACGCCGCGTTCATCCAGATTGGTCAGCAGGGCAGACATATCAGTCTCCTTGGGGCTTCTGCCATTACATGCGGAAGACGCCGAAGCGGCTGTCGGGGATGGGCGCATTGAGCGAAGCAGACAGACAGAGCCCTAGTACATCGCGCGTTTTGGCTGGATCGATAATGCCGTCATCCCAGAGCCGCGCACTGGCGTAATAGGAGTGAGCTTCTTGCGTGTATTTTTCCAGCAACGGCTGCTTGAAGGCGGTTTCTTGTTCTGGTGTCCAGCTCACGCCCTGCTTGGCCAGTGAAGCTTTTTTCACATCCGTCAAAACGCTGGCAGCCTGTTCGCCGCCCATTACGGAGATACGGGCATTGGGCCACATGAAGAGAAAGCGCGGCTCATAGGCGCGACCGCACATACCGTAATTGCCGGCACCGAAGCTGCCGCCGATGACCACGGTGAACTTGGGCACTTTGGCGCAGGCGACGGCGTGAACCATTTTCGCGCCGTTCTTGGCGATGCCACCTTCCTCATATTTCTTGCCGACCATGAAGCCGGTGATGTTTTGCAGGAAGATCAGCGGAATTTTTCGCTGTGCGCAGAGCTCGATGAAGTGCGCACCTTTGAGGGCGGACTCTGAAAACAGGATGCCGTTGTTGGCAATGATGCCAACGGGATAGCCCCAGAGCCGGGCAAAACCGGTGACCAACGTGCTGCCATAAAGCGGCTTGAACTCGTCAAATTCTGAGCCATCGACGAGACGAGCAATGATTTCGTGTACGTCGTAAGGCTCGCGGGCATCTTTGGGAATGATGCCGTAGATGTCATCGGCTGGATAAAGCGGGGTAACAGGTTCGCGCAGATCCAGTGCTACATGCTTGACACGATTAAGGCGGCTCACCGATGCACGAGCCAACTCCAGCGCATGCTCATCGTTTTCAGCGAGCTGGTCGGTAACGCCGGAAACACGGCTGTGCAAATCGCCACCCCCCAACTCTTCGGACGTCACGATTTCACCCGTAGCGGCTTTCAGCAGTGGCGGGCCGGCGAGAAAGATGGTGCCCTGATTTTTCACGATGATGGCTTCGTCGGCCATCGCTGGAACATAGGCGCCGCCGGCGGTGCAGGAGCCCATGACAACGGCGATCTGCGGAATGTTTGCCGCCGACATATTCGCCTGATTGAAAAAGATATGACCGAAATGCAGATGATCCGGAAATACTTCGTCTTGGCGTGGCAGGTTGGCGCCGCCAGAGTCCACGAGATAAATGCAGGGCAAGTGGTTTTCCTGGGCGATGGTTTGCGCGCGCAGATGCTTTTTCACCGTCAGCGGATAATAGGAGCCGCCTTTCACGGTGGCATCGTTGGCGGCGATCACGCACTCAATGCCGTTGACACGGCCGATACCAGCGACGATGCCCGCGGCGGGTACGTCTTCGCCATAGACATCATGTGCGGCTAAAGGTGCCAGCTCCAGAAAAGGCGAGCCCGGATCAATCAGAGTATTGATGCGCTCGCGTGCGGTAAGCTTGCCGCGACCTTTATGGCGTTCGATGGCGGCTTGGCCGCCGCCTTCGCGAATACGGTTCAGCAGTTTTTGCAGGTCGGCACTCAGAGCGCGCTGGTGTGCAGCGTTTTCCTGAAAGCCGGGGGAGTGGGTATTGATCTTGGTCTGGATGACGGGCATGGCGATTATTTCGTCTCGTTAAAGAGTTCGCGGCCGATAAGCATGCGGCGGATTTCCGAGGTGCCGGCGCCAATTTCGTAGAGCTTGGCATCGCGCAGATAACGGCCCGTGGGGTTTTCGTTGATATAGCCGTTGCCACCCAATACCTGAATCGCTTCCAGCGCCAGTTTGGTGGCGTTTTCGGCGGTGTAGAGAATGACGGCGGCGGCATCTTTGCGCGCGGTTTCGCCGCGATCACAGGCTTGTGCCACGTTGTAGAGATAGGCGCGCGAGGCATTGAGCAGGGTGTACATATCAGCCACTTTGCCCTGCATGAGCTGGAATTCACCGATGGCCTGACCGAACTGTTTGCGGTCATGGATATAGGGGAGGGTGATATCCATGCAGGCCTGCATCAGACCGACCGGGCCGCCGGAGAGCACAACACGTTCGTAGTCGAGGCCACTCATGAGCACACGAACGCCTTCGCCCTCCTTGCCCAGTATATTTTCTTCCGGCACTTCGCAATCCTGGAAGACCAGCTCACAGGTGTTGGAGCCACGCATGCCGAGTTTGTCCAGCTTCTGGTGACGGGAAAATCCCTTCCAGTCACGCTCTACGATAAATGCGGTAATGCCGCGCGCGCCGGCGTTGATATCGGTTTTGGCGTAGATCACATAGGTGTTGGCATCGGGGCCATTGGTAATCCACATCTTGTTGCCGTTAAGCACATAGTGATCGCCTTTTTTATCAGCGCGCAGCTTCATGCTGACCACATCAGAGCCGGCATTGGGCTCGCTCATGGCGAGGGCGCCGATATGTTCGCCACTGACCAGCTTGGGTAGATATTTGGCTTTTTGCGCGGCATTGCCGTTCTTGTGGATCTGGTTGACGCAGAGATTGGAGTGGGCGCCATAGGACAAGCCCACAGACGCAGAGGCGCGCGAAATTTCTTCAACGGCGATAACGTGTGCCAGATAGCCCATATCGCTGCCGCCGAATTCTTCGCTCACGGTCATGCCCAGCAGGCCCAGATCACCGAATTTACGCCAGAGCTCATTGGGGAATTCATTGTTGCGGTCGATGTCGGCCGCGCGAGGAGCGATTTCTTTTTTCGCAAACTGCTCCACTGTGTCACGCAGGGCGTTGATGGTTTCGCCCAAGCCGAAATTCATGCCGGTGTAGCTCATGGAGTGTCCTCGGTGTTTTTGTCATTAAGGGGAGAGTCATTGCCGAGGACATGGTCTAGAGCGTCGTCAGCGAAAGGTTTGCCGTCCCGGGCAGCTCGTATGCGCGCTTCGGCGGTATCCAGTTCCATCTGCATGAGCTGGATGTCGTGCAATTGCTGCTGCAGGGCACGACGGCGCTCTGCCAGTTTGTCCAGCATGAGCTGGTACTGGGCCTGATTGCCGTGTTCGGGGTCATAGAGATTGAAGAGTTCGCCACATTCAGCCAAAGAAAAGCCTAGGCGTTTGCCGCGCAGGATGAGCTTGAGCAGGACGCGATCACGTGAGGAATAGATGCGGGTCTGGCCGCGGCGCTCTGGCGCCAGCAGACCTTCATCCTCATAAAAGCGGATGGTGCGGGTGGTGACATCAAACTCGCGGGCGAGTTCAGAGATGGAGTAGCTGGATGGCATGCCGGCTTCCCGGGTAGGGGCGTGGCGGCATTATTAATTACCTTTACGTTAACGTAAACTTTGATTGGCCAAAAAATGCACAAAAGGATGAGTGGTTGACGGACCGGTCGGTCGGATACCGCCAAATGCAGTCTGTCGCCTGTTTTGCCCGGCCATCATCGCGGGCATAATCGTTGCCCTCTCGTTTCCTGATGTCGGAAAGCCCATGCCCGGAAGAACAGCAATCCTGATTGGCGCCACCGGTCTTGTAGGAGGGCATCTCCTGCAGCAACTGCTGGATTCGCCGGTCTATAGCAAGGTCATCGCCGTCAGTCGCCGCCCGGTGTCAGCCAGCCACGGAAAGCTCGTGCGTGTGGAAACCGGCTCTTTCGATCTCTTGGGGACGGCCTTGGCCGGCATGAAGGCAGACGATGCTTTTTGCTGCCTGGGCACGACCATACGCCAAGCCGGTACCAAGGCTGAGTTCCATAAGGTGGATTACGGCTATGCGCTGGAGTTTGCGCACAGTGCACTGCGCAACGGGGTAAAACATTTCCTGTTGGTGTCGGCGATAGGTGCTGATGCGCGCTCACCGGTTTTCTATAACCGCGTGAAGGGAATGCTTGAAAAAGAAGTGGCTGCTCTGGGTTTCCCGCAGCTTTCCATCTTCAGGCCTTCACTTCTGGTCGGGGATAGAGTTGAGAGTCGACCGGGAGAGGCCATAGGCGCGCGCCTTTCGGCACTCATTGCCCCCTTCCTGCGCGGACCGCTGCTCAGCATGCATCCTGTAACTGGTGCTGATGTGGCCTCGGCGATGGCGGCGGTGGCGGCTGCTCCCGCTGCGGGCAAAGCACGCGTTTACCGTTATGGCGATATGCAGGCATTGCTTGCCTGAGTTTCAGCTGTAATTTTTCCTGGCTCATTTCTGGAGTGTTTCATGAGCTTTGTGACCTGCGATTTGTGTGATGACAACCCCGATGATGTGCGTGTTTGCGAGCCACTGTTCGCTACCTTTGGTGGTCGCGACACCTTTGGCGGTGAGGTTGTCACCGTGAAATGCCATGAAGACAATTCACGCGTCAAGGAAACACTGGCTACACCCGGCAAGGGTAAGGTGCTGGTGGTGGATGGTGGCGGCTCGCTGCGTTGTGCGCTTCTCGGCGACATGATTGGTGAAAGCGCGGTGAAGAATGGCTGGGAAGGCGTAATTGTTTACGGCTGTGTGCGCGATGTGGATGCATTGGCCGGCCTTGATCTGGGGGTGCAGGCGCTGACCTCCATACCGCTTAAAAGCGTGCGCAAGGATATTGGGGAGGTTGGTATTCCTGTCACTTTCGGTGGCGTGGCCTTCCGCACGGGTGAGTTTGTTTATGCCGACAATAACGGCATTGTGGTGTCAGCACGGAATCTTTTGATCTGAGCATCTGGTTCAGTGCAAGAGCAATCAATGCTGGCAAAGAAATTGCTGCATAAAGGTACGGCTTCAAGCATTTTTTTTTGCAGTGGTGGGCAAGGGAATCAACGTAGGCCCGAAAGACACAAAGGGAGTTCTATCGTGAAAATTGTAAAAACTGTGGTTTCAATGGCGGTATTGCTGACAGCGACTGCTGCGTTTGCAGCTACTGATGCGCCGGTAAAGCCTGCCGGGTATGTGGCCATGTCTGAAATCATGAAGCCGCTGGCGGAAAAAGGTGATGCTGTTGCCCAAGCAAAGCTGGCCCAGATGTATTTGCTGGGCACCAGCGTGCCGCAAGATGATGCACAAGCCTTGGCATGGGGTCAGAAGGCGGCGGCGCAGGGTAATGGTGATGCCGAGTTTGTGCTGGGCTTTATGTATTTCAATGGTCGTGGTGTCGAGCGTGATGATGCTTTGGCGGCTGACTGGTTCCGCAAGGCCGCCAAGCAGGGCGATGCTCAAGCCCAGTTCAATCTTGGACTTATGTATTTCGATGGCCGTGGTTTGCCGCAATCGGATGACAGTGCTGCTTATTGGTTTGGCCAGTCAGCTGCGCAAGATGATGTACAGGCCCAGTACGCAATGGGTGTCTTGTGTGCCGATGGCCGTGGTGTGAAGCAGGATGATGTCGCTGCTCGTAACTGGTTTGAGAAAGCAGCAACACAAGGTAGTGCGGCGGCCGAATTTCGTCTTGGCGTGATTTACGATCTGGGCCGTGGCGTAACGCAGGACAGTGAAAAGGCTATCAGTTGGTACAAACGCGCAGCTGATCATGGTGATACCAATGCTGCCTATGCTCTTGGTGACCTTTATGCGCGTGGTCAGGGTGGCGGGCAGCCGGATAGCAAGGCCGCGCTGAGCTGGTATGGTAATGCGGCTCAGCAAGGTAATGTGGCCGCGGAGCATTCATTGGGTGAGATGTATTTCACCGGTCAGGGCGTGCCTGGCGATGACCAGCAGGCGCTGCAATGGTTCCGTCGTGCCGCTGAACAGGGCGATGTGGATGCTCAGCTCAGCACGGCCGCCATGTATGACCTGGGCTTGGGTGTGAAGCGTGATCAGCGTGAAGCGGATTTCTGGTATTACCGGGCTCGCGAGTCGCAGGCACTGGCTGGTAACTGATTTCTGCTGCAATCATAAAAAAGCCCGCTTGTGCGGGCTTTTTTATGAGCGCCAGATTTTATTGCGCGCCGCGCAGAAAGATCAGTGTGGCGCCAGAAAGGGTTTTTAGTTCCAGTTGGTTTCCATCCAGCTTGAAGCTGCCCACTTCGCCCATCTGTTTGAGAAAGGCCTGCTCGAATTGCATGCGCGGTTCCGGTCCCATCATGCGGGTGGAGGCCAGTGCACCGAACACCAGTTGCTGCTGGGGCCATTTCACGCTGGCGTTACCGACAAAATGATTGACGCCGCTGAAGCCGTTAACCACCAGTTTTTTTTCATCTTGGGCGCTATCGGGGCGCAGGGTCAGCAGGATATTGCCGGGGATGGTGGGCAGCTCAGCGGCCGTTTGCAGTGTCCAGCTGCCGAGCATGTTTTGACGGGCTTCGGCAATCTGCTCAGGTTTCATGGTGGTGCAGGCTGTCATGGGCAGTATCAGGGGGAACAGTACCAGCAAGGCGGCACGCAGTTTCATCTGTCTCTCCGGCAGGGATTCGGGGCACCACAAGCGTAGCGGATATGGGCGGTTTGCCAGTAGGGCGGCGCGCATTTCATCGGCCTTTACAGGGGCTTTGCAAAAGCTAACAAAAAAGCCCGCAGATGCGGGCTTTTTTGTAGCGGTAGAAACGCTTACGGCAGCAGGTGCTTCACGCCGTCACGCTCTTCCAGCAGCTCGTTCAGGGTGAAGTCCATACGCTCGCGGGAGAAGGCATCGATTTCCAGACCTTCAACGCGGGTGTATTCGCCGTTGGCACAGGTAACAGGCACGCCGTACATGGTGCCTTCGGGGATGCCATAGGAGCCGTCAGAAGGAATACCCATGGTGACCCACTTGCCATTGGTGCCCAGTGCCCAGTCGCGCATGTGGTCGATGGCAGCGTTGGCAGCGGAAGCAGCCGAGGACAGGCCACGGGCTTCGATGATGGCGGCGCCACGCTTGCCCACGGTCGGCAGGAAAGTGTTGCGGTTCCAGTCTTCGTCGTTGATCAGGCTCTTCACGCTTTCGCCGTTGATGGTGGCGAAGCGGTAATCGGCATACATCGTGGGCGAGTGGTTGCCCCAGACGGTCAGCTTCTCGATGTCGGCCACAGCTTTGCCGGCCTTGGCAGCGATCTGCGAGAGGGCGCGGTTGTGGTCCAGACGCAGCATGGCGGTGAAGTTCTTGGCGGGCAGATCCGGTGCCGACTTCATGGCGATGTAGGCGTTGGTGTTAGCCGGGTTACCAACCACCAGCACTTTCACATTGCGGCTGGCGTGGTCGTTCAGGGCCTTGCCCTGCACGGTGAAGATTTCGGCATTGGCGGACAGCAGGTCTTTACGCTCCATGCCGGGGCCGCGGGGACGGGCGCCCACGAGCAGGGCGTAGTCGGTGTCCTTGAAGGCAACGGCAGGATCATCGGTGCCGATCACACCGGCGAGTAGCGGGAAGGCGCAGTCGTCCAGTTCCATGATCACGCCCTTGAGCGCCGCTTGAGCCTTTTCCACTGGCACTTCGAGAAGCTGCAGAATCACCGGCTGGTCTTTGCCCAGCATTTCGCCGGAGGCAATACGGAACAGCAGGCTGTAGCCGATCTGGCCGGCAGCGCCGGTGACGGTGACACGAACGGGCTTCTTGGTGCTCATGAGGGAGGACTCCTGGAGAAGTAAGGAAGGCGGGCCCGCTGTCGGATGGCGCGGTGCCCTGGACTCGCCGGATGGGCGAGACGAAAACCGGCGCGAATTGTACATGCGGGCAGGGCAGGATGCGACACGCTTGGCGGCCACTCTGGTATAGAATTGCGGCCAGTCCAGAGAGGTCATCATGCTTATCCGCAAGCTGTTCGGTTTCGAGAATGCCCATATCGTGCGCAACTGCTCGAGCGACCGCTGTAGCCGCTCCATTCACGGCCACAGCTACAAGGTCGAGATCATTCTCGAAGCGCATGCCCTAGATCACGGCCAGATGGTTTACGACTTCGGTCTCATGAAGGGCAATATCCGCACGCTTATAGACAGCTTTGATCACGCCATCTGTTACTGGGATCGTGACGATGCCGAGTATATTGCCGCCTGTGAGCAGTTCAGCGCACGCTGGATACGTCTGCCTATCTCGCCCTCAGCCGAGCAGTTTTCCCGCCTGTTTTTTGTGCTGACTGATGCCGTGCTCAAGCAGACGGAAATGCGTAATGGCGAAGCGGATGTAGAGCTGCACTCGGTCATAGTGCACGAAACCGCCACAGGCTATGCCCAGTGTTTTCGTGAGGACATTCTGAATCCGCGTATGGGCGCCATTGCGCTGGCCGATATCGTTTTCTCGGAGCAGGTGCGTCGCGAGTGGCCGGATTATGATCTCTACGAGAAGCTCAAGCGTGGCGACCGCTTTGCCAACCCTGAAGTCCGTTTGCAGGTGCCTTGAGCTTCGGGTGATGGAGTAGGCGGTGCAGAGGAGGCACACGCCGTTACGTCATGAATACTTATGACTACCTCTTGCAGCTTTCATCGTTCTGTCATCTGTGGCAGTTTCAATGGCTCAACAAATGACGAAGACAAGAGAAGTAGAGGTAAACATGGAAATGATGGAGTTCCGCGAGGAATGGCTGGAAGCCCAGATTGATGGGCTGGATGTGCCGCTGGAAGAGGTCTACATGACCGATGATGCGGTGGAAATGTAACAAGGGCCTGCTTTTCAAAGACAAGGTCGTATCTGCCAAAAGCCCGCTATTTGCGGGCTTTTTCATGCCCGGCGATTTAAAGACACCGATCTGGCGAGCTAGAGACATGCAAGGCAAAAAGCGGGCGAAGAAGCGGAGTTTACAAGTCGTAAATGAGCATGCTTCGTCCGCTTTTAAACGCCGCAGGGCCGCCGCGCGGCAGATCGGGCTTTAGCTTTGGCGCCCGGAGAGACTGATACGGCGCCGGTAGTCGCCGGGCGTATCGCCGGTCCAGCGTTTGAAAGCGCGCTGAAAGGCGCCGGGTGTGGAAAAGCCCAGTACATAAGAGACTTCGCCCAGACTCATCTGGGTTTCCCGCATATAGCCTAGGGCCAGGTCCTTGCGCATATTGTCCAGCAGGGCCTGGAAGGTGATGCCTTCTTCTTTCAGCTTGCGGCGCAGGGTCCAGTCCGGAATGCCGAGGCGGCTGGCGGTGTCCTCTAGCGTGGGTGTATGGCCATGTAACAGGGGCCCCAGTATTTGCTGGACGCGTCCGGTAAAGGTTTCTATCACAGCCAGACGCTTTGCTTGGGCTTGGGCCATGGCCAGCAATTGCTGATGCAGCAGCGGCTCAGCCTGAAGCACCCGCAGACGGGCGGCTTCCGGCTTCAGCACCAGACGATTTTCCGGGCGGGCAAAGCTTACTGGGGCATTGAAGGTGTCCTGATAGCGGTTCTGATAGTCCGGCGCCGGGAACTCGATATGTACTTCCTGCACGAGATCGGTTTCGCCGGTGAGGGTTTCAGCCAGCGTTTGCCAGCAGGACAGCACGCTGTCGACCACGAAGCGGTTGTATTCGTTGTAGGGAGCGATGGAGTAGAAGACGGCGGCGGGCAGGCTCGGGACAAAGCTGGAGTTGCCGCGATAGCAGCGCCCGTTCAGGGTCTCAAAGCGGGTCAGCACTTCAAAAGCCTCACCCAGCGTGGCACTGGTCATGGCCAAGAGGCCGGGCAGGCCCATGTCCACGATCCGGTTCATCTCGCCCATGCGTAGACCCAGAGCGGGCTCGCGGGTTTCGCGTATGGCGGCTTCGCCCAGCTTCATGAACTCGGTGAGACCTATGCGTGAGTCTGGATCACGCAGCTGTGCCGGCGTCAGCCCGGCACGGGCCAGCAGCAAGTCGCCCTCCGCGCCGTAGTGCTCGGCAGCACGCAGCAGAAGCAGAAGGGAAGGAGGGGTGATGTCCCCGATTTTCATGATGCAAATGGTCCTGTGGTCAACGGACTGCCTGCTGCAATCAGCACTCTGTAGGGCGCTGTGCAGGATAAGAACTTGTCAGGTCCGGTTATTGAGGGCGCTCTTGCGTGGAGACTATCGTCGCCGGCATCCGCATGCCCTGCATGCCGCGGATTGTGGACAGGCTCCTCTTTCGCGGCAAGGGCTGCTGCCATTCCATTTGCCAGCCGAGGTTTGCCATGTCCGGTCAGGAAAAATACCGCCACCTTCTCCAGCCCCTGGATCTGGGTTTCACCCAGCTCCGCAACCGCGTGATCATGGGCTCCATGCACACCGGTCTGGAAGAGGTCAGCATGGAGCGCCAGGCAGCGTTCTTTGCTCGTCGCGCAGCGGGTGGTGTGGGCCTTATCGTGACAGGCGGTATCGCCACCTCCATGGAGGGCGGCCTTGGCCCCGGCTCTTCCGGCATGTTTACCGAGAAGGATGCCGAGCACCACAGCATCGTTACCTCGGCCGTGCATAAAGAGGGCGGCAAGATCGTCATGCAGGCCCTGCATGCGGGTCGTCAGTCTTTCCATCCGATGATGCTGGCTCCGTCTGCCAAGCAATCTCCGATTTATCCTTTCGCGCCCAAGGCGATGACGGAAGACGATGTCGAGCGCGAGCTCGGCAACTGGGCTAACTCTGCACGTCTGGCGCAGCAGGCTGGTTATGACGGCGTGGAAATCATGGGTTCGGAAGGTTATCTGCTGAACCAGTTCCTCACCACGCGCGGCAATGAGCGTGATGACCAGTGGGGTGGCACTTACGAAAACCGCATGCGTTATCCGCTGGAAGTGATTCGTCGCGTGCGTGCGGCGACGGGCCCGAAATTCATCATCGTGTATCGCCTCTCGATGATGGATCTGGTGCCGGATGGCCAGAGCTATGACGAAATGATCGAGTTTGCCAAGCGCCTTGAAGGTGCTGGTGTGAACATCATCAACACCGGTATCGGTTGGCATGAAGCCAAGGTTCCGACCATTGCCACTATGGTGCCGCGTGGCGCGTTTGCCTGGGTGACACGCAAGGTCAAGGAAGCGGTGAATATTCCCGTGGCTGCCAGCAACCGTATCAATATGCCCAGCGTGGGCGAAGACATTCTGGCGCGTGGCGATGCCGACATGATCGCCATGGCGCGCCCGATGTTGGCCGATCCGGATTGGGTGCTGAAGGCGGAAAAAGATCTGGAGCAGGAAATCAACACCTGTATCGCTTGCAACCAAGCCTGTCTGGATCACACCTTCGCGCTCAAGCTGTCGTCCTGCCTCGTGAATCCGCAGGCCTGTAACGAAACTGAACTGCTCTACATCAAGACCGACAAGCCCAAGAATATTGCCGTGGTCGGTGCCGGTCCTGCCGGCCTCTCGTTTGCTTCGGTGGCCGCCGAGCGTGGTCACAACGTGACCTTGTTTGATGCCGATACCAAGATTGGTGGTCAGTTCAACATCGCCAAACAGGTACCGGGTAAGGAAGAGTTTTACGAAACCCTGCGTTATTTCGATGTGATGCTGAAAAAGCATGGCGTTAAGCAGGTCTTGGGCAAGCGCATCACCGCGCATGATGTGGCTGAATTTGATGAGGTGGTGCTGGCTACCGGTATTGTGCCGCGCAAGCTGGATATCCCGGGTCTGGATCACCCCAAGGTGCTGACCTATCTCGACGTGCTGCGTGACAAGAAGCCGATCGGCAAGAGAGTGGCCATTGTGGGTGCCGGCGGTATCGGTGTGGATACGGCAGAATTCCTGGCTCACAACCCGCAGCACAAGCCGTCCAGCCTGGATATCCCGACCTTCCTCAAGGAGTGGGGCATTGATCCCGAGCTGAAGGCGCGTGGCGGTATTGCCGGCGTGGAAGAAGAGGTGGACCCTAGTCCGCATGAAATTTTCCTGCTGCAGCGCAAGGCCAAGAAGATCACCGGCCCGGGCAAGACCACTGGCTGGATCCACCGCGAAGCCCTGCTCAAGAAGAAAGTGCAGATGCTCACCGGTGTGAGCTACGACAAGGTGGACGACGAAGGTCTGCACATCACCGTGGGCGACAAGGCCATGGTGCTGGCTGTAGACAACGTCATCCTCTGCGCCGGTCAGGAGCCGCAGCGTGAGCTGCAGGCCTCCATCGAGGCCTTGGGCAAGACGGTTCACCTCATCGGCGGTGCTGATGTGGCGGCTGAGCTGGATGCCAAGCGCGCTATTGATCAGGGCGCACGTTTGGCTGCTGCCCTCTGATAGCAATGCCGGGATAGCAAGGCTTGATCTGTGACTTGACCCGCAAAGGGCCGCCATGAGCGGCCCTTTGTTTTTGTGGAACCCACAGATAGACTGCCGGACAACAAGAAAACACCAATCGTGTCAGGGAAGCGGCGCGATCCTTATTTGGCAAGCAGGCTGAAGCCATGTTCGAAACCTATCTGGCAGCGTCGGAAATGGTGCTCTTCTGGGAAAGCGAGAGCATCGACAAAGTCATGATGTTCTCCGACTTCCAGGCGACGCTGGACGGTTATGTCGGCATTCCGGCCTACGCCGGCGATGAAAAACGGGCGGCCTATGTGCAGCTCGATGACAACCTCAAAGTGCGTCGCTGCGTACTTTTCCTTATCGGCTTTGATGGCAGCGGGTTTCCTGAGCGCAGCTGGAATTTGCCGCTGCGACATATGGCGGAAATTGCCGGGCGCGGCCCCGATATGGGTGGTGGCCCCGTCAATCTGGTGTGCCATAGCCAGTGCCCGATTTCCTGGCATGCCATCAAGCTATGGGACCCGGTCATGCGGTCCACGCTTAATACCTTTGTACAGATTGCCAGTGCCGTGGAGTCCGCGACGGAGCGCTATAGCTTGCGTCCGACAGCCGCCGCCGCAAGTAGCCCTGCCGCGCAGGATACAGATATTCCTGTGCTGACTGACGAGGCTCCTGCGGCAGCCACAGTGCAACCGTTGACCTTGGCAAAGGCCGCGCTATGGGAGCAGGAAAAGCAGGCTTTACTGGAGCGTATGGCTGCACAGCAGTTGCATATCAGCACGCTGGACACCGACAAGAATGAAACCATTGCCCGTCTGGGTTTTTTGCATCAGCAACAGGCTGACATTCTGGAGGCTCAGAACTCCAAACTGCTGGGACAGAACAAGGCGCTGAAAGAGCAGTTTGATACGCAGCGAGAGCATATCGAGGCGCTGCGCCATCAGCTCGCCAGTGCTGGCAAGCTGGAAGAAAATCTGGCTGAAGAGCGCCGCCTGCACGACGAGCAGCTCTCTGTTGTCATGCACTCCAAGCTGGGGGAAGAAACCCAGAAGTTCGAACAGCTGCTGAAACAGAAGGATCAGGAGTTTGTCACCCGCGAAGCACGCTTGCGTGCGGAATATCAATTGTCCGTGGAGAAACGGCTGAGTGAGGAGGCGTCACGCTTCCAGCTGCAAATGGAATCCATGCGTGCTGAATTGAACTATCGCGAAGACACGCTGAATAATCTTGCGCGTGAAATGGCAGAGGTGAAGTCTGGCAATGCCCAGCGTGAGCAAGGGGCTGCGGATGAGTTCCTGCGCCGTCTGGAGTCCTTGGGCATGAGTTTTGTTGTCTTTCATGCCGGTGCCGGTCATGTGTCGGTGCCTGTGGCCGAGCTGGCCACCTATGTCAGCAATCCGCTGTCTTATGCGGCAGCGAAATGCATGGTGACGCCGGAACAGTACAAGAGCTGGCTGACACATTATGAGAGCCCGCGCTGCAATGCCGCTATTGGTGACAATAAGTGCTGTGAGGCCCGCCTTATCCGTACTGACTCACCCACTCGTTTTGTTGCCGGTCAGTCTGATCGTTGCGCACGCCATCAATCGGCCGACACGGCGATCGACAATGTTCTGCGTTTCCGGTGAAGACCATGTTGCTCGCTTCCGGATTTGATGCGCCAAGCCGACTGCAACGTTTGCAGGGTGAGCTATGGCAACAGCGCGGCATACAGGTATGCATGAAGCGTGAAGATGAACGTGATGAACATCTGGGCGGAAATAAATGGTGCAAGCTGCTGGGCCATCTTGAGCAGGCTCGTGCTGATGGTGTCCAGCATCTTTTGAGTGTGGGCGGACTCTGGTCCAATCATTTGCATGCGCTGGCCTATGCGGGCCAGCGTTACGGCTTCAAGACCACCGGCATTGTGCGCGGCAGTGCTGAGCAAATGACGCCTGCTTTGCGTGATGCACAGTCGGCTGGCATGCAGCTCAGATTTGCTGTTCGCGAAGAATATCGCCGGCGTCACGATGCGGCCTGGCAGGCCGAGCTTTGTGCTGGGGCAGGCAGTGCCCGTTTCATTCCCGAGGGTGGTGCTGGTGTGCAGGCTTTGCCGGGTTTGCGGCGACTGGCGCATGAAATTGCCGGGCAGACTGAAGGTGCCGTTTTGCTGGCGGTGCCGGTAGGCTCGGGCACTACGCTGGCGGGTTTGCGTCATGCCTTGCCGTCGCGTATCGAGTTGCTGGGCTTTCAGGCCTTTGCTGATGCTGGCGTAGCGGAGCGCATTGCGGCTTTGGCTGGCAGCGATGCCGGCTGGAGTTTGCAAGCTACGGCAGCTATGCGCCAACACGCCAGCCTTCCCCCCGTACTTGCTGATTTCATGCAGACGTTCTCGCGTGAAGAAAATATCGAACTGGATTCTGTATATACCGTGCGCATGATGGCAGCTCTTGCTGGAATGATTGCAGCGGGCAGAGTGCCGGATGCCTGTCGTGTCATATGCCTGCATAGCGGTGGCTTGCAGGGGCGGCGGGGACATTTCCCGGCGTTGGCGGCCTGAGGATATTCATGATGGCGCCAAACAGAATCAAGCGGGCTTTGCTGCAAACTTTTGTGCCCTTGAATGCACTCTCAGCGGAGCGCCTGGATTATTTGCTGGAGGGGCAGGAAATCGAGGCATTGCCGGCCGGAACGGAATTGTGTCAGCGTGGTGAAAGCGATGGCAGCACCATTTATCTTCTGAGTGGCGCTGTTGAGGTCGAGTCCGAGGGCGGGCAGATTCATACGCTGGATGCGGGTGATACTGATGCGGCGCATGCCTTGTCGCCTGAACAGCCTCGTCAGGCCACTGTGCGCGCCAAGACGTCCGTGAATATCCTGCGCTTTGACAGCAAACGTCTGGATCGTGTGCTGGCTTGGGATCAGTCAACGGAAACGCTGGAAAAAGCGCTGTCTGCTCTGTATCCCGGCGAAAACAGCGAATGGATTCGTCGTCTTTTACAGTCCCGGCTGTTCTACCGACTGCCGCCTTCAAATGTGATCGAGCTTTTCAGCAAGCTCAAGACCGAGCCGGTGCAGCGTGGCCAGTGCATTCTGCGTCGGGGCGAGCAGGCGGAAAGCTGTTACTTCATACGTGATGGGGTTGCCGAAGTCAGCATTCCCGGTGATGCCGGTCCGGTCACTCTAGCACTGCTGGAGAAAGGGCAGTATTTCGGGGAGGAGGGCTTGCTCATCGAGGGGACGCGTAATGCCGACGTTGCCATGGTGTCTGACGGCCTGCTGATGCGTCTGGATAAGTCCGATTTTGATTTGCTGCTCAAGGCGCCGTCGCTGGCCATGGTGGAGTTTGCCTCGGCCATGGCCGAGATAGAGTCCGGCAAGGCGCGCTGGCTGGATGTGCGTCTCGCCGACGAGCAGGAGCGTGGCATTCTTATGGGGGCGCTCTGTTTGCCCCTGCAGTCCCTGCGCGTGAAATCGCGTCTTCTACCCAAGGAACAGCGCTATATCGTTTATTGCGATACGGGCCGACGCAGCGCGGCAGCGGCTTTCCTGCTGGGCGTACTGGGTTACGATACCGAAGTGCTGGACGGCGGGCTCTGGTCGCTGATGCGAGCCGAGCGTGACCGTTTTCTCGCCAGCCAATAGCAAGTGCAGCAAAGTCTGCCATCCGGATGAAAATGGAACAATTTCGCAATGTCGGGCTGATTGGGCGGCCCGGCAATACCACTGTTGCCGATACCCTGGAATATCTGCTGCGCTTTCTGGAAGCGCGCAGCATCAAGGTGATTTTTGATGAGGACACGGCCGCCGTCATGTCCCGCTCCGGGCTGCAGGTTTGTAGCCGCGCCATGCTGGGTGAGATCTGTGATCTCGTCATCGTGGTCGGGGGCGATGGCTCGCTCTTGCATGCGGCCCGGGCCTTGGCGCGCTTCAACAAGCCTGTACTGGGCATCAACCGTGGTCGTCTGGGCTTTTTGACTGATGTATCACCGGACGAGATTGATGCCAAAGTTGGTGCTGTGTTGGATGGTGACTACGTCATCGAGCAGCGCTTCATGCTCAATATGGAGGTCAAGTCCGACGGTAATCCGCTGGGCGAGGGCATCGCCCTCAATGATGTTGTGCTCTATGCCGGCAAGTCCGTGCACATGATCGAGTTCGAGCTCTATATCGAGGGCCGTTTCGTCTATCGCCAGCGCTCTGACGGCCTTATCATCGCCACCCCCACAGGCTCCACGGCTTACTCTCTGTCTGGTGGCGGGCCCATCATGCATCCACGCCTGGATGCCATGGTTCTGGTGCCCATGCATCCGCATACCTTGTCCAGCCGGCCCATCGTGGTGGACGGCAATAGCGAGATCAAGCTGCTGATGCTGACCGAAGACATCAATCCCATGGTGAGTTGCGATGCGCAGGCAGGGATCAGTCTGCGTGCAGGTGATTGGGTGTATGTGAACAAACACCCTTTCAAGCTGCGTCTGTTGCATCCGCCTGGGCATGATTTTTATGCGGCTTGCCGCACCAAGCTGGGCTGGAGCAGCCATCTCACGAATTCCGGTGAATGATGAACGATTCAACGATTGAAAAAATATTGTCAGCAATGACCCCCGAACTGGTCTCCGCTTTTCGCCTGGCCATAGAGATCGGCAAATGGCCGGATGGCCGCAAGCTGACGCCCGAGCAGAGGGAAACTTGCTTGCAGGCCGTGATTGCCTGGGAGCTCAGGAATCTCCCGGAAGAAGAGAGGACGGGCTATATCAACAAGGCTGAGAAGGAAGGTGAGGTCTGTGATAATCCGTCGCACAGCCATGAAGAGAGTGAAGCGATGGTGAAGTTTCTGCACTGAGGCCGTTTTATTCGAGCCAGTGCTTACCAGCGATATTTGTTCCAGTTGTCGGGATTGGCCCAGAACCTAGGGTTCAACCAGTCCGGCACCGATTTATAGCTGCGGATATCGTAGCTCCAAGCCTGCCAGTGCCCGTCATTCAATTCAAAGCGAGCCTGCCGGGTTAGTCCCAGCCCGGTCAGAGTCGTGTCATCGAGCAGGTTTTCCGGTACAAACACCAGAAGTTGCCGCGCCAACAGGTCACGCATGGCGGCGATGAGCTGACGCGCCTGACGGCTATCGCCACCACTGCACAGACAGGCCACAACGAGCTCCTTGCGCCCTTGATGCGCCGGGCTGGCCAGTGCTTCTTCCAGCGTTATTTGCTCTCCAGCAATCAGCGTTTCCGACCAGTCCATGGTGCCTATGCGCAGAATTTCACGAGCACCGGTTGCCGCCAGTGTTTCGGCAAGCAAGGGCAGGAAGGGATGAGCAGGTGCAGACATGAAGTGGTAACCACCAATATGCGGAGACGATAGAAAACATGCTGGGTACTTTACGAAAAATGCGGGCCGAGCGGAATGAGCCCCTGTCCTATTTTCTGCCCTTGGGAGATTTTTCTGTCCCTCTGGCGCCCTATATGGGAAATACGCTGCATCTGCGCTATCTGGGAAATATTCTGTGCACGGCTTGTGGGCGCAAAACCAGCAAGTCTTATAACCAGGGATACTGTTTCGTCTGCTTCAAAAAATTGGCGGCCTGCGATATGTGCATATTGAAGCCGGAGACCTGCCACTATCATCTGGGCACTTGTCGTGAGCCGCAGTGGGCAGACTCTCACTGCAATGTTCCGCATATCGTGTATCTGGCCAATTCTTCCGGCCTCAAAGTTGGCATTACCCGTGAAACCCAGATACCGACGCGCTGGATGGATCAGGGCGCCAGTCAGGCACTCCCCATTTTTCGGGTGGGCACGCGCTTCCAGTCTGGTCTGGTTGAAATCACGCTTGCACAACATATTGCGGACAAGACCAACTGGCAGGCTCTGCTAAAAGGAGACAGCGAGCCGGTGGATCTGGCGGCTGCGCGCGATGACTTGATGCAGCGCTGTGCCGATGAAATTGCTGCACTGCAGGAGAGGTTTCCTGGTGAGATACAGCCCTTGCTGGAGACGGTGCAGGAGTTTCGTTATCCGGTCCTGCAATATCCTCAGAAGATAAAATCTTTCAATATGGATCAGTCGCCTGATGTTGCCGGCACCTTGCTGGGCATCAAAGGTCAGTACCTGCTGCTGGATACTGGCGTCATCAATATTCGCAAGTTCACGGCCTATCAGGTCGAACTGCTGAAGGTGTAATCATGGCCATTCCCGCTGATATTTCTGAAGCTGCCCAGAAGACCATTTTTCTCAAAGATTACCGTGCTCCGGCTTTTCTGGTGAAGAGTACCCGGCTGGATGTGGATATCCATGAGAGCCATACCCTGGTGGATGCCGAGCTGGTTCTGATGCGCTCGGAGGCCGCGCGGGAGGATGAGCCTCTGCGTCTGCATGGCGTCGATCTCGAGCTTGAGATAATCGAGATTGATGGCCTTGTGGTAGATGCGCAGCGTTATCGCCAGGAGGGTGAGGAGCTGATTATCAGTGCTGTACCGACGGGCCAATTTTCCTTGCATACCCGTGTGCGTATCCATCCAGAAAAGAACACCGCGCTGGAGGGCTTGTATTGCTCTAATGAGATGTATTGCACTCAGTGTGAGGCGGAAGGGTTTCGCAAGATCACCTTTTATCCGGATCGCCCGGATGTGATGTCCTTGTTTGTCACCACGATACGGGCAGACAAAAAGCGCTTTCCCGTTCTACTGGCCAATGGTAATCCGGTGGCAGCAGGAGATTTGGCGGATGGCCGACATTTTGTGAGCTGGGAAGATCCGTTTCCAAAGCCGTCTTATCTTTTTGCCATGGTGGCAGGAAATCTCGCCTTGCAAGGCGATGAGTTCGTCACGATGTCAGGTCGCCGCATAGATTTGCGAATTTATGTAGAGCCCAGAGATATAGGCAAGACAAATCACGCCATGGAGTCGCTCAAGCGTTCCATGCGCTGGGATGAAGAGGTATTCGGGCGCGAATACGATCTGGATATTTTCATGATTGTTGCCGTCTCTCATTTCAATATGGGGGCTATGGAGAACAAGGGCCTTAATATCTTCAATACCAGCTGTGTGCTGGCGCATCCCTCTACAACGACAGATGCCGGCTTCCAGCGCGTGGAGTCTGTGGTGGCTCATGAGTATTTCCATAATTGGAGCGGAAATCGTGTCACCTGTCGCGACTGGTTTCAGCTCAGTCTCAAAGAGGGCTTCACCGTATTTCGTGATCAGCAATTTTCAGCCGATATGTTGTCTGCCAGCGTACAGCGCATCGAGGATGTGAATTTTCTGCGTGCCTACCAGTTTGCTGAGGATGCCGGCCCTCTGGCACATCCCGTGCGACCGGACTCCTTTGTGGAGATCAATAACTTTTACACCGCCACGGTTTACGAAAAAGGCTCAGAAATTGTGCGCATGCTGCATACCGTGCTGGGTGCGGAAAAATTCCGGCTGGGCACGGATCTGTATTTTAGTCGCCATGATGGTCAGGCTGTCAGGGTAGAGGACTTTGTGCGGGCTTTGGCGGATGCCAGTGGCGTGAATCTGGATGCTTTCATGCAGTGGTATCGCCAGCCCGGTACTCCCACTCTGCATGTGTGTGGCGAGTTCAAGCCAACGCTGCAGGAATATCATCTGACCTTGCGCCAGCAGCTGCATAAGGTGGAAGGTTATCCAGAGCCAAGTTTGCTTCCTGTTCCGGTCAGGCTGGCTTTGCTGGGCGAGGATGGTAGCGAGCAGCCTCTTCATCTGCATGAAGGGCAGGGCGCAGCAGCAGAAATAGTGCTGCTTCTGGAGCAGGAGTCGGCCACTTTCGTCTTCAGGGGTGTGAGCAAGAAGCCGGTTCCTTCTGTCCTGCGCGATTTTTCGGCGCCTGTCCGTGTCGAGCAGCAGCTCAGTCCGGAAGAGAAGATCTTTCTCTTGCGACATGATGGCAATGGTTTCAATCGCTGGATGATTGCTCAGGAGCTGCTAAGCGCTGAATGCTTGCGCCTGTCCACCGACAGCCTGGCCGGCCGCCATCTATTGCCTGATGCTGGACTTCTGGCGGCTTTGGAGGCTGTTTTGCCCGAGTTAGCCAAGGCCGATACCGCCTTGGCGGCCAAAATCCTGCAGGTGCCTGCTTTGTCTCAACTGATGGATGCGGTTTGCAGGCCGGACCCTGAGGCACTGCACATGGCGCGGCAGGGCTTGCGCCATGCTTTAGGGCGACGTCTGGAGAGCTGGCTGATCAGTCTTTGTGATGCTCCGTCTGCAAGGGACTACGTCTATTCATCAGTCGCCATTGCTGAGCGCAGCCTGCGCAATACGGCTTTGGGCCTGCTGGTGGATATGGATGGCCAATATCATGAGCTGGCGGCGCGCCAGTACCGCCAAGCTCGCCATATGACGGATGAAGCAGCAGCCCTCATGGTTCTGGTTCATGCAGAAAGTCCTCAGTCACTGACCTTGCTGGAGGACTATGCACAGCGCTGGCAGGGTGAGGCTCTGGTCATGGATCAGTGGTTCGCCATGCAAGCCTCGGCACCTTCATCGGCAAGTATTGAGCGCGTGAATGAGCTGCGCCGGCATGATGATTTCCAGCGTGACAATCCCAACCGGGTGCGAGCCCTGATCGGACAGTTTGCCAATAACAATCCTTTGGCCTTCCATGATCGTAGTGGTCGGGGTTATGCCTTGCTGATGGAGGAGGTTGCGTTGCTGGATGTCAGCAATCCACAAATTGCGGCCCGTCTGCTGGGGGCCATGAGTACCTGGACGCGCTTTGATAGTGCGCGCCAAGGCCATGCCAAGTCCGTGTTGGAACGATTGCAGGAGCGGGCAGCTTCTTCGGATGTGCAGGAAACTCTGGGCCGGCTTTTGGCGCCGGGGGCATCGCGCAGACACACTTAAAGTGTGTCTGTTTACTGGCGCTCCTCAGGAATTCGGCTAGTTTGTGTTGTGGTGACTGCGTGGTTTTGCTGATGGGCGTCGTAATTTGTCAGACAGCAGGCCCCGCAGATGGGTCATAAAGTGCATAAGCGGCTGGCTAGTCAGACTTTACAGTTTTCTTTATGCCGGCCAGCAGGTATAAATCTGCAATAACTGGTCATTGGCCAGTTTGTACAAAAAATGCGACATAAAAAGTGCTCCGGCAAAAGAGCCAGCTTCCACTAAACCTAGTTTTCGCTGACAAGGAGTCAGCTGGAAAGTGCAACTGCTGATGCAGTTGGCAGCCTTGCCGGGCACGCGTGCTTCAAAACAAGAATTCTCACGCTGGAGCTCCGACATGAAAAACAAGCATGCCATGCCATCCCTTCGCTTGGCGCCACGCGCCGCAGGTTTTGCCTTGGCCACATTGCTGCCGTTGGCTGTAAACACCGCTTCGGCATTTGAGCTCAATCTGGGGGAGGTCACAGGCTCTCTCGATACGACTTTGTCATATGGTACAGGCTGGCGTCTTGAAGATCCTGAGTCGACGCTTGCGGCGCGCTATCCCAATTACCCGGCCGCTGTGCTGGATAATCATCGTACGTCCAATAATAAAAACGATGGCGATGCCAACTTTGACAACAACTCTCGCCCCATCACCAATGTATTCAAAATCACTGCTGATCTTGAGTTGAAATATAAGGACTTTGGTCTTTTTACTCGTGGCACAGCTTTTTACGACACGGTGATCATGAGTAATGACACCAATCGCGCTAATCCCAATATTTTTCCAAACTCGGCAAGTTGCAACTCACAGTCAGCGTTGAATCCTGCGAGCTGCGGTTTCCCTTCTGAAATCAATGATCACTCAGGGCATGATGCCCGTTTCCTTGATGCCTATGTCTACGGCAACTTTGATGTCGGTGGCATGCCGCTGAACCTGCGTGCGGGCTCCATGGTAGTCAACTGGGGTGAGGCAATTTTCCTGCAGGACGGAATTAACAGCGCTAATCCTGTGTCCCTGTCCAAGCTGCGCCTGCCTGGTGCGGAAGTGAAGGAGGCTTTGCTTCCCTTGCCCATGCTGTACGCATCACTTGGCTTGACTGATAGCCTGACGGCAGAAGCATTTTACGAGTTTGATTGGGATTATTCCGAAGCAGATGATGTTGGTACGTTTTACTCAACGGACGATGCTTTTGCTGGTGAAGGTGCCAATCGTATTTTGGTTGACTTCCAAGGGAATAGTACCCTGCAGCCAGCAGCAATGGCTTATAACAATGCCCGTTACGGCATTTCCAGCACGATGGTTACGGCAGATCGTGTTGCCGACAAGCCAACCGATGGCAAAGGGCAGTATGGATTGGCATTTCGTTACAGTCTTGATGCGACCGAGTTTGGTCTTTTCTTCATGAATTATCACAGCCACAAGCCGGTCGCACAGGCAAAAACTGGGGCAGCACCGTCTATTGGCGATGCGGCCAGTTTGATGGCGTATCTGGATGATACCCAGTACCAAATTGTTTATCCCGAAGATATACAAATGTATGGTCTTAGCTTCAGTACAGCTGCGGGGGATTTCTCGTTCTCCGGGGAGCTTGCATATCGTCCCAAGGACATCATTTTGTCCGAGTTGGGCGATAATCTGGTGGCATATAACACCATTGCAGGGGTCTGCTATTTTGCAGGTGCTTGTGATTCTGCCGCAGGACGAGATGCTTACTACGGCTCGATTTTGGGTAATGTGACGCCGGGCGAAACCATTAAGGTTTATGATGAGTTGCAGACATTTAACTTGGATCTGGTGTCGATTTATAACTTTGGCCCCAGCATGGGCGCGGATGGTATGACCGGCGTTCTGGAGCTTGGTGCTAGTTACGTTCCTGATGGGGAAGACCAGCGCTATGCTTCATCAGCATCAATGTTGAATATTCCTTCGTTTGCAAGTGATCCCAATGCTCCGGCTTATTATTCATCGGCACTGGCAACGCAGGTTTGTGCCTCGGGTGCAGTCCCCAAGGTAGATGCCAACTCCTGTCTTTCGGAGGGACCCTCAAATGATTATCTTGATCGTCTTTCCATGGGTTATCGCTTGGTCCTGACATCTACGTATAACGATGTTTTCGCTGGAGTCGCGCTGAGCCCGGCTATACGTTTTGCTCATGACTTCAAGGGTAACTCTCACCGTACGGGCAATTTCCTTGAAAACCGAAAGGCAGCCACGGTTGCAATGAGCGCACTTTACAACCAAGCCTTTGAAACGGCGATTGCCTATAACGCTTTCTGGGGTGCCAAAAACAGCAATCTCTTGACTGATCGTGACAATGTCACGCTGACGCTCAAGTATTCATTCTAAGATCAGATTTGTATTAGACCGCGGGCAGGTTTACTGCCCGCATCTACACTTTCTGCAGCATTGTTTTTTAGAGGATTGCATCATGATGAAGAAGATTGCCTGGATGGGAACTGCCTTGGCCGTCTCCATGGTTGCGGCTACGGCAGCACAGGCTGCGGTATCTGCGGGTGAAGCGGAAAAACTGAAAACCAGTCTGACACCACTGGGTGGTGAAAAGGCAGCAAATAAAGAGGGCACGATTCCGGCATGGAGTGGCGGACTTACCAAGTCTCCTTTTGCCAACTACAAGCCAGGTCAGCATCAGCCTGATCCGTTCTCCAGTGACAAGCCGATTGCCGTTATCACGGCGCAGAACATGAATCAGTATGCAGACAAGCTGGCGGAAGGTCAGAAGGCCCTGTTCCGTACGTATCCGCAAACTTTCAAGATGGTTGTCTATCCGAGTCGCCGTACCGAAGCGGCGCCACAATGGGTTTATGACAATACCTATAAGTGCGCTACTACGGCCAAAGTGAAGGATTGGGGGCTTGATGGTTGCGTGGGTGGAACGCCGTTCCCCATTCTCTCCGGCAGCAATGGCGAGCAGGCCATGCAGGCAATCTGGAACCATATCGTGCGTTATCGTGGTGAGTACATTGTGCGTAAGGCTTCTGAAGTGGCCGTGCAGCGTAATGGCTCCTATTCGCTGGTGACTTCGCAGCAGGAAGTAGACTTCCGCTTCTATCATCGCGATATCAAAACCAATGCCCAGCTGAATAACATTCTGTTCTATTACCTGTCCTTCACAACGGCTCCGGCACGTCTTGCTGGCGGTGCTGTGCTGATCTGGGAAACGCTGGATCAGCGCAAGGATCAGCGTCAGGCATGGGGTTATAACGCCGGCCAGCGGCGCGTGCGTCAGGCTCCTAATCTTGCCTATGACACGCCTATTGCAGCTGCAGATGGTTTGCGTACGGCTGACGACACTGACATGTACAACGGCTCGCCCGACAAGTACGACTGGAAGCTGATTGGTAAAAAGGAAATATATATTCCTTACAACAACTACAAGCTGGGCCAGTCCTCCGTGAAGTACAAGGATCTGCTCATGCCTGGTCATGTGAATCCTGACTATCTGCGTTATGAGCTTCATCGCGTGTGGGTGGTGGAAGGATCGTTGCAGCCGGGTGAGCGTCACATCTATTCCAAGCGTCGTTTCTATATCGATGAGGACTCTTGGAATATTGCAGTGGCCGACCAGTATGACGGACGTGGCGATCTCTGGCGTGTCAGCATGGCTTATCTGAAGAACTACTATGATTTGCCCACGGTGTGGACTGGTCTGGATACTTTCCATGACCTGCAGGCTCGTCGCTACCATGTGCAGAATCTGGACAGCGAAGAAAACATCACGCTGGATTTCAGTAAACCTTCTCCTGGTGATGAGTACTTTACGCCGGCCGCTCTGCGCCGTCGTGGTACGCGCTGATACCCCCTCGGTGAGGTCAATGAAAAAGCCGGAGTCTCTCCGGCTTTTTCACATAGGACTCGCACAGGATGTGCGTTTCATCACATAAATTGATTCAAGGCATGTCATGAAAATTTCTTCTTGTTTACTGCTTGCCCTGGCTGTAACGGCATCGGCAATCAGCCTTCCTGTCGTGGCAGAGGGAGCCAAGTCCGGTGTGGACAGGCCGGCTACAGTTTCCGCCAAAGCCAGTCGCTCTCTACTACTTGATGCCACTCGTGCCGGCAACCGTATTGTTACGGTTGGCGATCGTGGCCATATTCTTTGGTCCGACGATGAAGGCAAGACTTGGACTCAGGCAAAGGTGCCGGTGTCTGTCATGTTGACGGCCGTCAGTTTTCCCAATGAGCGTGAAGGTTGGGCTGTAGGTCATAACGGTGTCATCCTGGCTTCTTCGGATTCCGGAGCGACATGGCAGCTGCAGCGTTCGGACAAGACCGCTGATGGTGACAAAGCCGGTGCCCCCTTGTTGGGTGTCTGGTTTGCGGATAACCAGAATGGTTTTGTCGTGGGGGCTTATGGCTACTTCTTAGCAACTCATGATGGCGGCACCACATGGACGGATAATTCCGCGGCCATCAGCAATGGTGATGGCTGGCATCTCAATGCGATTCGGGCATTACCGGGTACAGGTATAGTCTTTATCGTGGGTGAGCATGGCAAACTGTTTCGCTCATCCGATCGTGGTGCAACGTGGAATTCCCTATCCTCACCATTTGATGGTTCCTTCTTCGGTATTGCCCCAATTTCTTCAGATCTGGTGCTGGTTTATGGTCTGCAGGGCCGCCTTTTTTCGTCTAACGATGCTGGCGCCAGCTGGCAGCAGATTCAGACTGGCGTGACTTCCGGCTTGAATACGGCTGTGCGTCTGGATGATGGTGAAGTGATCGTGGCAGGAAATGCAGGTGTTGTGCTGGGCGCCAAGGACGGAGGATTAAATTTCATTCCTGAAACGCGTCCGGATCGGCAGTCGATCACATCCATTCTCCCCTTGGCCCCCAGCGGACTGCTTACAGTCGGTGATGGTGGTGTCAAGGTTCTGTCGGCACATGGCAAGTGATAGTCGAGACCTGATGACATGATGATTTCCAAACTAGAAAATCTGATCTTCGGCGCACGCAAGGCCATCATTACCATATTTGTCATTATCACTGCTCTGATGGTGTGGCAGCTGACGGGTATCAAGGCAGATACCAGCCTGGAAAAGATGGTGCCCATGGGGCATCCCTATATCCAGAATCTGTTCAAGCATAAAGATGAGCTCAGCTTGGGCAACGATATCAAGATTGCTGTTGCTGCCAAGCAGGGTGATATTTTTACGCCGGCCTATCTGGATACACTCAAGAATCTGACCGATGAATCCTTCTATCTTTCTGATCGCCATACGCGAGAAGAAGGAGCGGAGCACTCGATTGTCGATCGCTCCAAGCTCAAATCACTATGGACACCGAATGTGCGTTGGAGTGAGGTGACCAAGGACGGCTTTCAGGGGGGTGAGGTTACACAGGGTTATGACGGTACGCCGGAGGGTATAGAGACTTTGCGCAGCAATATCCTGCGCTCTGGTCAGGTTGGTCGTCTGGTGTCTGATGATTTCAAATCCACCATCATCCAGATCCCGCTGATGGATGGCGAAAAGATTGATTACAAGCAGCTCTCCGCCAATCTGGAAGTATTGCGTGAGAAATACCAGAAGCAGAATCCCAATGTGGAGATTCACATTGTCGGCTTTGCAAAAAAGGTGGGCGATCTGATTGATGGTGGCACCAAGATCGCGCTGTTTTTTCTTGCGGCTATTTTCATCACCTTTGCACTCCTGCTGTGGGAATTCCATGACGTAAAGAGCGCACTGGTAGTTGTGCTGTGCTCCATCATTGCGGTGATCTGGCAATTAGGCATGGTCAAGATGCTGGGTTTTGGTTTGGATCCGTATTCCATGCTGGTGCCTTTCCTGGTCTTTGCTATTGCGGTCAGTCATTCGGTGCAAGTCGTAAATGCAGTCGGTCTGGAGGTGGCGACGGGGGCTGATGGAGAACAGGCTGCCCGCCGTGCTTTTTCTTCGCTATTCAAGGCCGGTACCATGGGTATCCTCATGGAGGCTGCGGGCTTCCTGACCATGCTCGTGATTGGCATCAAAGTTATCCATGCTCTGGCTATATCGGCCAGCATAGGTACGGCACTGATTGCGCTGACCAATTTTGTACTGCTGCCGGTGTTGATGTCCTATGTGCGCATTAGCGATCGGGCAGTTAGCAAGCTGCAGGAGAAGCGTCGTCATGTGCCGAAAATATGGATACTGACCGCGCGTATGGCAGAGCGTGTGCCAGCAACCATTGGTATCGCCATTGCGGCTGTGGTCTTGGTGGTTTCGTTTGCCATTGCACACAACGTCAAGATTGGAGACCTTGATCGTGGGGCGCCCGAATTGCGTCAGAACTCTCGCTACAACTTGGACGATAAGTTCATCACCTCGCATTACTCCATTAGTGCTGATGTGTTGGTGGTGATGGTGGAGACTCAGTCTCAGATGTGTTCGACGTTCGCAGCGCTGGAGGCTGTCGACCGCCTCCAGTGGACTCTGGAAAATGTTCCGGGTGTGCAATCTGCGCAGTCACTGGTGACGGCCGTCAAGCGTATCCAGGCCGGATTCAATGAAGGCAGTCTCAAGTGGTCTACCCTGGTTTCAGATGATGCTGTGCTGAATGAAACGGCCCGCAATGTGCCTGAGCTTTATAACGGGGAGTGCAGTCTGATTCCGGTTTTTGTCTTCCTGGACGATCACAAGGCTGAAACGCTGGAGCGTGTCACTTCTGCAGTGGAGGCGTTTGCCAAGGAAAACAATTCGGATGATGTGAAGTTCCTGCTGGCTTCGGGTAATGCGGGCATTGAGGCGGCGACCAATGACGAAATTGCCGATAAAAAGACCCCCATGCTTCTGGCGGTTTACGGCGTGGTGATTGTGCTCTGTTTCGTTGCATTCCGGTCCTGGCGTCCGGTGGTATGCATCATCCTGCCACTGGTACTGACTTCCATTCTTTGCGAGGCACTGATGACGGTGCTGGGCATAGGCATCAAGGTGGCCACACTGCCCGTGATTGCGCTGGGTGTAGGCATTGGGGTGGATTACGGGGTCTATATCTACTCGAAGTTCGAGAAGTATATGCAGGATGGCCTGCCCCTGAAGGATGCCTATCTGGCAACACTGACCAGCACCGGCCGTGCCGTGCTGTTCACTGGTGTTACGCTGGCCATAGGTGTGCTGACTTGGGTGTTCTCGCCGATCAAGTTCCAGGCTGATATGGGCCTGCTGCTGACGGTGATGCTGCTCTGGAACATGCTGGGTGCACTCATCCTGATCCCGGCTTTGGCACATTACTTCGTCAAACCTGAGCATTACCGCAAGTAATCGCGGTAATTGAAAAGGCCCTCTTCCGAGGGCCTTTTTTATGGACGATATATGTGACGGATCATGGCTAGAGCCGGGGCAGGGGACTCCCTATAATGCGCCACCCTTCGCCATGCTCTCCCGCCTACGGACGCTCTCGCCATGCTCTATCCTCTGGCTCGCCAACTACTTTTCTCCCTGCCCACTGAGGCCTCGCATCACCTGTCGCTTGCTGCCATCAGCTTGGCTGAGCGCATGGGTATGCTCGGCGTGCTGCCAACTATTCCGGAGCAGCCCGTGGAGCTGATGGGGCTGCGCTTCCCTAATCCGGTGGGGCTGGCCGCGGGTTTGGACAAAAACGGCGACCATATTGATGGTCTAGCGGCTCTGGGTTTTGGCTCCATTGAGATAGGTACCATCACGCCAAGGCCGCAGCCCGGCAATCCTCAGCCACGGCTTTTCCGTCTGCCTGAGGCCACGGCCATCATCAATCGTATGGGCTTCAATAATTTGGGCGTAGATCATCTGGTGCGGCAGGTAGAGCGCTGCCGTTTCAAAGGTGTGTTGGGCATCAATATCGGCAAGAACTTTGACACGCCGGTGGAAGAGGCCGCGTCTGATTATTTGGCGTGTATGGACAAGGTTTATGCCCACGCCAGCTATATCACCATCAATATTTCCTCGCCCAATACCAAGGGTTTGCGCAATCTGCAGTCGGGCGATGCATTGGCTGCTTTGCTGGAGCCCATCAAGAACCGCCAATCGCAGCTGGCCAGCCAGCATGGCCGTCATGTGCCGCTGGCGCTGAAGATTGCGCCGGATCTTGAGGTGGCTGATGTGGAAGTGATCGCCGAACAGCTGCGTCGTTTTGAAATTGAAGCGGCTATTGCTACTAATACGACGATCAGTCGTGTGGGTGTCGAAGGGCTGCCACATGGAGCAGAGACCGGGGGCTTGAGTGGTGCACCAGTGCGAGCTTCGTCGTTACGTGTCTTGCGCGAGCTGGTGGCTGCATTGGATGGCAAGCTGCCGGTGATTGGCGTTGGTGGTATTACCGATGGCCCCAGTGCGGCTGAAAAAACAGCGGCGGGGGCTGCCATGGTGCAAATCTATACAGGCTTCATCTATCGCGGACCGGCCCTGATTCGTGAGGCGGCGGCAGCTATTGCGAGCGCTTCACAAGCGTAAAAACGCCGCCCCGGCTCCTGCTTTGCAGGCGGGGCGGCGGCTTGGCCTTTAGGGTTAGCTCACCCTATTGGTTTAAGAGCGGGTTTCAAAACCAGATTTCAAAAATGTGCTTCAGATTCGTGGGACGATGTGCAGGGCGGATACGCCACGCATGCCATCATGCTGATTGCTGCGACCTTCGCGCCAGCCAGCCATCCAGTGTTGTCGCAGATTGATATCTTGATAGGGGCAGAGTTCTTGGGAGCGGCCAGTAAGGCCGGCGTTAAATCCTCGTGAATACAGCAGTTCGTCACGTTCCCTTTTGTGTCTTTTCATCAGTCACCTCTGGATGTGCTGAAAGGCGCAGACTCCGTTGGCCGGAGATTGCAGGCCTTCCTCGATGAGGGTGTCAGGATGACACCGTAAAAAACTCCAAAATCCGATGGCACCGGCGGCTGGGCTGCCGGGCTGTGAGGATGGGTGGAAGTGGGGCCGCGTTTAAGGGCGCGGTGAGTTGATTGAAGCGCTGTACTTTGTAACTGTCGACGAATTAATTTGCATAAGCTTGGAAGTTAATAGGCGGCTCGGCAATACTTCGTTGGCTTTCTGGGATAGTCACGGCAAGCAATTGAAAAAGCAGGATATATGACATTTGATCTGGTTGTGACGTGTGCCGATGGCCTGGAAGATATCCTTAAGGATGAGCTGATCGGGCTGGGCTTTACTGATATTCGCCGTGATCATGGTGCGCTGTTGCTGCGCGCCAGTCTCGAGCAGGCCTATGAGCTTTGCCTGTGGTCGCGCGTGGCATCCCGTGTGCTGCTGCCACTTTTTCATGTAGAGGGCACCACACCGGAGGCTTTGTATGAAACAGCCCGGCAATACTCGTGGGGAGATGTGCTGAGTCCTGATGGCACGATTGCCGTGCATGCCACCGCTGCGCGTGGTGTGAAGGTTCATACCCAATATCTGTCACTCAAGCTAAAAGATGCGGTGGTTGATTATTGCCGTGAGCAATACGGCAAGCGACCGGATGTCGACACTGCCAAGCCTGATGTGCCTTTGCAGGTGCATGCCCGTGCTGATGGCTTTGATGTCAGTCTGGATCTTTCCGGTGACAGCATGCATCGCCGAGGTTATCGCTTGGCCATGACGGAGGCGCCGCTCAAAGAAACGCTGGCGGCGGCTTTGCTATTGCAGTCCGGTTGGTCCACCACCAATTTCTCGGCCTTGCTAGACCCCATGTGCGGTTCGGGCACATTTCTGATTGAAGCCGCTTGCATGGCGGCAGATATTGCGCCCGGTATGCAGCGCGACTATTTCGGATTTTTTGGTTGGAAATCGCATCAGCCAGCTTTGTGGTTACAAGTGCGTGAGAAAGCGCGTTTGCGCCGAGAAGCGGGTCTGCAAAAAACCTTGCCCTCCATTTTCGGTTTTGATGCTGATGCCGAGGCGGTTGAAGCTACGCAACGTAATCTTCAGGCTGCTGGCGTTGCGGCTTTGGTGACGGTAGAGCAGTGCGAGTTGGCCGACCTTGTACGTCCAGCGTTGCCGAATGGGGCATTAGAGGCAAAGGCGTCTGGTTTGCTGATCACCAATCCGCCCTATGGTGAGCGTCTCGGTGAAAAGTCCGTGATACGCGAGCTTTATCGTGCGCTGGGTCGGCTGTCGTCGCAGCAGTTGGCGGGATGGCAGGCTTGTGTATTGGCTTCTGATATCCAGCATGTCGATGCTCTGGGATTTTCTCATCGCTCCACGCTACGCCTGCATAATGGCGCCATTATCGTTTATGCCCGTCATGCAGATATTCCAGCGAGCGCCGTGCGCGAGGCTAATTTTCAGGAAGTGGAGGGTGATATTCCGGAGGAGGCCGAGGCCTTTGCCAATCGTCTACGCAAGAATCTGAAAGTGGCGCAGAAGCAGGCGGCGGCGGAAGGTGTTTACTGCTATCGCGTTTACGATGCCGACATGCCGGAGTTCAATTTGGCGGTGGATGTATACGAAGGCCAGCTGCATGTGCAGGAATATGCGCCGCCAAAAACCGTAGACCCGGAAAAAGCAGAGGCTCGTTTCAAGCTGGCGCTCACAGCGATACGCCATGTCTTCGGTCTGCGCCGCGAGAATGTTTTTATCAAGGTGCGCTCGCGCCAGAAGGGTAATCAGCAATACGAAAAGAAGGGCAGTCAGGGGCGCTTCCAGGAAGTTAGAGAGGGCCGAGCCACACTTCAGGTCAATCTCACAGACTATCTGGATACGGGGCTTTTTCTGGATCATCGCCCTTTACGTATGCAGATGGCAAAAGAGGCAGCGAACAAGCACTTCCTCAATTTGTTTGCCTATACCGGCGTGGCCAGTGTGCAAGCGGCTTTGGGAGGTGCAGCCTCGACGACAACCGTGGATCTTTCACCTACCTATATCGAATGGGCGCAGCGGAATTTTGCGCTTAATGGCTTGGTGCCGGATAGGCATCATTTCGATCAGGCCGACTGCATGAAGTGGTTGCGTGAATGCGATTATGAGTTCGATCTCATCTTCATAGATCCGCCCACCTTCTCCAACTCCAAGCGCACGCCGGATGTCTTCGATGTACAGCGTGATCATGTCGAGTTGATCTGGCTGGCCATGCGAGCTCTGCAGCCCGGCGGCACGCTGTATTTCTCCAATAACTTCCGCAAGTTCAAGCTTGATATCGAGGCCTTGCAGGAGTTTGTCATTGAGGATATTTCGCCGCAGACCATAGGTTTTGATTTTCAGCGTAATCCGAATATCCATCGCTGCTGGAAGATACGGCATCCGGAGAAGAGCTGATCATGCTGCGGCTTTATGGCACGCAAGGCTGCCATCTTTGCGATGAGGCCGAGTTGCTGCTGAAGAAGGCTGCCGCTGCGCGCCGTATCGATTGGCAGTATGTGGATATTGCACTGGATGAGGCTTTGGTGAGCCGTTATGGCGAGCGCATTCCGGTATTGATCAGTGCAGATGGCCGCGAGCTCGGGTGGCCATTTTCTCTGCTGGATATTCTGCGGCTTCTATAAGCGGAAGAGGCGAGTGGCGTTCGCCGTTGTCTGCTCCGCCAGCTTCTCTAGGCTTTCTCCGCGCAAGTCGGCAACACGCGCCGCAATATGCGACAGGAAGGCGGGCTCATTACGTTTGTTTTTGGGCGGCGAGGGTAAATCGCGTGGCAGCAGCCAAGGCCCGTCAGTTTCCAGCAGCAGGCGATCAGCCGGAATCTCCTTCACCAGTGTCTGCAGCTCTTGCCCACGCCTTTCATCACAGACCCAGCCCGTGATGCCGATCAGCAAGCCCATATCCAGATAGGCATGCAGGGCTTCGCGGTTACCGGTAAAGCAATGCAGCACGCCTGAGCTCCAGTCATTCCGGTGGGCCGTCAGCAGTTCAATCATGCGGAGGCTGGCATCGCGCTCATGCAGGAAAAGGGGGAGGCCGGTTTCGGCAGCCAGTCCGATCTGGGCGACAAAGGCTTTTTCCTGAGCCTCCGGCGGTGAGTAGTTGCGGTTGAAGTCCAGCCCGGTCTCGCCCACGGCGACTACGCCTGGCGCCTGCAATAGTTGTCGAAGCTCATTCAGTCCTGCCTCATCAAGATGACTGGCATCGTGGGGATGTACGCCGACAGTAGCGCGGCAGCCGGTCAGGGTGGCGGTCATGGCGACGACCTTGCGGCTTTCTTCCAGGCTGGTGCCGGTCAGAATGAAGTGGCTGATGCCGGCCGCCAAGCCTCTCTCCAGCACGGCTTCACGGTCAGCGTCATAGCGATCGCTGCTGAGGTTCAGGCCTATATCGACAAGCATGAGGGCATTCCGGAGTGGCGGGGCGTAGTCAGCCTTATAACGGGGGCGACGGTCGGCTGTCACGCTCATACATTGTTGACAATATTGGCCGGGGACTCGTTGACAGCCCCGTGACCGGCGAGTAACGTGCCGCATCCTCATGGATTGTCGACAAAAGCCTATGGCCACGGTTGCTCTCCCCAGTGCTTTTCCTTCCCGCCCGGTTCGCGATGACGATCTGGTCCCGGAAGCATTGACGCTGGCCGACCGGGTCTTCAGCGAAATCCAGAACGCCATCGTCAAAGGTGAGCTCCAGCCGGGCAGCAAGATGTCCGAAGCCGAGCTGGCCGCCCGTTACGGCGTCTCCCGTGGTCCCCTCCGTGAAGCGCTGCGCCGTCTTGAAGGCCGCAAGTTGCTAACCCGCATCCCGCATGTGGGCGTGCGCGTTATCTCCCTGTCATTCGAAGAACTTATCCAGATTTATCAGGTTCGCGAAGCGATGGAGGGACTGGCTGCTCGCTTGGCTGCCATGCATATGAGTGCTGAGGAAGTGCAGGGCCTGAAGGATTTGCTCACCCAGCATGAAAAGCAGGACGAGTTGCAGGAAGGCCGTGCCTATTTTCAGGAAGAGGGTGATTTTGATTTCCACTACCGCATCGTGCAGGGCAGCCGCAATGAAGTGCTGACGCAAATGTTGTGTGGTGAGCTCTATCACCGCGTGCGTTTGTATCGCTATCAGTTTTCTGTGACCGAGGGGCGTCCGCAAAAAGCCTTCTCTGATCACCTTCGTATTATTGAAGCCATTGAGTCGCGAGACGGCGAGATGGCAGAAATCCTCATGCGCCGCCATATCGGCTCTGCGCGCGCCAATATTGAGGCTCATTTTCGTGAACTGTCGGGCTCACAAGGCCTGATGCATGCCGGCGCCGACATACGTGCCGGCGCTAAACCCCAGCAGGAGTAAACCATGTCGCAGCAACTATCCGCCGGTGCGCGTTTTCGCCAGGCCATTGCAGAAGAAAAGCCCTTGCAGGTCATGGGCACCGTGAATGCCTATGCCGCCATGATGGCCAAGCAGGTTGGCTATCGCGCCATTTATCTGTCTGGCGCTGGTGTGGCGAATTATTCCTACGGTCTGCCTGATCTGGGCATCACCTCGCTGGAAGATGTGCTGACCGATGTGCGTCGTATTACCGCTGCGGTGGATACCCCGCTGCTGGTGGATATCGATACCGGTTGGGGTGGCGTGTTCAATATCGGCCGCACCATCAAGGAAATGATCAAGGCCGGCGCAGGCGCCGTGCATATCGAAGATCAGGTCGCGCTGAAGCGTTGCGGTCATCGTCCGAATAAAGAAATCGTTGCCATTGATGAAATGGTGGATCGCGTGAAGGCCGCTGCTGATGCCAAGACCGATTCGCAGTTTGTGGTGATGGCCCGTACCGATTCCCTGCAGAAAGAAGGTCTGAACGGCGTGATCGATCGTATCAGCGCTTATGTAGAAGCCGGTGCCGATGCCATTTTCGCTGAAGCCATGACCGACATCACCATGTACCGTAAGGTCTGTGATGCCGTGAATGTGCCCGTGTTGGCCAATATCACTGAATTCGGTGACACGCCTTACTACACCACCACCGAACTGGGCGAGCAGGGCATTGCCATGGTTCTTTACCCGCTCTCTGGCACCCGTGCCATGCAGAAGGCCGCGCTGGCTGTTTACGAAGCTGTGCGCAAAGAAGGCACCCAGGTGAACGTGCTGGAACTGATGCAAAAGCGCAAAGAGCTTTATGAATTCCTCAGCTACCACAGCTACGAAGACAAGATCGACCAGCTGTTTGCTGCCAAGAAATAAATCAATCTGACTTTCTGAATCCGTAAAAGGAGATAGACGCATGAGCACTGAAACCACCACGACTACCCCCGGCTTCAAGCCCAAAAAATCGGTTGCCCTCTCTGGCACCGCTGCGGGCAACACCGCCCTTTGCACCGTGGGCCGTACCGGTAATGATCTGTCTTACCGTGGCTACGACATTCTCGATCTCGCCATCACGTCTGAGTTCGAAGAAATTGCCTACCTGCTGGTACACGGCAAGCTGCCGAATGTTGCTGAGCTGGCCGGTTACAAGGCCAAGCTGAAGAGCCTGCGTGGCCTGCCAGCGGCGGTGAAGGTTGCGCTTGAGCAGCTGCCCCCGTCTTCCCATCCCATGGATGTGATGCGTACCGCTGTTTCCGTGCTGGGTTGTGTAAAGCCGGAGAAGGAAGATCACAATCACCCGGGTGCTCGCGACATCGCTGACAAGCTGATGGCCTGCTTGGGTTCTGTGATGCTCTACTGGTACCACTTTGCCTACAACGGCAAGCGCATCGAAGTGGAAACAGACGACGATTCTATCGGCGGCCACTTCCTGCACTTGCTGCATGGTGAAAAGCCGCGCGAGAGCTGGGTACGTGCCATGCACACCTCGCTGATTCTGTACGCCGAGCATGAGTTCAACGCCTCTACCTTCACTTCGCGCGTTATCGCCGGTACAGGCTCCGACATGTATTCCGCCATTGCCGGTGCTATCGGCGCTCTGCGCGGTCCTAAGCATGGCGGCGCCAACGAAGTCGCTTTCGAAATTCAGAAGCGCTATGAAAATCCGGATGAGGCTGAAGCCGACATTCGCGCTCGTGTAGAAAAGAAAGAAGTGGTGATTGGCTTCGGTCACCCGGTTTACACCGTGTCTGATCCACGTAATAAGGTCATCAAGAAAGTGGCTGAAGACCTGTCCAAGGAGCAGAGCAACACCAAGATGTACGATATTGCCGAGCGTCTTGAGTCCACCATGTGGGAAGTCAAGAAGATGTTCCCCAATCTGGATTGGTTCTCTGCAGTCAGCTACCACATGATGGGTGTTCCCACCGACATGTTCACGCCGCTCTTCGTGATCGCCCGTACCTCCGGTTGGAGTGCACACGTGATCGAGCAGCGTATTGACGGCAAGATCATTCGTCCGAGCGCGAATTACACCGGCCCGGATGACCAGAAGTTTGTGGCCATCAAGGACCGCAAGTAATCGTAGCGCCCTTCGACAGGCTCAGGGCGAACGGGAAAACTTTCAGCAATGAAGTTTCCGCTCGTGGTGAGCCTGTCGAACCATGAACGGAAGTTTTGCAGAGATAGCCAAAAAATGAACAGCCAATTTCGCAAGAACCTGCCCGGCACCAAACTCGATTTTTTCGATGCCCGTGCCGCAGTAGAAGCTATCAAAGCCGGCTCTTGGGCCGGCCTGCCGTACACGGCGCGTGTGCATGCTGAAAACATCGTGCGCAAAGCTGATCCGGCCATTATCACGCAGAGCCTGACACAGTTGATTGAGCGCAAGCGTGATCACGATTTTCCGTGGTTTCCGGCACGTGTGGTTTGCCACGACATTCTGGGCCAGACCGCACTGGTTGACTTGGCCGGTCTGCGTGATGCCATCGCTGACATGGGCGGTGATCCTGCCCAGGTGAATCCGGTGGTTCCGGTGCAGCTGATTGTTGACCATTCGCTCGCGGTGGAGTGCGGTGGTTACATCGAAGATGCTTTTCAAAAAAACCGTGATATTGAAGATCGCCGCAACGAAGATCGTTTCCACTTCATCAACTGGACCAAAACGGCCTTTGATAATGTGGACGTGATTCCGGCGGGTAACGGCATCATGCACCAGATCAATCTGGAAAAGATGTCGCCGGTGATTCACAACCAGAATGGTCTGGCTTTCCCGGACACCTGCGTCGGTACCGATTCGCATACACCACATGTTGATGCTCTTGGTGTCATCGCTGTCGGTGTTGGTGGTCTTGAAGCCGAGAATGTCATGCTCGGCCGCGCCTCCTGGATGCGTACCCCGGATATGGTTGGCGTTGAGCTCACCGGCAAGCGCCAGCCCGGCATCACTGCCACCGACATCGTACTGGCTCTGACCGAGTTCCTGCGTCAGTCCAAGGTGGTTGGCGCCTATCTCGAGTTCTACGGCGAGGGTGTGCCCGGTCTGACCATTGGTGACCGTGCCACGATCTCTAATATGGCCCCGGAATACGGCGCTACCGCTGCCATGTTCTCCATCGACGAGCAGACGCTGACTTATCTGCGTCTGACTGGCCGTAGCGATGAGCAGGTCGCACTGGTCGAGACCTATGCCAAGGCAGCCGGACTCTGGTCCGATACCCTGAAGGCAGCCGAATACGAGCGCGTGCTCAGCTTCAATCTGTCCTCCGTCGTGCGCAACATGGCCGGCCCGTCGAACCCGCACAAGCGTCTGCCGACTTCAGATCTGGCAGCGCGCGGTATCTCCGGCAACCTCGCCGCGGCTCGCGCTCAGGAAGCCGAAGGTTTAATGCCGGATGGCGCCGTCATCATCGCGGCCATCACGAGTTGCACCAACACTTCCAACCCGCGCAACGTGATTGCCGCCGGCCTGATTGCGCGCAATGCCCGCCGTCTCGGTCTGCTGCGCAAGCCCTGGGTGAAGTCGTCGCTGGCACCGGGTTCCAAGGTGGTCGAGCTGTATCTGAAGGAGGCGGGTCTGCTTGAAGATCTCGAAGCACTGGGCTTTGGCATCGTGGCGTTTGCCTGCACCACCTGTAACGGTATGTCCGGCGCACTGGATCCCAAGATCCAGCAGGAAATCATTGATCGCGATCTGTATGCGACGGCTGTGCTTTCCGGCAACCGTAACTTCGATGGCCGTATCCATCCTTACGCCAAGCAGGCCTTCCTGGCCTCACCGCCGCTGGTGGTGGCTTATGCGATTGCCGGCACCATCCGTTTTGATATTGAAAAAGATGTGCTGGGTGTTGTGGATGGCAAGGAAATCCTGCTCAAGGACATCTGGCCGTCGGATGAAGAAATCGACGCCATCGTGGCCAAGTCGGTGAAGCCCTCGCAGTTCAACCAGATTTACATCCCGATGTTCGAAAAGCACGACGCCGAAAAGGCGGTGTCGCCGCTCTATGACTGGCGCGAGATGAGCACCTATATCCGTCGTCCGCCGTACTGGGAAGGCGCGCTGGCCGGTGAGCGCACCATGAAGGGCATGCGTCCCTTGGCGCTGCTGCCGGACAACATCACCACCGACCATCTCTCTCCGTCGAATGCGATCGTGATGAATTCGGCAGCGGGCGAGTACCTGCACAAGATGGGTTTGCCGGAAGAAGACTTCAATTCCTACGCCACCCATCGCGGCGATCACCTGACGACGCAGCGCGCGACTTTCGCCAATAAAGAACTGGTCAATGAAATGGCCATTGTTGATGGCGCGGTGAAGAAGGGTTCGCTGGCGCGTGTGGAGCCGGAAGGCAAAGTCATGCGCATGTGGGAAGCCATTGAAACCTACATGAATCGCAAGCAGCCGCTCATCATCATCGCCGGTGCCGACTATGGTCAGGGTTCCTCGCGTGACTGGGCTGCCAAAGGTGTGCGTCTCGCTGGTGTGGAAGCGATCGTGGCCGAAGGCTTCGAGCGTATTCACCGTACCAATCTGATTGGCATGGGCGTGATGCCGCTGGAATTCAAAGCGGGCACCAACCGCCTCACGCTGAGTCTTGATGGCACGGAAACTTACGATGTGATCGGCGATCTGGCACCGCGTACCACGCTGACACTGGTCATTCAACGCAAGAATGGTGAGACCGTTGAAGTGCCGGTGACCTGCCGTCTGGATTCGTCGGAAGAAGTGTCGGTCTATGAAGCCGGTGGCGTCTTGCAGCGTTTCGCCAAGGACTTCCTGGAAGCTAATGCGTAAAAGCATTCCAGTTTTGCCGTAAGTCTTGCATCGACCCGGTACGGCCTCCGTCCCGGGTCGATGTTTAATAGCCGCATGATTTTATAGGCCCATGACTTATACATTCATGAATTTTTGAGGAGCATCACCATGGCTCATGCACCACAAGTCAAAATTCCCGCCACCTATATCCGTGGCGGCACCAGCAAGGGCGTGTTTTTCCGCCTGCAGGATTTGCCCGAGCGTTGCCAGCAGCCCGGCGCTGCTCGCGACAAACTTTTCATGCGTGTAATCGGTAGCCCCGATCCTTATGCCGCGCACATCGACGGTATGGGTGGTGCCACATCGTCTACCTCCAAGTGCGTCATCCTCTCCAGGAGCAGCGTGCCTGAGCATGATGTGGACTATCTCTACGGCCAGGTTTCCATCGACAAGGCTTTTGTGGACTGGAGCGGCAACTGCGGCAATCTCTCCACGGCTGCCGGTTCTTTTGCGATTCATGCCGGGCTGGTTGATCCCGCACGCATTCCCGAAAATGGCAGCTGCGTCGTGCGTATCTGGCAGGCCAATATCAAGAAGACCATCATCGCCCATGTGCCTGTCACCAACGGCCAGGTGCAAGAGACCGGTGATTTCGAGCTGGACGGCGTGACCTTCCCGGCTGCCGAGATCGTGCTCGAGTTCATCGATCCGTCCGATGATGCGGAGGAGGGCGGCTCCATGTTCCCCACCGGCAATCTGGTGGACGATTTGGAGGTGCCGGATGATGTTGTGAAGGGCGGTACGCTCAAGGCCACCATGATCACGGCCGGCATTCCTACGGTGTTCGTTAATGCTGAAGATATTGGCTACACCGGCACCGAGCTGCGAGAGCAGATCAATACCGATGCTGCTGCTCTGGCCAAGTTTGAAAAAATCCGTATCGCCGGCGCTCTGCGTATGGGCCTGATCAAGACGCCAGAAGAAGCGGCGACCCGTCAGCACACGCCCAAGATTGCCTTCGTCTCTACTCCTAAGGACTACAAGTCCTCCAGCGGCAAGGAAGTGAAGGCGGCGGAGGTGGATCTGCTGGTGCGTGCGCTCTCCATGGGCAAGCTGCACCACGCCATGATGGGTACCGCTGCCGTGGCCATTGGTACTGCTGCGGCCATCCCCGGCACACTGGTGAATATCGCTGCCGGCGGAGGCGAGCGTGAGGCAGTCCGCTTCGGCCATCCCTCCGGCACCTTGCGCGTCGGCGCCCAAGCCAAGCTGGTGAATGGCCAATGGACCGTGACCAAGGCCATCATGAGCCGCAGTGCCCGTATCGTCATGGAGGGCAATGTACTGGTCCCCAGGGACAGCTTCTGACTGTTTCTTTTTACAATAAAAACGGCCGCTTATGCGGCCGTTTTTATTTCCGATATTTTTGTATCTATCTGAATTTATTGAATATATTTATTTAATTTATGGCGGAAATAAAGAGGAAAGGTGAGACAAAAGCGAGTCTGCCGCTCATTCCTCATGATGGGTGGCACAAATGGTCGTCATTTGTGGCTTATTTTAGACCAAGTAGTCAGCAAATCAAATTGGATGTTTTGGCCAATTCCTGTAAATAGTCGTTCACTGGCCAAAAATAACAAAAGGCTGGATCGGCTGCAGGGATGTTTTGCCATCCCGGAAATACACCGCAGTCCGTCCAAGTCGAGATGCCGACATGAAAACACTGTTCTCACTCATAGGTGGACCAAGCTCCTCGCTGGGTGTCTCTCTTACCAGAATAAACGATCGTCGTCATTCGCTGATGCCGTGCGCCCCACATTCGCGGGTCTCAGGGCTTATACGCCGAAATGCCGCTTTGTCTCTTCTGTCCGTCAGCACAATAAAGAGGACAGGCAAGTTATGAGCCGGCATTCCCGTACCACGCAAGCTATTGCAATAACGCTTAGTGCATGGCTGGTTATTGGGCCGACGGTTCTGGCCATGCAGCCTCTCGCGGATTCCGAGCTGTCTGAGCAGAATGGCGCCGGCTTGGCATTTCCCTTCGAAAATTTCCGTTTCGAAATGGAAAAGACCAGTTTTATTCAGTTAACGGGCTCAGACACATCGCTGTGCACATCAGGTACCAACACGCCAGCAGGTTGTACAACTTTTCGCCGTAGCGATATTCGTTATTACGGACTTTCCATCAGCCGAGGTACCACAGGCGGTGCCTCCGGAACTGTAACCACAAGCAATGTTACCGATTGGTATGGCAATGGCTGCACGGCCGGGACTTATGGTCTGGGCTGCCCCCTAAGCTCAGACGGTATTCTCAACTACTCGAATTTTGATAACCCCTTCCTGTTACGCGTATTCAACTACACGGGTTATGACACGGCTGGCAACAGTGTCAGTGACAGGCCAGTCCTGGAAATTCTTGGCCCGTCCAATATGGATGCATTTCGCTGGTCTTTCTTTGGTGAAGTGGAATCGGGCCGAACCTACGGAGCCAAGGTCAACGGCATGGCTCCAATCACGGGTGCTACTTGCGGTGTCGGGGGAGCGCTGTCCGGTTCCGCATGCTTGTTGCAACTGCAAAACACAATTCTTGGCAAACCGGCTAGCCGCCTCAAGCCGTATTCGGTTGATACCAGCGATACGACAAATCCTTGGTATGGCCCTGCGCTACGTTTGTTTCAATATGCGGGCACCACTGCAGATACCGGCGCAAATCCGGCTACATACGGCATTCAGTATGAAAGTCGCCTGTCAGGAAATTACCGCATGAGTGTCAACAGCTCAGCTGCATCACCTGTTCGAGGCGTTGCTCCTGATTTCTCTGATGAGGAGGGCCTGTACTTCATGAATGTTCAGGCCTATCTGCCATTGGGTCAGCTCCATTATCAGTCCTTGGTGTTTGATGATACGCAAGCAGGAAGCACTGGTGCGGTAACGACAAACGGGAATATTTCTATTGAGGTTTCCAGAATTCCCAATGTGGCAAATGTTTATAAGGATTTTTACAGCTTCGCCGATGGAACGACAGGGAGTGCAAACAGTGGTTATGCACGTACTGGACGCTCTACGCGCTACTACCAGACCCATGGTTACACTGAGTGGGGTAGCGCCTTTCCCACGAACGCTAACCCGAACGGTCTTGGCGGGACCGGTGTGAGCACCGTTAAGTATTCCGGTATTGATATTGATGGGGTAACTCGAACAATAAATGCAGCCAATTTTCCGGCACCAACGTATTTCACATCGGGGCGTCCAGGAATTGTCGCAGGCGACGCTCCTGTAGCTCCAAATTGCAATGGCCCCTCATACTGCACATACCTGTCTGCAACAGTTGGCGACGTTTTTTCTGCGCCAACAACAACGCGCGATAACGTAATTGCCGCTGGTGGCATTGTCTTTGTTTCCAAAGACTCCAGCAGTACTTGGGATGTTCTTCAAAATCAGAACAACCCTGAAACTCCATTGAATATGCTCTGGGTCAACAATACCTCTGGTAACGGCGGCGGCGGTAATTGGGCAAGCACCTATCGCTTGGAGCGAGACGGTCGCTACTCCGCAGCCGGTGTCAGTAATCCAATGCTTAAAGTGAATGCCATCAATTTGGGGACGGCACGAATTGATGGTCTCACCATGAATCATATGAAGATAGAAACCTTGGGGGGGCAGTAATGAAAAGCATGATGCTCCTGCCTAGTGTTTTACTATTTTGTTCCATGTCTTTTGCGGACCAGCTTAAACCCATGGATGATGCGGACCTTTCTGGTATCAGCGGCCAGAGTGGTGTTGCTCTTGATTTGGTCTTGCAAACCAATGCGGATGAATCAGGAAATCCACTGTCTTCACAGAACTATTGTACGGGTACGGTTGCCGCAGGTAATGGCTGTCGGATGGCTTTCCAATTTCACAATCGTGGCAGCGGCGGTGGTGAGTGGGTGGTTTGGAAGGACTTCTTCGGCGTTCTCAAGATGAACAACATATGGCTGGATGCGGCAGAAACATCATTAACAGCCAGCCCTTACCCCGATGTGGGAACAAACAATCGCTTTATGAGCTCGGGAGGCTCTCCAACGTGTTTGCCTGATAGCTCGAAAACAGCTGCAACATGTGCTTCGGCTGTGCGTGGCATCCCCATGCTTTCCATGCAAACCAATCTTGGCGCGGCAGGCGGTTTGCAGCTCTTTCTGAATTTGGGTCGTGTTGCAGTGGAGTATGGTGCTACGGGCTATAACGCAGATTTACGTGGGCCAGCTTTAGGTGTGCTGATTGGCGATGTGCGGGGTACAGACCTAGCAACACCGTCTGCCTATGCCGCACAGGTAAAAATTGGCGGAAAAATCGGGCTTTACGGATTCTAAGGTAAGAAAGGCCATGATGAATATACTCAAGCTTATCGTTCTATTCGGCGCGCTTTTCTCTTTGGAGGCGAATGCGTTAGCACCTATGTCTAATGATGAGATGGGCGTTGAGTTCGGCCAAGGTCTTATTGTGGCTGAAACGATCCAGGGCACTGGGGCTGGTAATGGATTTACATATACGCGAATGGGTCTTGATGCAAAGCTTTCGCTTAATGCCAATATAGACAAGATGCAGCTGGGCTGCGGCGGCTTCAATGACACAATATTGGGCAATGCTTGCGATATCGATATGGACTATGTGCGTTTTATGGGAAGAAGTGGGACAGGTCCATGCGGAGTCAGTGCTACCACTACAGACTCCTGCTACGGCGGTGGTGATTTCGTATTGACACGGCCCTATATCGAGATCGCTACCAAGGGCTCGGGTTCATCGAGGGAATTGGTTGGCATAAAGATTGGCGCACAGAGCACTGATGGGTATTTTGGTGTTGGCAGAAACTATACTAATGGCCAGACCAATCTGGAAAATGGGGGAACATGTGGAACAGCGGCAGGCAATGCAGCCTTGGCGTGTCACTCCGGTATTAACACCATAAGTGGTTTTATGCATGTTGAAATGTCTGCCCAAGTGGATACCACGGTTGCGGGCATATTCAATGAGACTGCCTGCTTTGGTAATACCAGCTTTACAAATGACAGTTGTGGAGTTGCGGATACGTATTACAAGGATTTGTCCGGCACCCGGATGCAGAATATTTATGCGCCATCGACACAGCTCAAGCTTTCAGGTGGTTTTCTGTCAGCAATAGGTATTAGCTCTGCTTATGCCAATTTGACTGAAAGTTTCCGATTCATTCATGGTTTTGCATTGGTGGGAACGCAAAATTTCGGGCTCTCGTTCCAGCGCCAGAAACTTGCATATCCTAACTACGACAAAACAAGTTACAGCAATGCTGCAAATGCCGGTTGGTGGATGGACGTGCCTGACGTCAAGGCCGTCGATATTGTGGGTGCGCCTGTATCCATCGGTCTTTTTGATGTTGGCTCTGCTCTTGGGGAGCCCGGACTGGCTTTAACCAACATCGAGTTGAACTCTATTGCTCCAGCAAATTGCTGGGGCAGCAGCAAGTTCTGCTGATCATGAAAAATAGGGATCGGGACTTGAATGACATTGGTGGCGTGATGGCGATTAAGATAAGCATGAAAAAAATGTGGGTGAGCCTGGTGTGCTCTGCTTTCATGTCCATATTTTTTATATCTCCAGCGATGGCTTTGGAGAATCTGGAGGATGATCAGCTGTCGGGCGTCAATGGTCAGGATGGATTGTCGGTTTATCTGCAAACTAGCAATAACGGCATCGCGGCCAAGAACATCAAAGAAACGATGGATGCCTCTGCCGCATGGAAGGGCGTGCTCTCTGTCAATGATGTCAAGCTGCAGGGCAAGAGCAATATAGCTAACTCGACAGTTGGCGATGCCCCGGTAAAATTCAAAAGCACCTTGGATGTAGGCGCGGTTAATGCCACTTCCACTCCTGCAATTTCTTATTCTTTCAGTCTGGACGGCCCGGCACGGTTGACATTGGGCGGACTCTCCCTGGGCAGCAGCTCAAGGTCTTTCGGAACGGCGGCACTTGAGGCGCAGTCGGCTCAGATAAAGCTTGTTGCTGAGGGTGGCCTTTTTAATATGGCGTCCAGTAATACCTATTTGCTTGGCGAAGTTTTGAACGCCAGTATGTATTACCGTCAGCTGTGGCACGACAGTCCCTATCTTGTGATGGATAACTTCAATCTGCGCTGGGAAATGCCTAAAGGAACCTTGGGCATCATAAAGGCACCTTTGACTTCGGCAAGCTGCACCCCCAGTAACGCCAGCTGCAGCTCTGTGACGTCCGGCATCTACATGGCCAGCGGTGATAAGACTATTAACTCAGCACTAAGCCTCGCAGATACGCTGATCAACGTCGAACTCGGCTTCGATATGAAATTCCGTGATCCACCGAATATCAGTACTCCTGAATTTGTGCGAAATGATGCCGCGGCAGCACCCATGCTCAATTTTGCCTGGAAGGGTGCTCTCAAGGATGCGCGTTTGATATGGGGGGCCGGCGGTGCTTGGTCTGCAGCAAATGCATGGACAAATCAGGATTTGGCAACGGATGGTCTCCGTTTTGAGTCTCGATGGAATTTCGTGAACCACGCTGATGCAATTGCGTTGGGTGATGACGCCGTAACTACACCTCACGAGTTTCGCTGGCGTTTTGCAGAGTCTGGCGGAAGCAATGTCGGTATCGAGTTGAGTGATTGGGTGAATCTGCCCGGTGCCACCTATGGCCATTACTTTCCTCTGATTGCCATGGACGTGATTCCTGCGGGTTATGGCCCGGGAGGTGCCGCTGGTGGTCTCTGCTGGGGCGGGGCTGATAATGGTACAACTGGTGCCTGTAGTTCGGCTGGCTCCATGGTTCGTCTGGCTCCGGGCGAGGTCAGGAGTTATGGCCTGAATAATACGAACTATGATGCCATGGCTCTTATGGTGCGTGATGGCAATCTGCTGACATATTCCAATCGTATAAAGATCATGGAAGGATCGACCGTCAAGCGAACGATGGATTGGGGTCTTATCTACACGCTGGCTAATCTTGACGGAAATATCTTCCTTTATCCGGGCGGAAATCCGAGTGCAACATCAGATACAAATGCGGCGAATTGCTCGGGCCAAGGCAGCAGGAACTGCGGCATCATTGCTGATATTGCTCTGGTATCACAGTCTTTTGATGCTAGTAATAATCAGAACACGACTTGGAATAAAAGTACGCACTGGGATAAAGGCACTCATATAATGATTGCCGATACCAAGGCTTGCTCATCGGTTGGTGGACCGATTTCAGGCTGCGGCGCCGGTGAAACCGGCATGGGTATCGGTCTGATCGGGAGCAGCATCCTTCTGCTTGCCAATGACACCCGCATCTGGGTCAAGCCTGGTGCTACAGCGACCGACTATGATGGGTCCGGTATTGACCTGCTCTCGCCGCAAATGCGTATGCAGGTCAAAGGAACGTTTGGTGGTGGCACCATTCCTAATGGCACCAAGATTGTTCGAGGCGCTCTGGTTGATATCAATCTTGAGGGCTTGCTGAATCTGCGCCTCTCGCCCTCGGCCCCAGGCTGCGTCTCCGGCAGCTCGACCAATAACTGCTTCTTGGGCTACAGCATGGCGGCTCGTCTTTACGATATTTCGAATAGTGGCCTGTATCCTCAGGACAGTACGCTCATGGCGGGCGGTTCGGGCTCCTACATTGCATTGGCCGAATTGAATCGTGCTGATATGCCAATCAAGCTTGGCGGCATATCGGGTGACTTTGCCATTATCAATGGGCGAGCCGATCTGAGAGGGGCGACCGAGAATGTCGATGGTATTGCCCGTCTGGTTATCTCCAACGATATTCTGTTTGGTAGCAGTGCCAATGCTAGGCTTCTGGATGGAACAACTGATGCAACATTGCCCGGTGGCAATACAGCACAACCGTTTGCCATCAATACCATTGCATTGGGTACAAATCGTATGGGTGCGGTTGTCATTCCTTCTGGGCAATGGCGTTACTCACTGACCCTGAGGCCCCAAACCCCCTGATGCTGATTGCTCCAATGAGGCCCGCATTTGCGGGCTTTTTTGTTTTGGGGCGCTTGTTTTAACCCGCCCGGGTATCGATGATAGTCACCTTTTCAATGAGCAGGGCCGGAGATGAAGAGTCACTGGATAGATCGTCTTGCGGTACTGGTATTTATGGCCTTTTTTCTGGCCTATCTGTTTCTTCTTAAATATGTCAGTCAGGCCGCGACACAAAATACCTTTGATCTTATTCAGGGTAGCCATGTTTTTGATATAGATGACATATACCGACTTTTTCTGGCCAAAACTCCCTTTGCGTCAACTGATGCTTGGTTTTGGAATTATATGCTTCCGGTCAGTCTTATATTTGACGGATTTCTCTCGTGGATAAGTAAGGAAAGCATTTATTTCATGCGGGCATCGCACATGGTTTGCGTGCTGTCCTCTGTGTATCGTGCGGGTCGTCACCTTGAAATCCCGGCTGCATGGATGCTGGCGTCATGCACGGTGCTTCTTGCCATGCCGCTCTATGCTTTGCTATCCATGAGCTTTTATGGTGAAAGCCTGCTTGCAGCCCTGATGGGGGTTGTTATCTATGCTGCAATTACCGAGAAAGAAAAGTTGTTGGTGATATTTTCATCGCTGCTTCCGCTAGTCAGGCCGGAGGGAATTTTCTTTTTGCTGGCGATGGCAGTAGAGCGGAGCCGACAACGAAGATTTCTTTCTGCTGCCCTGATGTTGATCCCCGGCTTCATCTATTTTTGCGGAGTCATGTATTTCTTTGATTTCTCGATCAATGATTATTTCGGCTGGAGAAATGCTCTGAGCAGTCAGTATTCCCTTATTCCCGTCAGCGAGCGGGTGATGGGATTTGGGCTAATGCCGTATTACACCATCAACCCTCTCTGGTGGATTTTTGGCCTTGCAGCGGCGCCTTTGTCTTCTTTGCGAGTGCTGAGGCCGCTGTTTTTGGCAACGGTCGTGCTAATGATCTATTGGGCATTGCATTGCGTCGTGCTGATGGATGCCAGAGGAGAGGCTCGATACTACTTTGCTGTTTTTCCTCTTCTTGCGATATCACTTGCGGCAGGGATGAGTACTTTTTGCAGTATGGTTCCTGTTGCTATGACTAACTATGCAAAGATGGCATCCGGCTTGTTAGTTGCTTTTATTCTTGTAGAGAATTCGGCACAGATTGATCAGGTCAGAGCAAAGTTATTCTTTGATCGGAGATGGCCCTTGGCTGGCGAAGCCGGTGCTGTTCCTGAGCTTTATATCGAGGCTCCAGATGTCAGGCAGTGGCGGGAAACAACGGCGAGATTTCTCGAGGCATATTCACAATTTGATGGGTCGATAAGGCGAATAATTATTCACGCATATCCCGTTTTCAGTGATCTTAATGCCAGTAGTTTGCCGGAAAGAGTGCGGGTGGAGTATTCGCCCATGACGCCCATGGTCAGCAGGAAATACTTCTATAATTATTTCTACTCCATGTTTCCGGCCCTTCCACAGTATAGCTTCTATAAATTTTCTCCTGCCGATGGAGTGATGCCTAATGACGGGGGGGATTATGCTCTTTACGTGGGGCCTCTTTATAATGGGGTTAGGGATCCCATCTTTGCTAATCCGGTTTTTCAAGTTTATAAAGTTCGTTATAGCGCGTCGCTGCATCCTGAACAAGGCACCTCATTTTTAATGAGGGAAAAATGAGAACACCATTTTTTTCTGTTTTTCCTTACTTTAACTCGCAGCAAATGCCTTATGCGGGCATGCAGCCTCCCTTCTATGATAGCGGCTCAATTCCAGCTGTTTCGATACTTGAGGCGGGCTCTGACATCATCATGGCCGAGCTGATGCGTAATCTAGGGAGTGAGGAAAACGCGGAAATTTGCTTCAGGAAGAGGTCTTTGCGTAGGCAGAAGAGCTGGAGACAGATTGAGCTCAAGGTGTATGGCGTCGAGTATGAGGAAAGAGTTGGCCTCTTCCCTGACACCATGAGAATAATGGATGGTATTGAGGGTGTTTCGACTGTTTATTTCAGTCTTCTTGCTCCTGGTGCAGAGATTAAGCCGCATACAGGCGATACGGATGCGTATTTTCGTATCCATCTTGGTCTTAAAATTCCTGATCTGCTGCCCGTATGTGGAATCGAGGTGGCTGGCTTGCGGCGCTCATGGGAAGAAGGGCGTTGTATTGCTTTCAATGACGCATATTGCCACGCTGCCTGGAACCGATCACAGAGCGAGAGAATTGTCCTTATTGTTGATGTGCTGAGGCCGGAGTTTCAGCATCGTAGGGTTTTTGTGGAGTCGGGTGTTCGGGCAACGCTGTATCATTCGAGACTCTACGAGATTTTTTTTCCTGTCATTGAACTTTTTCCGCGCGCCTTGACTCGCTTGGGTCGCCCAACATTTCATCTTTTTTCCTATCTTTATCATTCGGCTCGGCACTGGATTATTTCCAGATCAGGTGGGGAGGAAAGAGTATGAAGACTGATAGTCATGCCCTGTGGTTTGGTATTTATGGTCGAGAGTATCGCGGCGAAGAGCCGGCATTCTTCGAGGATGATTTCCCTTGGGCGGATGAATTGAAGAAGTGCTTTCCTGATATTCGAGAGGCGCTTGCCCCGTTAATGTATGACGACAACGAGGACATGAAGCCATATTTTGATGAGGTGTTGCAGTATCCGCCGAAGAACTGGAAGACAATAGGCTTCTATTTCTGGGGCAAGAAGGATTATGGAAATTTAGAGCGCTTTCCAGGCATGGATAGGATTTTGTCCCGTATCCCGGGATTGGTGACAGCCTCTTTCAATATGTTGGAACCGCACTCAGGAATAAAGCCGCATTTTGGTGAGACCAATGCGGTTTATCGTGTGCATATGGGTATCAAGGTGCCTGCACCCTTGCCGGCCTGCGGGTTTTCCGTCAAAGGAGAGACTCGGTCATGGGAGGAGGGTGGGCTGCTGGTATTTCTGGATGCCAATGTCCATGAGGCCTTCAACAATACTGACGAACGACGTTACATCCTGTTGCTCGACATTATGCGGCCAGAGTTTTCCAGAAAAAAAATGAAGATATGTGTTCAGGCCTTGAGCATGATCAGTCTTTATTTTGTGATTGCGCATATTCCGCGGTTCCCGACGGAAGCGCTCCATCGTAACGCTTACAGAATTCCTCGGTGGTTCACGAACTGGATTTTGCTGCTTCCTTTCAAAATGATCTGGAGTGTGTACTGGCCAATTCATCAAAAAATTGATCTTAAAAAGATCTTCGGAATATAGCCGTTGTCGTGAAGCCGTTAGTCCTGCGCTCGCAGTGCTTCGGGCCGGGGTGGAAGGCGCGGGGAAAAGCTCTGGAAGATGTCTTCTGGCAAATCCTGATAAAGAGGCATCTGCGTCTTCGCATCAGGAATTTCCACATCATTGATGGATAGTGGAAGAGTTTCTCGGTTCCCGGCAGCCAGTTTTCGAAGCGCAGGGATTTTCTTCTCGTATACCTGCCGTGTCAGCACCATGTAGTCCGGGCCTTTTTCCGGGGCAGGGGTATAGCCCAGTGCCACGTTGTAGCGGTAAGCCTGATGGTTGTCTTTTCGAATCCTGGCGTAAACACGCTCCATCAGTAGCAGTGAGAAGGTTGCTTCCATAAAGCAGATAGAGGCTTTCGCGGGAATCGAGCTACCCAAGAGCGCAGGCTCCCAGATGTAGATGCCACCCTCCGCCTCACGATTTTCCAGATCAATGTCTTTTCCCTGAATGAGTCCGATACGGCTGCCCTGGTGTTGAATGATGAAAAAATAGTTGCGCATGTTGTTAATGGAGTGAAACCAGGCCTCTTGCTGCTCGGGGGATATAATGCCCTGGTCGAACATGCGGGCACGTATGTCTTCCCGATTACGTGTGATTCGAATCAGCTCTATATCGCTGTGCTGAACACGGTGCAGTTCAATGCCGTATTTCCGGATAATCATCTGATTTCTTCTTGCAGCGTAAACCGTGGCTTTGCGCTGATTTTTCGGCGCTGCCGCCGCATCCATTGACTGAGGAGCAGCAGGAGAGCTCCACCCAAAAAGAGCCCCAAGCCTCTGGTTGTATCCTCTGCCGAGTGCGACATCATTGAAGCCCAGAGCAGCATGGTACCCAGAGCTGTCATGCAGGCAGCCATAAACCGCAGCAGGTACAGAAATTGCGGGGCGCCAGTAATTATATTCACCGCCATGAGCACTAAACGACTCCAGTTATAACTGGATTTTCCGTGTCGGCGAATGTGATGCTCGACAGTCAGAGAGGCCATTCCAGCTGCCTTTTTTCTCAGAATACTGTCAATAACCGTGAAGGGTTGCTTCGGGTTGTCTGTAAGGTGGCGAACGAGGCCTGCTCGCATGACACGGAAGGCTGAGCCATGAATGGCCGGCGCCCCGATTTTCTGCGTCAGTTTTTTGAAAATCTTGCTGGCAAAGCGCCTAGGCCAAGGGTGGCCTGCCTGTGCACTGCCGTAAACCAGATCAAGTTTCTGCTGCTGCAGTTGTGACAGTAGCAGCGGAATCGCTTCTGGTGGATGTTGTAGATCGGCATCCATCGTGATCAGGACGTCACCCTTGGCCTGTAGGAGGCCGCAGAGAGTGGCATTGTGCTGGCCGCTGTTCTCGGCAAGGCGCAGTAAGATGATCTCACGCTCCATATGAGCGGCCTTCAGCGATTTGAGATTTTCCCATGCTGTTCCGGTGGAGCCGTCATCAACCAATAGCAGCTCAGTATTTATCCCTTGCTGATCACTGGTGTGGTAAAGCCTCCGAATGAGCTCTGCGAGCGCCGTGGTGTCATTGAAAATGGGGATAACGACAGACACGTTCATATGCTTGCACTGAGTCCGCCATCCAGAGTGAGACTGGTACTGGTAATCCAGCGTGATGCGTCAGACAGCAGGAATAAAGCGGCGGCAGCGACATCCTCTGGTGCGCCTATGCCGAGCGGATAACGGGACACATAATCTTCGTAATTGTCGAGTGCCCCCGCTGCTTTTGCATGGGCTTTGGCTTGGTCGTAGATGGCCGTTTTCACCAGTGCAGGCTTTAGGCAGTTGGAACGGATACGCTTGCTGGCATGTTCCAGTGTGATGGTCCGGCTAAATGCTTCTAGTGCTGCTTTGCTGGCAGAGTAGACGCTGCCGCCTTTCATGCCGCGTTCGCTGGCAATGGATGAAATAAAGACGACTGAGCCGGCTTCATTGATCTTTTTTTTGCCCAGCAGACGAGCAGTCAGAAGGATCGGTGCGCTGCCGTTGATATTGAATACCTTGTCGAATTGCTCTTCATCGATGTAGCGAATGGGGAAGGGATTGATGATGCCGGCTGCATGGCAGAGTCCGTCAAGCGCAGGCAGTATCTGAACCAGTCGTTCGCGGTCATTTTTGTCTGTCAGATCTGCGGGAATGATGGTCGCGGTGCTGTCCATGGCCTGCTGCGTCGCGTGCAGGCGGGTCTGGTCGCGTCCGGTAATGATGACGTTGGCTTGCTGCCTGCTGAGGGCAATGGCGAGTGCGCGCCCGATACCGGACGATGCCCCGGTTACCAGAACCGTTTTGCCGGCCAGATCAGGATAGTGGCCCATCATTGTCCGCAATCTCCAGTAAAGGGGGGCAGTACAGCGAGGCAGTTTCGAGGAACACATTGCCCCAGGAGAGCCCAACACCAAATCCCGACAGCAGTAATCTTAGCGTTTCGCTTGCCAGCTTATCATGCAGCCTTGTCACCAGAGTCAGAGGGATGGAGGCTGAGCTGGTGTTGCCGAACTCGTCCAGAGAGTAAGGCACTTTATGTTCCGGAATAGCCAGTTTCTTGCGGATAGTTTCGTTCATCAGTTTGTTGGCCTGATGCATAACGAAATAATCCAGATCCTCTATTGCCTGTCCGGAATGGCGGGACAGGGCCTGAATTGAGGCCGGGACCTCCTTGATGGCGAAGGCGAATATCTCGGGTCCTTTCAGGATCAGATTGAGGCGGCTGCGCTTGATACCCTCCGACACCATTTCCATGGTGAAAGAGTCCTGGTTGACCCCGTTACGGTTCAGTCCGTCTGGCACCATGATGGTGTCGGCACCAGAGCCATCTGTCATCAGGTTGAATTCCCAGGGTGTTCCCGGAGTGGTGATTTCCAGCAGAGTGGCACTGCCAGCGTCCCCGAACAGGGGATAAGTACTTTTATCTTCAGGGGAGGCCACGATGGAAGAAACATCACCGGCTAGCAGCAGTGCTTTTTTCACGCCACAGGTTTGCATCAGGCTGCCGGCAATGGCGAGGCCGTAGATGTAGCCGGAGCAACCCAGCCCGACATCGAAAGCGATGGTCCCGGTATTCAAGCCCAGTCGCTCCTGCAACAGGGTGGCTGAGGCGGGCAGATAGTAATCTCCGGACTGTGAAACAAAGATGAGCAGTCCTATTTCTTCTTTTTGAATATTCAGCTTGTCGAGGATTTCACCTGCGGCGGCTGCACACAGATCGGTGGTGGTGAGCCCTTTAGGGGCAATGCGTCTTTCCCGGACCCCAGTTGTCTTGATGAGAAGCGCGCGCTCCTGTTCCGAGAGCCGGATATAGTCCTCGTTGCGTTCAGTTTGGCGAGGAACCGCTGCGGCGATGGCGCGGATGGCAATCCGGTCCAGAGCAAAGGTGGCCATGGTCAGGTGTTTTTCTGTATTTCGTTGTTGAGATCGCGGACTGTCCGGATGCTCTGTATCTGCTGTCCGCTGAGCTCCACATTGTATTCCGTTGAAACCAGTGCCATGAGGATAAGGCCGTATAGGGAGCTCCAGCCCTCTATTTCCAGAAAGATGGAGTCCGGGCCCAAGTGCGTCAGGTCCAGATCGTCCAGTTCTTCCTGTATTTTTTTGATGAGTGTGTCGATATTCATGGTCGCTTTTCCAAAATTATCCCGCTCGGTATCTCAGGCAATCTCGATAACGGTGGCTGCCCAAGACAGGCCGACACCGAAGCCCACCAGCATGACTTTTGCTCCGCGCTGGATGCGCTTCTGGAGAATGGCGTGCTGAAGAGCCAGTGGAATGGAGGAGGAGACGGTGTTGCCGCAGTCCTCAAGGTGAAGAAAGAACTTTGCTTCGGGGATGCGACATTTCCGGCGCAGTGAACGCAATATGATGCCGCTAGCTTGGTGGAATACGAAAAGATCAATATCCTCCTCTTGCAGGTGATTGACGCGAAGAGTGTCGTTGATTAGCGATGGGATATGAGTGAGTGCAAAGTGCAGCAGCTCGTCACCTTTCATGATCATCCGGCCGTTCTTCAGGCCATTGCTATTGTGGCGTTGCTCTTCCAGCCAAGCGATGTCTGCTGGGCTGCGCATGCCACTGTGCTCGACCCACAAATATTTAGCACCTGTGCCATCGGTACCAAAAACAAACTGCCCCAGTTTGTCTTGGTCCGATATGCTGATTAGTGTGGCGCAGGCACCGTCGCCAAAGAGCATGCGCAGATGTAGGTCGCTCTGACTGATGACCTTGGATGTGATTTCAGATGTAAGCAGTAGGACGTGGCGAATGCCGTTCTTGCCAATCAGGCCTTGCGCCACCATGAGGCCGTTTACAAAGCCGGTGCAGCCTGCGGGGATGTCCAGAGCGAGACAAGCGGGCTTCAGTCCCAAGCGCTGATGCAATAGGCAAGCAGTGGCAGGCGCTTTGTAATCCAGACCTTCTGTGCAGTAGAGAACAGCATCTATTTCAGTGGGCTGCACTCCATGCAGTTTGGAGAAAAGGATGCTCGCCGCCTGAGCGGCTAGATCAGCGGGAGTGAGGCTGTCTTCTGCAATGGATCGTTGTCGTACTCCAGATTGTTTGTAGATTGCCTCTGCAGATACTCCGGGGAATTCCGCGGCCAGCATGTCATTGCTGAGACGTGTCTCGGGCAGGAAGAAGGCAATGTTCTGGATTGCTGCACTCATGAGAATTCCGGTGCGGTGAGCCGGGTTTGTTGTTTTTGTGGTGTTGCATCGGCTGCACCAAGATGCAGGTGGAGCATACCATGTCATGCAAAAGAGACTGATCAGTTCTCTGTGCTTTGTCTTCCTGCCGAAGGGAGCAAGCGTCCGGCCAGCCAAGTAAAGGACAAGCCGCCCACCAGCAGCGTTATGTGAAAGGTCATAAGTCGCCACAGCAGAATAACGGTTGCGATTGCCTTGGGGTCCATCAGCGGAAGCAGAAGTGCGGTCATCGTCAGGTCGGCACCCAGAAATCCCCCTGGGAGCCCAACCATCATCCCGGTTAGGCCACTGCAGAGCTGGATGATGAATGTGTCTGTCCAGGCGACGTGCTGGCCTAGGGCCAGAATGGCGAGATACAGGATGGATAGTCGACAACACCAGTGGCCTACAGATGCCAGCACAATGATGAGCAATGACAGGTGTGGCAGTTGCGCCATGCGCTCGACTGTCTGCCCCATGCGCAGCCAGAGTCTGACGGGGCCTATGCTGCGCTGCTTGCCAAGCCCCAACGTGGAGCGCAGTCGGCCCACGTATCGGATCAGCTCACGCCGGTAGCGCAGGAGAATCCAGAGCAATGCCAAGGCAAGCATTGTCGCGATTAGTACGGCCATTATCTGCCAGTGCTCACTCTGCTGGTGCATAAAGGTGGTGACCAGCAGTGCCCAGAGTATCAGCGTCATGATGGCAATGATGTCTGCGGTGAGAATGAGTAATCCAAGTCCGGCAATTGTCGTGGTGGGTATTTGTCGATGGCGTAGTAGTGCCCAGCCTGCAATGGGGCCGCCCAGTCCGCCAGGCGTACTTTCCGACGCGGCGTCATAGAGCCATATCATTGCTAGTGTTTCTGTATTACGAAACCTTATGCCATTCGCTCGGAAAAGAAGCTGGCAGCGTAAAGTATTGAGTCCCCATTTCATCACAAGTAAAAGTAGGAGAATGATGAGGCTGGTTTGGGAAAGTGAGGCCAGAAGGTGAAGCGTAGTCTGTCCGCCAATCAGTAGTGGGGCGCCGATGCTAAGAATGATGACTGCAGTCAGCAGTATGCGACGTTGCGCTGTGAAAAGCCCCGAGAGGAGATTTCTCTTGTTTTTACCATGGTGAAGCATGCTAGAGATTGAGAGAGTGAGGCATATTCTTGATGCCTGCGCTGGCTGTGAGATCCAGTGGGAGCATGAGCTTTTTGGTTTGCTCACATATCAGATTCATATCTTGCTGAGTCAGGCCTGGCCAGAGCGGTAGGCGCAGTAGAGTACTGGAGGCTTTTACGGTGTTTTCCATAGTTCCCGACACTTTGCCATGGCGCCTTCCTGCTCTTGATGAGTGCAGTGGCTGATAATGTGGAGCGCTCTGTATCCCGTGGTTCAGCAGCGCACCCATTACGTATTGGCGTTGTTCTGGTGAGTTTGTGCTTATACGAAAAATATGTGCATTGTGGGTGAGGGGGCCGGCTGCGGCGGGCTGTAGCGCATGCTGATATTGCTGCCACAACTGTTTTCTTTGTTGCAGGATGTGCTCGATATGAGCCATTTGTGCCCACAGAAATGCCGCGCTGAATTCGCTGATGATGAATGAGGAGCCGATATCAGTCCACGAGTAGTGCGCTACCCTCTGTCTGATGAAGCTGGCTTTGTCGGTTCCATTTTCTCTGACGCGTTCAGCCCGCTCGATATAAATCGGCGCATTGATCAGCAGGGCTCCGCCCTCGCCGCACTGGATGTTCTTGGTCTTGTGAAAGGATATGGCAGCAAGATGACCTATGCTGCCCAATTGTCGCCCCTTGTATGTGGCGCCGATGGCATGTGCTGCATCTTCAATGACGATGAGGCCATGTTTTTCGGCAAGCGCCATGATGGTGTCCATTTCGCAGGCAACGCCGCCATAGTGCATGACTACAATGGCGCGGCTACGAGAAGTGATGGCTGCCTCAATGAGGTTCTCGTCGATATTGAGCGTGTCAGCGCGAATGTCCACAAAGACAGGAATACCACCTCTTAGCACAAAGGCATTCGCCATGGAGGGGAAGGTAAATGACGCCATGATGATTTCATCGCCCGGTTGTATGTCCGCCAGAATGGCTGACATTTCCAGGGCCGCGGTGCATGACGGAGTCAGAAAGGCCTTGCAGCTTCCAAGATAGTTGGCAAGCCACTGCTCACAGGCCCGGGTGTAATGCTGCGCATCCGGGCCGGTCTGGTTTTGTATGGCCTGGGCGATATATGTCAGCTCGTTACCCGATGACCACGGTTGATGAAAGGGAATCATCGGCATCATCCGTGGGCTTATACCAGCCGCCGCTTTATCCCGGCCATGGCCAGAATTCGTGTCGAGATTTCTTCGATGGAGAGATGTGTGGTGTTGATATAAGGAATGCCTTCCTTGTTAAAAAGAGCGACAGCCGCACGGGTTTCCATTTCGCATTGCTGGATGGAGGCATAGCGGCTGTTGGCTTTGCGCTCGTTACGGATGGCAGCCAGACGCTCGGGGTCTATGACCAGGCCGAAGAGCTTTTTCTTGTATTCCCTGAGGGCATTGGGCAGGCGCAGGTCGTCGAAGTCGTCCTCGGTCAGAGGGTAGTTGCCGACATGAACCCCGAACTGTAGCGCCATATAAAGGGAGGTCGGAGTTTTACCGGAGCGGGAAACCCCGGTCAGGATGATGTCGGCCTTGTCATAGTGGCGGGTACGAGCTCCATCATCGTTGTCCAGAGCAAAGTGCACGGCCTCGATGCGAACGTTGTAGGTCTCGTTATTGACGATGGAATGGGATTTGCCCACGGTATTCACCGGGTTGGAGCAGAGCTCGGTGCCCAGCTTGCCAACAAAGGTCTCAAACACGTCCAGCATATAGCCGTTAGCCTTGGCAATGACGTCCCGGACGTCCTTGTTGACGATAGTATCGATGATGATGGGCCGGGTATTGGCCACGGCAGCCAGTTGATTGATCTCGTTCACGGCCGACCAAGCCTTTTCCACGCTGTCTACATAGGGCATGGTCAGCTCCTCGAACTCTATGTCCTCGAACTGTGCCAGCAGGCTGTGCCCCAGGGTTTCGGCGGTAATTCCGGTGCCGTCGGAAATGAAGAAAACACTGCGTTTCATCAAAGTCATCCTGGCTGCCCGAAAAGGCCTTGGAAGTGGCTCTTTTGGGGCAAGCATTTTGGGAAAGTTTTCAGTACAATTCCCGGCCTCGGACCGGGAGCCGGGCAGGGTGAACAGGCTTTTAGCCTTCACGAGTGTATGCCCAATCGCCCCGGACTGAACAGCGGCCCCCACAAGGAAATCCGCTTATCTGTCAAAAGCTTGGCTGCTCTTGCTTATCAAAGCCGGCAGCCGACCAACCTCGTAATCTCAGGGAGTCACACCTTGGAAGCGTCCGTCATTTGGTTTCAGGAACTTGGCAAGCATGATGTCGAAAAGGTAGGTGGCAAAAATGCCTCCCTTGGCGAAATGATCAGCAATCTCGCCAACGCCGGGGTGTCCGTGCCCGGCGGTTATGCGACGACAGCTCAGGCTTACCGTGACTTTCTGGAGCAGAGCGGCCTCAACAAGCGCATCAACGATGTTCTGGATGCGCTGAATGTGGATGATGTGGTCGCTCTGGCTGAGGCCGGTAAGCAGATCCGTCAGTGGATCATCGATACGCCGCTGCTGCCGGCTTTCGAAAAGGATGTACGCGAAGCCTTCATCAAGATGGCGAATGGCAACGAGAACATTGCCGTTGCCGTGCGTTCTTCGGCAACTGCCGAAGATTTGCCGGATGCATCTTTTGCGGGTCAGCAGGAAACCTTCCTGAATATCCGCGGCATCGACAATGTCCTGATTGCCATCCGTGAGGTGTTTGCCTCCCTGTTCAATGACCGAGCTATCGCTTATCGCGTGCATCAGGGCTTCGACCACAAGCTGGTGGCCCTGTCGGCTGGTATTCAGCGCATGGTTCGCTCCGAAACCGGTGCTGCCGGCGTGATGTTCACGCTGGATACCGAATCCGGTTTCCGTGATGCGGTCTTCATTACATCGTCTTATGGCCTGGGCGAGATGGTGGTGCAGGGTGCAGTTAATCCTGATGAGTTTTATGTTCACAAGCTGACGCTGGAGGCTGGCCGTCCTTCCATTCTGCGTCGCAATCTGGGCTCCAAGGCCCAGAAGATGATTTATGGCGCCACTGGCGCTGCCGGCAAGTCCACCCAGATCGTGGATGTGGACAAGGCCGAGCGCAGCAAGTTCTCCATTACTGATGCTGAAATCGAAGAGCTGTCCAAGCAGGCTCTCATCATCGAGAAGCATTACGCCGCTCCCATGGATATCGAGTGGGCCAAAGACGGTGACGACGGCAAGATTTATATCGTGCAGGCCCGTCCGGAAACCGTGAAGAGCCGCCAGAATGTCGGCACCATGGAGCGTTACCTGCTTAAGCAGAAAGGCAAAGTCGTCTGCGAAGGCCGCTCCATCGGCCAGCGCATCGGCTCCGGCCCCGTGCGCGTGGTAACTTCCATCAAGGAAATGGAAAAGGTGCAGCCGGGTGACGTGCTTGTCTCCGATATGACCGATCCGGATTGGGAGCCGGTGATGAAGCGCGCCAGCGCCATCGTCACTAACCGTGGCGGCCGTACCTGCCACGCGGCCATTATTGCTCGCGAGCTGGGCGTGCCCGCCATCGTGGGTTGTGGCAATGCCACTGAAGTGCTGAAAGACGGAATGCATGTGACCGTGTCTTGCGCTGAAGGCGATACGGGTTTCATTTACGACGGTATGCTGGATTTTGAGATTCAGAAGAACTCCATCGAGTCCATGCCCAAGCTGCCGTTCAAGATCATGATGAATGTCGGCAACCCGGATCGTGCTTTCGATTTCGCCACGCTGCCTAACGAAGGTATTGGTCTGGCTCGTCTGGAGTTCATTATCAATCGCATGATTGGTGTGCACCCCAAGGCGCTGTTGAATTACGACAGCCTGCCGCGTGACATCAAGCAATCAGTGGATATCCGCTGCTCCGGTTATGCCTCGCCAGTGGATTTCTATGTTGAGAAGCTGGTGGAAGGTATTGCCACGCTGGCTGCCGCTTTCTATCCCAAGAAGGTCATCGTGCGTATGTCGGACTTCAAGTCCAACGAATACGCCAACCTGATTGGCGGCAAGCTTTATGAGCCGGAAGAAGAGAACCCCATGCTGGGTTTCCGTGGCGCCTCGCGTTACATCTCCGATAATTTCCGTGATTGTTTCGATCTGGAAGTACGTGCGCTGAAGAAAGTGCGTAATGAAATGGGCCTGACCAATGTCGAGGTCATGATTCCTTTCGTACGTACCACGGGCGAAGCCAAGCGCGTGCTGGAGCTTCTGGCTGAGAAGGGTCTGAAGCGTGGTGATAATGGTTTGCGCGTCATCATGATGTGCGAGTTGCCCACCAACGCGCTGCTGGCCGATGAGTTCCTCGAGCACTTCGATGGCTTCTCTATCGGTTCCAACGATCTGACACAGCTCACGCTGGGCCTGGATCGTGACTCTGGCATCGTTTCGCATCTCTTTGACGAGCGTGATCCCGCCGTGAAGTTCCTGCTGGCTCGTGCCATCGAGGCTTGTAAGAAGGCCGGCAAGTACATCGGCATCTGCGGTCAGGGCCCTTCGGATCACCCGGATCTGGCCAAGTGGCTGATGGATCAGGGCATTGATACCGTGTCCCTGAATCCGGACTCGGTGCTTGATACCTGGTTCTTCCTTGCGGAAAATCACGGCAAATAAGCGCTTAGCTTATATGGCTGATAAAAAAGGCGGGATGATATCCCGCCTTTTTTATTGCCTGCGAAAAAGCGCTAGAGTCTGGATTCGCCGCGTACTCAGGAGCTGGAATGGCCTTTCACCGACTTGAAAAGCTCATCAATCTGCACGAAGGCTATCGTCAGGTTTTTCGTGTGGACGGCATTGCGCTGCTGCTTATCGTGGAGAACGGTCAGCGCTATTTACTGCGCAATATGTGCCCGCACAAAGGTTTTCCCCTGCACAACGGCACCATGCAGGGCAGCAGGCTGCGCTGTGCCTTTCATGCCATAGAGTTTGATCTGGAGCGGGAGGGACGTTGTGTGCAGCACCCCATGCAACCCGGTGTGAAAATGTACCCGCTGGTGTATGAGGGCAATGAGGTGGGGGTAGAGATCTAACGTTTGGCGGGGCTGAGTGTGGCGAGAGAGGTGCTGGAGCCGCCATAAAGATTGCGATAGCGGCTCATGACGCGCTTTACATAGTCCTGGGTTTCCGCAAAAGGCGGAATGCCCTTGTACTTGTTCACATTGCCTTCACCGGCGTTATAGGCCGCCAAGGCAAGCTCAAGATTCTTGTAGCGGTTGATCAGATACTTGATGTGTTTGGTCCCGGCCTGGATATTTTCTCGCGGATCAAACGCATCACGCACGCTGTACATGCCGGCGGTGGCGGGCATGAGCTGCATCAGTCCTTGGGCACCGGGTTTGGAAAGAGCGCGGGGATTGAAGCCGGACTCGGTGTGAATAATGGCTTTGACCAAGCCGTGGTCCACATTGCTGGCCAGCGCAGCGGTCTTGATGATGTCGTCGAAGGCGTTACGGTTCTTGCTGAAGCTGGGACGTACGGCAAATTCGCTGTTGCCCCAATTGCCATATTTGTGGACGTTGGTGTCCTTGTACCAAGTCACTTTTTCCAGCGTTGCATATTGCTTGAAGCCATCACCTCGCGGCTTGTTGCGCTCGTTCACGACATTTGTGAACAGCACATTGCCGTCCGCATCGCGGAACTTGTAGACATTGCCCGCCGAGGCTGCTGCAGGCAGGCAGGCCAGCAATATCAGGCTGTAGGCAATGCGACGATGCGGCATCATGTTTGGCTGTTTCTGTGTGATGGCAGGATTTTGCCCAGAAATGCTGGGAGGGGCAAACGAGGCTGAGTGTTTTCTATTCGCCAATAATATCTATAAGGCAATATAAAACAATGCCTTGCTTTAACTTATTAAAGCTATGAGTGAAGGCTTGGGCCGACGGAAGCAGCAATCTCCCTGAGGAGGGGCAGGCAGGTGCTGCCACATTGGGCATTGCGGGCATTACGAATAGGCAGGCATGTCCTGCCTTTCTAGAATGGGCTCTCTTTCCCGGTGCAAGGCGTATTCATGGACGACGCACTTTATCAGATCATCATCACCGGCAAGGTTCTGGAGCCGGTACCCCTTTGGCGGGCGGTCAGCGCCTTTGCCAGCCTTTTCAGCATCTCTCCCGAAGACGCCTTGGCCCGCTTTCAGGCCGCTCCCTGTGTGGTCAGGGGCCTGCTCAGCCGGGAGCAGGCCGAGAAATACTGCCGCGTCTTGCAGCGGCAGGGCGTGCAGTGCGAGATGCGGCAGGAGCAGCTACTGCCACGCGCTGCCTGCATCTATCCGCGTCATTGAGTCTTAGAGACGGTGCAGGCGTACCGGCAGGCCATCCTTGGGTCGGGCTATTGGCACCATCTGATAGGGCATGACGTAGTTGGCATCTGTGTCCCAGCGATATTTCAGCAACACCTGATGCATGATGGATTTCACCTGCAGATTGGCAAAATGCTGGCCCAGGCACATATGTGCGCCGCCGCCAAAAGGCACCCACTGGAACATATGCTTCTTGTTTTCGTTGCGCGCTGGTGAGAAGCGCTCGGGGTCAAATCTGTCTGGATTACTCCAGTACTCAGGCATGTGATGCGTGTGTATGGGATAGACGCCAATGATGGTGCCCTTGCGCAGGGTGTGACCGTTAAAGACACAGTCCTTGGCCACCATACGTGGCATTGAGGTCAGTGCCGGATAGAGACGCAAGGCTTCTTTCATCACCCAGTCCAGCTCTTCCAGTTTTTCCAGATCGTCATAATCCAGCTGAGTCTTGCCGAGCGCCAGGCTGGCTTCGCGCAGACGTTGCTGCCACTCCGGATGTTTGGCCAGTGTGTAGAAAATGGTGGTCAGTGTGGAGGTGGTGGTGTCGTGCGCGGCCATCATGAGGAAAATCATGTGGTCAATGATTTCCTTGTCGCTGAAGCGCGCGCCGTCTTCATCCGTGGCATGGCAGAACTGACTGAAGAAATCCGCGGTTTCGGTGGCCTTTTTGGCCGGCATCAGCTTGGTGAAATAGCTGAGCAGGAATTCACGACCCTTCACGCCCTTCCACATATTGAAAGGCGGAATGGGGTAGCGGATATAGGCGAGGGAGGCCTCTACCGTATCCATGAAGGCCTTGTTGACCTTGTCCGCTTCGGGGCCGAGGGACTCACCCATGAAAACAGCAGTGGCCAGATCCAGTGTCAGCTGTTTGATGCCGGGGAAAACCTGAAAGCGGCTTTGTGCTTTCCAGCCCTCTATGCCGCTCGCAATTTTTGGATTCATTGCGCTGATATAGGCCGTAAGTGCCGGTTTTTTGAACGCCTGCTGCATGATGCGGCGCTGAACGCGGTGCGCCGGATTATCCATGGACATGATGGCGCCCGGAAAAACTTTGCCGATATAAGGATCCCAGCCACCGAAGCTGGAGAAATTCCCTTCACGATCTTGCAGCACAAACTGATTGGCTTCCGGTCCGAGCATGACGATGAAATTCTGTCCCATGATGCGCGTTTCGATAAGCGGCCCGTATTCCTTTTCCAGCTTCTGGGTAAAGGCCAGAGGGTCGCGCATGAAGTCGAGCAGGTAACCGATAAAGAAGGGGCCTTTGGCCGAGGGAAGTGACGTTGCGGTGGCGGACGTTTGCATTGTTTGGGCTCCGGGATCGGGTCAGGCCATCGTCTGGCTGCATGGATTAGAGTATATGCTCTAATTTTTTGCAATGTCTTTCAGGCTATATGCGGCCTGTAAAAGCTGTGGAACATCGTCGTCGTAGCGGCTTTTGCGCTGACATATTGAGCAGGGCAGGGTAGGGAGTAGGCACTCATATGAGTGGGCAGGGCTGTGAGATGGGGCCCGCACCGCCACTCTTAAGAAGTTACTTTAACTTTAATCAGGGATTACAGCTAAGTGTGTTCCACGGTCGGGGTTATGCACGTTGTCAGACAGATGTAATTTTTCTGTCTGGTATTGACAAGTCAGCCCCCGGTTTTTCTGTTCTCACGCTTTGTACGAAAATCAACCCAATGATTTTATTGATATTTCTTGCTGTGACGAAAAAGTAGACAAATTGTTGCGAGGGCAGTGCCAGCGGGCATTTCAGGCCACACAGGCCATCCTGTACACAAAGTTATCCACAGAAAATGTGGACAGAGTTTTTCTTGAAACTACATGAGCTTGTTCAGAAACCAAGCAGTCTGCGCGTGAGCTCGGCCAAGCGATGGCTATAGGCCATTTCGTTGTCATACCAAGCGACCACTTTGACCAGATTTCCACCTAGCACCTGAGTCAGGGAGGCATCCACGGTGGCGGAGTGACGGTCTCCGCGGAAATCTGCGGAGACCAGTGGCCGATGCTCTACGGCCAGGATATTTCGCAGTGAGTCGGAGGTTGCCGCTTCAAAAGCGGCATTGACCCCGCCGGCAGTGGTGCTGCGCTGGATCTGGAAGCAGGCATCTATCAGCGAGGCATTGGTCACTGGAGCGCGGATGGCAAAGCCCTCCAGTTTGCCAGCCATGTCGGGCAAGACTCGCCCTATGGCTTTGGCAAAGCCGGAGGTGGTGGGGATAAGCGAGCTTCCCGCCTGACGGCCACGGCGCCAGTCCTCATGGGCTTGGTCCAGTAGGGCTTGGTCATTGGTCAGGCCATGTACGGTGGTGATAAGGCCGCCGGTTATGGTGAAGACATCGTGCAGTACTTTCACCACCGGTGCCAGGCAGTTGGTGGTACACGATGCCGCACAGACGGCGCGTTCCAGATTCAGCTCCACACTCTGCTCGTTAACGCCCAGTACGATATTGGGAATGCCCTCGACCGGTTGTGAAACCAGCACACGGGAAACCCCGGCGGCCAGAAAGGCCTGCACATCGGCCACTGTCTTCAAGCGGCCGGTGCAGTCGATGACGATATCTGCCTTGCCCGCCCAGCCGACACTGGCAGTGTCGCGCTCACGACTAAAGCCCACACGCTGACCGTTCAAGAGCAACTGACTTGTACTTTCTGCTTCAGCTTCATACGGCCAGCGCCCGTGCACACTGTCGAAGGCCAGCAGGTGAGCAGCAAGTCCGGCATCTGGTGCTGGATCATTGATATGGCTGACGATGATCTCGGGGCTCGCGCCGTTGTAATCACCGGAACAAAGGTGGCGTGTGAGCAGTCTGCCGATGCGCCCGAAACCATTGATGCCGACTCGGAATGCCATGATCGTGCTCCTTGTGTTTTTTTCAGCCTAGGCAGGACTGCCAGTGCCCGCCAGCCTTTAGGGACTGCCGGCTCTAGCCTCTGCATATGCGGGCCGGTTTCATGCCATCATGCGCGCGTTCTCGCCCCGCAAGGGCGGGCTTCAGGAAAAGTGAACCTTAGGAAAAGCAAACTTCAGGAACAGAGTGGATGCTGAACCGGATCTGGCTAGGATTTTTTCTGATTGCCTTTTGCGCCTGCCTGCTTCAAGCCACGCTTGGTGGCCAGCCGGAAATCTTTGCGGCGGTGGTGGATGCCTGTTTCAAGTCGGCGAAAAGTGCGGTGGATGTGGCGATAGGCCTTATCGGCCTGCTCTGTCTCTGGCTGGGGCTTTTCCAGATTGCCGAGAAAGCCGGCCTGATTGAAAAAATGGCCTGGGCGCTCACGCCGCTTTTCCGCCGTCTCATGCCCGAGGTGCCGGCGGGCCATCCGGCCATAGGTTCGGTCACCATGAATCTTGCCGCCAATATGCTGGGGCTGGATAACGCGGCGACGCCCTTGGGGCTCAAGGCCATGCAGGATTTGCAGACCTTGAATCCAGAGCCGGAAAAGGCCACCAACGCGCAAATCCTTTTTCTGGTGCTCAATACCGCTTCCGTCACACTGATTCCAGTCACGGTTTTTCTCTACAGGGCCCAGTTCGGGGCGCCTAATCCGGCCAGCGTTTTTGTGCCCATCCTGATTTCCGGTGCCAGCGGCACGGTGGCGGGGCTCTTGCTCACGGCGTGGCTGCAGAAACTGGATATCTGGAATCGTGTGGTGCTGGGCTATGCGGCGGGTCTGGCGCTTTTTATGAGCGCACTGATAGCGGCCGTGATTACGGCGCCGCCGGAGATGCTGGGTGTGCGTTCTGCCTTTATCGGTAATCTGCTGTTGTTTTTGGTGATTGTGTTGTTTTTGCTGGCAGGCTGGCGTCGCGGCATCAATGTTTACGACAACTTCATCACCGGCGCCAAACAAGGCTTTGACGTTGCCATCAGTATCATTCCCTTTCTGGTTGCCATGCTGGTAGCCATATCTGTTTTTCGCGCCAGCGGTGTGCTGGATCTGCTGCTCTCCGGCATTGCCTGGGCCTTGAGTCAATTGGGGCTTAATACTGATTTCGTGCCGGCACTGACCACGGGCTTCATGAAGTCACTCTCGGGCTCGGGTGCACGTGCCATGATGCTGGAGACGTTCCAGCACTATGGCGTGGACTCCTTTCCGGCTTATGTGGCGGCCATTATCCAAGGCTCTTCAGAAACAACCTTCTATGTACTGGCCGTGTATTTTGGTTCGGTCGGCATACGCTATGAGCGTCATGCCTTGGCATGCGGGCTTTTTGCCGACTTCGTGTCCGTGGTTACAGCTATTGTGGTGGCCTACTGGTTTTTTCATTGAGCTTGAAACTGACTGTGCTGACAGATGGCCGGGCCATTACAGTCGTTTCGTGAGGCGGCAGCTGCCGTTACAATCCGCCAGCCGTGTTTGGCTTTTGCAGGGGAATAGATGATGCGTCGCGTGATCTTCAATCAGAAGGGTGGAGTAGGGAAGTCCAGTATCACGGTGAATCTTGCCGCTATCAGTGCAGCCAAGGGCAAGCGCACTCTGGTCGTGGATCTGGACCCGCAATGCAATGCCACCCAATACCTGCTGGGTGAGGCCGCCGAATTTTCCCGCGACAAGATCGAGCTCTCGCCCAATATCGGCCAGTTCTTTGCGCAGACGCTACAGTTCAGCCTCAAGGAAAAGCCAATTTCCGAGTATGTGCACAAAACCCCGCATAACAATCTGCACGTGATTCCTTCCAACCCTGAGTTGAGCGAAATCGAGCATCTGCTGCAGAGCAAGCACAAGATTTTCAAGCTGGCCTCGGCCCTGAAGTCTCTGGAAGGCAGTTACGACGCCATCTATATCGACACGCCGCCAGCCTTCAATTTTTATACGCTTTCAGCCCTGATTGCGGCCCAACGTTGTCTGATTCCTTTTGATTGCGGTGCTTTCTCGCGTCGTGCCATTGATACGGTGCTGGAGAATGTGGGTGAGATACGCGCTGATCATAATGAGGAGCTGGAGATAGAAGGCATCGTCGTCAACCAGTTCCAGCCCCGTGCCAGCCTGCCGGTGAAGCTGGTGGATGAGATGCGTGCTGAAGGACTGCCGATTCTGAACTCACATTTGTCTTCATCGGTCATCATGAAAGAGTCGCACGAGAGGGCTTTGCCGCTGATACATCTTTCGCCCAAGCACAAGCTGACGGAAGAGTATGTGGCGCTCTTTGATGAGCTAAGCCCTGCCTGAAACAGCAGATGCATATTGCTGATCAAAAAAGCCGCCCTCTAGGCGGCTTTTTTATTCCGGAAGCTGCAGGCCTTTTAGGCCCTTGAAGCTTTGCAGTACACGCTCGTGCGCCAGTGCATGATCCACGATGGGGGCCGGGTAATCTGAAAACAGCGAGACCTGGGCTTTGCTTTTTCCATGTGGCTCGTGAATATCCCGGCTGGGCAGGTCGCGCAGTTCAGGCACGTACTCGCGGATGAAGTGTCCTTCTGGATCGAATTTCCGGCTCTGTGCCACGGGATTAAAAATGCGGAAATAGGGCGCCGCATCATTGCCGGTAGAGGCGGACCATTGCCAGCCACCATTATTGGCAGACAGATCACCATCAATCAGATGCTGCATGAAAAACTGCTCACCCCAGCGCCAATCAATAAACAGATCCTTGGTGAGGAACATGGCCACCACCATGCGCAGGCGGTTATGCATCCAGCCGGTGCGGGCGAGCTGACGCATGGCCGCATCCACCAGAGGAAAGCCAGTGCGGCCTTCGCACCATGCGCGAAAATCTTTTTCATCGTGGCGCCAAGGAACGGGATCGGTTTCCAGCTTGAACGGACGGTGCCGACACACACGAGGCCAAGCCACCAGTACATGCTTGTAGAAATCACGCCAGGCCAGCTCGCTTATCCACTGCTCATGACCGGGGCTTTCTTGATGATGACGGCGGTAAAGGACCTGATGATTCAGCGCGGCATTCAGGCATTGCCGGGCTGAGAGGGTGCCAATGGCCAGATAAGGTGAGAGGCGGCTCACGCCGTCTTGCGCGGGAAAGTCACGCCTATCCAGATAATGCGCCAGATCAGCGTTTACAAAGCTGGCAAGGCGTTGTAGCGCCAGTTCTTCGCCAGCAGGCCACCATTCCTGCGCTAGCGCAGCATCAATATGTGAAACATGACCTTTGATGTTGTCAGGAATCTTATCGCTTTCGATATAGGCCGATTTACGCGGGATAGGCGCCGCTTGTGGTCGACAGCCGAGCCCTGCGACTTTCTGCCAATTGCGTTTGAAGGGTGTGAAAACAGAGTAGGCCGTGCCATCGGGCTTGCGCACATTCCCCGGCGGCACTATGCACTGATCATGAAAAAGCTGCAGATTGATGCCGGCTAATGCCAGTGCGGCCTCTGCTTCTTCGTCTCGCAGTTGTTCGTTGATTTCGTATTGGCGATTGGCAAAAACAGTGGAGACGGCATGCTTTTTAGCTAGCTTTGCCAGGGCAGCCGGCAGGCTGTTGAAATCATCGCTGTGCAGAATAAGCAGAGGGATGTGCAGCTTCTGAAAGGAAGACTGAAGGTGGCGCAGCGTGCGTAGCTCAAAATCTACCCGTACGCCGGCTATATCATGTTTTTTCCACTGCCCCGGTGTGATGGCATAAACACAGGCCACTTCACTATTTTTGTCCTGGCAGGCGGCCAGCAGGGCGGTGTTGTCGATGGTACGCAGGTCGGCGCGCAGCCAGACCAGGTGTCGCGGTTTTCTTGGGCTTGTTGTCATTGGCGCGATTCTTGAGGTTTTTCCTGTCTGGTTTTCCAGATTTGTATGGCTTTGCGAATGCCGTCCAGATCATGGAATAAATCAACACCCTCTACACTGCGGCGTGTGGAGCGCAAAGCATTTCCACCTGCCCATATGCCTGTATGGATTGGCAAACGAAAGCGCAGGTCTTCCAGGAACTCTATGGCATGGCTGGCGGGAAAAGAGGCGCTGAACGAGATACCGATAATATCCATATGGTGTTTGTTTGCCGCCTGCACGATTTCACGCACGGGCATCATTGGGCCGAAGCAGATGGCATCAACATCATCCAGTCGTAGCATGGCTTCCGTCATCAGTATGCCAAGCGTATGGTTTTCATCGGGGGCTGTTGTCAGCATGACGCGTGGCCGCGAAGTGGCGGGGCGCAGATTGGCGATAGCGCCGCGGATGAGGGTTTGTACCTGCTCGGTATACAGATGCTCTTCGTGTACCTCTATTTCTCCACGCATCCATGCATCTCCCACCACGGGATTGGCGTATTGCAGAAACTCCAGTACGAAAGACTGCAGGCCCATTTTCACCAGCTGATGCGAAAGATATTCCCGGACCCGATGTGGGTCTTTTCCCTTGAGGCTGTTGACAAGTTCTTTTTCCAGCTGCGGGGCAGATTCAACACGGTTGCTGTATTTGGAGCGCAGCAGGATTTCCAGATCCACAACGCTCATGCCTATTATTTTTCCGGGCCTAAAACCCGCATCAATCAGACGACGCAGCAGGCGCAGCTTGCCAATCTGTTCTTGGGTATAGATGCGGTCGCCCTGATGATCGCGTGCCGGCGTGGGGAAGCGGTATCGCCGCTCCCACATGCGTAACAGTTCTTTGGATACGCCGGTTTCCCGTTCGACGGCCTGAATGGGCAGCATGGACTCAAGAGGGGTTTCAATGGTGGCATCAGGAAGTTGCACGTTCATCGTGAGCGCCCTTTTTAAAGTCCGTGGGGGTAATGGCTGTAGGTGTAATGGCATTGAGCGGTGTTTTAAGCTTGCGTTTGATGATTTTCATGAGCCAGCCCAGGACTGGCAGTTTTTCATAAAGTTCTTCGGCCGCATCCCAGTAATCCCGATGATGAGAGACAAGGCCGGCCTCGTTATGGCGTAGATGGCTGCAGCCTTTGATGCTCATGGCTTTGCCATTGAGACTGAATTCCATGTCCCAGACGATAAAAGTCTCATTGGCTGTACGTATGCTCTGCTTGATGACAAAGCGTGGAGCATCCAGCGTGGCAAACATGTGCTGAAAAATGGCAGCAATATGAGCGCGGGAGTTGACTTCATTGAAGGGGTCTTTGAACCAGGCATCCTGGGTGTAAAAAAGATCGATATATTTCAGGCTTTCCAGTGTCAGGGTCTCATACCAGCGCACCAGGCTTTCTGGCTGGCCTGAGCATTCCGATGCAGCCTGATGGTCCATGATCTGATAGCCGATGGACTGAGGGTTTTTGATCTGAGTGCTCATGAGTGGGCCATATTGCGCAGAAGGTGAAAGCGCAAGCAGTAAGGTAGCTGGCGTAGGAGCTTCAGCCATAGCGTGAAGCGGCGTGGGAAATGAATTTCAAAATCACCTTTTTCCATGCCGGCTACGATGTGTTGTGCGGCAGTCTCGGGAGTGATCAGTGCCGGCATATGGAAGTCGTTTTTTTGGGTCAGTGGAGTATTCACAAAGCCGGGATTTATGAGATGCACGGTCAGTCCTTGTGCATGCACATCCAGATAAAGCGACTCGGTAAAATTGATCAGTGCCGCTTTGGTGGGCCCATATACCAGAGCCTTGGGCAGGCCGGTGTAGCCGGCAACGCTGGCAACGATGCTGATGGCGCCGCCATTTACAGTCTTGAGAAAGTCAGGAAGTACAACGGCAACGCCGGTCATTATGCCGATGACATTGGTATCCATCATGCTGCGCACATTGTCTGCCGTGATGGATGCTGCCCGGACGGGAGCGTAATCAGCGGCACAGAGAATGATGTGGTCCAGCCAGTCCCATTTTTCTTTCAGCTGTGTGTAGGCATTTTCCCAACCAGCTACATCCTTGACGTCAAAGGGGAGTACCAGCGTTTTCTGTGGCCACAGATCCGCCATGGATTGCAGCTTTCCAGGATTACGCGAACTCAGTGCGACCTGCGCCCCCATTTGTAAAAGCTGGCTCGCCAACGCATGACCAATCCCCGAGCTGGCGCCGATAATCCAGATGCGCCGATTTTGCCAACTGTGGATGCGTGGATTCAGGCTCATGAGCGTGCATCATCCTTGTGGAAGAAAAGGGTGATTTCGCCGAGACGGAGGCCAAATTTTTTCATCACGGCACGGTTCATCATGGTGTTTTCACTGTGCAGGTACATCCAGTCGTCAAACTGTACCTCATAGATTTTTCCATCTACCGGTAGTGCCATGGTGTAGGTCCAGTTAAGGGCGGGGCCGCGGACCTGTCCTTTGGCTTCTCCAAGAACATCGGCGGCACGGCCTATGTATTGGCCATCCGGCAGGGCGGTCAGATACCAGATACGTGTCTGCTTGCTGCCATCGTCATAGGTGAAGTGTTCTTCCAGTACACCTTCCTGGCCTTGCCAGCGGCCTGTCATGTCCACGGTAAAGCGTTTGATGATCTTGCCGGATCTGTCCTGGAACTGTCCCCAAGCGCTGACATGGCCATTGAAGAATTGGCGCAGATCAAGTGCCGGCCTCATATCGCGATAGTCATCTATCGTGGTCGTACAGGCTGTTAAAATAAGCAGCAAGAGTGCGCTAAAAATGCGAGACATTTTTGCCTACCTTCAGTTATGCAGCATAAACTGACAGACATCAGTACGCCGTGTCAGGAACCCGGCTTCGCAGTAGCAGAGATAAAACCGCCATAGGCGTATGAAGGCTTCGTCAAAGCCTTGCGCGCGTATGGCGTCAAGATTGTTTTCAAAGTTATGTCGCCAGCGGCGTAGCGTGCTGGCGTAATCCATGCCGAAAAAGAAGGGCACATCCATGCTCAGGCCGGACTCATTGATGGCCTCTTCCAATACGGCGGGTGATGGCAGCATGCCGCCGGGAAATATGTATTGCTGGATAAAGTCGGTGCCGTTGCGGTAATCATCAAAACGTTCATCTGCAATTGTGATGGACTGCAGGGCTGCTTTGCCGCCGGGCTTCAAGCAGCTACGTATTTTGGCGAAGTAGTCTGGCCAGTAGGATTGGCCCACGGCTTCGAGCATTTCTATAGAGACAATGGCATCGAACTGACCATGCAGATCGCGATAATCCAAAAAGCTGAAGTGTGTGCGGCCTTCAGCGGGAGTGCCGACAACACGGGCCCTGGCATGGGCCAACTGCTCCTGTGACAGAGAAATGCCGGTGACATAGCAGCCACGCTCGGCGGCGCGCACGGCAAAAGCCCCCCAGCCGCAACCTATCTCCAGAATGTGATCGCCGGCTTTGACGTCCAGCAGGTCCAGAAGGCGGTCATACTTACGCCACTGCGCGTCCTCAAGACTTTCTTCGTTATCGGCAAATAGAGCTGCCGAGTAAGTCATGGAGGAGTCCAGCCATAGGCGATAGAAGTCATTGCCAATATCGTAATGCGCGTGAATATTCTTCTTGCTGCCACGGCGACTATTGCGGTTCAGCAGATGGCGCAGGCGGTAAAGCACTGTGCCTAAAAAGCTGCCATGCAGTGTTTTTTCCATGACTTCCAGATTGGCTAGGGCCAGCAGCAGCACGGCCAACAGGTCCGGGGTCTCGATTTTTTCGTCACGATAGCTTTCAGCGACGCCGATATCACCGCTGCGAACAATGGCGGCACAGGCTGACCAGTCTTTTATTTTCAGAACGGCATGAGGGCCGTGAGCCTCTCCGAGGAAATTCAGGGATTCCCCCTCCGGCGTAATCAACTCCACAGAGCCTGTCTGTATTTTTTCCATGAGACCTAAAAAGGCGCGGGCGAGGGCGGGTACTTTGCGGGCAGCGGGAACAGTATTGCTGGCAGCATTCATCGGGAGATCTCCTGTGCAGGGGGAGCAGGCTTGCGGTGAAAAGTAATGCCCTTGAGCCAGAGGCGCAGGGCCTGCCAGTGAATACGCAGGACGACCAGTAGTGTGGACCAGCCCAGACTCAGGAAAAGCCGCAGTAAATGCCGGTCATCCAGCGGCTGTGCTTTACCCAGCAGAGTGGTTGTCAGCAACAGTTGGCCGTTTTCCTGATAATGGATACGGGCATCACTGCATTCGTCTTCGTAACGGAACTGGAAGCGGTATTCACCGCTGACTGGAAAGAATGGGGAGACATGAAAGACTTTGCGTGCCTGTAGCGGGCTATCAGCGGTGATGCAAAAACCTTCAGGGGCTTGCAGCAGATAGCAATGACGCTCGCCGAAGGTGTTATTGACCTCACAGATGACGCTGCGCAGGCCGCCTTGTGCATCGTGACAAAACCAGAAGCTGACCGGATTGAAAACAAAGCCCAGCATGCGCGGCAGGCACAGTAGATAAATGTCGCCATCACTATTGTTTACGCCTTCTTTTGCCAGCAGCTGGCGCACCCAGGTTTCACCATCTCCACCATCGCCATGATCGACATCGTGATAGCTGAAGAGATTGAAGCGATTAAGGCTGAACAGCCGGCTTTGCAGCTGTGTTTTACGAGCAATTGGAAAGCGGATGAAAAATGCGGGATAGGAAAAAGTATGAGCCTTGGGCAGCAGGCGCGCATGATTGATCTTGCCACGGAATAGCCAAGGCTTATTCATAGCTGGCCTTCCAGGGGATGTTTGCTCCCAGTAAAGCGGCTACTTTCATGCCGGCTTTAAGGCCATCTTCATGAAATCCATAAGTCGCCCAGGCACCGCAGAAATAGACGAGGCCCATGCCTTGTATCAGCGGCAGTTTTTTCTGTGCGGCGTAGGCAGCGGCATCCAGCAGCGGATGCGCATAGGAAAACTTCTGTAGCACCGTGCCGGCGGCGGGTTCTGTCGGTGGATTGAGTGTGAGAAAGACATTGCTTTGGAAGGGCAGTTTTTGCAGACGGTTCAGCCAGTAAGTGACGGCTACCGGATTATTCGCCTCATCCTGCGTGCTGGTACTGTAATAGTTCCAAGCGGCCCATGTTGAGCGACGTTTTGGCATCAGTGCAGCATCGGTATGCAGCCAGGCCGTATTGGGCTGATAGCGTATGGCGCTCAGCAGCTCTTTTTCTTCCGGTAGTGCATCGGTGAGCATGTCGAGTGCTTGATCCGTATGGCAGGCCAGAATCACGCGATCGAAGGTTTCTGTGCCGCGAGGGCTGTCAATTTCCACTGCATTTTGCCGGCGTCGCACGGCGCTAACGGGCGATGACAGGCGTACATCATCCAAGCGAGTCAGCATGGCCTTCACATATTCGCGCGAACCATTCACCACGGTTTTCCACTGTGGGCGGTTCATGACTTGCAAGAGGCCGTGATTGAGACAAAAGCGTATGAAAGTTTCCGCCGGAAACTCCGCCATACCTTTGAGCGGACAGGACCAGATGGCAGCGCCCATGGGGTAGAGATACCAATCGCGAAACTCGCGGCTGTAGTGATGGCGGTTCAGCAGAGCTCCCAAGTTTTCACCCTTGGCGGCAGCTTGCGTCAGCAAGGCTTGGGCATCGCGGTTGAAGCGCAGGATATCGCTGACCATGCGCCAGAACGCCGGGCGCCACAGATTGCGGATCTGGGCAAAGAGGGTGGCGAGGCTGGAGCCGGCCCATTCCACATCAGCGGCCGGCAGGCTGACCGAGAAAGTCATTTCACTGGGATGAGTGGCAATGTTGAGCAGGGGGAAAAGCTGTATCAGATTGGGATAGGTACGGTCGTTATGAACCAGGAAGCCGGTGTCTACCGGATGACTGATGCCCTCAAGCTGCACGTCGACGGTATTGCTGTGACCACCGGCATAGTCGTTGGCCTCAAACAGAACTACCTCGTGATCCGGAGCCAGCAGCCAAGCGGCGCTAAGGCCACTAATTCCTGCTCCCACAACGGCAATACGCATACTGCTATCCCTTTCCACGGCTGAATGATTCATCTTCTTCAGCGCTTTACGCAGATGAAAGCGGGGTGGATGCAGCCCTCCCGCAAAAAGTCCGGCTTCCCCGGAAATATTTTTGTATCAGACGTTTTCTGTTTTTCTGTCCTGATCGGGCTATCTGGTCAAAGCCATCACTGTTTTGTCATAGGACAGCGATCCCGACAGCCAAGTCAGTAGCAATGCAACTGACCCGAACAATAGGGCTTGTTTGTCCGACTTCGTATTAGACAAATATAGAGTATGTATAGCAGAAAGCCTGATTTTTGAGCGTTTGTGTAGGCTGACAGCTTCTGAGACAAAGCCGGACAAGCTCCTTGGCAACTCTGCTAGACTCCTGAATTCAAAGCGTTTTCGGAGGTTTTGTGAGCGGTCTTCATCCTTCCTTGCTGCCAGCGCTGGGACTCCTGCCTCGGGACAAACCGCTGGCCCTGCTGACCCGTCACTCGGTGCGTGAAACCTCCAGCAATGGCATTGCCACCTATGACTTACCCCTGACCCCGGAAGGGGTGGCGCTGGCGGAATCCTGGGGCGGGCAACTGCAGCGCCCCTTGCACAGCTTTCATTCCAGCCCGGTCGGGCGCTGTATGGATACGGCTTCGGCCATGGCCCGCGGTGCTGGTCTGGCGGATGTTGATATCCGGACCACCCTGAGCCTGGTGGAGCCGGGTTGCTATGTGGAAAGCATCGGCCATGTCGGCCCCTTGTTCCTGCAATTGGGCCCCTTGGCCTTTGCCAACCGGCACCTGCGCGAAAATCTGGACGGCATACTGTCGCCGGCGGCGGGTGGCGCCAAACTGCTGCGGCATCTTTACGAAAATCAGGGACCGGCCGGCAGCCTCAGTGTTCATGTTACGCACGACACCATACTGGCAGCCTTCATCTATCACCTCATGGGGCAGGATCATCTTGATGAAGACGACTGGCCCTGGATGATGGAGGGCGCGTGGCTGTGGTTTGAAGACCACAACACGGTGCGCTGGATATGGCGCGGTCAGGTGGGCCAACGTGATGTCTCGACCTACAAAGTGCACCTTGCTTCAAACGACTGATGCCTTCGGGCACTGGAAAAATCCCGGCTGCGCCCTCATAGAGTGCGCAGCTGTCACCTCGAGTATTTCCCATGGCCACGGCCTTAAAGATTCGTAATCTCACCAAGACCTATCGCAACGGCGTACAGGCACTGCGCGGCATCAATCTGGATGTGGAGGAGGGTGATTTCTATGCTCTGCTGGGCCCCAATGGCGCTGGCAAATCCACCACCATAGGCATCGTCAGCTCGCTGGTAAAAAAATCGGCTGGAGAGGTGCGCATCTTCGGATTTGATCTGGATACGCAGCTCTCTGAGGCCAAGCAGAAACTGGGCGTGGTGCCGCAGGAATTCAACTTCGGTCAGTTCGAAAAAGTTATAGACATACTCGCGACCCAAGCCGGCTATTACGGCATAGAGCGCAAGCTGGCCTATGAGCGCGCCGAGAAATATCTGCGCAAGCTGGGGCTGTGGGAAAAGCGCAATGAGCAGGCGCGTTCGCTATCGGGCGGTATGAAGCGCCGTCTCATGATTGCGCGCGCCATGGTGCATGAGCCGCGTCTGCTGATTCTGGATGAGCCTACGGCGGGCGTGGATATCGAGTTGCGCCGCTCCATGTGGGAATTTCTCACCGAGCTCAATCGCGGTGGCACGACCATCATTCTCACCACGCATTATCTGGAAGAGGCAGAAAGTCTCTGCCGCGATATTGCCATCATTGATCACGGCGCCATTGTCGAAAATACCGACATGAAATCCCTGCTGGCCAAGCTGCATGTGGAGACTTTCATTCTGGATCTGCGCGAGCCGCTGAATGCCGTGCCGGCTCTGGGAAACTATCCCGTACGCTTGGCCAATCCCTCCACGCTGGAAGTGGATGTAGAGAAAACACAGTCACTGAATGCCGTTTTCACCGCACTGGAGGCACAAGGCATCAGTGTGCTCAGCATGCGTAACAAGGCCAATCGCCTAGAGGAGTTGTTTGTGTCGCTGGTAGAGAAAAACCTGAAACCGGCCGATGCCAGCAAGACAGGAGCAGGCGCATGAACCGTCAGGATAATCTGGTCGCCCTGCAGACCATACTTACCAAGGAAATCCGCCGCTTCATGCGTATCTGGGTGCAAACCCTGCTGCCACCGGCCATTACCATGTGTCTCTACTTTGTCATCTTCGGCAATCTGGTGGGCAGCCGTATCGGCGAAATGGGCGGCTTCACCTATATGCAGTACATCGTGCCCGGCCTCATCATGATGTCGGTAATCACCAATTCCTATTCCAATGTGGTGTCCAGTTTTTACAGCGCGAAATTCCAGCGCAGCATAGAAGAAATGCTGGTCTCGCCCGTGCCTAACAGCACCATTTTGATAGGTTATGTATTGGGAGGCGTGGCGCGTGGCATGGCCGTGGGCTTAATTGTCACCCTGCTGTCGTTGTTCTTTACGCATCTGGCCATACACCATGTCCTCATCATCATCTACACAGTGATCATGACGGCGGTTCTGTTCTCGCTGGGCGGCTTCATCAATGCGGTTTATGCCAAATCCTTTGATGATATTTCCATCGTGCCGACCTTTGTGCTGACACCGCTCACCTATCTGGGTGGCGTGTTCTACTCCATCGATCTCCTGCCCACGTTCTGGCAGGGCGTGTCCCTGCTCAATCCTATCGTTTATATGGTGAATGCCTTTCGTTTCGGCGTGCTGGGCGTCAGCGATGTGAATATCTGGTTTTCCTTGGGCATGATTACCGTGATGTCGGCAGGATTATTCCTGTTTGCCCTGCATCTGCTCAATCGCGGCACCGGCCTGCGCGAATAAGGGGGCGTTCATGAGTATCGATAAATCATTGCTGGGACAGCAGACGGATTATCCGCAGCACTATGCGCCGGAGGTACTTTTTCCCATTTCTCGTGCGGAGGGTAGGGCAGCACTCGACCTCGGCGAGACTGATGCGCTGCCCTTCAAGGGCGTGGACCTGTGGACGCACTATGAAGTGTCTTGGCTGAATGCCCAGGGCAAACCGGTGGTGGCGGCAGCAGAAATTCAGGTGCCGGCCACATCGCCTTTTCTCATCGAGTCAAAATCACTCAAGCTTTATTTCAATTCCCTGAATTTTGAGCGCTTTGCCGATGCGGCTGCTTTTCTGCAGCGGGTAGAGACGGATCTTTCTCATGTGGCTGGCGCTGCTGTAACGCTCACACTGGTCAGCCCCGCGCAGCATGCCCAAATGGCCGTTGCCGATCTTCCCGGCTGCTGTCTCGATGATTTGCCTTTAGTGTGTGAGCGCTTTGAACTGAATCCGAAAACTCTGCAGTCACAGGGGGCCGTGGTGGAGGAAACGCTGCATTCGCATCTGCTGCGCAGTAATTGCCCGGTGACCAATCAGCCGGACTGGGGCAGTGTGCTCATACGCTATCGCGGCCCGGCGATAGATCGCATGGGGCTTCTGGCCTATCTCGTTTCCTATCGGCAGCATGCGGATTTCCACGAGCAATGTGTGGAGCGCATTTTTATGGATGTCCTGGCTCGTTGCCGGCCCGAGGCCCTCACCGTATATGCCCGTTACACGCGCCGCGGCGGCCTGGACATCAATCCGTGGCGCTCTACGGAAAGCGTGCTGCCCGAGTCTGTGCGCCTGTTCCGGCAATAAGTGTCGAACTTCTGTTAAACCCCCTCCCTCCGGCTTGTCAGCAGCACCACAGCTGCGGACAATGCCGCAGCCAGAATTTGTCTCAAAATTTGCTCAGGGAGTTTGCATGACTACTTATTTCGCCTTCAAACCGGCCGACAAGGTTCAGCAGGAGATCGATGCTCTCCTCGGCAAGATAGACAGCGGCAGCAAGGAGCCTCTGCATGAGCTGCATACCCACGTGTCGGTGGCCATGATTGATGAAATCCTGAAGAACTGCGTGGAGGAGCTTGTCCACCGCTTTCAGGCTAATGCTGAAGGTGCTGGCATCCTCAATACCTTGTTGAGCATTCTGAAAAGTACAGCTCATGTGCTGGTGAAGCAGATGCTGGGCAAGCACAGCAATGAAGAAGTGGCAAAGATGGCGGTTTTCCTGCGCCAGCGCCGCATTGTGACAGTCAGTGGCGAAGTGCGTCATGGCTTTGCTCTGCCGGATGCGATGGCCGCTGAGTTCAAAAGTCTGTTTGCGATCATTGCCGCTGGTGAGGGCAAGGATAAGAAGGCTGAGCTCAATGCCCTTATGCTGCGTTTTTCTGATCTGGCTCTGGTTGCCTTCTATGATGATTTCGTCGCGCCCATGGATCTGGGTTTCATCAAGCGCAAGGCATCCGAACTCGGCCGCAGCACCATCAGCAAGGGCATTCATGTCGCTATCAACAAGCTGATTCCGCAGTTGGGCAATAAGGAGCTGGCCATTTTTGCCGACTTCTACGGCTCGCAGTTTGTCGAGATCTGAGCTTCGCTCCGGCAAAAATCTGCACCGGCCAGCATTTAGCTGCCCGGGCTCTTTACTGAGCCTGGGCAGGGCGGGAATCATCACCGCTGTCCTGCCTGCCGCAACACACTAAGCACCCATAAAACCAAGAACTGGGATTTCACATGGCCACTTATTTTGCCTTTCCCGCCTCCACGGCCCTGAGCACCGGCAGCCTGACCCTGCTCGATAACTTCGAAAAGGGTGTACGTGATCCGCAGAGCAAGTTGTTTGTCGAAGTAGGGCAGCTGTTTACCGATGAAATCGTGGATACCTTGCTGCTCAATATTGTGCGCTCGGTCGATAACAATCACTCTGGCGCCAAAGTGCTGGAGCAGTTTGCCGGTCTTATCAAAAGCACCGTGCATGCGCTCATCAAGCAGGTGCTGGGCAAGATGAGCAATGACGAGCTGCGCCCTCTGGCCGGCTATATGCGCCAACGTCGCCTGACGCTTAACCATGATGGTCAGGAAAAAGACTTTATCGCCATTCCCTTGCCGGCTGATTTTTACCAGCGTTTCCGCCATGTATTGGAGAAGGGCGCTCAAGGTGAGAAAAATAGTGCCGAGCTGCTGGCCTGTATGGAAATCTTTTCCGAAAAAGCCCACACCGCTTTCTATGAGGAATCACTGGGTGCTATCAAGCTGGGCTTCATCGGTCGCAAGATGGCTGATGTCGGCGGTGCCGCCCTGCGCAAAGGCTCACAAGCCGCCACCAAGCGCCTGATTCCGGATATGCAGGGCCAAGAGCTCAAGGATTTCAGCACCTATTTCCTCACCATGCTGATAACGGCCTGAGTAGAGCAGACAATAAAAAACGGGCCTAGGCCCGTTTTTTATTGTCTTCAAAGCGGATGCTCATGAGGAGCAGCTGATTTCCAGATGCCGGCCCCAATCTGGGGGCAGGGCGGCGTAGTGTTCGTTTTCGGGCTGTTCGGCAAAGGGCTGGCTGAGTAGCTTGCGCAGATTTTCGATCTCGCTGAAATCACCTGCTTCGGCTTTATCAATGGCGATCTGGGCTAAATAGTTGCGCAGGATGTATTTGGGGTTGGCGCTGTCCATGATGAGTTTGCGAGTGGCATCTTCGCTGTTTTCGCGGGCGAGGCGTTCGCGATAACGCAGCAGCCAGGCATCAAAGGCTTCACGATCCAGAAAGTCATCGCGTAGTTTGGGATGCTCGGTGCCTGTGTTGACAGTAGAAAGTGCGCGGAAGCTACGCGTGTAATCGTTGCCGCCCTTCATCAGCAAATCCAGGAAGGCGATGGCTAATTCGCGGTCGCCCTCTTCGGCGTGTTGCAGGCCCAGTTTGCGGCGCAGGCCTTCGGCATAGGCGCCCACCAAAATGCTTTCGTAACCTTGCAAGGTGGCGATCAGGGCATCACGCTCGATAAGCCCGGACAGTGCATGTGCCAGCGCATTGAGATTCCACAGGCCGATGGAGGGCTGCTGGTTGAAGGCATAGCGGCCGTTGTGATCGGAGTGATTGCAGATGAAGCCGGGCTGGTAGGCGTCCAGAAAACCGTAGGGGCCGAAATCAAAGGTGGCGCCGGTGATGGAGAAATTGTCCGTATTCATCACGCCGTGGGCAAAGCCCACCAACTGCCACTGGGCGATGAGTTCAGCGCTGCGTTTCACTACCTCGGCAAAAAAGCGCGCGTAGGGCTGTGCGTCTTCGGCGAATTCCGGGTAGTGCCGGTCTATTACATAGTCGGCAAAGGTTTTTAGCTGTTCATGTTCGCCGCTGTGGAAAAGCCATTCAAAGTGACCAAATCGGATATGTGAATCGGCGACGCGCAGCAGCATGGCGCCGCTTTCGGATTTTTCGCGTTGCACGGCTTCATCGGAGCCGATGATACAGAGCGAGCGTGTGCTGCGTATGCCGAGGCCGTGCATGGCCTCGCCGCCCAAGTATTCGCGTATGCAGGAGCGCAGCACGGCGCGGCCATCGCCAAAGCGCGAGTAGGGCGTGCGGCCGGCACCTTTGAGATGCAGATCCCAGCGCTCGCCTTTGGCATTCAGAGCCTCACCCAGTAGTAGGCCACGGCCATCACCCAGCTCGGGGTTGTATTGGCCGAACTGGTGGCCGGTGTATTTCATGGCCAAGGGTTCGCTACCTGGCAGAATTTTCTGGCCGCCGAAGTACTGGGCAAATTCCGGTCGCGCGGCTTCACCGGTATCAATATCCAGCAGGGCAGCTACCTCCGGATTGAAAGCAACGAGATGTGGCTGGGCAAAACCGCTGGGCGCAACACGCGAGAAGAAGCGGTCGGGCAGACGGGCGAAGGTATTGTCGAAGTGCAGCGATTCGAGTGTGGGCATGATCCGATTCTATGCTGTTGGTGCTGTTTGGTAGGAGGGGCTTTAGCCGCGATAGGGTATGCGTCCATACCAGTGAAAAGCGTCGCGGCTAAAGCCCCTCCTACAGAAAAGAAAAAGGGCCGCAGAGGCGGCCCTTTTTTCAGTCTGCTGAACTCAGGCGGAAGCGGCCTGGGCGGTCAGCATGCGTATGCGCTTGCGCTGCATCTTGAGGCGGTACTCGATTTCCTTGAAGCGGTCGCTGAAGCGGGCTTCTTCCCACTTCTGCTGCAGCTCGGCTTTCTTCTCGCCATACCATTCTTCTTTCACCTTGGCCCATTCCTGCAGGGCGGCGGTAAAGACTTCATATTCATGCGCCATCTTGGCCTTGAGCGCTTCGACATCAGCCTTGCGGGCCTGACGCTTTTCGATCTGTTGCTCAGCACGCTTGAACTGCATGGTGATCTGCGCCTTCTGGATGGCGAACTCGGAGCAGCGCTTCAGATTACGTGTGATGCCTACCCAAGAGAGGGAAAGGATCAGCCACTTGGTGGGATCGAACTGCCACCACTTCACGCCGTTGCGATAGTCGTACTGAAAGATGTGGTGATAGTTGTGATAGCCCTCGCCGTAGGTGACGAGTGCCAGCACGGGATTATCACGGGCAGTGTTTTCATCCGTGTAGGGACGCGTGCCCCACATATGGCAAAGCGAGTTGATGAAGAAGGTGACGTGATGGCTGACCACCAGACGCAGCAGGCCGCCGAGCAGGAACACGCCCCAGAGATCGCCAAGCATCCAGCCCAGCGCCAGCGGCAGGCCGATATTCATGACGAGGACGATGGGCAGGTAATACTTGTGCTGGAACATCACGATCTTGTCGTTGAGCAGATCGTTGGCATTGCTGAAATTGGGTTCGCCAGAGGCGTATTTGCGCAACATCCAACCGATGTGGGCAAAGAAGAAGCCGCGCTTGATGGAGTAGGGGTCGCCATCCACCTCGTCGACATGACGGTGATGGGTGCGATGGCTGGAGGCCCAGATCAGGATGCTGTTCTGTATCGCCATGGCGCCGAAGAGCATGTAGAAAATTTTCAGGGACCAATGTGCTTCATAGGCGCGGTGTGCCCACAGGCGGTGATAGCCACCGGTGATGGACAGGCCGTTGAACCACAGCAGGGTGATGAAGGAGACCCAGGCGGCGGTGCTGAAATCGGAGTTGAAGGCATACCAAGGAATCGCAATGAGCGCAGCGATTGGTGTGGCCGTCAGAACGATGGCAGCGACCCAGTTGATTGGCGCTCGCTCGGCGGTAGCGGTCGTCATGTG
>JBOICI010000039.1:0-19000 GCA_050739955.1 Moraxellaceae bacterium
CAAGTTGTCTGTCAAACTGTTAAAGATCAGACCCTGACTCGTCATCGGGGCCTCTCACTCGAGAGGGGCGCATTCTACAGCGCATCTACTCGGTGTCAACGCTTTTTTCATTTTGTTTTTCAGTGCCTTACAGCACTTTCAAACAATCCGCTATCGGCGTCGGGGGGCGTATTCTACAGCTCAAACCCCTCGTGTCAACGCCTTTTCCATTTTGTTTTTCAGTGCTTTAACAGCACATTCAAACAAGCCGTCAGTGACGTCGAGAGGGGCGCATTATAGGGAGGCGAAATAAGTCGTCAACGGGTATTTGAAGCTTTTCTTACTGACTGCCGAAAAAACCACCAAAGCCGCATCGTAAGCAGCAGAAGCAGAGCTAATGCATAAGGCCAGATGTCATGAAGCCCCAGCTTTTTGACCCAACTGAAGTGTAGCAACGCCAGCAAAGACAATGGATAGATCAACTTGTGCAGTTGAGCCCAACGAGACTTGAGACGGCGCTGCATATTTCGGGTCGATGTAAGCCCTAAAGGGAGCATAAGCAGTAGCGCAAGACTGCCCACAATGATGTAGGGACGTTTAGTTAACTCGACAGCCAGCTCAGCCCAGCGCGCGCCGAACAGCAGAAAGACATAGCTACTCACATGGATTAGCGCATAGAACAAGGCAAACAGCCCCAACATGCGACGGTAACGTATCCAGAAGCTGCGGCCAGTCAGCCGCCTCAGCGGCGTCATACACAAACAAAGCAATAGACAGCGGATCGCCCAGAGCCCCGCCTGATCCACCAAGGCCTTGGCCGGATCCGGCCCGAGGCGATTGCTGAGCCCTGCCCACAGCACCCAAAGCAAAGGGGCTAGCAGTGCAGGGAACAGGACCAGCTTGCTCAGCCCCAACCAATCCCGGCCACTACTCGCCATCAGAAGTTACGGGCCAGATTCATACCCTTGTACAAACCGGCCACCTCAGCCACATAGCCATTGAAGGGCAAGGTATCCCTCCAGTTGGGATTGAAGAAGGTGCCCGGCAGACGACGCTCACGCCTTTGCGTCCAACGCGGATGGTCCACGGACGGATTCACATTGGCATAAAAGCCATATTCAGAAGGTGCAGTCAGGGCCCAAGTGGTGCGCGGCATGGTCTCGCTAAACCGGATACGGACAATAGACTTCACACTTTTGAATCCATATTTCCACGGCACAATGAGACGTAGCGGCGCACCATTTTGAGGAGGCAAAGTGCGGCCATAAACACCTACCGTCATCAAAGCCAGAGGATGCATGGCCTCATCCATACGCAGGCCTTCCACATAGGGCCATTGCAAGCCCCCACTTCGTTGACCCGGCATCTGTTGCGGATCTTTCAGCGTAGTGAACTCAACGTATTTGGCTTTACTGCCGGGCTCAAAGCGCTTGAGTAGATCGCCCAGTGAAAAGCCCAGCCATGGAACCACCATGGACCACGCCTCAACACAGCGAAAGCGATAGATACGATCCTCCAGGACGTGCGGCTTCAGAATATCCTCCAGCGTATAGGTGCCGGGTTTGGCGCACTCGCCCTCAACACGAACCGACCAAGGCTCCATTCGCAGACTGCCGGCATTCTCGGCGGGGTCCGTCTTATCCAGACCAAACTCGTAGAAATTGTTATAGCCACTGACCACATCAAACGGAGTAATCGCCTCCCCCGTCCCATTAATGCCCGCGCGACGAGACAGCACTTTATCGCGCAGAAACTTCGGTGCATTGGCGCGCTCGGCCGCTGGATCAAAGACAGGTGGAGCTGCCTGTAGCAGGGGTGAAAAAAAAGCCGCTGTCCCAAACAGGCCAGCGGCTTTCAATAGTTCGCGCCTTTGCTGATACACCGTTTCTGAAGTCAGCTCACTCGGACGTGGTTCACTGGCAGACAGTTTGCGTATCAGCATGACGTATTCCCTCTTGTTAAGGATCAGGCAGGAGCAGCTCCTGCTGACTTGCGACGATTCCACAAGGTCGCCACTGGCCCCGACAGCGCGTACACAATCGACACGGTCAGCAAACCAATAGGTAAATCGTAGTTGATGATGCCAAACACCAGCACCACCGGCAGCATGACCGCAAACGGTACCCGCGAGCGATCCAGCTCCTTGAAGCTGTAGTAGCGAAAATTGCTGACCATCAGGAAGGCTGCCATCACCGTGATGACCGCTATCGCAATTGCCAACTCCTGCTCACGACCCGCAATACGGTTATCAAAGCCCGCCCACACCATGCTGGCGATAATCGCCGCCGCCAGCGGACTGGACAGACCGATAAAGTAACGCTTGTCCACCACCGCCATCTGCACATTGAAGCGCGCCAAACGGAAGGCCGCGGCCACCGTGTAGATGAAGGCGCATATCCAGCCTATCTTGCCCAGCGACTGCAAGCTCCAGGTAAACACCACGAGAGCCGGCGCCACACCAAAGGACACCATGTCCGAGAGTGAATCGTATTCCGCACCAAACGCACTCTGCGTATTGGTCATACGTGCCACACGGCCATCCATGCCATCGAACAGAGCCGCTACAAAAATCGCAATGGCCGCCGCCTCAAACCGGCCATTCATGGCCGCAATGATGGCGTAGAAGCCGGAAAACAGAGCCGCCGTCGTAAACAAGTTAGGCAGCAGATAGATGCCTTTGTTGCGCACCCTCTTTCCACCTTCGTCACGCTCGTCTTCCACCACCTCAAAGGTGATGCCGTCATGGTCATCATGATCATCGCGGCTGTGATCATGTTCATTCTGGGGCGTTTGCATGGCCAACTCTCAGGGCATACCGGGATCGGCATGATAATCAGCCCAGCGAGACTTGGCCATGAGCTGATGTTACGTCTCGTGGCTATTGGAGTCCGCGGGGACTGGATTGTTACAGGACTGAAAAGAAAAACGCGGCCAAAGCCGCGTTTTTCCCTTTACCGCATCAACATCAGTTCTTGGTCTTGTCCACGATCTTGTTCGCAGCAATCCAAGGCATCATGGAGCGAAGCTTTTCGCCAACGACTTCAATGCCGTGCGCAGCATTGTTACGACGAGCCGCCGTCATGGAGGGGTAGTTGAGCTGCCCTTCAGCAACGAACTGCTTGGCATATTCGCCAGTCTGGATGCGCTTGAGCGCCTCACGCATGGCCTTGCGCGACTCTTCGTTGATGACCTGTGGGCCGGTCACATACTCGCCATATTCAGCATTATTGGAGATGGAGTAGTTCATATTGGCGATGCCGCCTTCGTACATCAGGTCAACAATCAGCTTCAGCTCGTGCAGACACTCGAAGTAAGCCATTTCAGGCGCGTAACCGGCATCAACCAGCGTTTCAAAGCCAGCCTTGACCAACTCCACGGCGCCGCCACAAAGCACGGCCTGTTCACCGAACAGATCAGTCTCAGTCTCATCCTTGAAGGACGTTTCGATGATTCCGGAGCGGCCGCCACCGACACCTGCGGCATAGGACAGGGCGATATTCTTGGCATTGCCAGAGGCGTCCTGAAAGACCGCAATGAGGTCAGGGATACCGCCGCCCTTCACGAACTCAGAACGCACGGTGTGACCCGGAGCTTTCGGGGCGATCATGATTACGTCCAGATCCTTACGCGGCACGACCTGGTTGTAGTGAATGGCAAAGCCGTGAGCAAAGGCCAGCACTGCACCCTGCTTGATATTGGGCTCGATTTCTTGCTTGTAGAGCTGGGACTGAAACTCATCAGGAGTCAGGATCATGACCACATCAGCGGCCTTGACCGCGCTAGGCACGTCAGTGACCTTCAGGCCATGGGCCTCAGCCTTCTTCACCGTAGCCGAACCCGGGCGCAGGCCCACGACCACATCAACACCGGAATCCTTCAGATTGCAGGCATGGGCATGGCCCTGGGAGCCGTAACCGATGATGGCGACCTTCTTGCCGCGAATGATGGAAAGGTCAGTGTCTTTGTCGTAGTAAACGTGCATGAGGGTCACTCCGGCTGAGGGGAAATGGTGAATGCCTAACATTCCGAGGCAGGCACCTTACTCCACCCTCCATGTTGCGTAAAATGATATATTTGCAACATTACATGCCGATTTTAGAAACAAACCATGGATGCTCAAAGCCTCAAACTCTTCCTCGCCTTGGCCGAAAATCTGCACTTTGGCAAAACCAGCCGCGAACATCATGTCAGCCCATCCGCCTTGAGCCGCAATATCAAGCAGTTGGAGGACGAGCTGGGTGTCGCCCTCTTCCTGCGCGACAATCGCTCGGTGACGCTCACCCGAGAAGGCACACGCTTTCGCAGTTACGCGCAAGAAGTGCTCAGCGGCTGGCAGGATTTGCGTCACAGTTTCCAGCTGGAGCAGGAAACCCTTCAAGGCGAACTCAGCCTCTATTGCTCAGTAACCGCCAGTTACAGCTTTCTCTACGACACCCTGAACCGTTTTCGTCAGGACTACCCGCGCATTGAAATCAAACTGCACACCGGTGATGCCGCCAAAGCCGTGGAGCGCGTGCAGGAAGGCGAAGAAGACATTGCCATTGGCGCGCGCCCGGAAGCCTTGCCGGCGGGCATCGCGTTTCAACCCATTACGCACTCTGCTCTTTGCTTTATCGGCCCCTTGTCACCGCAACTGCTCAGCGAAGAACAGATTCGCCAGCCAGATACGAATAACTGGCGCGACGTCCCCATGATTTTGTCGGAAGAAGGCCTAGCCCGTGACCGCACCGATCGTTGGCTGCGGCAACACAGCATCAAGCCTCGTATTTATGCCCAGGTCAGCGGCAACGAGGCCATCGTCAGCATGGTGAGTCTGGGCTTTGGTGTGGGCATAGTTCCGCAAATCGTGCTGGATAACAGTCCGCTGACCAATCGTATTCGCATCTACGACATTCAACCGCCACTGACACCCTATGACATTGGCCTGTTCGCGCTAGAAAAACGTCTCAAAGAGCCATTGATCAATGCCTTCTGGGATCGTCAGGGGCCGCGCTAGCGCATCAAGATCCAGCCATAAAAAAGGCCCGCTCTAGCGGGCCTTTTTTATTTCGAGGGGCAGCTCAGACGCTCAGCACTTTTTCACCGCGTGCAATACCGCAAACACCGGTACGCACCACTTCCAGAATCGCGGTCTCGCTCAAAGCCTGGATGAAAGCATCCAGCTTGTCGCTCGTACCAGTAAGCTGAATGGTGTAGATGCTAGGAGTCACATCGACGATCTGACCACGGAAGATGTCAGCCGTACGCTTGATTTCCGCGCGCGCAGCACCTGTGGCCTTCACCTTGACCAGCATGAGCTCACGCTCGATATGGCCACCTTCGGTGAGATCCACCACCTTCACCACTTCAACCAGCTTGTTCAGCTGCTTGGTGACCTGCTCGATCTTGTGCTCGTCACCAAAGGTGGTGAGCGTAAGACGCGAGAGCGTGGGGTCATCGGTAGGCGCCACGGTGAGCGACTCGATGTTATAGCCACGCTGCGAGAACAGACCCACCAGACGAGACAGGGCACCAGCTTCGTTTTCAATCAACACAGAAATGATACGGCGCATGATTATGTACGCTCCGTCTTGGACAGCAGCATGTCACGCAGCGAGCCGCCGGCAATGAGCATGGGATAAACGTGTTCGGACGGATCCACATACACATCCATGAAGACCAACCTGTCCTTCATGGCAAACGCTTCACGCATCTTGCTTTCCAACTGTGACGGGTCAGTGATTTTCATACCGACATGGCCATAGGCTTCGACCAGCTTCACGAAGTCCGGCAGGGAATCCATATACGAATGCGAGTGACGACCTTCGTACTGCATGTCCTGCCACTGCTTCACCATGCCCAGTGAGCGGTTGTTGATATTCAGGATTTTCACCGGCAAGCCATACTGCAGGCAGGTGGAAAGCTCCTGGATATTCATCTGGATGGACGCTTCACCCGTCACGCAAACCACGGTCTCTTCCGGAAAGGCGAAGAGACAACCCATGGCCGCCGGCAGGCCGAAGCCCATGGTGCCGAGGCCCCCGGAATTGATCCATTGACGCGGACGATCGTATTTGTAGTAGAGCGCGGCAAACATCTGGTGCTGGCCCACATCGGAAGTCACGATGGCTTTGCCGTCGGTGACCTTGTAGAGCATTTCCACCACTTGCTGAGGCTTCATTTCACCCGGCTGAGGCGCCTCATAACGCAGGCCGTGCACCTGACGCCAGTCATCAATCTGCTTCCACCAGCTTTCGATGGCTTTGGCATCCGGCGTTGCGGCCTGCGGCAGCTGCGCCAGCATTTCTGCCAACACCGGCTCCACCGCACCCACGATGGGAATGTCAGCCGTCACAGTTTTGGAAATGGCCGCCGGATCAATATCGATATGAATGATGCGGGCACCTGGGCAAAACTTTTTCGGGTTGCCTGTCACACGATCATCAAAGCGCGCGCCCACAGCCAAGATCACATCGCTATGGTGCATGGCCATATTGGCCTCGTAAGTGCCATGCATGCCCAGCATGCCCACGAACTGGCGATCGGAGCCCGGATAAGCGCCAAGTCCCATCAGGGTATTGGTCACCGGAAAATTCAGTTTGCGCGCCAGCTCGGTGAGTAGCGGAGCCGCATTACCCTGCACCACACCACCACCGGCGTAAATCATGGGGCGCTTGGCCGCCACGAGCTCGTCCACTGCCTTCTTGATCTGGCCGGTATGGCCGCGACCGGGCGGGTTGTAAGAACGCAGCTTCACCTTGGCCGGATATTCGTAGGGAAATTTATCGGCCGGCAGCGTGCAGTCCTTGGGAATATCGATCACGACAGGACCAGGGCGCCCGGTGCTGGCCAGATAAAAGGCCTTCTTCACCATCACCGGAATATCTTCGGCTTTGCGCACCTGGAAGCTGTGCTTCACGATGGGACGCGACACACCGATCATGTCGGTTTCCTGGAAGGCATCTTCGCCAATCAGATATGACGGCACCTGACCGGACAGCACCACCATGGGAATGGAGTCCATATAGGCAGTAGCAATGGCCGTCACCGTATTGGTGGCGCCGGGGCCAGAGGTCACCAGCACTACACCCGTTTTGCCGGTGGAACGGGAATAACCATCCGCCGCATGACCAGCCGCCTGCTCATGGCGAACCAGGATGTGCTTGACCTTGTCCTGCTGGAAAATGGCGTCGTAGATATGCAACACAGCGCCACCGGGATAACCGAAAACATACTCCACGCCTTCATCGGCGAGAGCACGGATAAGCATTTCACCACCAGATAACAGTTCCACAGATTCACCCTTGAAAAAGCGCAAGGCATCGCCCAAAGCACCCACTCACAACAGAGGAGGGCCGGCGAAAGGCCGCGTATTCTAGCACGAGGATTAGCACCCGCTGGTATCAGGGGGTACTTGATGGGGTTTGCCAGACTTGCCACGCCTGCCGGGATCGGAGGCCTGGACATCACCGCGGTTAGGCACAGGGCGATGTTTTACAAGTGGGGACGGGAAGGCGGTTGGCCGGCCCGGGCAGGGGATGAACCCTGGCGTCAGCGGAGTGGAGGGTGACCACTGTGCTAACACCCACATCGGGAGTCGGCGATTTTTTAGGCAGCGGCAAAAAATGTCAAGCAGGACACAGCACAAGAGCCCTGCTTCTTATCAAGAAGGTGAGCAGTAGGTATAGTGGCGACACTTGGATTCCCGGGGCATGCACTAATGAAAATGACAAGCACACTGGCCACCCTCATTACCGCCATACTGCTGACCACCACTGCCGGCGCGGCCCAGTTCTACAAATGGACGGACGATCAGGGCGTCACTCACTATAGCGAAGAGCCGCCACCCGCCTCCGCTAGCAAGTCCAGTGAGGTCAAGGTTCGCACTAGGCTGCCCTCGGGCGCCCAGACCCAGATCGACAAGGAGGCCAAGCCTGTCGATGACAAGAACGCCAAATCCCAGCCCAAGAAGGATGACAAGGCTGCTCCTGATAAAACCTCTACTGACAAAGCGGCAGACAATCAGACACCCGAGCAGTACCAAGAAAAGTGCAAAGCCCTCAAGGCCAATCTGGAGACCATGCAAAGCCACGGCCGCGTCAGGGAAGCGGACAAAGAAGGCAATTTGCGCGCTCTTTCTGAAGAAGAAAAGCAGCGACGCATGGATGAAACCCAGCGCGGAATAAAAGCGTATTGCGAAGGTTGATTGCGCAGCCCAATAAAAAGGCCGCCTGCGGGCGGCCTTTTTATTGGGCTCTTGTTAAGACCGCGCTCAGGGCGCAGGCGGAAACAAGCTTTGCTCCAGCACAGGCAACTCTGCCTGCATATTCTCACCAATATCCCACTGCGGCCTGGAGGGCTCAAAGCCCTCTGTTGACTCACGCTCGGCCACGGCCGCGGTTGCACTGTCAAAGGCAGCCCGCAGGCTGTACTCACGCCGCATGGCCTCATCAAAGAAGGCACGACCGAAATAGGTGAACTCGGCATCGTCAGCGCAGCCGAAAGAAGTACGACTGGCATCGGCAGCCGTGATGACCAGAGTATCCGGTGATTTCAGCGCCGGGATAAATCCCCCGGCATAGCAGGCCGACAGTACTATCACGCGGTGCCGTATACCTGTGGCATCCAGCGTGGTGCGCAGCCATTCCGGCGTAATGCCCTCAAGCTCCAGCGGCCAGTAATTGAGCTCAATCTGATGATCCTGGCTGCCGTGCGAAGTCACAAACAGGAAGAGCACATCCTTGTCCCGGTCCATTCGTGCCGCCATGGCATGCAGGGCTCGTAAGATGCTGGTCCTAGTGGCAATGGGCTGACGCAAGACGCTGTCATCATTATTGATCAACACCAGTGAGCGCCCGGAAGTGGCGAAGCGGGTATCAAACAGCGAACGCACCGATTCAGTTTCAGTGCGAAACACGCCCTGATAGTAAGCACCTCCCACACCCAGAAAATACCAATCGCTGCGATCCGGACGCTGCGGCACCAGCCCGGCCAGTGCCCGCTGCAGCAGTTCGGGCTGGGCATAAAACACGGCTTCACTGACCAACTGCGATTCCGGTGCCGCCGCCACATCATCCGCCTCGGTGGAATACCACAGCCGCTGCTCGCTGAAAGAAAGCATCCAGACTGCAAACACCCCAAGCAGAACAAAGAAGGCCAGGCCGCGTTCCCACATAGGCCAGACCAGTGCCCGCGTGAACACAAACACCACTGCCAGGATGGGCCAGACAGGAAGCAGCAGATAAAGCTGTGGAATGTGCTGGGTCAGCTGCGGTGAAAGCAGGCTCTGCCGGTCCGCGTACTGCAATAGACATTGCGTAAGACCCAGCAAAATATCAGCAGCCAGCCAGACACTGGCCGGCGCCAGACCGAGGCGCCAGAGTCCATGCCGCGTCGACAATATCTGCCCGAACACCAGCAGCATGAAAGCCGGGAGGGTGTAAACCGCCACCCCGGCAGGCGACCACTCACCTGGCCAACCCTCACTCATGAAGTCAAAGAGAAAGCTGGTGGCCAAGCTCAGGAAAAACAGGATGAGGAAGTTGCCGGGCGTGGGCACCAGCCAGCGCAGGGCACTGCGCCGGAATACCAGCAAATGGCAGGCTGCCCAGAGATTGCGCCCCAGATCAGCCAGAGGCAGCGGAATGGTTCTGACGCGCAGAATGGAGCCCAACTCAGCCCGCCTTCGGTATCAATGCCAGGTCACAGGAAGGCCGGGCAATGCCGGCCGGGACCGCATCATAACAGCCCGGCCCCGCACTCTTCATCCTGCCAGCACGGTATCAATGGTGATTTCACCCGAGAGCACGCGGTGTATGGGGCATTTATTGGCAATCTCCAGCAGCCTCTCGCGCTGCTCGCCGGTAAGCGCATCACCCCTGAGCGTCACTACCCGGTGCAGACGGTAATGCCCTGGCGTTTCCTCGTGCGTGATGAGCACATCTGCATTTTCCAGCGGCCACTGCTTGCGTGCAGCGTAGAGCTTTAGCGTCAGTGCCGTACACGCCGCCAGCGAAGCATCCAGAAGATCGTGCGGGTCCGGCGCGAGATCATCACCACCATCATCAACCGCCACATCCGCCATAAGCGTATGCGGATCAATCTCCAAGGTTTGCGCCAGTTTGCCAACCGGCGCCTTATGCACGCGTATGCTCATCGATTTTCCTTGTCACTCTGAAAAACTGATCTTGAAAAAAGCCCGGCATCGCCGGGCTTTTCCTGTTGCCCTTGATAACGGGCTTAATGGTAGCGTTTTTTGTGAAAGGCGAAGTGACCGTGTTCATCATCCACAAGAATGGTATCGCCTGAAACAAACTCTCCCGCCAACAGCTTCTGTGCCAGCGGATTTTCCAGCGCCGTCTGTATGGCTCTCTTCAGAGGCCGCGCACCATATACCGGGTCATAACCCGCACTGATGAGATGCACCAGCGCTGTCTCGGTCACCTCCAGACGCAGATCGCGCTCGGCCAAACGACCACGCAGGCGCTGCAGCTGGATTTCCGCAATGCCACGTATCTGCGATTCCGCCAGCGGATGGAAAACCACCACCTCGTCGATACGATTGATGAACTCGGGGCGGAAATGCCGACCCACCACCTCCAGCACCGCCTCCTTCATCTCGTCGTATTGCCCCTTACCCGTCATGCTGTGGATGATGTCCGAGCCGAGATTGGAGGTCATGACGATGACCGTGTTGCGGAAATCCACAGTGCGGCCCTGACCATCGGTAAGACGACCATCTTCCAGCACCTGCAGCAAAATATTGAACACATCCGGATGTGCTTTTTCCACCTCATCCAGCAACACCACGGCATAAGGGCGACGACGCACAGCCTCGGTGAGATAGCCCCCCTCCTCATAACCCACATAGCCCGGCGGCGCGCCAATCAAGCGCGAGACGGAATGCTTTTCCATGAACTCCGACATATCGATACGCACCATGGCGTCGTCGGAGTCGAACAGGAAATTGGCCAGTGCTTTGGTCAGCTCGGTCTTGCCCACACCCGTCGGCCCTAAAAACAGAAAGGAACCATTGGGGCGATTGGGGTCAGACAAACCGGCACGTGAGCGGCGCACCGCATTAGCCACAGCCACCACCGCCTCATGCTGACCGATAACGCGTCTATGCAACTCATCCTCCATGCGCAGCAGTTTTTCGCGCTCGCCCTCCAGCATACGGGCCACGGGAATACCGGTGGACTTGGCCACAACTTCGGCAATTTCCTCGTCGGTCACCCGGTTACGCAGCAAGGTATGCGCCGGCTTCTCGGCTTCAGCGGCGGCTTTCAGCTGCTTTTCCAGCTCCGGAATCACGGCGTACTGCAGGCGTGACATTTTCTCGAGATCATTGGCACGACGTGCCGCCTCGAAATCAATGCGCACTTTTTCCAGCTCCTCTTTCACCTGCTGCTCGCCCTTGAGCGAAGCTTTTTCTGCCTTCCAGACTTCATCCAGATCGGCATACTCTTTTTCCAGACGCTGGATATCTTCTTCCAGCTTGAGCAGACGCTGTTTGCTAGCGGCATCGTCCTCATGTTTGAGCGCTTCGCGCTCCATCTTGAGCTGTATGAGACGCCTATCCAGCCGATCCATGGATTCCGGCTTGGAGTCCATTTCCATACGTATACGCGAGGCCGCTTCATCAATCAGGTCTATGGCCTTGTCCGGCAGCTTGCGATCAGTGATGTAGCGATGTGAAAGCTTGGCGGCGGCAATGATGGCCGGGTCAGTAATGTCTACGCCGTGGTGTACTTCGTAGCGCTCTTTCAGGCCACGCAGGATGGCGATGGTGTCTTCCACCGAAGGCTCGTCTATCAACACTTTCTGGAAACGGCGCTCCAATGCGGCATCTTTCTCGATGTACTGGCGATACTCATCCAGCGTGGTCGCGCCCACGCAGTGCAACTCACCACGGGCCAGGGCCGGTTTGAGCATATTGCCGGCATCCATGGCGCCCTCGGCCTTGCCCGCGCCCACCATGGTGTGCAGTTCATCAATGAAGAGAATGATATTGCCTTCTTGTTTAGAGAGATCATTGAGCACAGCCTTCAGGCGCTCTTCAAATTCGCCTCGGAATTTGGCGCCAGCAATCAGCGCGCCCATATCCAGCGACAGTACTTTCTTGCTGCGCAGGCCTTCCGGCACTTCGCCATTGACGATGCGCTGCGCCAAGCCTTCCACAATGGCGGTCTTGCCTACGCCGGGCTCACCAATCAACACCGGATTATTTTTCGTGCGGCGTGACAGCACCTGTATCGTGCGGCGGATTTCCTCGTCACGGCCTATCACCGGATCAAGCTTGCCGCTGGCGGCGCGCTCGGTGAGATCTATGCAGTATTTGGAGAGGGCCTGACGGCTCTCTTCAGCATTGGCATCTTTCACCGTGTCCCCGCCACGCAACTGCTCCACCACCTGCAAAAGCTTGGGCTTTTGCACACCCGCTTTTTGCAGCACTTTCGCCGCTTCATTATTAGCCTCGAAAAAAGCCAGCAGCATGAGCTCGCTGGCAATGAACTGATCGCCACGCTGCTGCGCCAATTTATCGGCCAGATTGAAGGCCCGGGCCAGCTCAGGGCCCACCGCAACTTCACCGGTAGGGGTTTTCAATTTGGGCAGATTATCGAGATGAATGGAGAGCTCACGCTGCAGACGTGGCATATCGGCGCCCGCCTGTATCAACAAGGGGCGCACACTGCCACCCTGCTGTTCCATTAGCGCAGAAAGCAGGTGACCAGGCTCTATAGCGGTGTTGTCGCGGCCCACCGCCAACGACTGGGCATCAGCAACAGCCTCTTGCAGCCGGGCGGTCAAACGGTCGTAACGCATGGTTTGCCTCGATAAGAGTGATCAGAATGCCCTAGGTATAGGGGCCAAAATGGCCAATTCAAGGATGAGCACACAGCGAAAGCTGATCTACATCAAATACGCATGGAGAAATTGCAGCCTAGACTGGAGACGGACAAGAACGGAGGCCGTGCTATGGGCAAACCCACCGAAGCAGAGCTGCAGCAGGCCATCACGGCTGCCGTGAAAATGCGCGAATCAGGGCAGGACCCCGATCATGTAGCCAAATGTCTGCTCAACCTGAATTACCGTTTGCAGAAGCTGGATCGCTTACTCATTACTACACGGCGCTATCTGCATGCCGGACAAAGCGTGACTGACCACCGTCTTCTGCTGAAAGTGCTGGAGGAGGCAGAAAAGGCTGGCGCTGGCCCCGACCATGATGACCTACCTCTGCTGGGGAGAGATAACTGAAAGCAGCTTTTCAGCTGCCCAAGCGACGCTCCAAATCTCAGCTTATCCAGACTCAGCTTATCCAGATAATCGAGGCCATACGCCCCGTCTTGCCATCGCGGCGATAGGAAAAAAAACGCTGCTCATCTGTCACTGTGCACAGACCGCCACCGTATACAGCCGACACGCCCGCGGCATTCAGTCGTAAACGCGCCAAGCCGTAAATATCGGCCAGCCACTTACCCGATGACTCTCCCGGACGAAAACAGTTTTCAGCTTCCGCCTGCTGAGCCATAAAAGCCGTACGCACTTCTGCCCCTACCTCGAACTTTTCCGGGCCTATGGCCGGGCCCATCCAAGCGACTACTTCAGAAGCTTTCGGAAATTTCGCCAGCGTGGCTTCGAGCACACCGTCGCACAGGCCACGCCAACCGGCATGAGCCACTGCCACCTGTGTGCCGGCCTTATCGCAAAAGAAAACGGGTAGGCAGTCTGCTGTCATCACCACACAGGGCAGGCCCTTTGCCGTGGTGAAAGTGGCATCCGCATCCGGCACATAGTCGCAGCGCCGCGCGGCATTCTTTTCCGCATCTGCCACCACAACGCCATGCACCTGATTCAGCCATTGCGGATCGCTGCACGGAGCAAGCGTCTGCAGGGCCCTGAGCAGACGCTTACGATTTTCCCGCACCGCGTCTGCATCGTCCGCCACATGGGTGCCGAGATTGAGGCTATTCCAGGGCGCCACACTGACACCGCCGGCACGCGTGCTCACCACCGCATGCACATTCGCAGGAGCAGGCCAGTCAGCCTGCAGCAAGGGCAGTATCGGGGACGACATCAGGCCAGCACTTCAAAGCGCAGGCCAGCCCGTTGCAAACGTGGCACCAGCACTTCACCAATTCCAGAGGCAGGCGTGATCACGCCTGCTGCCGCCGGCAAATCTTTTTCCAACGCCAAGGCAAGAGCCGCCTCGGCAATCATCTTGGCGGTATCGCCATAAAACGGATCGCCACCACTCATGCGCAGCACCACTTTTTCACCGCCGCCCTCAGCGCTGACATGCATATGGAACCAGTTCTTTTCACGTTCAAGAGCATCCGGGCCGTCACCGGGCTGACGCTGCTTGAGCAGCCAGTTACGCGTGGGCTCGAACTGGGCCAGCGCAAACACACCACCCAAGCCCACCACCATTCCGGCAAGCGCCAAGGGATTCTTGTTGGCAACAAAATGGCCATAGGTGAAACGCTGGCCATAATCGCCACGCACACGCGCCGAATGTCGCACTACTTCCGGGTCAATCGTGGGCGCATTCAGCGCCCAGCAATTCCAGTCGCGATTACGCAGCAGCGGCGTATTCAAGGCGTGCACATTGTCTTTGATAGGCGCAGGCCTATCACGCAGCCATTCACGTGCACTGGCCATGGCACCCACCGCCGAATGCCAGGTACCGCCCGAGGGCAGACTGAAACCTTCCGCTGCGCCCTTTACCACCACATCCGTAGACGCAAAGCGTGAGCCCAAGCGACCGCGCAACTCATTCACCGCTGCCAGCACCGCAATATCGGGCGGAATGCTTTCAAAGCCACAGCTATTGATGATGCGAGCACCACTGGCAGCCGCCAGCGATTGATATTTGGCGCGCATCTTTTCCGTGAAAGCCGGCTCGCCGGTGAGATCTACATAATGCGTGCCGGCATCAGCGCAGGCGGCCACGACCGGCTCGCCAAAACGCATATAAGGGCCGACCGTGCTGATTACTGCCGTGGCGGCCTGCGCCATTTCCCGCAGCGAAGCCGCATCATCTGCATCGGCCTGAAGGATTTCCGGCAGCAGCGCACCGGGCACCGCCTTGATACGCGCCAGGACCGACTCGAGCTTGGCAAGATTACGGCCCGCCAGCGCCCAGCGCAGCTTTTCACGGCCGGAAACACCAGCCAGATAATCCGCCACCAAGCCACCGGTGAAGCCTGTGGCACCGTAGAGCACCAGATCAAAACGACGTGTCATGCCAAACCTCTAGGAGAAAATATCCGGACCATGCCGGCATCATACAAAACGACGCGACGTATAGCCGCAATGAAACCCAAAAGGGATGTGATGCTGAAGGGGTGCCACCGCCAACTCTTCCAGTGTCTGCGCATTCAGCACCGCGATCTCGGAGCACTCCGTAACCGCGTTGTAGAGCGCCGCCACCAGAAAGCCATCTTCCTCGGCAGCCTCTTTGCTACGCGGCACAAAGATGAGTTCAGAGGTGAAACGGCCGGGGCCGAAATCATGCAACTGGAAGGCGCCGCTGTCCTGATCCAGACGCTGCACGCCATTGAAAAAGCCCGGCGTGGCATTGGGCAGGATGGCGGCGGCGTAACTGATACGGGTTTTCACACCGCTACGGCGCCAATCCCACTGCGGAAATTCCAGACTGTCGTGGCCGGGCAAGGGCTGAGCGCGCACGCCGCCGCTAGCAAGGTCCAACCGGTATTCATACAGCCGGCCTTTCTCATCGTTCTCGGCCTCGAAAATATTGCGCAGATTTTCATTCACCCGCCAGGACTCAAAGCGCGTCACATTGATCACCAGCTCCCGGCCCTCTTCCCAGCAATTGCCATAGTGCACGGGCACAAAAGCCTCGGTCTCGAAGGTGCGCACCAGCTCGAAAGTATCCAGCGACACCACGAAAACACGCACGGGATCATCCGGCTCATAGGAAAGTGATTCATCAAAGGTGCTGAAGCCGGCGGCGAATTTAAGCGGATTGCGCAGGCGCAAAGGGCTGACAAAAAAGACGGCGTAATGCTCGGTGAGCGCGAAATCATGGCAGAAAGGCAGGCTGCCGATAGGAAAGTAGCCTTTGCGATCCAAGCAACCACGCGGGTCTACGCGATAAAGATGTATACCCGGGCCACGCGGGGCCACGCCCACGCCGAAGTTGTAGTAATGGCCGGTGCGCGGGTCCACGCTGCCGTGGGCCGAAAAGGCATTCCAGGGCTTGAGGCGGCCGCCGTAATTAACTTCGCCTAATGTTTCCAGCGTGCTCGGGTCCAGCTCCCAGGGGCGCCCACCTTCCCACAGCGCGAGCAGATGACCGCCTTGCCAGATCAGGCTGGTATTGGCGGCATTGGCCGGCACACGCCCGGCATTTTTCAGCGGACCGCCCGGCGCATTCTGGCCAAAGCTGCGATAAACAATGCGCTGCGCTTCGGTTTCCTTCAGATATTTCGGCGTGCGCACATAGCGATTGCGGTAATGAATACCATCGTCATTGAAAGTGACGCGGTGCAACATGCCGTCGCCATCAAACCAGTGCCCGAATTTCTGGCCCCCGATTTCATTACGACCCGGGCCTATACGGAAAAACGTGCCGCGCAACTCCTCGGGAATCCGGCCCTGAATCTGCGTATTGGCAACGCTGTAATCCAGCTCCTGTTCCAGCGCCCGAAAGCCACTCACATGCGCCAGCCGTGGCTTGGCCCAGACCGGAGCAGACTGAGGCTTGGTGAGCTGCTGGGCGTGGATGGGGGCATTCATGAGGGAGGCTCCATGACTGATTGGTCCCGAAGCTTACCCCATGTCTTGAAGAGGTTCCCGCCGACCGTCAGTGCAAAACGGCAGCCGCGCAAAGTGCCGCAAGAGCTCAGGGCTTTTTCCACTGCCCGCGCACGCTAAAAACCACGGCATCCAGCTCACGCCGCTGCGCATCGCGCAGGGAAAGCCGGTGCTGGCCGGGCTGCGGCTTCCAGTCGTAATCACGCGCTGGCCCTAGCTTGCTGCCATCCAGCCACCACTCCACCCCGCGGCCCGGCGCCTCGGCGCGAAAACGCACGCGCTGCTGGGCCTCGGGAATATCGGGGTCAATGGCGATAATGGTTTCATTGGCGGGATAGCTGATGTGGGCCGAGGCCTGCGCCACAAATTCCACCTCACTCATTTCTGTACCCGGCAGAAACCACTCCTCGCGCGCCGGCTCTTTCAGGCCCGAAAATTTCACGCGCTGACGCAGCAAACTCAGCGGAGCCGTTGGCGTATCGCCACCGGGGCGCACCTGCCCGCCTTCCAACGCACTCATCACGCCCGCCCAGATCGGGGCCGCGCCCGTGATGCCGGAAACATCATGCATGGCCGAGCCATCCAGATTGCCTATCCACACCGCCACCGTGTAGCGGCGCGAAAAACCGATGCACCAGTTGTCGCGCATATCCTTGCTGGTGCCGGTTTTCACCGCACTCCAGAAAGGCGTACCCAAAGAATTTTCCAGACCGAAGGTGAGTGCACGTGCACTGCGATCACTCAGGATATCGGCAATGACAAAGCTGGCTTCATCGCCCAACACGCGCTGCGTGGCCGGCACGCGCCCCGATACAAAACCGGTATCGGAATAAAGCCCGCCATTGGCCAGCGTGCGATAGGCATTGGCCTGCATCCACAGGCTGACATCCGCGCCACCCAAGGCCAGGGCAAAGCCGTAAAAATCCGGCGCCTCGGTGAGACTGGAGTAGCCCAGCTGGCGTAAACGCATCCAGCCGTTTTCCACACCAACCAGATTGAGCACACGCACCGCCGGAATATTCAGCGAGCTGGCCAGTGCCACGCGCGCACTTACCGGCCCCTTGAAATCACCTTCGTAGTTTTGCGGCGTATAAAGCCCGGTAGGCGTGGCCAGACTGAGCGCGCTGTCTTCCAACACCGAAGCAGCCGTCAGGTATTTCTTTTCCAGCGCAAGCTCATAGAGAAAGGGTTTGAGCGTGGAGCCGGCCTGACGCAGGGCCTGCACACCATCATAAAAACGGGCTGACTCGACGAGGCCCGCATTGGCCACATAGGCGCGTACTTCGCCGGTGGCGTTATCCAGCACCAGCACAGCTCCTGCATTCACATGGCGCGCCCGCAGTTGGGCAAGCTGCGCCGCCAAAATATCCTGCGCCTGCTTTTGCAGGCTGGCATCCAGCGAGATACGTACGGGTACATTGGCTGTTTTCAAAAGCTGTGCGCTCAGCGCTTCCAGTGCCGGATTTTCCGGATAGGGCGCCAGCCGACGTACCAGCCGGGTAAAAGCCAGCTCGCGCACCGCCGTGCAATTAGCCTGCTGAAAGCCGGCCGCAATCTGCGCACAAGCGCGCTGAGCCACCCGCTCCGGCGTAGCCCCGGGAGAAGCCAGCAAAGACGCCAGCATTAATCCCTCATCCCGATTGATACCTACCGGTGCTTTACCCAGTAGCGCACGACTGGCCGCACTCACGCCCTGCAAATCGCCGCGAAAAGTGACGAGATTGAAATAGGCCTCCAGAATTTCTGCCTTGCTCCAAGCCGACTCCAGATCACGTGCGGCCTGCATCTGGTTCCATTTCTGCGAGAGCGAACGGCCACCCGAGCGCCAGGTCAATTCAGTATCGAGCAGGCCGGCCAACTGCATGCTGATGGTGCTGGCGCCGCGCGACTTGTCGCCCGTCATGAGTTTGAAGGTGGCCAGCGCGGTGGCGCTCCAATCTATGCCGTGGTGATCGTAGAACTCGCGGTCCTCGGTGAAGATCACCGCATCCAGCAAAGCCGGCGAGATATCCCGCAGCGGAACCCAAGAGAGACGATTGACCTGCATATCCACGCGCCGCGCATGCAGGAAAACGCCATTACGGTCCTGCAGTTCGGCATAGGAGGAATGGAAGCCGTTTTTGATATCGGCAAAGACGGGAGCATCGGCCAGCGCCAAAACCGGGAAAGACAGCAGAAACAACAGCAGATGGCGCATGCAAAATTCCAGAGCCTAAAATAATCGTGGGAGGGGCTTTAGCCGCGATGCCCTTGTCTTTAC
>JBOICI010000040.1:0-28823 GCA_050739955.1 Moraxellaceae bacterium
GCGGCTTTAGCCGCGAAGCCCTTTACAGATGCCGATGCTTAGGTCTAATGCCGATTCACGATTCACGATTCACGATTCACGATTCACGATTCACGATTCACGATTCACGATTCACGATTCACGATTCACGATTCACGATTATTCGCCCTACGGGCTCACCCCTTCGGGGCCCGCCTGCGGCGGTTCAAGTGCCATGCGGCACTTGTCACGATTCACGTTCGTCTCAGTCCAGCAGAACTTTCACATCGGCGCTGGTGCCTATGCGCAGCGGCATTTTTGCATCGGCATCCGTGATGCGAATTTTCACCGGCACGCGCTGCGTCACTTTCACCCAGTTACCGGTGGCATTTTGGGGAGGTAGCAGTGAGAACGCTGTGCCAGAGCCGCCGCTGATGCTATCCACGACGCCGTGAAATTTTCGGCCGGGATACATGTCTATGCTCACTTCGGCTTTGAGGCCGGGGCGCAGTGTCTTGAACTGCGTTTCCTTGAAATTGGCATCCACCCAGACTTCGCCATTGCCGATTAGCGCAAACAGCGGCACGCCGGCTTGTACAAGCGCGCCGGGCTGCAGGCTGAGATTGCTCACGGTGCCAGCATAGGGGGCGGTGAGGCGGGTGTAGTCCAGTTTAAGTTGTGCAGACTCCACGGCGGCCTGAGCGGCTTTCACGTTTTCATTCTCGTCACCACCATGGCCGAGCTGGGCACGAGCCTGTTCGAGCTTGGCCTGTGAGGCCTGCAGCTCTGCTGCCGCCGCTTTGACAGCGGTGTCAGCTTTTTCCAGATCCTGATGCGAGAGATAGCCCTTGGGTTCCAGTTCATGCACGCGTGCCGCATCTGATTTTTTTTGTGCAAGTTCGGAGCGATCCTGCTGCACATCGGCGGCGGCAGCGGCCACGGCGGCATTGCCCTGGCTTACGCCTTGACGGGCGAGGGCAAGATTGGCAACGGCTTGATCGAGCGCAATCTGGAAGGGGCGGGGATCAATCTGTAAAAGCAGATCGCCAGCTTTTACCTGCTGGTTGTCGCTCACGGCAATTTGCGCGATGGGGCCGGAAACCTGTGCAGTAACGTCCACCACCGGGCCGTTCACATAGGCATTATCGGTGCTTACCGAAGCGACGCCGAAGAACAGGAAATAGCTGGCCACAGCGGCGGCGACGAGACCGGCGCCTAGGCCGATATGCATAGGCTTGAGCTTTCTTTTCGCCACGAGCTTTTTCTCAGCGGTGTTGGCGATATCGAAATGGGTTTCTGACTGTGTCATGACGGCTCACCTTCAGCAGAAGGATTCAGGGGAATGGCGTCCATACGGTGATCCAGGTGCTCCAGCACCTTGAGAAAAATCTGGCGTTCACTGGCTGAAATCCCTTTCCACACTTCGTCACGCAGGGTTTTGGCCTCGGCCTCAATCTGCTGGACCAGGTCCTGCGCTTTGCTGGTGAGGCTGACGCGCTTGGCGCGACGGTCCTGCGGTTCGGGCAGGCGCTCCACCCAGCCGTCTTCTTCCAGACGATCCAGCAGCTTCACCAGTGAAGGCGGCGTGATGCCTATGGCCTCAGCCAACTCCACCTGTGGCATGGGCGCATCCGCACGGCCCAGATGCAGCAGGCACTGCCAACGCGCATCGGACATGCCGAGATGGGCCAGGCGGGCATCCAGGATATAGCGCCACTTCTTCATGATGGTCTTCATGAGGTGGCCTATCTTTTCCTTCCCGTCTGACATGTCGATTCCTGCCTAATAATTAGTTGGCTAACTATATGGTGGCTAATCAGATCTTTCAAGCAGCTGTTCTGACTTGACGGCTCTTGTCTTCTTGGTGGGGTTTTTGGGCTAAAGCCGCGTGAGCTAGGTCCTGCAAGGCAAAAGCCGGCGAAGAAGCGGAGTTTACAAAAGTAGTAAATGAGCATTCTGAGCCGCTTTTTCCTCGGTACCCCCTTGAGGGGTAAACGCCGCAGGGCCGAAGCGCAGCAGGCTTTCAGGCGGTTTTGAGAAGGCGGTCGACGACGCGTTCTAGCTCCGCCAGATTGCGGCAGGTGTGCACATGGCTGCAGGCGCTGCGGTAGCGCAGCATTTCCGAATCGCCGCTGCCCCAGCGGTTCACGGCCTCCGGGTTGAGCCAGATGACCTGCTTGGCGCGCAGATGGAATTCGCGCAACAGGTCGAGACGGGCCTCGCCGTTATTGTTGCGGGCGTCACCCAAGATGATGAGGGTGGTCTTGCGGTCTATATCGGCTAGCGCCAGCTTTTCCAGATCGCTAAAGGCACGGCCGTAGTCGGTGCTGCCCATGCCGTAGCGGTCCATGACCTCATCGGCCGCATCAGACAGGGGCAGGCTTTCAAACAGTGCCGTTACTTCATGCAGGCTGGAAGAAAAGGCAAAGCTGCGCAGGCGTGGAATCACTTCCTGCAGGCTGTAGAGAAACATGAGCAGGAAGCGCGCATGTTGACTCACCGAGCGGCTGACATCGCAAACCGCCATCACGCACGGCCGGTCTTTGCGGATGCGGCGCCATTGCGGATTGATGAGCACACCATCGTGCGAAACATTGCGGCGCAAGGTGGCACGGATATCCAGCACGCCACGTGCCGCCAGTTTTTCGCGGCGCCGGTGTTGGGTGATGAGTTTGCGCGCCATCTTGCGCACGGTGCCTTCCACATCGCGGAATTCGCGCAGTAGGGAGAAATCTACCTCGCGCATGACGGCGTCACGATTCTGCTGGCGGGAAAGCTGGAAATAACGGTCCACACTGTCGCGCACCCGCAGGCGCAAACGATCACGTCGGCCACGCAATGCCTCGGCGCGTAAGCCGGCTGAAGGCAGCGAGCTGGCGTCCAGTTCCGATAATTCGCGCTCCATATCGGCCAAGCCCATGGCCATCATGATGCGACGGCCAAAGAGTCCGCGCTGTGTGGTGACGCGTATGGCGGCGAGATCGGCGGCGGTGATGGCCTGGGCCAGCGCCAGCGACAAGGTACTTTCCTGTTCACTTAGTAGCAGCTCACCAAGCTCGGAGGGGGTAACGCCTGGAACCGACTGACCTTGTCCTCTACCACCTTGGCCACCACTACCAGCGCCACTGCCCTGACCGAATTGCGGCGGTAGTTGTGGTGAGGGTGGTGGTGTTTGTTCTGTACGGCCGGCTTCGATAGCGGCACTGGAGAAACGAAAGAACTCCTCGAAGCAGCGATCAAACGCAGGCGTCAGTGCGGTGCTTTTGCTCAAGGTGATGGCCAGCACATCATGAAAGCGCTGGCGATCAGCATAACCCACCATGGCGATAGCCTGCGCCGCGTCCTGTACTTCCGGTGGTGATACCGGCAGGCCGTTATTGCGCAGCAGCGTGACAAATTCAGTGAGCTTGCGGTCCATTCTTTTTGAGGACCGAATCAGCGCTTGCGCGCCAGCAGCTTGGGCAGGGCTTCCTGCACACGGGTCACATCGTCCTGATGTTTGAGCAGAACAGCCAAGGTTTTCTCCACCCATTGCGCATCCAGCGCATCGACATGCAGCAGCAGCAGCGTGCGCGCCCAGTCTAGGGTTTCGCTGATGGCAGGTACTTTGCGCAGATCTTCGCTACGCAGCTTTTGCACGAAATCGACTAGCGGATCACGCAGCAGCTTGGGGAGTTCGGGTACCTGCGCGCTGAGAATGCGACGCTCCAGAGCGGCATCCGGATAGGGAATATAGAGATGTAGGCAGCGGCGCTTGAGAGCATCGGAAAGCTCGCGCTGGTTATTACTGGTGAGCAGCACCAGTGGCGTGCTTTTCGCTTTCACGGTGCCGATTTCCGGTACGGACACTTGATAGTCGGAAAGCAGCTCCAGCAGAAAAGCTTCGAACTCCTGATCGGCCTTGTCGATTTCATCAATCAACAGCACGGCGCCGGGCTCGGCTTCCAGTGCAGCCAGCAGCGGACGCGGCTCTAAAAATTCCTTGGAATAGAAAATATCGCCGAACTGGTGCAGGCGCTCTACCGATTCCGAGAGCCCTTGTGCGCCCCGCAGGACATCGCCCAGCTGTTCTTTCAGCACCTGTGTGTAGAGCAACTGCTTGCCGTATTTCCATTCATACAGCGCCTTGCTCTCATCGAGGCCCTCATAGCACTGCAGACGTATCAGCGGCCGCGCAAACAATTTGCTGGCGGCTTTGGCGAGCTCGGTTTTACCAACACCGGGTGGGCCTTCTACCAGAATGGGTTTTTCCAGCTGTGCCGCCAGAAAGAGCGTGAGGGCGATATTGTCGGAGGCGATATAGCCTTCGGCTTCCAGTCCGGCGCGCAGGCTGTCGGCAGTGAATTGCTTGCTGGCAAAAAGACTCATGGTGAACTCGTGTGATGACCGGGCACCAGCCAGAGGCTGGCATCGTCGGGATGGGTCAGGCGGGTAAAGGGCACCCCGAAAACATCCTGCAAAAGCGCAGGGTCGGCAATGGCCGAACTGCCGCCATCGGCATGAATGCGGCCTTGGCGTAGCACGATAACGCGCTCGGCAGTGTGCAGGGCGAAATTGATATCGTGTGTGGAGAAAATCACCAGAGCGCCGTCGGCGGCCTCGTGGCGCAACTGCTTCTGCAATATCTGCTGATGTGGCAGGTCCAGTGCATTCTGTGGTTCGTCTAGGAGCCAGATACGCTCGGCCGGATTTTCATGCTGGCGCATTTGCAGCCAGGTGCGTGCCAGTTGTACGCGCTGGCGTTCGCCGCCGGACAGGCCGCTGTAGGCGCGCTTTGTCATGGTCTCCAGTTGCCATACCGCGAGTGCTTCTTGATACAGCGCGGCGGGCAGGTGAGTGCGGCCATGCGGCCAGCTCGCCAGCTCCAGAATTTCAGACACGGCTAAGGGCAGGATATCGGCATGTTGTTGCGGCAGAAAAGCGCGACGCCGCGCCAGACTATCCGCAGGAAAGCTGGCGAGGTCTTGGCCGTCCAGCAGCAGCTCGCCCTGAATATGCGTGGCCGCAAGATGACGGCCGCCATCGGCCAGTAATTTCAAGAGCGTGGATTTGCCGGCGCCGTTAGGGCCCACCAGCGCAATGGCGCCGCTGCGCAGCTCCAGATTCACATCCTGCAACAGGCTTGCTGCGCCAATACGGCAGCTGATTTGCGTGAGCGTAATCATGGCCGCCGTCCGTGCAGAAATAGCGCGAGAAAGGCAGGTGCACCCAAGAGCGCGGTTAGCACACCCACGGGTAATTCCAGCGGTGCAATGAGTGTGCGTGCCAACCAGTCGGCGAGTACGGCGAGCCCAGCCCCAATAAAAAGACTGGCGGGCAGCAGCTGCCGATGCTGGCTAAGGCCAAGACGGCGCGCCATATGCGGAGCCAATAGGCCGATAAAACCAATGCCGCCGGATTGCGCCACCGCCAGTGCCACCAACAGTGCCGAGAGCAGAAGGATTTCGCGGCGGAATTTTTTTATGTCCAGGCCCAGATGCGCGGCTTCATTTTCACCGAGCTGCCAGACATCCAGTGCCCGTTGCTGTTGCCAGAGTCGCGCCAGCACCAGTAGTAAGAGGCCGGTGGAAATGAGGAGCAGGGTGGTATTGGCCTGCGCAAAACTGCCCATCAGCCAGAAGCTGGCGCTGCGCAGCACGGTGTTGTCGCCAAAACTCAGCAAGAGATTTACCAGCGCGGCGGCCAATGCATTGATGGCCACGCCTACCAGCAACAACTCAGCATTGCCCGCGCCCAAACGCCGGCCCATGGCTAGCACCAGTGTCAGTGTGGCCAGTGCGCCGGCAAATGCAGCTAGCGGTAATAGCCAGAAACTGCTGACGCCCAAGGCAATGACCAACACGGCCGCGAGGCTGGCGCCGGCAGAAACGCCGAGCAGGCCGGGTTCGACCAGGGGATTACGGAAAAAATCCTGGAGCAGAAGGCCAGAGAGCGCGAGCGTGGCGCCGGTCAGTGTGGCCAGCAGCACGCGTGGCAGGCGCAACTGCCACAACACTTCGGAGGCCATAGGGCCGAGATCGCCGCTGCCCCAGGCGAGCGCCAGCGCGATGGCGGCCAGCGTGAGGACAGGCAGCAGGAGCAGAGTGAGGCGGGGAGACGGCACGGCAGCGATGACAGCCCGGCAAAATGGTTGTGCCATAGCTTAGGGCCTGTTAACTCTATTTTCATCATGCCTGCTGGGAGTTGATTTTATGGTCTGCAAGGCGGAAGAAGCGCGGTGTAGCATCGCTACACCAGCGACAGACAACGCTGCAGAGCGGAAAATCAGGCCCAGCCCTTCGGGTTGTGCTTGGGAAAGCGGCATTCCGCGTTGCTTGTCGCTTGTTTGGAGTTACCAAACTGTACTCCTCGCGCCTTGAGTGCCGCTTTCCCAAGCACAACAGGCGTGATGAAAATAGAGTCAACAGGCCCACGGGGGCGCTCATGCTAAATCAGCGGCCATCCCATACTTCAGAGGAGCAGGACTGTGATTGAAGGCTATATCCATCCGGATTTTCGCGGTGTGGCTCAGACATTCCGGCAGCAATTGCCACAGCGTGGCGCCGGCGGTGCGGCGCTGTGCATTTATCACCGTGGCCAGCGCGTGATCGATATCTGGGGTGGCAGCCGTAATCGTGAGGGCACACCGTGGACGGCGGATACGCTGTCACTGTCGTTTTCCACCACCAAGGGTATTGTTTCCACGCTGCTGCATATTCTGGCCAGCCGCGGCGAGGTGGAATACGACCGCCCCGTGGCCACGTACTGGCCGGCTTTTGCACAAAACGGCAAGGCCGCCATCACGGTGCGACAACTGCTGTGTCATGAGGCGGGGCTTTATCCCGTGCGTGGCCTGATTGCCGATGCCGCCGAAATGCGCGACTGGCCGCATATGCTGAAACTGATGGAAGCGGCAGCGCCGGCGCATGCGCCGGGTGAGCGCAATGGTTATCACGCACTCACCTACGGCTGGCTGGTGGGCGGTCTGGTGGAAAAGGTAGCCGGCAAGCCGCTGGCGCAAGTGTTGCGCGAAGAGCTCAGCGAGCCGTTGCAACTGGATGGCTGCTTCATCGGTGTGCCCGAAAGCGAGCTGGGGCGTTGCGCCAAGCTCATCGTGCCGGAAAAAAAGCCACGCGATCCGGCGCAGCCCAAACGCGTCAAGAAAACACCGCTGGCGCAGCAGATTATCGACAAGGGTTTGCGTCTTTCCGGTTTTGATCCGGACTCCACTTTGCAGGCCATGGTGCCGCATGGCATGGCGAGCTTTGATTGGAGTGCACCGGAAACTGTGCAGGCTTGCATTCCGGGCGCGGGTGGCATGTTCAACGCGCGCTCATTAGCGAAAATTTATGCAGCCCTTGGTCATGGTGGCGAACTTGATGGCGTGCGTTTGATGTCATCCAGCACGGTTCGTGACATTTCTCGTTTGCAGAATACGGCGCGCGGTGCGGTGATTCCGCTGCCCATGCGCTGGCGTATGGGTTATCACCGTGTGTTCACTACCGGGCCGCGCACGCCAAATGCTTTTGGCCATTTCGGTTATGGCGGCTCTGGCGCCTGGTGTGATCCTTCGCGTGAGCTGGCGGTGGGCTATGTGGTGAATTACGGCATAGGCACCCCCTTTGGTGATATGCGTCTCTGGCAGCTCAATACGGCGGCCATACGTGCGGTGGACTCCTTGCCTGAACTTATCTTGCAGTGGTTGCGTGCCTGATTTTCTCTATTTCTAGGTCGGAGTTCTTGTAGGTCGGACTTTAGTCCGACAGCGGCCTTGCTATTGCAGCAGCGTCGGGCTGAAGCCCGACCTACGAAAACAGTGGTATATCGAATAAAAAAGCCCGCATCTGCGGGCTTTTTTATGTCAGCTCGAAAGCATTCAAACGGTGATCACGCCAGCCAGGTGCGGCTTGCCGGATTTGGCATCGCCCAAGCTGAAGGTGAAGCCGCCATTGGCCTGTGGTTCGGAATTGAACGCAACCTTGGCGGGCAAGAGCACCGGCAGTTTGAATTGCACGTCGACCGTGTAGCGGTCGGGCAGACGGCCATCGAGTGCGGCTAGGCAACGTGCCTTGCTCCACATGCCATGAGCAATGGCGCGCGGAAAGCCGAAGAGCTTGGCGGTGAAGGCGTACATATGAATGGGATTACGGTCGCCAGAGATGGCGCCATAACGACGGCCGATATCGCCGGGCACCACCCACTGCACATTAGAAATGGTTTTGGCCGCCGCGGTCTTGGCGGCGGCTGGTTTGCTTTCGCCGGCGCTACCACCTGCGCCACGGCGCAGCATGGTACTGGCCGATTCCCAGACCACTTCGCTGCCGGAAGTGAGCTCGGTGACGATGTCGAACTGCACGCCTTTTTCATGCGGGCGCAGATTGGCGACATGCACTTTCATGCTCAGTACTTCAGAGGCATTGATAGGACGATGCTGGGTGATGCTGTTCTGGATATGCACGAGACCCATGGCGGCATAGGGAAAGCCGGGGTCAGTGATGATTTCCAGATGCAGTGGGAAAGCCAGCACGAAGGGATAGGTAACGGGCAGGGTCTCGCGCTGCGGAAAGCCGCACACACGGTTATAGGCGGCAAGATGTTTGCGATCTATTTTTACATCGCGCATCACCAGCGTCAGCGCCGGCAATTCCTTGCCACTGCGGCCGGTAATGGCACCCAGCACAGCACGCGAATACAGTGTGGCAGTGTTGGTAGGAGCGTTCATTTCGCGAACGGACATTTTCAATACTCCTTCATTTGATGAGTGCTTATTTCACTCATTCAAACCGTGACCGGTGGCTGCAGTGCAAGGCAAAAAGCCTGTTCGCCAGCGGAATTTACAAGTCGTAAGTGAGCATGGCGAACAGGCGCATTTAACGCCGCAATGCGCCTCCGGGCGCGGCTTTGATCAAGCGCCGATCAGGGACTGGCCGCACACACGAACAATGTTTCCATTCAGGCCGGCAGAAGCCGGGCTGGCGTACCAAGCAATCGTTTCTGCCACATCCACCGGCAGACCGCCCTGCGACATGGAGTTCATACGGCGACCGGCTTCGCGAATGGCAAACGGAATGGCGGCAGTCATAGCGGTTTCGATAAAGCCCGGGGCCACGGCATTGATGGTGATGCTTTTCTTTGCCACCACCGGAGCCATGGACTGCACCATGCCGATAACGCCGGCCTTGCTCATGCCATAGTTGCTCTGGCCCATATTGCCGGCGATACCGGAAATGGAGGAGACGCAGATGATGCGGCCGTTCTCTTTGATCACGCCCTGCGCGAGCAGCTCATCATTGATGCGCTCTTCGGAGGAGAGATTGATATTGAGCACCATATTCCACTGCTGCTCAGTCATATTGGCGAGTGTCTTGTCGCGGGTAACACCGGCGTTGTGCACAACGATGTCCACGCCACCGTGGTTTTCTTTGAGGTAGGCAGCAATTTTCTGCGGCGCATCAGGCGCAGTGATGTCGCCGGCGAAAGCGGAGCCACCGATAAGGCTGGTGACCACCTTCAGATCGTCAGCCAACTGCGGAATGTCCAAGCCAATCACATGGGCGCCATCGCGAGCCAGTGTTTTGGCAATGGCTTCACCAATGCCGCGCGAAGCACCAGTGACCAGAGCCACTTTGCCGGCCAGCGGCTTGTTCCAGTCCAGCTTGGCCTGTGTGCCGGAGGCGGAGATACGCACAACCTGAGCAGACACATAAGCCGAACGCGGCGAGAGGAAAAAGCGCAGGCTGGATTCCAACTGGTCTTCTGCACCGGGCGCGACATAAAGCAGCTGTGCGCTGCCGCCTTTTTTCACTTCCTTACCCAGCGAACGCGTAAAGCCCTCGAGTGCGCGCTGTGCCGTGGCGTAACGCGGGCTTTCAGCGGCTTCTGGCGTCAGGCCGATAACGATGAGGCGGGCGCAGTTTTCCAGATTGCGCATCACCGGTTTGAAAAACTCATACACCTTGATGAGGTCGGTGCTGTCTTTCACGCCGCTGGCGTCAAAAATAACGGCCTTGAATTTGACATCGCTCTCAGCGCTCACCGGACCATTATTTACGCTGGCACCGATATTCTTCAGCACGCCTTCAACGGCGGTGGCGATAGAGCCGGAATTGGCGGCACCAAAACGTACGCTGCCACTGATGACCGGAGCACCGGCTTCATAGCGATCCAGTTTCACCGGCTGCGGCAGGCCGAGATTCTTGGCCAGCAGGCGGCCGAGGGGGGAATTCGCGAACTGTGTATAACGGTCACTCATGATCAGGTCCTTACGCGAGGTGCGTGCATCGTGGAGGCTTGGCTGGCGAGCTGCTTCCAAAAAGGGGAAGCAAGACATAGCCAGGTGTTTCAAAAACAGGGCCGAAGCGGTGGCGGGCAGGGGAGGCGAACACTCTAAGAAAAGAAAGCCATAGTGGCCAGCTTTTGTGAAAGTGCGCTGTCTGCCTCTAATGCCTTACACCGTGTGCATGTTCGGCGCATGACAATCCAGCACGACAAGCAGGCAGGAGAACAGGGCCTGCAAGTGGCTTCAAAACGGGCGGCAGGCTAACAAAAGCCCGTGGCTGTCACATTTGCCCTTGCGCCATCCCAAGACCGCCTAGTCTGCCAATTCCGGGTCTTTTTTCTATGCTAGGGTGCGCGCCATTGGAAAATCAGCCAGGAGTACCCGTCATGACCACGCTTCGCCGTGTCGCCATCATCGGTGGCAACCGCATTCCCTTTGCCCGTTCCAACGGTGCATTCGCCACTGCCTCCAATATCGACATGCTGACTGCCGCCTTGGACGGTCTGATCGCCCGCTACAAGCTGGAAGGTGAGCGTTTGGGTGAAGTCGCTGCCGGAGCTGTGCTCAAGCTCTCGCGTGATTTCAATATGACGCGTGAATCCGTGCTCAACACCAAGCTGGCCCCGGAAACTCCGGCCTGCGATATCCAGCAGGCTTGCGGCACGGGCCTTCAGGCCATCAATTACATCGCCAACAAAATTGCCACTGGCCAGATCGACGTCGGTATAGGCGGCGGCGTGGATACGACCTCTGATGCCCCGATTGGTGTGGGCGAAGGCCTGCGTCAGTTCCTGCTCAGCCTGAATCGCGCTAAGGACAATAAGCAGCGTCTGGCCGCTATCGCCAAGTTCCGCCCCGGCATGATGGGTCTGGAAATTCCCGCTAATGGCGAGCCGCGTACCGGTCTGTCCATGGGCGAGCATCAGGCCATCACTACGGCGGAGTGGGGCATTGCCCGTGAGGCGCAGGATGAACTGGCTTATCTGAGTCACAAGAATATGGCGGCTGCCTACGAGCGCGGCTTTATGGCCGATCTCATGACGCCGTATATGGGTCTTGAGCGTGACGACAATCTGCGTCCTGGTTCCACGATTGAAAAGCTGGCCACGTTGAAGCCGGCTTTTGGTGATCGCGAGACGGGCACGATGACGGCGGGTAATTCCACGCCGCTGACCGATGGTGCTTCCGTGGTGTTGCTGGCCTCCGAAGAGTGGGCCCGCGCACATAATCTGCCGGTGCTGGCCTATATCACCACGGTGGAAACGGCTGCTGTTGATTTCGTGCATAAAAAAGAAGGCCTGCTGCTGGCGCCAGCCTATGCCGTGCCGCGCATGCTGGAGCGTGTGGGTCTGACTCTGCAGGATTTCGATTTCTATGAAATCCACGAAGCGTTTGCAGGGCAAGTGCTCTCAACTCTCAAGTTCTGGGAAGACGAGAAGGCCTGCAAGGAACGTCTGGGGCTGAAAAAGGCGCTGGGTTCTATTGATCGCGCCAAGCTGAACGTGAATGGTTCTTCGCTGGCGGCAGGCCATCCCTTTGCCGCTACCGGCGGCCGTATCGTGGCGGCGGCGGCTAAGCTGCTGAACGAAAAAGGCTCGGGTCGCGTGCTCGTGTCCATCTGCGCTGCAGGTGGTCAGGGTGTGGTCGCCATCATTGAAAAATGATGTGCCGCTGATGCATAAAAAAAGCCCGCATCAGCGGGCTTTTTTTTATGAGGTTTTTGAGTGGTGGGGTTTCAGGATTCCTGCATACAGGCGTCGACAAATTTCACGCGACTATCACCTGTCATTTCGCCAGCCTTGCGATTGCAGTCGGTCATGCGTTGTAGCGTCGGAGGCATGACGTTGATGTTGGAATTGTGCTTGATACAGGCACTGATGATACGGGTACGTTCATTGCCGCTGGTGCCGTCTGCGCGCTGGCTGCAGTCCTCGCGTTGGTTATTGCCTTCCTTGCCATATGCCAGTCCGTTCCCCAGAAGCAGAATGACCACGGCGAGCGTTATTTTCATTGTGGCTCGTCCTCGTGTTGCTACAGTCCCTTGTCGTCATCCTGGGTGACTGGATGGCGTCGGCGCGATTCTAGCGCCAGGGCCAAGGGGTTTCAGCAGCATATCCGGGTGTTCTACCGATTAACAGACGACCGGGCTCTGCTTACAAAAATGCAAAAAGCCCGCTGCTGCGGGCTTTTTGCAGGAGAGACAGGTAAAGAAGACTTCAGCCTTTGAGGCAGCCGCTCATAAAGGTTTTGCGTTCGTCACCCTTTTTGCCTGCGGCTTTGGCATTGCAGTCTTTCATGTGCTGTTGCTGCGGGGTGACGGCCTTGGCGGCTTCCGGGGCGGGCTTGCCGGAAAGGCAGTTGCTCATAAAGGTTTTGCGCTCGTCACCTTTTTTACCCTCGGCTTTGCCATTGCAGTCTTTCATGCGCTGCTGCTGTGGGCTAACGGCCTTGGCGGCATCGGGAGCGGGTTTGCCGGAAAGGCAGTTGCTCATAAAGGTTTTGCGCTCGTCACCTTTTTTACCTTCGGCTTTGCCATTGCAGTCTTTCATGCGCTCTTGCTGGGCGGTCGGCGCTTTCTTGGCATCGTCAGCATGTGCCGCCGTGCCTAGGAGACATGCCGTGAGGCCAAGAGCGGTCAACAGGGATTTGATCATGGTGATGTCCTCGGATTTGTTGTGATGATGAGGGAGAAAACGCTGGCCTGAGTCTAGGCACGTCCGATGACATTTGCCCTGCGGCATCAGGATTTTTTCAAGCGCGCCAGCAGGCTGGAGGTATCCCAGCGGCCGCCACCCATGCTCTGTACCTCGGCATACAACTGATCGACGGTTTGCGTTACCGGTAGGGCGGCACCCAGCTTTTGCGCTTCCTCCAGACAGATGGACAAATCTTTGCGCATCCAGTCCACCGCGAAACCATGTTCGTACTCACCGGCAATCATGGTTTTGTGGCGATTCACCATCTGCCAGCTGGAGGCTGCACCTTGCGAGATAGCATTCATGACTGTCTGCACATCCAGTCCAGCTTTTTCCGCGAAATTCATGCCCTCGGCCAAGGCCTCCACCAGTCCGGCCACGCAAATCTGGTTGACCATTTTGGCGAGCTGACCAGAGCCCGTGGGGCCTATCAGCGTGACGGCTTTGGCATAGCTGTCGAGCACGGGGCGTACATTTTCAAAAATAGGACTGTTGCCACCGCACATGATGGTGAGCTGGCCATTGATGGCACCTTGCTGTCCGCCAGAGACCGGTGCATCTATAAAGCCGGCTGATTTTTCCGCGAGCGCTGCGGCGATCTCGCGAGACACCGTCGCGGAAACCGTGGAGTGATCCACCAGTACCGCATTTTTTTTCAGGCCGTGAATAATGCCCTGCGGACCCAGCACCACTTCGCGCAAATCCGTGTCATTACCCACGCAAGTAAAAACAATATCAGCGTTGCGTGCAGCAGCAGCGGGACTGTCGGCTCTTTGCCCCTGATATTCATGGCACCATTTTTCGGCGGTGCTGGTGCTGCGATTGAAAACGGTAACCAGGTGTCCGTGCCGGACAAGATGACCGGCCATGGGGTAGCCCATGGTGCCGAGACCGATAAAGGCGGCTGCGCTCATCGTGAAACGCTCGCTGAGGTTTGTAAGCTGGGCTTGTAGGCTGAGATGCGTAAACGCAGGTGTGTAAAAAACGGAAAGCTATTGTCGGCGCGCCATCATCATGCCAGCGCCAATGAGCAGGGCCACCACAAGGAAGCTGACCGTGATGCGCAGCAGGGTTTCGAGATCGCCATAACCCCAGATGAGGGCAAGACTGATCACGCCGATTAGCAGCAAGAAGGCAGCCAGCATCAGGCTCAGGGTTTTGCCGGTTGCGGTACTGACAGGCTCAGGAGGAAGGGGAGAGTGTTCAGTCATGGCAGCATCCCTGTGGTTTTCCCTGCTTTTAGCAAAGCTGCCGGGAGCTGTCATCTGCCGGTGTCACAAATGTGGGAATAACAGAAATGAAAAAGGCCGCATCAGCGGCCTTTTTCATGAGCGAGCGCCAGATTTCAGCGCTTGTTCAGTGCTACAAAATCACGCTGCACCGAGCCCGTGTAGAGCTGGCGCGGACGGCCGATCTTGTACGGAGCGGAGTGCATTTCCGACCAGTGCGAAATCCAGCCCACGGTACGCGCGAGGGCGAAGATCACGGTGAACATGGAAGTCGGGATGCCGATAGCCTTGAGGATGATGCCGGAGTAGAAATCCACATTCGGGTAGAGCTTGCGCTCCACGAAGTAGGGATCGTTACGTGCAGCTTCTTCCAGCTTCATGGCGAGTTCGAGCTGCGGATCATTGATGCCGAGAGCGGCCAGCACTTCATCGCAGGTCTGCTTCATTACCTTGGCGCGTGGATCGAAGTTCTTGTACACGCGGTGACCAAAGCCCATGAGCTTGAAGGGATCGTTCTTGTCCTTGGCCTTGGCCAGGAACTTGTCGAGATTAGAGACATCACCGATCTCATCCAGCATCTTCAATACGGCTTCGTTAGCGCCGCCATGGGCCGGGCCCCAGAGCGCAGCGATACCGGCCGCGATACAGGCGTAAGGATTGGCACCGGTGGAGCCGGTCAGACGCACGGTGGAAGTGGACGCGTTCTGCTCGTGATCGGCGTGCAGGATGAAGATGCGGTCCATGGCCTTGGCGACCACCGGATTGACCACATATTCCTCGCAGGGCACGGCAAACATCATGCGCAGGAAGTTGCTGGCGTAATCGAGCTTGTTGTCCGGGTACACGAAGGGCTGACCAGCGTTGTACTTGTAGCTCATGGCGGCAATCGTCGGCATCTTGGCGATGAGACGGATAGCCGCAATGCGACGGTGCTCGGCATTATTGATGTCGAGATTGTCGTGATAGAAGGCAGAGAGAGCACCCACCACGCCGCACATGACGGCCATGGGATGCGCATCACGACGGAAACCGCGGTAAAAGAACTGCAACTGCTCGTGCACCATGGTGTGCTGGGTGACGCGAGCCACGAAATCGGCCTTCTGCTCAGCATTCGGCAGTTCGCCGTTGAGCAGTAGATAGCAGGTTTCGAGATAGTCGGATTCAGTCGCCAACTGGTCGATAGGGTAGCCGCGGTGCAGCAGGATGCCCTTGTCGCCGTCGATGAAGGTGATCTTGGATTCGCAAGCCGCCGTGGCCATGAAACCCGGGTCATAGGTGAAGTAGCCCTGGGCGAGCACGTCCTTTACGTCAATGACGTCAGGACCGAGTGTTCCCGAGGAAACGGGCAGATCAATCGATGCGTCACCGATCGTGAGAGTGGCTTTTTTGCCCGACATGGCAATCTCCTTGGTTAAGAGAAGTTTCAGCACGACCAAAGCATGCAGAGTGAACCTGAAGCGGCGGTGCTGCCGGGACCGGCTATTGCGAAACACTTTGGGAAGGCGCGCTAGCTTAATTTGTGGGCCGATTTTGTCAATCAAAGCTCACGTCTTCTTTCCGAGATTCCTCCGGAAAAACACGAAGTTAGCGCGGGGTCGCCATGACCTTGCAGTCGCCGCTGCGGCGCGAGGGAGATTTATGGCGACATTTCCGAACTCTGCACCGCGACGATGCCACTTCCGTCCGATAAACAAGCGGCTGCTTCATGCTGGCGCACGCAAGCCCCTGTAAGAGCGCAACTTTCCTCTCGTTACGGGTTTGTAATTGAATTTGTGCAGGATTATACTTCCCGGCCGGTTTCTGGCCGACCGGGAATGTCTTGAAAACTCAAGGCTTTTCAATGGCTTGCCGCAACACCCGCATTTTCCCTTAGGTACTAGTCCGGCAGTGTGTGCTACCGGGCTCCCCACAGGAACAACGCTGTGAAAAGCAATCGACCCGTCAATCTCAGTTTGTCCACCGTCCTACTGGTCAATCTGAAGTCGCCAGTCGCCATCGCCTCCATTCTGCATCGCATCTCGGGCGTGGTGATCTTTCTGTTGATACCTGTCCTGCTTTATATCCTGCAGGAATCCCTGACCTCCGAAACGGCGTTCCAGCATGTCAAAGACGACATCCTGGGTGGTTTCATCGGTGGCGGTCTGGTCTTTATTGCTCTGGCTGGTCTGGTTTACCACTTCATCGTTGGTAGCAAACATCTGCTCCAGGACTTCGGCATTGGCGAATCGCTGCAGGGCGGTCGCAACTTCGCTTGGGCAGCACTGGCAGCCTCCGGCGTCTTCATCGCCCTCGCTTTCCTGTGGATGGTGCTCTGATGAGAAACAGTGCAACGAGCTTCAGCCGCTCCGGTCTGTCCGACTGGCTGGTACAACGCGTTAGCGCCTACATCCTCGGCGCCTACTTCCTCTTCATCGTGGGCTATCTGCTGTGCAGCAAAGGCGTGTACTTCAGCGACTGGTACGCCTTGATGAGCAGCACGGCCATGCGCATTTTCACGCTGCTGGCCATTCTGGCGCTGGCCGCCCATGCCTGGATCGGTCTGTGGACGGTGTTCACCGACTACATCACCGAACGTCAAATGGGCGCTAAGGCCAGTGTCATTCGCCTGGTGTTCCAGACCGGTATGGCGCTCTTCATTTTTGTATACGTGGTCTGGGGCATCCAGATCCTGTGGGGGAACTGATTCATGGCCAGCAGCATCAAGGCAAGCAATATTCCCACCCTTACATTTGATGCCGTGATCGTTGGCGGCGGCGGCTCGGGCATGCGTGCCTCGCTGCAGCTGGCACGCGCCGGTCTCAAGGTGGCAGTGCTCACCAAAGTCTTCCCGACGCGCTCCCACACCGTGGCAGCGCAGGGTGGCATCGGCGCTTCGCTGGGCAATATGAGCGAAGACAATTGGCACTACCACTTCTACGACACCGTGAAGGGCTCGGATTGGCTGGGCGATCAAGACGCCATCGAGTTCATGTGCCGTGAAGCCCCCAAGGTGGTGTACGAGCTCGAACACATGGGCATGCCCTTCGACCGTAACGCTGACGGCACCATCTACCAGCGTCCTTTCGGTGGTCATACCTCTAACTACGGTGAAAAGCCGGTGCAGCGTGCCTGCGCCGCCGCCGACCGTACCGGCCATGCGCTCTTGCACACCCTGTATCAGGGCAATCTCGCCGCCAAGACCCAGTTCTTCGTGGAATGGATTGCACTGGATCTGGTGCGTGATGCCGACGGCGAAGTGCTGGGTGTCACCGGTATTGATCTGGCCACCGGCAATATCGCCGTGTTCCAGGCCAAGGCCACCCTGTTTGCTACCGGCGGTGCCGGCCGTATCTATCAGGCTTCCACCAATGCCTTCATCAACACCGGTGATGGCCTCGGCATGGCCGCACGCGCTGGCATTCCCCTGCAGGACATGGAGTTCTGGCAGTTCCACCCGACGGGCGTAGCCGGTGCCGGTGTGCTGCTGACCGAAGGTTGCCGTGGTGAAGGCGGTCTGCTGCGTAACAAGAATGGCGAGCGCTTCATGGAGCGTTATGCCCCCAATCTGAAGGATCTCGCGCCCCGCGATTTCGTGTCCCGCTCCATGGACCAGGAAATCAAGGAAGGCCGCGGTTGTGGTCCTAATGGCGATTATGTGGTGCTGGATCTCACGCATCTCGGTGCCGAGACCATCCACAAGCGTTTGCCGTCGGTTTATGAAATCGGCAAGAACTTCGCCAATGTGGATTGCACCAAGGAAGCGATTCCGGTTGTGCCCACCATCCATTACCAAATGGGCGGTATCCCGACCAATATCCACGGCCAAGTGGTAACGCCGAAAAACGGCAACCCCAGCTCCGTGGTCAACGGTTTCTATGCCATCGGCGAATGCTCCTGCGTATCCGTGCACGGCGCCAACCGCCTCGGTACCAACTCACTGCTGGATCTCATCGTCTTCGGCAAGGCGGCCGGTGAGCACATCATCGAGCACGTCAGCCGCGAACCCGCTTCGCACAAGTCGCTGCCGAAAGATGCGCTGGATGCAACCTTGGCTCGTATTGCGCGTCTCGACAGCTCCAAGTCGGGCGAATACGGCCAGGACGTGGCGAATGACATGCGTCGCAGCATGCAGAACCACGCCGGCGTGTTCCGTACGCAGGAGATGATGGATAAGGGTGTGGAAAGCATTCTCGAAATCGAGAAGCGCGTTGCCGGCATCCATCTTAAGGACAAGTCGCAGGTGTTCAACACCGGCCGTATCGAGGCACTGGAACTGGAAAATCTTATCGAAGCCGCCAAGGCCACGATGATTTCCGCCGCTGCCCGTAAAGAGTGCCGTGGTGCGCACACTGTGGTGGATTACGAGCGTCCGGTGACGGACCCTGATCACCCGCTGGGCCGTAACGACAAGGAGTGGATGAAGCACACCTTGTGGTTCAAGGACGGCAACCGTCTCGAATACAAGCCGGTGAAGTTGATCCCGCTGACCGTGGAATCCGTTCCGCCGAAACCGCGCACTTTCTGATCGACAGCCCGGCAAATCCTTCCGGAATTTGCCGGGCAACGCCTGATCCGGCACATGTCCGTATCAGGCTCACGCCGAATCCGTTGCAAGCAACGGATTCGCGGGCGGCACATCCGTGTGCCGCAATGCGTGCAAACAAGGCATTTTGAGTGAGGCACAAGCCATGAGTGAAGTGCGTATTTTCGAAGTTTATCGCTACGATCCGGACAAGGACGCAGCTCCCTATATGCAGACCTACGAGCTCACGCTCGACGGTCATGAGCGCATGCTGCTGGATGCCTTGATCAAGCTGAAGCAGATGGACGAGTCCTTAAGCTTCCGCCGTTCCTGCCGCGAAGGTATTTGCGGTTCCGACGGTATGAACATCAACGGCAAGAACGGTCTGGCCTGTCTCATCAATATGAAGACGCTGCCCAAGAAGATCGTGATCAAGCCGCTGCCGGGTCTGCCCGTCATCCGTGATCTCGTGGTCGATATGGGCATGTTCTACAACCAGTACGAGAAGGTGCAGCCCTACCTGATCAACGAGACGCCGGCCCCTGCCAAGGAGCGCCTGCAGTCGCCGGAAGATCGTGAAAAGCTGGACGGCCTCTACGAGTGCATCCTGTGTGCCTGCTGCTCCACGGCGTGCCCGTCTTACTGGTGGAATCCGGATAAATTCCTCGGTCCGTCGGCGCTTATCCAGGCTTACCGCTTTTTGGCGGACAGCCGTGATACAGCAACGGCTGAGCGTCTGGCCAAGCTGGATGATCCCTTCAGTATTTTCCGTTGCCGCGGCATCATGAACTGCGTGAGCGTTTGCCCCAAGGGACTCAATCCCACCAAGGCCATCGGTCATATCCGCAATATGTTGCTGAGCCAGGGCGCTTAAGTTCTGGTGGCCTGCCGGCTTTTTGCCGGCGGGCCGTCCCTGTGTGTTGCGGTGGCTGGCGATGTTGCCAGCACTTCGTTTCAAACAGGATGTTTGTTAAATCAGCTCAGGGCATCCGTCCGTGAGCATTTGCCCGGTAGCCCTTAGTGGCCAACGGGTGCAGAATACTGGCCGCGCTGGCCGGTATCTCCGGGTACAACGTCGTACCTAATGGTATGGGATGTACCCATCAGGCCGTGCCGGCCGAGCCAGATGGCAATGCCATCCAGCCTATTTGCCGTCAACCGCGGCATGAGGCAGCTGTTTACGCAATCCGCAGCCAGACTGGTGCGAGTTGCAGGTCGCGACGCCTTACCAAGGCATCGCGGGTCAAGGTAAAGAGAAGGCGAAATAGCTCCCGATCACAGTCATTGAGAATCTGTGGCGGAACTTCTCTTAAGCAGGAATGATCAGTCATGCAAGACGGGCAAATGCTGCGCCAGTGGAGTACCTCCCAACTCTCGGCAGAAAACGCAGCTTACGTCGAAGAGCTCTACGAACAGTTTCTTGTTTCCCCCCAAGCGGTGCCGGAAGACTGGCGCAGCTATTTTGAAAAGCTTCCCCGTGTCGACGGTGTTGCCCAGGACACCCCGCATAAGGGTGTACGTGAGCAATTCCTGCTGTTGGCCAAGAATTCTTCCCGCGCCCGCGCATTGCCCACCAGCCGTGTCAGTACTGAGCACGAGCGTCGCCAGGTGGCGGTGCTGCAGCTCATTGCCGGTTATCGCAACCGTGGTCATCAGCGCGCCAAGCTCGATCCGCTTGGGCTCATGCAGCGCGAAACCGTGCCGGATCTGGATCTCGCCGCTCACGGTCTGAGCCCGGCCGATCTCAATACCGTTTTCAATACCGGCAACCTCGCCATCGGCAAGGAAGAGTGCACGCTGGGTGAAATGGTGCAGGCCATGGATGCCATTTACTGCGGCTCCATCGGCTCCGAATACATGCACATCGTCAACACCGCTGAAAAGCGCTGGATACAACAGCGTCTGGAAAGCGTGCGTGGCAATCCGAATTTCTCGGCCGATACCAAGAAGCATGTGCTAGAGCGCATGACCGCCGCCGAAGGTCTGGAAAAATTCCTGGGCACGCGTTTCGCCGGCGCCAAGCGTTTCGGTCTGGAAGGCGGCGAAGCCCTGATTCCGCTGGTGGACGAGCTCATCCAGCGCGGTGGCTCTTACGGCATCAAGGAAGTCGTCATCGGCATGGCCCACCGTGGCCGTCTTAATGTGCTGGTGAATATCCTCGGCAAGAATCCGGGCGATCTGTTCAGCGAATTTGAAGGCAAAAGCGTCACCAAGAGTGGTTCCGGTGATGTGAAGTACCACCAGGGCTACTCCTCCAATGTGATGACGCCGGGTGGCGAAGTGCATCTGGCCATGGCCTTTAATCCTTCCCATCTGGAAATTGTTTCACCCGTGGTCGAAGGCTCGGTGCGTGCCCGTCAGGATCGCCGCCAGGATGACAAGGGTCGTCAGGTGCTGCCCATCAATGTGCACGGTGATGCTGCATTTGCCGGGCAGGGCGTAGTGATGGAAACCTTCCAGATGTCGCAGACCCGTGGTTATTACACGGGCGGCACGGTGCACATCATCGTCAATAATCAGGTGGGCTTCACCACCAGCAGGCAAGACGATGCACGCTCCACCGAATACTGCACCGACGTTGCCAAGATGGTGCAGGCGCCGATTTTCCATGTGAACGGCGATGATCCTGAGGCCGTGTTCTTTGTGACGCAGCTGGCGCTGGATTTCCGTATGGAATTCAGCAAAGACGTCGTCATCGACATCATCTGTTATCGCCGTCGTGGCCATAACGAGGCCGATGAGCCTTCGGCCACGCAGCCCTTGATGTATCAGGTCATTACCAAGCTGCCGACCACGCGTACGCTCTATGCCGACAAGCTGGCTGCGTCTGGCGTGATCGAAAAGACCAAGTCAGACGATATGGTGGAGGAGTACCGCAGGGCGCTCGAAGCCGGTCAGCATGTGGTGAAGGCGTTGGTGCGTGAACCCAATAAATCACTGTTTGTGGATTGGTCGCCCTATCTCGGCCATGCCGTGGTGGATGAGTTCGATACCAGTGTCCCGCTGAAGACGCTGCAGGAGCTCGGCAAGAAGCTGGAAAAAATGCCGGAAACCTTCGTCATGCAGAAGCAGGTGCAGAAGGTGATGGAAGATCGCTCGCGTATGTGGGCGGGCAATCTCGAGTTTAACTGGGGCGCGGCGGAAACGCTGGCTTACGCCACCATACTGAATGAAGGTTATTTTCTGCGTCTCACCGGCCAGGACGTAGGTCGCGGTACCTTCTCGCACCGTCACGCCATTCTGCATAACCAGAAAGATGGCTCGCGCTACATTCCGCTGCAGAATCTGGATGCGAATTTCCCGAAATTCGAAATCTACGATTCGCTGCTCTCGGAAGAAGCAGTGCTGGCCTTTGAATACGGCTATGCCACCACGGCGCCCAAGTCCCTCATCATCTGGGAAGCGCAGTTCGGCGATTTCGCCAACGGTGCGCAGGTGGTGATTGATCAGTTCATCTCCTCCGGTGAAACCAAGTGGGAGCGTCTCTGCGGCCTCACACTGCTCTTGCCGCACGGTTTTGAAGGTCAGGGCCCGGAACATTCTTCCGCACGTCTTGAACGTTTCCTGCAGCTCTGTGCCGAGCACAATATGCAGGTGTGCACGCCCACTACGCCGGCACAGATTTTCCATCTGCTGCGCCGTCAGGCCGTGCGCCCGCTGCGCAAGCCGCTGATCATCATGTCGCCCAAGAGCTTGCTGCGTCACAAGCTTGCTGTGAGCACACTGGAAGATCTGGCCCAGGGTCAGTTCCAGACCGTGATTCCAGAAATCGACGAGATCAAGCCTGCCGATGTCACGCATGTCGTGCTCTGCGGCGGCAAGGTTTACTACGATCTGCTGGAAAAGCGTCGCGAACAAAAGCGCAACGACATCGCCATCATCCGCATCGAACAGCTTTATCCTTTCCCGGAAAAGAAGCTGGCCGAAGCACTGGCGCCGTACAAGAAAGCCCAGAGCATAGTGTGGTGTCAGGAAGAGCCGATGAATCAGGGCGCTTGGTATTGCAGCCAGCACCATATGCATAACGTGGTGCGGGACTGGAAAGAAAAGCTGCGCGTGCGCTATGCGGGACGTCCTTCCGCAGCAGCACCAGCCTGCGGCTCGGTTTACCTGCATGCGAAAGAACAGGCTGCACTGATTGAAGACGCCTTTAAGGCATAACAAGGCATAAAACAGCAGCTCATCAGCTACAACAGACAAGCAAGAAAGACGACAAGGAAACTGAACATGGCCATCGAAATCAAGGCACCGGTTTTTCCCGAATCCGTCGCGGACGGTACCGTGGCCACCTGGCACAAGAAGCCGGGTGAAGCAGTCTCGCGTGACGAGCTGATTGTCGATATTGAAACCGACAAAGTGGTGCTCGAAGTGGTGGCGCCAGCTGATGGCGTGATTGCCAAAGTGCTGAAGAATGAAGGCGACACTGTGCTGTCGCAGGAAGTGCTGGCGCTGTTCGAAGCGGGCGCTGCTGCTTCGGCGGCTCCTGCTGCGGCCGCCGCACCTGCCGCTGCTGCACCGGCGGCGGCTGCCGCTGCCAGCGATGATGCGCTGAGCCCGGCTGTGCGCAAGCTCATTGCAGAAAACAATCTGGACCCGGCCAAGATTACCGGTTCCGGCAAGGGCGGACGTCTCACCAAGGAAGACGTAGAAGCCTATCTGAAGAAACCCGCTGCAGCGCCAGCTGCTGCACCGGCCGCCGCTCCGGCTCCGGCTGCACAGGCGATTGCTGTCGCCGTGGGCGAGCGCGTAGAAAAGCGTGTGCCCATGACGCGTCTGCGCGCCAAGGTGGCCGAGCGTCTGCTCGAAGCCAAGCAGTCCACCGCTATGCTGACCACGTTCAATGAAGTGAACATGGCGCCGGTGATGGCCTTGCGCAAGCAGTACGCCGACAAGTTTGAAAAAGCACACGGTGTACGTCTGGGCTTCATGTCTTTCTTCGTGAAGGCAGCGGTGGAAGCCCTCAAGCGTTTCCCGGCCGTGAATGCTTCCATTGATGGCAACGACATCGTCTACCACGGCTTCTACGACGTCGGCGTTGCCGTGTCGTCTGATCGTGGTCTCGTTGTGCCCATCCTGCGCAATACCGAAAACATGAGCCTCGCGGAAATTGAAAAATCCGTAGGCGAATTCGGCAAGAAGGCTAAAGACGGCAAGCTCACCATTGAAGACATGACCGGTGGCACTTTCACCATTTCCAATGGTGGTGTGTTCGGCTCTTTGCTCTCCACGCCCATTCTGAACCCGCCGCAGACCGCCATTCTCGGTATGCACAAGATTCAGGAACGCCCCATGGCCGTGAATGGCCAAGTGGTGATTCTGCCCATGATGTATCTCGCTGTTTCCTACGATCACCGTCTTATCGACGGTAAAGAAGCTGTGAGCTTCCTCGTGGCCATCAAGGAACTGGTGGAAGATCCTGCACGCCTGTTGCTGGAAATCTGACAGGGCTTGCCCTGTCATCCCCGCGCAGGCGGGGATCTCGTGAATGCTGGCAGGGTCTGAGGTCGGCGGCTGAAAAACTCCAAAAGATTCCCGCTTGCGCGGGAATGACCTTGGACCTATTCATTGATTGCTTTAAGGAAGGGACAGACTCATGACACAGAGTTTTGATGTTGTCGTCATCGGTGGCGGCCCCGGCGGTTATGAAGCCGCCATCCGTGCAGCACAGCTGGGCCTTAAAGTGGCCTGCATAGAAAAGCGCGTACACAAAGACAAGCCCGCGCTGGGTGGTACCTGCCTCAATGTGGGTTGCATTCCCTCCAAGGCACTGCTGGATTCCACGCATAAATATCACGATGCAGCCCATGAATTTGCGGCGCACGGCATCAAGATCGATAACGTTTCTTTCGATGTAAAAACCATGCAGGCGCGCAAGGACACCGTGGTGGGTAATCTCACCGGCGGTATTGCGCAGCTCTTCAAGGGCCACAACATCGCCTGGTTGCAGGGCACTGGCAAATTGCTGGCCGGCAAGAAAGTGGAGTTCACGCCGCTGGCGGGTGGTGCTGCTGAAATCATTGAAGCGAATAATGTCATTCTCGCCACGGGCTCGGTGCCCGTGAATATTCCGGTCGCCCAGTTGGTGGAAGACGTTATCGTCGATTCCACCGGCGCGCTGGAATTTCAGGATGTGCCCAAGCGTCTTGGCGTGATCGGTGCTGGCGTGATCGGCCTCGAGCTCGGTTCTGTATGGAATCGCCTCGGTGCTGAAGTGGTGGTGCTGGAAGCGGTTGATGCCTTCCTGCCGGCTTGCGACAAGGCCATTGCCAAAGAAGCACAGAAGATTCTCGGTAAGCAGGGTCTGGATATCCGTCTCGGTGCCCGTGTGACCGGTACCGAAGCCAAGGGCAAGCAAGTCGCGGTGAAATACACTGATAAAGACGGCGAGCACTCGGAAACTTTCGACAGGCTCATCGTGGCCGTGGGCCGTCGTCCTTTCACGGACGGTCTGCTGGCCGCTGACTCCGGCATCACGCTGGATGAGCGCCGCTTCGTGCACGTGGATAATCAGTGCCGCACTTCCGTACCCGGCGTTTACGCCATTGGCGATCTCGTGCGCGGCCCCATGCTGGCGCACAAGGCCATGGAAGAAGGCATGATGGTGGCCGAGCTGATCGGTGGTCATCACGCGCAAGTGAATTACGACACCATCATCGGTGTGATTTACACGCATCCGGAAATCGCCTGGGTGGGTCAGACCGAAGAGCAGGCCAAGGCTGAAGGCATTGAAGTCAAAGCCGGTCAGTTTGCTTTTGCTGTGAATGGCCGTGCACTGGCTGCGGCGGATACCGCCGGCTTCGTCAAGTTTGTGGCCGATGCCACCACGGATCGCCTGCTCGGCATGCATGTGATCGGCCCCAATGCCGGTGACATCGTGCATCAAGGCATGATCTCGCTGGAGTTCGGTGCTTCCATCGAAGATCTGCAGCTGATGACATTCGCGCACCCGACCCTCTCCGAGGTGGTGCACGAAGCCGCGCTGTCGGTGGATGGTCGTGCGATTCACGCGATCCAGCGCAAAAAGAAGTAAGACGAAAAAAGTGAGACGGGTTTTCCCCTCTCACTTTTTTTTCGGGATTTGCCCGGCGCCAAAACGGGCGACGGGTTGGAGAAAATCTTTTCAAAGTCTCGCGAGCTAGAGACCTGCCAGGCAAGAGCATGAGAGGAAGCGGAGTTTACTCAGAGTAAATGAGCATTCCGAACTTGCTCTTAACGCAGCAGGGCCGACGCGCAGCAGGCTTTGAATGATTTTCTAAGGTGACGCAGTGATCCTGCGCCAGACATGCAACGCAAGATGGTAATCACACAATGAACCTTCACGAGTATCAGGGTAAGCAGCTTTTCGCTGAATACGGCCTGCCGGTCTCCAAGGGCTTCGCGGCGTCCTCGCCGGAAGAAGCACGCGCCGCTGCTGAACGCATCGGTGGCAACAAGTGGGTGGTCAAGGCCCAGGTGCATGCTGGTGGTCGCGGTAAGGCTGGCGGCGTCAAGCTCGTCACCACGCTGGATGAAGTGGAAGCTTTCGCCAAGGCCAAGCTCGGCACCAATCTCGTCACCTATCAGACGGATGCCAAGGGCCAGCCAGTAAGCAAGATTCTGGTCGAAACCTGCACCGACATCGCGAAGGAACTCTATCTCGGTGCCGTGCTCGATCGCGCTTCGCGCCGCATCGTGTTCATGGCCTCCACCGAAGGTGGCGTGGACATCGAAAAGATTGCTCACGAAACGCCGGAACTGATTCACAAGGCCACGATTGATCCGCTGATTGGCGGTCAGCCTTATCAGGGCCGCGATCTCGGCTACAAGCTGGGCCTGAATCCTGAACAGGTGAAGCAGTTCGTGAAGATTTTCACGGGCCTCACCAAGATGTTTGTGGATCTGGACATGGCTCTGCTGGAAGTGAATCCGCTGGTCATCACCTCCGAAGGCAATCTGCACTGCCTCGATGCCAAGATCGTTATCGATTCCAACGCCCTGTTCCGTCAGCCCAAGCTCAAGGCCATGTATGACCCCTCGCAGGAAGATGAGCGCGAGCGTCGTGCAGCCGAGTGGGAACTGAACTACGTAGCGCTCGAAGGCAATATCGGTTGCATGGTGAATGGCGCCGGTCTGGCCATGGCCACCATGGACATCATCAAGCTCAAGGGCGGCCAGCCTGCCAACTTCCTCGATGTAGGCGGTGGTGCAACGCGTGAGCGCGTGACAGAAGCTTTCAAGATCATCCTCTCCGATGAATCCGTGAAGGCCGTGCTGGTCAATATTTTCGGCGGCATCGTGCGCTGCGACATGATTGCCGAAGGCATCATCGGTGCAGTGAAAGATGTGGGCGTGAAAGTGCCCGTGGTCGTACGTCTGGAAGGCAATAATGCCGAGCTGGGCGCACAGAAGCTGAAAGAAAGCGGTCTCAACATCATCTCGGCAGCCTCGCTCAATGAAGCGGGTGATCTTGTCGTGAAGACTGTGGCCTGAGAGGAGCTAAGAAAATGAGTGTATTGATCAACAAGAACACCAAGGTGATCTGCCAGGGCATCACCGGCTCCCAGGGCACGCTGCACACCGAGCAGGCCATTGCCTACGGTACCAAGATGGTCGGCGGTGTCACGCCGGGCAAGGGCGGTACTACCCACCTCGGTCTGCCGGTGTTCGACACCGTGCAGGAAGCCGTGGCCAAGACCGGTGCTGAAGCCTCCGTGATTTATGTGCCTGCTGCTTTCGCCAAGGATTCCATCTTGGAAGCCGTGGACGCTGGCATCAAGCTCGTGGTCTGCATCACCGAAGGCGTGCCTGCTATCGACATGCTGTTCGTGAAGGAATACATCGTGCGCAAAGGCGGTGTCACCCTGATCGGCCCGAACTGCCCCGGTGTGATCACCCCGGGTGAATGCAAGATCGGCATCATGCCCGGCAGCATTCACTTGCCCGGCAAGGTTGGCATCGTGTCGCGTTCCGGCACACTGACTTATGAAGCTGTGAAGCAGACAACCGATCTCGGTTTCGGCCAGAGCACCTGTATCGGTATCGGTGGTGACCCGATTCCCGGCACGACTTTCATCGATGCACTGGCGCTCTTCCAGGCCGACCCGCAGACCGAAGCCATCATCATGGTGGGCGAGATCGGCGGTAGCGCAGAAGAAGAAGCCGCTGCCTTCATCAAGGCCAATGTGACCAAGCCGGTGGTGTCTTACATCGCTGGCGTAACAGCTCCGGCCGGCAAGCGCATGGGCCATGCTGGCGCCATCATCTCCGGCGGCAAGGGCACAGCAGACGAAAAGTTTGCGGCGCTGGAAGACGCTGGTGTGAAGACTGTGCGTAACCCGGCGTTGCTGGGTCAGGCGATTGCCGAGATCACAGGCTGGAAGTAATTCCTGCTGCGTTCTCTGTAATAAAAAAGGCCGCGCAAGCGGCCTTTTTTATTGGACGGGATTTCTCGCTTAACTTTCTACATGTGCTGTCGTCCCCGCGAAGGCGGGGACCCAGTGACTTTTTCTTTCGTAGGGTGTGCAAAGGCGAAGACTTTGTGCACGCGTTCCTTGGTCTGCGTTTCTTGTCCCGCGGGACCCCTTTCGGCCGTAGACCGGGCCGTAGGGTGGGTTAGCCGTGCACGGCGTAACCCACCATTTCTGACACTTCCCTTTGCCTACCCACAGCCTCTGTATACGCGCTCCGGATTTTTGCTTATCCAATGCCCGGGAGTGCGGGGATTTATGTACTGTCGGGGATTCGGTGAAGTGCTCCGACTGGGTTGCACCTGCTGTTTATTCCATAAGGGGATTGCGGTTGCACCGGGCCTCACTTTCCTTTGGTTATTCGGCCTACGGCCTCTCCCTTCGGGCCGCCCAACAAAGCGGGCGTTCACCTCGCTACGCGAGGATGTCGCCTAAAGAAAGTAAGCAAAGAAAGGCGACTCCTGCGGAGAGCCCTTCTGTGGCTCTGTTCATTGCTATAGCGGATGGCGTCCGGGTGGTGCTCGCGCCTTCGCGACTCGCGATTACCTTCGGTGTCTTTTACTTCTCTCGGCCCGTAGGTGCAGAAGTGCGTAGGGTGGGTAAGCCCGCCTACCCACGCGGCCGGCATCTGCTTCGGATATGCCGGTGATTCCGTATGCGGACCAGTGCCGCGACCGTAGGGCGGAACCGCGAAGCGTTTCCGCCGAATGGTGAGCTTTGAGTTCACTCTCTGCA
>JBOICI010000041.1:0-80187 GCA_050739955.1 Moraxellaceae bacterium
CGCTTTGCCTTTGCTTACTTTCCTTTGGCGAATGCAAAGGAAAGTAAGGCCCCGCCGGCAGGGCGCAACGTCTGAGCAAATAAACAAAAGAAGCAACCCAGTCGAAGCACCTCACCGAATCCCCGACAGTACAAAAATCCCCGCCATTGTGAGCATCGAGAGTTCTCCGTTTCACGATCAGAGACAATGCACTGAACGTGCAATGGCGCTATCTGCGATTCACGAGGAAAAGCGTCGGGCTAAAGCCCGACCTACGGGCAAAGGAAGTCCCTGTGGGACGAAGGTCGCCAAGGCGGGCTCTTTCAGTGAGCGAAGAATGCTTTTGGGGAGAGATCGGACAAGGAGTCCGGAGATAAAAGACGTGAAGCGAAAGCCTTAACTGGCTTCCGCTTCAACCGCTTTGCGCTTTTCCATAATGCGGCCAAAAAATAGCCCGGCTTCAAACAATAACCACATTGGCACGGCCAGCATGGCCATGGAGAGAGCGTCGGGCGGGGTCAGGAACATGGCGACAGCGAAGCAGCCGACGATCACATAACGACGCTTGTCGATCAGCGATTCACTGCTGACCATGCCGGTCCAGATGAGCAGAAAGACGGCCACCGGAATTTCAAAGGTGAAGCCGAATACCAGAAACAGCTTGAGCACGAAATCCAGATACAGATTGATATCCGTCATCATGGCCACGCCTTCCGGCCCGACCTTGGTGAAAAAACCAAGAACGGCGGGCAGGGTGATGAAAAAGGCGAAGGCCACACCGAGATAAAACAGCAACACGCTGGAAACCAGCAGAGGCACGGCAATACGGCGCTCATGCTTGTACAGCGCGGGCGCAATGAAGCCCCACATCTGGTGCAGGATATAGGGCACACCGATAAAGAGTGCGACAAAAAACGTGAGCTTGAATGGCGCCATGAAAGGCGCTGTGACATCGGTGGCTATCATGGTGCTGCCCGGCGGCAGCAATTCGCGCAAGGGCGCCGAAACGGCGGCGTAAAGATCATTGCGGAAATAGACCAAGGCGAAAAAGCCCACCATGAGCACGGTGAGTATGCGTATCAGACGGTTGCGCAGTTCGATCAGATGCGAAACCAGCGGCATGGTGTTTTCAGTGTTATCGCTCATGCCTGACTGTCACCTGCAGGGGTGTCACTTGTTGCTGGAGTCTCAGCGGAAGTGACGGGGCTGTTACGGCGCTTCTGGCCTTCCAGCCATTGCCGGTAGGCGGCCTCGCCATCCATATTTACATCAGCTAATGGTGTGGCTACATCCGCCAGCATGGGCGCGGGCGGCGGGTCTATGGCCGTGGCTACTGTGCTGGCCGTGCCGCTGTCGGCGACAAGGGCGGTTGGCTGCGTGATGATCGCCGCGGGTGCGATGATGTTTTCGGCTTCTTTGAAGTCATTTTCGATGGCGGTTTTTTCCTGCTGCAGTTGCTGCACCAGACCACCCATGGCATTGGGCCCGAATTCCTTTTCCATGCGCGTTTTCAATTCCTGCGCCGAGACTTCGCGCTCGATTTCCGCCTGCATGGTGCTGACCGTGCGGCGTATGCGCGCCACCCAGGCACCGGCCACGCGTGCGGCATGGGGCAGTTTTTCCGGGCCGAGCACGACCAGCGCCACAATGGCGAGCAGTATCAGTTCGCTGAAACCAACATCAAACATGGGTCAGGATTCCGCGGCGATCAGCTATTGCTCTTGTCGTCGTCCTTTTTGTCCTGAGTCAGCTGCTGCGGCTTTTCTTCTTCAGTCTTCATGCCTTCCTTGAAGCCCTTGAAGAAACCGCCGAGATCTTTGCCGGCATTCTTGAGTTTGCCGGTGCCGAAAATCAGCACGACGATAACGAGGAGGAGAAGGATGTGGGGAAGGGAAATACCGGAAAGCATGGTGTCACTCCGAGGGTTTGTTGGTGGTGGTGCCGCGCGCCGCTTTTTCCGTATGACCGGAAACATTGAAACGGCGCGCCAGTTCGTTGAGCACGGCATCGGGTTGCAGATTGAAGTGCGAAAGCATGACGAGGGAATGAAACCAGAGGTCGGCGGTTTCATAGATGAGATCGTCGTGCTGGCCGCTGTGTTCCGCATCCTTGGCGGCGATCAGGGTCTCCGTGCACTCTTCCCCGATCTTTTCCAGAATCTTGTTCAGACCTTTGTGGTGCAGGCTGGCCACATAGGAAGACTCGGGTGCGGCCTGCTTGCGCTCTTCCAGCACCCGGGCCAGTTCCATGAGGATGTCATTACTGCTCATGAGGGGGTCTTCTTGTTGTGGTCATGCGAGTGGCCATCATAGATGGCTTCCGGGTCTTTGAGGACGGCATCCACCGTGACCCACTGCCCATGCTCGAAGCGGCGATAGAAACAGGATTCGCGCCCGGTATGACAGGCAATTCCGCCGATTTGTTCCACCTGCAGGATGACTACATCGCCATCGCAGTCCAGACGCAGCTCGTGCAGCTGCTGCACATGGCCGGACTCTTCGCCTTTGCGCCAGAGTTTGCGGCGCGAGCGGGACCAGTAGATGCCGCGGCCTTCCTGCGCCGTGAGCTCCAGCGCTTCGCGGTTCATCCAGGCCACCATGAGCACGCGGCCGCTGCGGAAATCCTGGGCGATGGCGGGTATCAGCCCGTCCCCATCCCATTTCACTTCATCCAGCCACTTCATGGTTTTGCCTCAGTGTTCAATTTCATCTCCGGAGTGGGCGGTAAGAGCCTGCTCCTGACTTATTTTTTTCGTCGTCCCGGTGTAGGCCGGAATGACGCAGCTTGAAGATAAACAAGCCGCAGGATACCGCCTCGCCCCAGTGACGGCGAGCTTGCTCAGCCTGCGGCGAGGCGCCAGCCCAGTGTGAGTACAGCAAGGGCCACACCCGCGGCTAGCCAGAGGCCACTGGTATTCAGGGCCAGAGTGACGCCGCCAGCGATGCCGCAGAGCGCCAGCAGATCACGGCGACGGCCACTTTGCAGGGTCTCGCGCAGGCTGGCGAATTCGCGCAGCTGGCGCTCCTGCCACTGGCCGCTGGCGCGCAGCTGTGTCAGCGCATCCAGCACCAGATCAGGCAGATCGGGCAGGCCGGTGATGATGCCGGGGGCCTGTTCGCTCATGCGTTTCATGAGGGCAGCAGGCCCCACATGATCGGCCAGCCATTGCTTGAGCAGGGGCTTGGCCAGCGTCCAGATATCCAGCTCCGGGTCCAGCGAGCGGCCGAGGCCCTCGACATGGATCAGGGTCTTGATGAGCAGCACCAGCTGCACCGGAATTTCCAGATGATGCGTGCGCGCCATATCCAGCAGGGCGACTAGGATCGGGCCGAACTCCACCTCATTGATGGGCTTGTCGAGCGCACTGCCGGCAATGCGCTGAACTTCATCGGCCAGAGCATCGAGACGGGCTCCGGGTGGCAGCCAACCGGCACGGTGCGCAGTGCGTATGATTTCATTGAAGTCGCGCTGTACCAGTGCCATGGCCAGGCGCGCCACGGTGAGCTGATCGGCCGGCGAAAGATGGCCGACGATGGCGATGTCCAGCGCGATATAGCGCGGGTTGGCCGGCGTTGCCGTTTCCACGAAAACATTGCCGGGATGCATATCGGCGTGGAAAAAATTATGGCGCAGCAGCTGCGTGAAAAAGATGGTCAGGCCTTTTTCCGAGAGCAGTTTGCGGCTGATGCCTGCGCGCTGCATGCCGGCCACATCGTCGATAGGCAGGCCATAGATGCGCTCGGCCACCATCACCGCCGGCGTGCACCAGGCGCTGTGGATTTCTGGCACATAAAGCAGATCGGAATTCAGGAAATTGGCGCGCATGCGCTGGGTATTGGCAGCCTCGCGCGCGAGATCGGTTTCATCCAGCAGGGTTTGTTCGTAGTCGCGGGCAATTCGGTGCGGATGAAATTGCGCGAGATCCGGAAAGCGCTGCTCCAGCATCAGCGTGAAATCACGCAGCAGGGCCATGTCCTGAATAATGGCGGCGCGCACCCCGGGGCGCAGGATTTTCACCACCACTTCGCGGCCATCAGGCAGGGCGGCGGTATGCACTTGCGCAATGGAAGCGGCGGCCAAAGGTTTTTCGTCAAAGCGCGAGAATTTTTCTGAGAGCGGTGCGCGCAATTCGCGCTCCACAATGCTCATGGCTTCGCGTGTGGAAAAGGGCGCGACCTGATCTTGCAGCTTGGCGAGCTCATCCAGCACAGCATCGGGCAGGAGATCGCGGCGCGTGGCCAGCAATTGTCCCAGCTTGATGAAGAGCGGGCCCAATTCCTCAAAGGCCAGACGCAGGCGGTCAGCGCGGTGAGCACGGGCGCCGGCCACCCACCAGGCCGGATGCAGGCGCAGGGCGCACAGCATGAAACGCGCACGCAGATCAGGCGGTGGCGGCAGCAGGGTATCGAGACGGTAGCGGGCGATTACTGTCCAGATGGCAAGCAGGCGAGGCAGGTGTTTAAGCATCAGGCGGGCTTGTCCTTGCTGTCGCTGCTGCCCTTGTCGGCAGGGGCATCCAGCTTGTCGAGACGTTTTTGCAGGCGGGCGAGGCGTGATTCCACGCGATCAAGATCGGCACGGGCATCGCGGTTATCGGTGAGAAACTCATCCACCTCCCAACGCACGGGCACCAGTTCCTTTTCTTCGCGTAGGTATTCGCCGGTGTTCTGCAGGAAGGTATTGGCCACGCGATTGGCAAAGCCGAAGAGATGCTTGAGTCCGCGCGAGACCGGATAGGAAACCGTGTCGCCAAAAACGCGGGCGAGACCGGATTCCCAATCAATATCCATATCGCGGGCGATGGCGTGCAGCTCCTGCACCAGCATTACATCGCCGCCGATTTTTACCGGGCCGCCAATGAAATGCGCATCACCGGCCAGCGCCATTTTCAGCAGCTCAAAACTGGGCGCTTCAATGGTGGCGTGCGGATGCTTGCCGGCTTCGGTATCCAGATGCACGCCATTGGCTTCCAGCGACACCAGAATGGTGAGCGCGGGCGAACGCGTTTCTATAAAAAGACGTTTGCCGGCATAGGCGGCCAGCCGTTCGCGCGTGGCCGGGTCCAGCGCCAGTGCGCGACGGATCAGGCCTTCCAGGGCTTTCACCGCAAATACTTGCGGCAGAGAGGTACTCACAGCGCGTTCTCCATTTACAGCTTGAAGCCGCGATGCAAGGCGACAATGCCGCCGGTGAGATTGTGATAATCGGTACGTTCGAAACCCGCCGTGCCCATCATGCCTTTCAGGGTTTCCTGATCGGGATGCATGCGTATGGATTCAGCCAGATAGCGGTAGCTGTCGGCATCCTGCGTGATGAGCTGGCCCAGTGCCGGCAGCACGCTGAAGGAATAGGCGTCGTAGGCTTTTGAAAGCGGCTCCAGCACCGGCTTGGAAAATTCCAGCACCAGCAGGCGTCCGCCCGGCTTGAGCACGCGAAACATGGAGCGCAGCGCCTTGTCTTTATCAGTGACATTGCGCAGGCCGAAAGAAATCGTCAGCAGATCGAAGGTGTTATCGGCAAAAGGCAGGCATTCGGCATTGGCCTGCACGAACTCCAGATTCTGCGTAAGGCCGGAATCAATCAGGCGATCACGGCCCACGCCCAGCATGGAGGCGTTGATGTCAGAAAGAATCACTTTGCCCGTGGGGCCCACGCGCTTGCTGAAGGCTTTGGCCAGATCGCCGGTGCCGCCAGCGATATCCAGCACCTGCTGGCCCGGGCGCACGCCGGCCATTTCTATGGTGTAGCGCTTCCAGAGGCGGTGCACGCCAAAGGACATGAGATCGTTCATCACGTCGTAGCGCGCGGCTACGGAATGAAAGACCTCGGCGACCTTCTTGGCCTTGTCGCCAGCAGCCACGGTCTGGTAGCCGAAATGGGTGGTGCTGGTCTTGTCGGGCGGGGAATCAGACATGGGAGAAATGAGCCCTTGGCGCCTGTGCTGCGCGATGAAACGGGACCGGCATTGTCTGTCGCAGGCCCTTGGGCTGGCAAGCGACGCAAAGGCTAAAAGCCCTGCGTCGCCCCGACAGATTTTAAGCCGGGGCGTAGGGTGGGTTAGCCGCTTGCGGCGTAAGCCACCGTTTCCTGAACTTGCGCTGTCGGTATTCTTGAAGCGGTGGTTTTTGTGGGAGGGGCTTTAGTCGCGATGCGGCTTTTGGGTCGACACCTGCATGGCGGCTAAAGCCCCTCCCACAGAAGAGCGCAGGGGCGTAGGGCTGCTTAGCTCCGCTAAGCCACCGTTTCGTGATCTTGCGCTGTCGGTGATTCGAGGACGGTGGGTTACGCCGCAAGCGGCTAACCCACCCTACACCGCGAAGGGATTGGTCTTGCCGGCGAAGAGGTTTTCCACAATCGCTTTTTCCTTGCCCACGAACTGGGAGAGGAAATCCTGGGCCGAGCCCATGGGGCGCATCACTTCAAAGCCGCGACCCAAGAAGTCGTAGAGGCCGGAAAGGCCGGCCATACGTGCCGGGCGACCTGCCATCTTGAAGGTGGCGTAAATCACGCGCGAGCGCACATAACGGTCCAGACCACCGCCCAGCTCGGCCAAAAGCTCCATCTGGTGCAGGCGATCTTCGCGGCTGGCGCTGGCCCGGTAAGCCTCGATCATGTTTTTTTCGGTGATTTCGGTCGCGCCCATGGTCTCGAAGAGCATGGTGGTGAGCTGCTCATCCAGATCGCCGGTGAGGGCATTGAGCTCCAGCGCCACGGCCGAGGTGCGCATGACCGAATCCGGCAGCAGGCGAGTGGCGATGGGCAGGGCACGCTCCACTTCACGGGCCAGTTCATTGAGATCCATACCGCCGTAAAGCTCGGTCAGGAAGAACTGGGTGACGGCCTTGTAGCGCTCGTCTTTCAGGAAATCGGCATGGGTGCGCTGCAGGCGGCCAGCCTGCCACTTCTGCACGGTTTCAAATTTCTGACGGAAGTCTTCGTCGCGGTGGCTGCGCCACGCGCGATAACGGCCCAGCTCGTAGCGCATCTGGTCGGCCAGAGTCTTGATGTCTTCCCGACGCAGGAGCTGGCCTTCGGGGGTGTAAACGAGGCCGGGCGTACGGGGCAGGGAGCTGTTGGGCGTCATGGGGGCTCTCCGCAGAGGCAGTGACAGATGGACAGGGACGGATGATGCAGTCCCGAGGCGGCGCGATTGTACAGGCATGGTCTGGCCGGGGCAGCCGGAAATGCATGGCAAATTGTGACCAAGCGGCCTAAACGGCAAGTCGCCGGACGAAAGGCCGGGGTCAGTTTTTCGGGGGCCAGCCCCGAAACGTCAGGATGGCTTTTTCGGGGGCCAGCCCCGAAACGTCAGGATGGCTTTTTCGGGGCTGGGGGTACGGGCACGAAACGCACGGCACTCAGAGCTGGATCGGGCTCGGTACGCAGCCTTTCCTGATAGACCGCCCACAGGGCGTCCTGATGCCGGCAAATCTCCTGCAGCCAATCCCAGCTATAGAGGCCGGTGTCGTGGCCATCAGAGAAAGTGATCTTCACCGCGTAATTACCCACTGGGGCAATGCCGGTGATGGCCACGTTTTCCTTATTGCGCGGCAACTCGCCACCTTCCCCGCCATGGCCCTGCACTTCCGCTGAAGGCGAGTTCACACGCAGGAATTCAGCACTCAGGCTGAAGCGCTCATCGTCATAGGCAATAAGGAGCGTGCGGGAGTCTTTCTGGTAACGGAGTTCGGTGGGGGCAGGGGAGATCATGGTTTATTTCGGGGGGTGATGAGCTTGGGTGGGGATGATAGCGGATTGGTTGAGGCTGGGCTTGGTGTGCTTTCTTAAGGGTGTGGTGTATTTTCGGCGCAAGAAGTGGGAAATGGATTTGGATTCTTCCTGAATAAAATACTTGGAACTATAGATGTCTATCTTATGGAATTGGTGAATGCACTTGAAGCCGCATCAAAGCACCGGGAGCCTGCATTCCGGATTCGGGTTTTCAGTACTAAGGGGCAATATCCTCGTGGAGTAATTTCATCGGATACAGCCCTTTTCTTTGCTGACGAAGACTTGGTCTTCTCAGTGGTTTGGGCTAGTTCATATGATCAAATGGCTTCCAATTTTCCATATTCAGAGATGGATTGGGCCACGCCAGAGGAAGCGCGTTTTTGGTCGTCGATTGTTCTTTGTGAGGATGAGGATGCCCCTAAAATATTACTGTACCCTCAGAGATATAATTTGGCTCTCATAGAGCAAATGATTGATCTTAAGGACTCCGAAACACAGAAAGCACTAAAAGTGCGCATCATCAATGAAATAGAATCACGGAAAGCGAAAGGCAGGCTCTACTTTGGCGATAGCCTAGATAATAACTACTCATTATTTGAGCGAGATACCAATCTTGATCGTCAGTCACTCTTCTATAGACGAATCGATGAAAGTGATCATGTCCTATTGAGAGGAGTAATCTGCTTAATAAAGTGTGACATGTTGTCGCGTTAAATAGAGTTTAGCGAAGAAGCAATAATCGTATGTTTTATTGCTCTTGAGGCTTCATTTTCCTTGGTTATGGATAGGCTGAGGCGAGAGGGAGTCTTGAATCCAAGCGCTAAGGATGCAGGAAGGTGGCTGGATGATACGTTTAATCGGCCTCTTGGGATCGATCTGGGTGAACGGAGATATTTTGAAGAGCTATATGACCAAAGGATCATGACGATGCATCCTAACAGCCGATATGGGGAGTGCCCCTATGCGCCACTGATGCATGATGATCTATTTGATCTTAGGCGCGACCTCCGAGAGGTATTCGCATATTTGGTTTCTGGTTTACATGGGCCAGAGTTCAATCGAAAACTGGCTCGGCATAGCCAGGATGCAGTGCGGCGAATATAAAGATTCGCGTTGTTTATTTGATGGGGCGCGTCCTCGCCGGACGGGCCCAGAGGGACCGCGATGCGGCGGCCCCTTTTCCCGGCCAAGCGCTTGCACGCGCTTGGCGCTACGAGCGGGCAAAGCTGTGCTTTGCCTTTTTCGCTCTACGCCCCCTTCCACCCCGATCGCCTGCCCGGCTTTGCCGGGTTCCCTCCCTCCACAAAGCCGGCGTCGAAGGGTCGCGCAGATTCGGCGTCCCTGCCTCAGCTGCGCTAATGCGTACTTTCGCAAGCGAAAGACCGGCGATTCGCCTGCATGCGAATCGCGCTGCGGACGGGAAAAGCGATGCTTTTACTTAATCGTCCTCGCCCCTGTACGCATTCCCCTTGGCCGGCTTTGTTCCGGTCGGCAGGCTCAATGGGGCCTCAAGAGCAGAACAGCGGTGTTCTTTTCTTCATCTGTGAAGTCAAAGTCACTGGGTCCCCGCCTGCGCTGGGACGACAGCTAACTGCTTCTGGTTTTGTAGGTCGGGCTTTAGCCCGACAGCGACGTTTAATTCAGGAGATATGTCGGGCTGAAGCCCGACCTACAAAAGACATATAACGTTTACGAGATTCGTCACCCCGGCGTAGGCCGGGGTCCATGCGATGGGGAAGTTGCCAGCTCAGTATGGGTGCCGGCCTCCGCCGGCATGACGGTAGTTTTGGATTTCGCGAGAATCGTCAAACGTAGGGCGCAATCCCCCAAGGGGACTTCCGTCGGGGCGTAAGCAAATGGCATTTCGCCGGATTTGACCTCTGTTGAAAAGATAAAGAAAAGTCACTGGGTCCCGGCCTACGCCGGGACGACAGAGGAGAGATAGTCTCCTCTGTCTTGAATTCGCTTTTGATCTTGCTTTGCGCGAGCGTAGCAATGCGTGCTTTTGCTTTTGCTTTTGGATTCCAGCGCAGGCCGAAAGAGTGAAGGGCAGAAATAAAGTGCAGAGAAGGCCACTACTTATTAAGCACAGAACTACTGCACCTACGCCCCCGACAATGGCAAAAACACAGAAGAGCATCGCGAGTCGCGAACGCGCGAGCACCACCCCAACGCCCACAGCTAAAAGAGAGGACAGAGCCAACTAACCAGCTCTCCGCAGGAGTCGCCTTTCCTTTGCTTACTTTCCTTTGGCGATCCAAAGGAAAGTGAGGCCCCGCCGGCAGGGCGCAATCCCTTCTATTAATAAACAGCCGGTGCAACCCCATCGAAGCACCTCACCGAATCCCCGACAGTACAAAAATCCCCGCACTCCCGGGAAATCGCCAAAACAAAAACCGGAAACACGCATGCAGAGACCCGGTGCAGCCGCAATCCCGTCATGGAATAAACAAAAGAAGCAACCCAGTCGAAGCACCTCACCGAATCCCCGACAGTACAAAAATCTCCGCACCCCGGGCAATCGCCAAAACAAAAGCCGGAAACTCGCATGCAAAGGCCAATGGCAAAACAATAGAAAAAGCGTCGGACTAAAGCCCGACCTACAAACAGCGATAAAAAATCAGAAAAATGCAGAGGCCGCCCGGCAGGAATCCTTGGCCCCCCGCTAAGAACTTTTACGGAATTTTTATATTTCACAATCATACATATGGCTGCATGTAAACTTGTTTATTGCAGCAAATCTTTGTTAATAAGCCTGTCCGCGCAAAAAACGAGGATGTCCCCCATGCCCCTAGCCACCCGAAAAATCCGCGTCGGCCTCTTCGGTTTCGGCCGCGCCGGCCGCGCCGTGGCGCAGGAGCTGATTGCCGACAGCCAGATCGATCTGGTCTGGGTGGCCCAGCGCTCGGTACAAGAGCGCCAATTCGCCAGCGATGCCCTCGGCATGAATGTGAACGTGAATGAAGGCACCATGCTGGCCACCGGTGAGCAGGACGCCGACAAATTATTCACCGAACAGCCCGTTGATTTTGTGGTGGATTTCTCCGGCAGCAATACGGTGCGCTACTACGGCCGCGCCGCCGCCCGACACGGTATAGGCATCATCTCAGCGGTTTCCCATTACGGCCCACGCCAGCTGCAATTCCTGCGTGCCTTGGGCGAGCAAACGCGAGTGCTGTATTCGCCCAATATCACCCTTGGTATCAATTTTCTGATGGTGGCGGCACAGGCGCTGCGCCGTATGGCACCGCATGCTGATGTGGAAATCATCGAGCAGCATTTTCGCGGCAAGCCTGAAGTCTCCGGCACCGCCCTGCGCTTGGCCGAAGCGCTGGATCTGGATTCAGAAACGCAGGTCAATTCCGTGCGTGTGGGCGGCATAGTCGGCAAGCATGAAGTGATTTTTGGTTTTCCCTTCCAGACCTTGCGTCTCGTGCATGAATCCATCAGCCGTAATGCCTTTGGTCAGGGCGCCTTGTACGCACTGAAACGCCTTTCTGACGAAGAGGCGGGCTACTACACCATGGAGCAATTGATACGCGAGGAATTTCGCGGTCTGGCCTGAGCGCATCCAGCGGCAATCACGGGCATAAAAAAACCGGGAATAGCCCGGTTTTTTTATCAGATAGCGGCCTTACAGGATGAAGCGGCTCAGGTCTTCGTCCTGCACCAGATTGCCGAGATGTCTCTGCACATCATCTGCGGTGATCTGCAGTACCGCGCCATGCACTTCAGCAGCGAGATCGGAGGCATTGAAGGAAATGTCTTCCAGCAATTTCTCCAGCACAGTGTGCAGGCGGCGGGCACCGATATTCTCGGTGCGCTCGTTCACCTGCCAGGCCACTTCTGCCAGCTTCTTCACGCAATCGGCCGTGAAGGTGATCTTCAGGCCTTCGGCATTCAGCAGCGCTTCATACTGTTGCGTCAGCGAGAAATGCGGCTCGGTGAGAATGCGCTCGAAATCAGCCGGAGTCAGTGCTTCCAGTTCCACACGAATTGGCAGGCGGCCCTGCAATTCCGGAATCAGGTCGGAAGGCCGCGCCAGATGGAAGGCACCGGAGGCGATAAAGAGGATGTGATCCGTTTTCACCATGCCGTATTTGGTGTTCACGGTGCAGCCCTCAATCAAGGGCAGCAGATCGCGCTGTACGCCTTCACGTGAAACATCACCACCGCTATGGGAATCGCTGCGACGACAAACCTTGTCGATTTCGTCGATAAAGACAATGCCGTTTTGTTCCACGGCATGCAGGGCCTTGGCCTTGATCTCTTCTTCATTGAGCAGCTTGCCGGCTTCTTCCTCTTTCAGCAGCTTCATGGCTTCGCGAATTTTTACGCGTTGCGTTTTGCTCTTGCCCTGGCCGAGATTGGCGAACAGGCCTTGCAGCTGATTGGTCATGTCCTCCATGCCGGGGGGAGCCATGATGTTCACGCCCATATTCATCACAGGCACATCAATTTCAATTTCGCGGTTGTCCAGCTCACCTTCGCGCAATTTCTTGCGGAAGATCTGGCGGGTATTGCTGTCGGTGGCGGAAGGCGTGCTGGTCTGGCTCCAGCCGTCACCACCAGTGCTGCTGCGTGCAGCGGGCAGTAGCGCATCCAGCACGCGTTCTTCGGCGGCTTCAAAAGCGCGGTGATCCACCTTCTGCATTTCCTGCTCGCGCGTCATCTTCAGCGCCATATCGGCGAGATCGCGGATGATGGTTTCCACGTCGCGGCCCACATAACCCACTTCCGTGAATTTGGTGGCTTCCACTTTGATGAAGGGGGCATTGGCCAGTTTGGCCAGACGCCGGGCGATTTCGGTTTTACCGACGCCGGTTGGGCCTATCATCAAAATGTTTTTCGGCGAGATTTCATTGCGATGGGCTTCGTCCACCTGCATACGGCGCCAGCGGGTACGTAAGGCGAGGGCTACCGCTTTCTTGGCGGCATGCTGGCCGACGATGTGGCGATCAAGTTCGTGCACGATTTCGCGCGGGGTCATCTGGCTCATGCTTTTCTCTCTAACTCCCCTCGCCCCGCTTGCGGGGCCTAGGGTCAGGGTGAGGGGGGTGTTTTAAAATTCGATGGTTTCGATCAGGGCACTGTGATTGGTGAAGACACAGATATCGCCAGCGATTTTCAGGGATTTTTCCACGATGGTTTTGGCATCCAGCTCGGTGTTTTCCATCAGGGCAAGGGCCGCCGCTTGCGCGTAATTACCGCCGGAGCCGATGGCGAGTATTCCCTGTTCCGGCTCGAGCACATCGCCATTGCCGGTAATGATGAGAGAGGCGGTTTTATCGGCCACCACCAGCATGGCTTCGAGGCGGCGCAGGGTACGGTCGGTGCGCCAGTCTTTGGCCAGCTCAACCGCAGAGCGCAGCAGATGACCGGAATGCTTTTGCAGTTTGGTTTCGAAGTAATCGAAGAGAGTGAAGGCATCGGCGGTGCCACCGGCAAAGCCGGCAATCACCTGATTGTTATAGAGGCGGCGCACCTTGCGTGCATTGCCCTTCATCACGGTGTTGCCCAGGGATACCTGGCCATCACCGCCCAGCGCGACAAGATTGCCGCGGCGTACGGAAACTATGGTGGTCACAAAAGACCTCGGTTGACGATGGATCGTTCAATCAAGGTGGAGGCAGGCTTAAGGATTTCAAGCGGGTTTGGCTGTTTCGCTTTTGTAGCCATTAACCCCGCTTGGGCGGCAGGGCTTCAACGCCACTGGCTTTGAGCGTATTGCGTGCATCCTGAGCGGCTTTTTTGTCGGCAAAGGGGCCGACTTGCACGCGATACCAGCTTGGGTCGCCGGGTACTTTTTGTACCTTTACCGGCATGCCTAGCATAAGGATGTTAGCGCGGCGTTTGTCCGCTTCGGCTTCGTTCTTGAAGGAGCCGGCTTGCAGGATATAGCCGCTGGCAGGAGCTGGTGTGCCGGAGTTGGCGGCGGTGGGTACATCGGGCTTTTTGCCGGCCATCACTTCCTGATTGGGCAGCAGGGTGTAGAAATCAAAACGCGGTTCTTCGCCCTTACCGTTGGCGGCGGAGGCCGGAGTATTTGCCAGCGGCTTTTCTTTTTCCGGGGTGGCCGGAGCTATTTCGGCAATGCCGGCGGTTTCGGGCTTTTTGCCTTCCTGACGCAGATCCCAGAGATGCCAGAGAAAGGCGCCGAAAAGTCCGAAGGCCAGACCAAGCAAAAGCCATAGCCAGCCGGGCACGCCGCCGCTGCTTTTACGAGCAGCGGGTTTGTTATTGCGGCTGGCACCTTTGCGCGGTGCCGATTTTCTTGCAGGGGCTTTGGCCATTTGTGTTCTTGAATTCCTTTTGGCGCTTACATGCGCTCAAGCGTTTTGATGCCCAGCAAGCCGAGGCCGGTTTGCAGGGTGCGCGCGGTGAGCCAGGAAAGTTGCAGGCGGCTTTGCTTCTGGGCCTCGCTTTCGGCACTGAGTACCGGGCATTGCTCATAAAAGGAGGAGAAGGTTCCCGCCAGTTCATATAGATAACTGCACAGGAGATTGGGCAGTCCCTTTTGGGCGACCACATTGAGCACTTCAGAAAACTGCAAAAGCTTGTTGCCGAGTTCCTGTTCCTGCTTGGCCTGTATCAGTAGCTCGCCGCTCAGCGTATCCGGATCAATTTCTGCCTTGCGGAAAATCGCGGCAACGCGGGTGTAGGCATAGAGCAGATAAGGTGCGGTATTGCCTTCAAAGCTCAGCATCTGATCGAAATTGAAGATGTAGTCGCTTGTGCGGTTCTTCGAGAGGTCGGCGTATTTCACCGAGGCAATGCCGACCGTGCTGGCGATTGCTTGCAGGAAGGCATCGTCTTGCTGCGGGTTTTTCTCCCGTACTAAATCCAGTGCGCGTTGTTCGGCCTCGTCGAGTAAGTCGACCAGTTTTACTGTGCCACCATCGCGGGTCTTGAAGGGCTTGCCGTCCGGGCCATTCATGGTGCCGAAGCCAAGATGAGCCAGTTCAGTGTCTGCTTTTACGAAGCCGGCCAGTTTGGCGACAGTGAAAACCTGCTGAAAGTGCAGGGCTTGGCGCTGGTCAACAAAATAGAGAATACGGTTGGCACCCAGGCTGTGCTGGCGATAACGCAGCGCGGCCAGATCGGAGGTGGCATAGAGATAGCCGCCATCGGCCTTCTGCACAATCACGGGCAGAGGCTCGCCTTCCTTGTTTTTGAATTCATCGAGAAATACGCACTGGGCGCCTTCACTTTGCTGCAGCAAGCCTGCTTGTTTGAGCTCGGCGACAACCACGGCCAGATCAGGGTTGTAAGCACTTTCGCCGCGCACATCGGCAGCGCTCAGGCTGACACCCAGACGCTGGTACACCTCAAGGCAATGCTTGAGGGAGATTTGGGTGAACTCGCGCCATTTTTTCAGACAATCAGGGTCGCCGCCTTGCAGGGCCACGACGAGGGCGCGGGCGCGATTGGCAAATTCTTCTGATTCATCGAAGCGTTTTTTGGCGGCGCGGTAAAAAACTTCCAGATCAGCAAGCGCAGCGTCGCTGCTGGCGCTGGGCTGCTCTTCCAGATAAGCGATCAACATGCCGAACTGGGTGCCCCAGTCGCCGACATGATTCTGGCGCACCACTTTGTGACCAAGGAATTCCAGCGTGCGCACCACGGCATCACCGATGATGGTGGAGCGCAGATGGCCGACATGCATTTCTTTCGCGAGATTGGGGCCGGAGTAGTCCACCACGATGGTTTGGGGGGCGCTGGCTGCCGGAATATTCAGGCGGGCATCGCGCAGGGCGAGCTGTAATTGTTGGCCGAGAAAATCTTCAGCCAGAAAGAAATTGATAAAGCCGGGGCCGGCGATTTCCACTTTGCGGATCAGGCCGGCGGTAGGTAGCGCCGCTACAAGTGCGTCGGCAATTTCACGCGGCTTCTTGCCGGCGGCCTTGGCGGACATCAGGGCGATATTGCTGGCCCAGTCGCCATGGCTCTGGTCCTTGGTGCGCTCGAGCTGTATGGCCGGCTGAAAGTCGGCCGGCAGCAGGCCGTCAGTTTTCAGGGTGGCAAGGGCTTGGGAGATCAGGGTTTCGAGCTGGGCTTTCATGATTTTGCTTTCAGGAGCGAGCGGCGGCGGAGAAAACGAAGCGGCGATTGTAGCGAAGCCGGGCAGGGAAAGGCAGGGAAGAAAAGGGCTCGTAGGAGCGGCTTTAGCCGCGAACCGCTGATACCAAATACTCCCTGTTCGCGGCTCAAGCCGCTCCTGCGCAATCCTTCTGCCCCGAGTCGAAGGGGTGTTGCCGAGGTTTGGTCTGTAATGCAGCCCTTCGACAGGCTCAGGGCGAGCGGAGAACGGAGATATTTAGCTCAAATCCTGCGGGTCTACATCCACGGACCAGCGCACGCGACGCGAGTCAGGCAGGGCTTCCATCTTCGCAATCAGGGCGGGCAGGGCTTCTTGCAGAGGCCGGCGTCCGTCGGCCTGCAGCAGCAGATGCGCGCGGAAGCGGCCAGCGCGTTTTTCCATGGGCGCGGGCACCGGCCCCCAGCCTTGTATGCCGGCAGGGACGAGGCTGGCGGCGGCCTGCAGGAAGGCGAGCGGACGGCTGGCATCGGTGGCCTCGGCGCGCAGCAGGGCGAGATAACCTGAGGGCGGGAAACCCAGCCCTTCACGCTCGGCCAGAGCACGGTCGGCAAAAGCGGCATAGCCGGCAACGATGAGCTCGTGCAGCAGGGGATGATCGGGTTGATGGGTTTGCAGCAGCACGAGGCCGGCTTTCTCCGCACGGCCTGCGCGGCCGGCCACTTGCACGATGAGCTGGGCCATATGTTCGGGGGCGCGGAAATCGGCGCCGAAAAGTCCGCCATCTATATCGAGCACCGCGACTAGCGTCACCTTGGGAAAGTGATGGCCCTTGGCCAGCATCTGCGTGCCGACCAGCAGGGCGGCATCGGCGGCGTGTATATCGCGATACAACTCAGACAGTGCTTCCTTACGCCGCGTGCTGTCGCGGTCCACGCGAAACAGCGGGATTTTCGGAAAGCGCTGGCGCAGCACATCGTCCACGCGCTCGGTGCCCATGCCTATGCCGCGCAGATCAGCCGAGCCGCAATCCGGGCATTGTGCTGGCGGTGCAGATTCATGGCCGCAGTGATGGCAATGCAGACGCATGGGCGAGCGATGCAGGGTGGGGCGGGCATCGCAGCGTCGGCAATGCGCCTGCCAGCCGCAATCGTGACAGAGCAGTACCGGTGCAAAGCCGCGGCGGTTGATAAAGACCAGTACCTGCTCGCCACGCTGTAATTTGTGCGCGATGGCATTCATCAGCGGCTCGGAAAAGCCTTCACGCAAAGGCTGATGGCGCAGGTCGATGAGCTTCATGGCCGGCGCGCTGGCCCCGGCGGCCCGGCTTTTCAGCTCCAGTAAATGATAACGGCCATGCCGTGCATTGCTCAGGGATTCCAGTGCCGGCGTGGCCGAGCCCAGCAGCACGGGCGTGTTTTCTAACTGCGCACGGCGCACAGCGAGATCACGCGCGTGATAGCGGAAGCCTTCATGTTGCTTGAAAGAAAGATCGTGCTCTTCATCGACGATGATGAGGCCGGGGCGGGCCAGCGGCGTGAATACGGCGGAGCGTGTACCGATGACAATGCCGGCGCGGCCGGAGCGCGCCGCACGCCAGGCATCAAGGCGCTCACGCTCGTTACGGCCGGAGTGCAGCACGGCGATTTCAGTCTGAAAGCGGGCACGGAAACGCGCCACGGTCTGCGGCGCCAGACCGATTTCCGGCACCAGTACCAGCGCCTGTTTGCCGCGTGCCAGTACCTCGGCAATGGCCTGCAGATAGACCTCGGTCTTGCCTGAGCCGGTCACACCAAACAGCAAAAACGGTTGGAATTTCCCGGCGCTGTCCGCGAGTGCATCGACCGCTACTTTTTGTTCAGCATTAAGCGCCAGCGGCGGCTCACGCAATTTTCCGGAAGCAGTTTCTTCGGCGGGCGGTGCCAGTGTGATGCATTCCACCAGCTCCTTTTTTTGCAGCGCCAATAGCGTGGGGCGTTCTATGCCAAGACTGCTGAGCAAGGGCGGAATCATGCCCTCCGGGTGTTCGCGCAGGGCCAGCAAGGCGGCGATTTGTTTGGGCGCGCGCTTGATGCTGCCATCGAGAGGAAAGAGCTCGCCGAGACGCGTTGGGCGCCAGCGTGTTTCACCGGGCGCGGCCAGCGGCTCGCCTTGGCGCAGCAGCACCGGCAGTGCGGTATCAAACACTTCACCCAATGGATGCTGGTAATAACTGGCGGCCCAGGTGCAGAGCTTGAACAGGCTTTCCGGCAGCACCGGTTCTGTATCCAGTGCTTCGTTAGCGGTGCGCAGTTTTGCTTCGGGGATATGGCTCTCTTCGCTGATGCCGAGGCATATGCCAATCAACTCCTGTTTGCCAAACGGCACGCGCACACGTGCGCCCACGGGTGGCGGGTCGATTTTCGCGGGCAAGATGTAGTCGAAGGTCTGGCGTAGCGGAGAGGGCAGGGCCAGTTGCAGGAAGCGCCGTGTCATGGCGCGGGAGCTTATCAGCTTGCGCGGGTTTGAAGGCGATCAGGAGCCCAGGCTTTTCGCGGGGCGAAACAGATTGGGATTTATCATGCCGCCGCGTGTTTGCACGCCGTGCATATGAATGAGTGATTCGCCGATGAGCTCGGCGCGTTTAATCCAGCCGGCGGCGAGATCTTCGGGCAGTTCGGCTTTTATGGTGTCGCGAAAGAGGGCGAGCCAGTCTTGCAGTAGCTCGGGGCTAAAGCCGGCCTCCATATGTTTACGGCCGACTGCATAGGGGTAGTCCAGATAGCGTTGGCCGCCCAAGCTGACCCACCAGAAATGGCTGAGTATGGCTTCGTGCTCGGGCCAGTCGTGCACGCGGGCAAAGGGCTGCTGCAAGCGCGGATGCTGGCGCACACGGCTGTAAAAGGCGTGAACCACACGGGCCACGCCCTCTTGGCTAATGAGTTCGGCGATGTCTTGCATCAAGGCTTTATGGGGGCTCTTTCGGGCTTTTCCAGTGGCGCCTGCCCGCTTGTTTTTTGTACGACCACTCTTGGCCAGACGGGTGGCTTTTGCTAGTATCCGCGGCCTTGTTGCGCTTGGCTCCGACGAAGAGACTGTCGGGGTAGGCCAAGAGAGTGTGCGTATCGTTCCTGCTAGATGCGGTTTTCCTGAAGGTTTTCAGGGCAAGCGGCTGACGCAGGGGGGCGATTCCTCATTAATCATTCTCTGGAGAAAATCATGAAAGCTGGCATCCATCCGAAGTATCAAGACATCACGGCTACCTGCTCCTGCGGTAACGTGATTCAGACCCGCTCCACCCTGACCAAGAACATCCATCTGGACGTTTGCGGCGCCTGCCACCCGTTCTACACGGGCACGCAGAAGGTTGTGGACACTGGTGGTCGTATCGACAAGTTCAAGCAGCGTTTCGGCGCTCGCTCTTTCAAGAAGGCCTGATCCAGCGTCTTCGCGAAAGCAAAAAAGCCCGGCAATGCCGGGCTTTTTTATGGGTGTTTGTTACAGGGGCGCTGGTTGGCGCCCGGGTTTCAGAAAATATCCTCAGGTGCCACCTGCGGGGTGGCGGCGCCTTCGCCTGTGTTACTGGCTTCGGGAATCTGCGACATTTTTTCCGTGGGAATCCATTCCGTGTAGCCGCGCGGGTCGTCATCGGTGGTGCGCTGGCCGGTGTCGAGGTTGAGGCGAACTGCTGTCATGGCTGGTGGCGCTGCCGGGAAAAACTCAGGCACACCCGTCAGGGCCGGGCCCATAAAGGCATTCCACAAGGGCAGCGCGGCATAGCCGCCGTATTCCACGCGACCCAGCGTTTGCGGCTGGTCAAAGCCCAACCAAGCTACGGCCACCAGTTTGCCGCCGAAGCCGGCAAACCAAGCATCTTTGGCATCGTTGGTGGTGCCGGTCTTGCCGGCCAGATCACTACGCCCCAGCGAAAGGGCGGCACGGCCGGTGCCGCGCACGATTACGTCACGCAAAATGCTTTGCATCTGGAAGGCCGTGCGCGCGCTCATGATGCGCGGTGCCACCGGATAGTTGGGTGAAAAAGACGGGGTGGTGGGCGGTGGCTCCTGGGTTGCCACTTCGCTGCCTTCACCGGTGATTTCTGCCGGTACCGGATCGGCTGTAACGGTTTCCAGTTCGCAGCGCCGGCAGACCTGTTGTGCATTGGCTTTGAAAATCACCTTGCCGCTCTTGTCCACCACATGATCAATAAACCATGGCGTGACGCGAAAGCCGCCATTGGCGAAAGCGGCATAGCCGGTGACCATTTGCAGCGGCAGTACTTCAGCCGAGCCCAAGGCCAGCGTGAGATTGCTGGGGAGTTTTGCCTGCGGAAAGCCGAAGCGGGCGATATAGCTGCGTGCGGTACCTACGCCTACGGACTGCAGCAAACGAATGGAGACCATATTGCGCGACATATACAGCGCGCGACGCAAGGTGATGGGGCCGAGGAATTCGCCGTCGGAATTGCCGGGTTGCCAGAGCGACGAGCCCTCACCGAAAGTGATGGGGGCATCGTTGATGAGGCTGACGGGCAGATAGCCGCCTTCAAGCGCGGCGGAATAAACAAAAGGCTTGAGCGTGGAGCCGGCCTGGCGCCAGCCCTGCAGTGAGCGGTTGAATTTGCTGGCGGTGTAATCGAAGCCGCCGACCACGGCTTCCAGCGCGCCGGTGTCCGGATTCATCGCCACCAGTTGGCCCTGCACGGCGGGGACCTGTAGCAGCTCCCAAGTACCGGTCTTGGTTTGGCGCACGCGGATGATGTTGCCCATTTTGACGATATCGGCCGCCTTTTTCGGGGCAGGACCAATCCGGTTCACATTCACATAGGGACGAGCCCAGCTCATGCCTTCCCAGGGGATGGTCAGCGCGCTGCCATTGGAAAGTACGGCCGTGATTTCCTGGTCTTTGACTTCTGTTACCTGTGCCGCTTGTAGGCCGCCTACTGTGTAGAGGCCATCCAGACTGTCGGCTTTGACCGGGCCACGCCAGCCATGGCGACGGTCATAGGCCAGCAGGCCTTCGATCACGGCTTGCGAGGCGGCGTTTTGGCGGCTGGCACTGACGGTGGTGTAAACCTTGTAGCCGGAGCTATAGATGGTTTCGCCAAACTGGGTCACCAGCGCGTCGCGCACCATCTCGGCCAGATAGGGGCCGTTCACTTCAGCAAAGGTGGCGCGGAAGTTGAGGCCGACCGGGGCCTTGAGGGCTTTGTCGTGATCCGCCTGCGTGATATAGCCCAGCTCCAGCATGCGCTGGATGATCCAGTCGCGGCGTATCAGGGCACGTTTGGGATTGTTGACCGGGTTATAGGCGGAGGGAGCTTTGGGCAGGCCCGCAATCATCGCGATCTCGGCCAGATTGAGCTCGTTGATCTTCTTGCCGTAATAGACCTGGGCAGCAGCCCCTATGCCATAGGCGCGGTGCCCCAGGAAAATCTTGTTCACGTAGAGCGTCATGATCTCCTGCTTGGTCAAGGAGTCCTCTATTCGCTTGGCCAGCAGGATTTCGGTGAATTTGCGGCTGAAAGTGCGCTCATGGCTCAGAAAGTAGTTCTTGGCCACCTGCATGGTGATGGTGGAGCCGCCGGACTGTATGGAGCCAGTGCGCAGGATATCCACAAAGGCGCGGGCCAGGCCCTTGGTGTTGATGCCCTCATGTTCGAAGAACTGGTCGTCCTCAGCAGCCAGAATGGCTTTGATGTAAACAGGAGGGATTTGCTCATAGGTCAGGGGGCTGGTGTGCTTCTCGCCGAACTCGGCAATCAGGCGGCCATCCCGGCTTAGCACCTGTAACGGCGTCTCGAATTTGACCTCTTTGAGGGTCTCCACATCAGGGAGCTGGGGGGCCAGATACAAATAGAGCCCGGCCAGAATGAGCAACACCCCACAAAACGGAAAGGCGAGAATTGCCAGAAGACGCTCGCGATGGCCTACTTCTTTGGTTATTTTCATTGAATATCAGCTACTTGCGTGATGCTGTTGGTGAAGGGTGTGAACTGGAGCCCATTATAAGCGGAGTCCGCTCTTGTACAGCAATTGCGCTCGTGATAAGACTAGTATTTAATGTAGTTGTATATGAATGTGACGTAAGTGCACATTTTCCATAGAAAAAATAAAAGGGAACCTGATCGTGCTGTCCTTTCTTGGGAAAAAGAACTCTGCGTTGCTCGGGCTGGACATAAGTTCCACCTCGGTCAAGCTGCTGGAGCTGAGCCGGCAGGGGGATCGCTACCGCGTTGAGTCATACGGGGTAGAGCCTCTCCCGCAAAACGCGGTGGTAGAAAAGAACATCAATGATGTCGAGGGGGTCGGAGAAGCCATCAAAAAGCTTCTGTCCAAGGCCAAGCCCTCGGCTAAGCAGGCGGCTGTGGCCGTGGCCGGCTCTGCCGTGATCACCAAGGTCATAGAGATGGATACTGATCTGTCCGATGATGAGCGCGAATCCCAGATTCGCCTTGAGGCAGACCAGTACATTCCCTATCCCATGGAGGAAGTCAGCATAGACTTCCAGGTCATTGAGCCGCTGGAAAACAATCCGGCGCGTGTAAATGTCCTGCTGGCGGCTTCCCGTAATGAAAACGTCGAGCTGCGTGTGGATGCGCTGGAGATAGGTGGTCTGGGCGCCAAGATCGTGGACGTTGAAGCCTATGCCATGGAGCGTGCTTTCGGCCTGATTGGCGACTCCATTTCCAGTGGCCCAGAAGGCACGGTGGCCATTATCGATGTGGGTGCCACCATGACCACGCTGAATGTGGTCAATGATGGAAAGATCATCTACACCCGCGAACAGCTTTTTGGCGGCAAGCAGCTGACCGAGGAAATCCAGCGACGTTACGGGCTTTCCTTTGAAGAGGCGGGTATGGCCAAGAAGCAGGGCGGCCTGCCTGATGATTATGAGTCGGAAGTGCTGCGCCCCTTCATGGATGCCGTGGTGCAGCAGGTAACGCGCTCGCTGCAGTTCTTTTTCTCCTCCAGTGCTTACAACGATGTTGATCACATCGTGCTGGCGGGGGGCACGGCCTCAATTGATGGTCTGGCTGCCCTCGTACAGGAAAAGCTGGGAACGCCGGTGACCGTGGCGAATCCCTTCATGAATATGGCTCTCTCTCCCAAGGTGAATTCTGCGGCCATCGCCAATGATGCTCCGGCCCTGATGATTGCCTGTGGCCTTGCGCTGAGGAGTTTTGACTGATGGCAAATATCAACCTCCTTCCCTGGCGTCAGGAGCTGCGCAAGCAGCGCCAGCAAGAGTTCATTGCCATCCTGCTTGCGGTTTCGCTGGTTGCAGTCGGTATTGTGCTGTTTACGCATGTGGCACTGTCCACCCAGGTCAGTGATCAGGAAGAGCGCAACCAGTACATCAAGGCAGAAATTTCCAAGCTGGATTCGCAGATCACCGAGATTGATGCCCTGCAGAAGCGCCGTGACGAGTTGCTGTCACGTATGAAGGTTATTCAGGACCTGCAAGGCCGTCGTCCGGTCATTGTGCGTGTGTTTGATGAGCTTGTGCGCGTAATCCCGGATGGCGTTTTTCTCAAGTCGCTGGAGCGTAAGGGCGACTCCTTCACTATCACTGGTGTGGCAGAAAGCGCCAATCAGGTGTCCAACCTGATGCGTAATCTGGATGCTTCGCCGTGGTTCAAAAGCCCGATCCTGTCAACGGTTGCGGCAGATCAGGTGGCGGGATCTGGCAACAAGTCGCCCAAGGATGGGGAGAGACAGCAGGGCAGTCGTTTTGCTTTGACGGTGATCCTTGAGGCGCCTGATGATGGCTCATCAAAGAAGGATGGTGATCAGGTTAAAGCGGAGGTCAAGAAATGAAAAGCGCCGCAAATCAGAAGGGCTTTGATCTCCAAGAATTCATTAATACGCTGAATACCCTGGATCCGCAAAATGTGGGTTCGTGGCCACTGCCTGTAAAGGCCTTCATTTATGTGGTTGTATTTTTAGTGGTTCTGGCGCTGGGCTATATGTTGGATCTGTCCGGGATACAGGACAATCTTGCTGTGGGTAAGCAGCAGCAGGAGACCTTGTTGGGAGAGTTCGAAGGTAAGGTTTTCAAGGCACAGAATCTTGAAACTTATAAGCGCCAATTAAAGGATATGGAGGACTCTTTCGGTGCCCTGTTGCGGCAACTGCCCCAGGATACTGAAGTGCCGGGTTTGTTGGATGACATTACACATACCGGCTTGGGTAGCGGTGTTGAGTTTGACTCCATAGATCTTGGTCAGGAGGCTCCCAAAGACTTTTACGCCGAGCAGCCCATTAATATTAAGGCGCATGGTGACTATCATGCTTTCGGGGCTTTTGTGAGTGGTGTTGCTGCGCTGCCGCGTATTGTGACCTTACATGATTTCAAGATTGAGCCGGTGAGTCTGACGGGGAAAAAGGATGACACCAGTAATGATGGCTCTCCCGTACTAAGCCTCATCATTCAAGCCAAGACCTATCGCTATAACGAGAGTGGCTCTGATGAAGGCAAGAAGTCGGCTGACAAGAAGGGGGGGGCTAGCAAATGATGGATTCAAGCAAAAAGTTAGCTGCCTTGGGCGTTGCTGCCGTACTCATGCTGTCTGGTTGCTCCGCCAGTTTTGATGACGTACAGGCGCAGATGGAGGCCATACGTCAGAAGCCTCGTGGCAAGGTTGATCCGCCTCCTGAGTTCAACCCCATGCCGACATTTACCTATGCCGCACATCAATTGCGCAGTCCGTTTGCTCCGCCCGTGAGCGCTGAACAGCTTTTGCTAAGTAGTGGTAAGAAAGTTGAGCCAGACTTGTCGCGCCCTCAGGAGTATCTGGAGCGCTTCAATCTGGAGGCTTTGCGCCTGCGTGGCACTCTGCAAAAGCCCGGCGGTACATTGTTTGCGCTGGTTGAGGATAGCAATGGAGGTGTCCAGCGCGTCAAGGTGGGTAATTATCTCGGCAAGAACCAAGGACGTATTGTGGAAATCACGCCAAGTCAGATTGCCTTGGTGGAAATTGTTCCCGATGGCCGTGATGGTTGGGTTGAACGCCCCCGCAGCCTGACTCTCAGTGAATGATGAGCCGACATTCTTGGAGAATGCGAGCATGAATACGATCAACAAAAATACAGCCAGGATTAAGAACATGTTGATGCGTCGAAAAATAATGGCCTTTATGGTTGGCCTTATGGCGCTTGCCCAGGTGGCATTTGCTGCTGACAAGCTGGCACTTGAGCAGGTGGACTCGGTTGTTTTGCCCGGGGACGAGATTGAGCTGAGACTGGGCTTTGATGGGGATGCTCCGGAACCTACGCCCTATCAGATTGATAAGCCGGCGCGCCTAGTTTTTGATCTGCCTGATACTCACAGTACCTTGCCGGGCAAATACCAGAGTCTGGGGAATGGCAATGCTCGCAGCCTGACGGTGATTGATACACATGAGCGTACTCGCATCATCATCAATCTTAATGAGTTGGTGGGCTATAGCACCCGGGTTGATGGGAACCAGCTTTACATCAATATCGGCAAGAATATTGTTGCCAAGACAGGTGGATCCAAGGGCGGCAAGACTGTAAGCCTGCCAGCTACTTCATCTCTGGCTAAAGCCAAGGCTGTCAATAATATCGACTTTCGCCGTGGTGAGCAGGGTGATGGTCAGGTGCTGATTGATCTTTCGACGGGCTCTATTCCGGTTGATGTGCAGCAGCAGGGTAACAAGATCACAGCAAAGTTCATGGGAGCAAAACTGCCGGAGAGTCTGCGTCGTCGCTTGGATGTGACAGACTTTGCAACGCCTGTGAAGTCGATTGATGCCTATAATGATGGCGGCAACGGTGTCATGGTGATACAGCCGCAAGGCGATTTTGAATATCTTGCGTATCAGACTGACAACAAATTCACCATCAGCGTCAAGCCTGTTGCCAAAGACGAAAAGCGTAAGCGTCAGGACTTTAATTATGCTGGCGAAAAGCTTTCTCTTAATTTTCAGGACATAGAAGTTCGGTCTGTCTTGCAGTTGATTGCCGATTTTACCTCCCTGAATCTGGTGGCCAGCGACTCTGTAAATGGCAAGATTACGCTGCGTCTGCAGAATGTGCCTTGGGATCAGGCACTGGATCTGATATTGAAAACCAAGGGGCTTGATAAGCGCACGATAGGCAATGTGATGCTCATTGCTCCGGCTGATGAAATAGCTAATCGCGAGCGCCTCGAAATGGAGAGCAACTCACAGTCGGAGCGTCTCTCTCCACTGCGCTCTGAGTTTATTCAGGTTAACTATGCCAAGGCGGCGGATTTGCTCAAGTTGGTTACTGGGCCAAGCAAGCTGTTGAGTGATCGTGGCAATGCTAATGTTGATTCGCGTACTAATACGCTGATTGTATTGGATACATCCAAACGCATTGAAGAAATTCGTGACATGGTCACGAGGCTGGATGTACCGGTCAAGCAAGTGCTTATTGAGGCGCGTATCGTTCTGGCGACCACTGGCTATAGCAAGGATCTTGGTGTGAAGTGGGGTGTAACTCGGGATGCCTTTTCAAATGGCTATGGTGAGGGTAAAGATGCTAAGCGAGTTATAACTGGCGGAAGTCACCAAACGGCAAAAGAGGTATGGGAGGGATATACCTGCGATACATCAGGCTGCAAATTTGATTATGAAATTACCTCTCCTCAGGATCTTGTGGTTGACCTCGGAGTCGAGAAGGCTGGTGCGACATCTTTTGCCATAGGTATTTCTGGTGTTGATAATCTTCTTCTTGACCTTGAGCTCTCTGCCATGCAGTCCGATGGTAATGCTGAGATCGTGGCTACTCCCAAGGTGCTGACGGCAGACAAGCAGAAAGCGCGTATTGCTGCAGGTCAGCAGCTTCCTTATCAGGTGGCTACCTCCAGCGGAGCAACATCCATTGCCTTCCAGAATGCTGAGCTCAGCTTGGAAGTGACGCCAAGCATCACGCCAGATGGCCGTATCAATATGGATCTGTTTGTGACTAACGACAGCCCCAGCGACATCGTCACCGGCGGTGCACGTGCCATTAACACTAATCGTGTGACCACGAATGTATTGGTAGATGATGGTCAGACCGTGGTGCTGGGCGGTATCTTCCAGACAAATACGTCCAAGAATGTTGTGAAAACACCGTTCCTGGGTGACATCCCCTACTTGGGCCGTCTCTTCCGTAATGAGTCGGTCACCAATAACAAGCAGGAGCTGCTGATCTTCATCACGCCGCGCCTGGTAACCGATGCACTGGCTGCCAAGTAATAAGTCAAAAGAGTTTGCTGCGTTGTGAAGAAGTACCGTGGCAATGTCTATCTGGTCGGGCCGATGGGGGCGGGTAAAACCACCATCGGCCGCCAGCTTTCTGAGCTCCTGAAGCAGGAATTCATCGACTCCGATCACGAAATCGAGGCGCGTACCGGCGCCAATATTCCTTGGATATTTGATGTTGAAGGGGAAGAGGGATTTCGTGCGCGTGAAGAGTCTGTCATTGATGATCTGACGCAGCGCCAAGGTATCGTGCTTGCCACCGGTGGTGGTGTTGTTATGCGCGAGGCCAATCGCCGGCATCTGCATGAGCGCGGTGTGGTGGTCTATCTGGCGACACCAGTTTCCATTCAGCTTGAGCGCACTTCGCGCGACCGTAACCGCCCCCTGCTACGCACACCTGATCCGCGTAAGCGCCTTACTGAGCTCATGGAGTTGCGTGATCCGCTCTATCGTGAAGCAGCGCATATTGTCATGCCGACTGATGGCGGCTCAGCCCGTGATGTGGCCCTGCGCATCATTCATGCTCTTGAGCATGCCCTTGAGTAGCGCTGCGCGCTAGAATGGCGGCCTTCCCGTTGCTCCTTGGCGTCCTGCATGCACACCCTAGAAGTCTCTCTCGGTAAACGCTCCTACCCAATTCATATTGGCGTTGGCCTGTTGGCGCAGCCTGCCTTGATGGAGGCGGCTTTGCGTAGCCGTCAGGTACTGATAGTCAGTAATGAGACAGTGGCGCCGCTCTATCTGGCGAGCGTAAAGGCCTTGCTGGGTGAGCGTCTGCTGGCGAGTTGCATCCTGCCGGATGGAGAACAGTTCAAGGACTTGTCGCATCTGGATGCCATTTTCACGGCGCTGCTGGAGCGGCGTTTCAATCGGGACTGCACGTTGGTGGCCCTAGGCGGCGGTGTGGTCGGTGATATGACAGGTTTTGCGGCGGCCTGCTATCAGCGTGGTGTGGACTTCATTCAGATTCCCACCACATTACTCTCGCAGGTCGATTCTTCGGTGGGTGGCAAGACCGGCGTCAATCATGCTTTGGGCAAGAATATGATCGGCGCTTTCAAGCAGCCTAATGCCGTCATTATCGATACCGATGTACTGAAAACCTTGCCGGAGCGTGAGCTTAGGGCGGGGCTGGCCGAGGTCATCAAGTACGGACTTATTCGCGACATTCCCTTTCTGGAGTGGCTGGAGGCGAATATGTCTGGCCTGCTCGCTCGTGATTCGGCTTTACTGGCAGAGGCCATACGCCGCTCCTGCCAGAACAAGGCCGATCTGGTGGCGGCGGATGAGCTGGAGCAGGCGGATTTACGCGCCTTGCTGAATTTGGGGCACACCTTCGGTCATGCCATAGAAACCGGTATGGGTTATGGCGAGTGGCTGCATGGCGAGGCGGTAGCCACGGGCATGTTGATGGCGGCTGATCTTTCCATGCGTATGGGCTGGCTTGAGCAAAGTGAAGTGGCTCGTGTGCGCCGTATTCTGGAGTTGGCGGGGCTGCCGGTTTTGCCGCCGTCAGAACTCACCGCAGATGAGTTTCTGCGTCATATGTCGGTGGACAAAAAGGTCAAGGATGGACAAATGCGTCTCGTGTTGCTGCAGGGCTTGGGCAGCGCTGTGGTGAGTGCGGCACCTGAGTCGCTTTTACGAGAAACCCTGCAAGCGGGTGCTGCGTTGGGAGCGGGCGAATGAGTGCGCATCGTGCTCCCCTGTTTCTAGTGGCTGGCTTGGGCAGTCTGCTGATGTTGTGTGTGTTTGTGCTACTGCTGGCGGTGCGTGAAAAGCAGGGGGTGGTTGCTCCTGTGCTGACGGAAGTCGGAGTGCCGGCCGCAGCGATCTTTCCCAAGGACTTCGGTCAGTTGGGTGATCTCGTACCCTTTGCGGGTGGCGTGGCGCCGATTGCTGCCCAGGTTGTTGCCATAGATCAGCATGCCGCCGAGTTTCGTGATGCCGCTTGGCTGCAACAACAGAATGCAGAGAGCTTCACTATTCAGGTGCTGGCGGTTCGTGATGAGGAGTCCGTGAAGCGCTTTCTGGCTGATCGGCCGGATCGTGAGCGTTATACCTATTTCATGAGCGCGCTGGATGGCAGCAACTGGTATGTCGTGACGACGGGCAGCTATACCTCGGTGGAACTGGCTCGTGGCGTGGCTGAGTCCGGCATTTTCGGGACAGACAGCAAGCCTTTCCCCCGCCGCATGGGGGCCTATCTGCCCGTTGCCGCTGAGCCGGCACCGCCATCTGCCCCGGCTCCCTAGCACGATTCCTGCTTTGTCTTTCCCCCGGGCGCGGTACTGCCGTGCCCTCTAATTGAGCGCTCGCACGTTTGCCTATAGAATGTGCGTCCTTTTTGTCTTCGGTTTTTTACAGAGCCCGTAGGCAACTTCGTAAACCTTTGTTTTACAAGGTAAAGCTAGATGCACGAGCAGCCGGTCAAGAACCTGGGTCTCTACCAAGCGGATGAGTTTCGGGACAACTGCGGCTTCGGCCTGATTGCCCATATGAAGGGGCAGCCCAGCCATGAGCTGGTGCAGACTGCTATTCATTCCCTGTCTTGCATGACCCATCGTGGCGCCATCGCCGCTGACGGCAAGACCGGCGACGGTTGCGGCGTACTCATGGCCATGCCGGAAAGTTTTTTCCGCGCAGTCGCTAAAGACGAGTTGGGCGTTGAGTTGGCCGACCGTTTTGGTGCCGGTCTCGTCTTCCTCAATACCGATCCTGCACTGGCCGCCAAATCGCGCGAAATTCTGAACAAGGAACTCGAGGCCGAAGGTCTCGTGGTTGCAGGCTGGCGCAAAGTGCCGGTGGATCCGTCAATCTGCGGCGAGATCGCACTGCGTTCGCTGCCCGTGTTCGAACACATTCTGGTTAATGGCGCCGGTCTTGATCTGGTTACGCTGAACCGCAAACTTTTTCTCGCGCGTCGTCGTGCTGAATTCCAGCTTAAGGGCGACAGCCTTTTCTATATTCCGACCTTGTCGGCCAGCATCATTTCTTACAAAGGTCTGGTGATGCCGGCGGATTTGCCGCGCTTTTACAAAGATCTGAGTGATACCCGTCTGACGACGCATATCACAGTTTTCCACCAGCGCTTCTCTACCAATACGTTGCCGCGTTGGCCGCTGGCTCAGCCCTTCCGTTATCTCGCCCACAACGGCGAGATCAACACCATTATGGGCAACCGTAATTGGGCGCTGGCGCGTACGCCGAAACTCGTGAATCCGCTGCTGCCCGGTCTGACCGAGCTCACGCCGGTGGTGAACCGTACCGGTTCGGATTCCTCCAGCCTCGACAATATGCTGGAAATTCTCATTGGTGGCGGCATGGATCTTTTCCGTGCTCTGCGCATGTTGGTGCCGCCCGCATGGCAGAACGTGGAAACCATGGACGCGGATCTGCGTGCCTTCTACGAATATAACTCCAAGCATATGGAAGCTTGGGACGGCCCTGCCGGCCTCGTTATCACCGACGGTCGCTATGCCGTGTGCATGCTCGACCGTAATGGTTTGCGTCCGGCACGTTGGGTTATCACGAAGAACGACTACATCACGCTCGCCTCGGAAATCGGCGTGTGGGATTACAAGCCGGAAGATGTGGTCGCCAAAGGTCGTGTCGGCCCGGGCAAGCTGCTTGCCGTGGATACGCAAACCGGTGAAGTACTGAAGACGGAAGATATCGATAACCGCCTCAAGAACTCCCAGCCTTACAAGGACTGGTTGCGCGAAAAGGCCGTGCATATCGAGAACGACGACGAGTTTGAAAAGCAGCTCGTGTCGCAGACTGACCTCGCCAAGCTCAAGGCCTACCAGAAAATGTTCCTGGTCAGCTTTGAAGAGCGTGACCAGATCATTCGCCCCTTGGCTGAAAGTGGTCAGGAAGCCGTGGGCTCCATGGGCGACGATACGCCGATGGCTGTGCTGTCGCGTCGCGTGCGCCATGTGGCTGACTTCTTCCGCCAGCAGTTTGCGCAGGTGACCAATCCGCCCATCGATCCGCTGCGCGAAAGCATCGTAATGTCGCTGGAAACCTGTCTCGGCGCCGAGATGAATGTGTTCGAGGAAACTGCCGAGCACGCCAATCGCGCCATTCTCGCCAGTCCGGTGCTGTCACACAGCAAGTTCCGCCAGATTCTGGACATCAAGGCTCCCGGCTATGCCGTCGAGATTATTGATATCAATTATCCGGAAGCCGAAGGTCTGAAGGTTGCCATCACTCGCATCTGCGAACAGGCAGCTGCTGCGGTGAAAAATGGCAAGGTGCTGATCGTATTGTCCGACCGCGATATTCGCGCCGGCTATTTGCCTGCCAACGCCATGATGGTGACGGGCGCTGTGCATCATCATCTGAGTGCAGCCGGCCTGCGTTGCGACAGCAATATCATTGTGGAAACAGCAACCGCGCGTGACCCGCATCACTTCGCCGTGCTGCTGGGTTTTGGTGCCACTGCAATTTATCCCTACCTCGCCTACGACATCATTGCCGATCAGGTGAAGACGGGCGACATCATTGGCGATCCGCTCGAAGCTCAGGGTTATTTCCGCAAGGGCATCAATAAGGGTCTGCTCAAGATTCTGTCGAAGATGGGCATCTCCACGGTGGCCTCTTATCGTGGCGGCCAGTTGTTCGAGGCGGTGGGCCTGTCCTCTGATGTGGTGGACCTTTGCTTCAAGGGCGTGGCTTCGCGTATTCAGGGTGCCAGCTTTGTCGACTTGGAAAATGATCAGAAGCAGCTTGCTGCCGATGCCTGGAAAGATCGCAAGGCGATTGATCAGGGCGGTCTGCTGAAGTTTATCTACGGCAAGGAATATCACGCCTTCAATCCGGACGTGATCAATGCCCTGCATGTGGCCGTGCGCTCCGGTAACTACGGCAGCTATAAAGAATATGCCGAGCTCGTGAATACGCGGCCGGTGGCCACGATTCGCGATCTGCTCACCATCAAGGCTGATATCAAGCCGGTGGCGTTGGATGCCGTCGAACCGATAGAAAAAATCCTGCCGCGTTTTGATTCCGCCGGCATGTCGCTGGGCGCACTCTCGCCTGAAGCGCATGAGTCCATCGCCATCGCGATGAACACACTGGGCGGTCGTTCCAATTCCGGTGAGGGCGGTGAAGATCCGGTGCGCTACGGCACCATCAAGAACTCCAAGATCAAGCAGGTCGCTTCCGGCCGCTTTGGTGTGACACCCGCTTATCTTTCTTCTGCCGAAGTCTTGCAGATCAAGGTGGCACAGGGCGCCAAGCCGGGTGAGGGCGGCCAGCTGCCGGGTGGCAAGGTTAATCAACTCATTGCGCGTCTGCGTTATTCTGTGCCGGGCGTGACACTGATTTCGCCGCCGCCGCATCACGATATTTATTCCATCGAAGATTTGTCGCAGCTGATTTTTGACTTGAAGCAGGTCAATCCGGCTGCGCTGGTTTCCGTGAAGCTGGTGTCCGAGCCGGGTGTGGGCACGATTGCTGCCGGTGTGGCCAAGGCCTATGCCGACCTCATCACCATCTCCGGTTATGACGGTGGCACGGCAGCATCGCCCTTGTCGTCGATTCACTACGCCGGTTCGCCTTGGGAGCTCGGTCTTTCCGAAGCCCAGCAGGCGCTGCGCTCCAATGATCTGCGCGGCAAAGTGCGCGTGCAGACAGATGGTGGTCTCAAGACCGGTCTCGATGTAGTGAAAGCCGCCATCCTCGGTGCAGAAAGCTTCGGCTTTGGCTCCACGCCCATGATTGCGCTGGGTTGCAAATACCTGCGTATTTGCCATCTCAATAACTGCGCCACCGGCGTGGCCACGCAGCAGGATGCTTTGCGCGAAGAGCACTATATCGGCGAGCCGGAAATGCTCATGAATTTCTTCAAGTTCGTGGCCGCTGAAACGCGCGAGTGGATGGCCAAGCTGGGCGTGACGACGCTGGCTGAGTTGATTGGTCGTACCGAGCTGCTGGATGTGCTGCCGGGCGAAACTGAAAAGCAGCGTCATCTCGATCTCACCCCGCTGCTCAAGAACGACAGCATTCCGGCCGAGAAGCCGCAGTTCTGTCAGGTTGCCAAGAACGAGCCTTTCGACAAGGGCGTGCTGGCCGAGAAAATGGTGGCAGCAGCATTGCCAGCTATCATCGCTAAGACCGGCGGCACTTACGAATTCAAGGTGGGCAATTGCGATCGCTCCATCGGTGCGCGTCTCTCCGGTGAAATCGCCAAGCGTCATGGCGATCTCGGCATGAGCAGCAGCCCTATCGTGCTCAAGCTGACGGGCAGCGCCGGTCAGTCCTTCGGAGTGTGGAATGCCGGCGGTCTGAATATGTATCTCGATGGCGATGCCAACGATTACGTGGGCAAGGGCATGGCCGGCGGCAAGCTGGTGATCACGCCGCCCAAGGGCTCGCCCTTCAAGTCGCAGGACACAGCCATCATCGGTAACACCTGCCTCTACGGTGCTACCGGTGGCGAGCTGTATGCCGCCGGTACGGCCGGTGAGCGCTTCGCCGTGCGTAACTCGGGTTGCCATGCTGTTATTGAAGGCGCCGGTGATCATTGCTGCGAATACATGACGGGTGGTCTCGTCACCGTGCTCGGCAAAACAGGCCTCAATTTCGGTGCCGGCATGACGGGAGGCTTTGCCTATGTGCTGGATCTGGAAAACAACTTCTTCGATCGCATCAACCCAGAGCTGATCGAGCTGCATCGCATCAGCGCGGAATCCATGGAGGCGCACCGCCACCATCTGCGCGAAGTGTTGACCGAGTATGTCGATGAAACAGGCAGTGCCTGGGGCGCCGAGATTCTCAAGAAGTTCGATGAGTATCTGCGCAAGTTCTGGTTGGTGAAGCCCAAGGCAGCCAATATCAAAGAATTGCTGAACAGCACCCGTAAGAACCCCATGTAGTGGGGCGTGTAATTTTGTGTCGCTCGCCGCTTCCTTCGAGTTGAAGGAAGCGACCGGACCCCAGCGCTTTTTTGAGGCAAGGCAAATGGCAGAACGCCTGAGTAATGATTTCCAGTTTCTCGATGTGCCGCGACAGGATCCTGAAAAGAAGGACGATGTGCAGCGCACCACGACTTTCGTTGAGATTTACAAACCCTTCGAAAAGGTGGAAGTCGAGAACCAGGCGCACCGTTGCCTGGAGTGCGGCAATCCCTATTGCGAGTGGAAGTGCCCGGTGCACAACTACATTCCGAATTGGCTCAAGCTGATTTCGGAAGGCAATCTGTTCAAGGCGGCCGAGCTTTGCCACGAAACCAATACCCTGCCGGAAGTCTGTGGACGTGTATGTCCGCAAGATCGTCTGTGCGAAGGTGCGTGTACGCTGAATGATGGCTTTGGTGCCGTCACTATCGGCAATACCGAGAAATATATTGTCGATACCGCCTTTGCCATGGGCTGGCGCCCGGATATGTCCAAGGTGGTGTGGACCGACAAGAAAGTGGCCATTATTGGTGCTGGTCCTGCGGGTCTGGGTTGCGCCGATGTGCTGGTGCGCGGTGGCGTGAAGCCGGTGGTGTTCGATAAATATCCTGAAATCGGCGGCCTGCTCACTTTCGGCATCCCCGAGTTCAAGATGGAAAAGAATGTGATGTCCCGTCGCCGCGAAATTTTCGAAGGCATGGGCATAGAGTTCCGTCTCAATACTGAAATCGGTAAGGATGTTTCTTTCGAACAGTTGCTGAGTGAGTTCGATGCGGTGTTCCTGGGTATGGGTACTTACACCTATATGAAGGGCGGCTTCCCCGGCGAAGAGTTGCCGGGCGTGCACGATGCGCTGGACTTCCTGATTTCCAACGTCAATCGCTGCCTCGGCTTTGAAAAGAGCCCCGCCGATTACGTCAGTATGGAAGGCAAGAAAGTAGTGGTGCTGGGTGGTGGTGATACCGCCATGGACTGTAACCGTACCTCCATCCGTCAGCAGGCAGAAAGCGTAGCCTGTGCTTATCGCCGTGATGAAGAAAACATGCCGGGTTCGCGCCGCGAAGTGAAGAATGCGCGCGAAGAAGGTGTGGAGTTCCTCTTCAATCGGCAGCCCGTTGCCATCATCGGTGACGAGAGCACCGGTGTGACCGGCGTGAAGGTGGTCGAGACGCGTCTCGGGGAGCCGGATGCCCGCGGTCGTCGTTCGCCTGAGCCGATTCCCGGCTCTGAGCAGGTGCTGCCGGCCGATGCCGTGATTCTGGCCTTCGGTTTCCGTCCCAGCCCGGCGCCGTGGTTCGAGCAGTTCAGCATCAGCACCGATAATAGCGGTCGCGTGCTGGCGCCAGAGGAAGCACAGTTCAAGTTCCAGACTGCGAATCCCAAGGTTTTTGCCGGCGGCGATATGGTGCGCGGTTCTGATCTCGTGGTTACCGCCATCTGGGAAGGCCGTCAGGCCGCTGAAGGCATCCTCGATTATCTGGATGTGTAAAACATTCAGTGCTGACAAAAAGCCCGCCCGATGCGGGCTTTTTGTTGCCTGTCTTTTGGGCTAAGAATGGAATAGTTTGGCGGCTTCCTCACAGGATGTGCTCATGCGTTTTTTGTTTCGCTGTTTCGCCTTATGCCTGCCTTTGCTGCTGGGGGCCTGCGCCAACTCGCTGTTTTATTTTCCGGACTCGTACAACTACGAACCGCATCTGAAAAAAGCCATTCCACATGAGATGGTCTGGATCAGGAGCACGGATGACGCCAGCTTGTTTGGCTGGTGGTTGAAGGCGCAAGGTGAGCCCAAGGCCACGGTGGTCTTCCTGCATGGCAATGCCCAGAACTTGACCTCGCATGCTGCCTATGTGGATTGGTTGCCGGCTGCGGGCTACAACGTTTTGATCGTGGATTACCGGGGCTATGGCCTGTCGGTAGGTACGCCCACTCGTGAAGGTGTGCTGGCCGATGCCCAGGCTGCCTATGACTATGCCTTGACGCGCAGCGATGCCACGCCAGAACGCATGATTCTTTTTGGTCAGAGTCTGGGTGGGGCTAATGCGCTTGCTTTGGCAGGGCGCGAGAAATTACCGGGGCTTAAGGCGGTGGTAGCGGATTCTGCCTTCAGCAATTACGGCCGTATCGGCCGTGAAAAGCTGCTCAAGATTCCGGTGCTGGGCTGGCTGCTCTGGCCCTTCAGTCCCTTGATTGTGAGTGGTGGTTTAAGCCCGGACAGCACGGTGCAGAATATTGCGCCAGTGCCCTTGCTGCTGATGGCCGGCGATAAGGACGAGGTTGTGCCGTCTTCACACAGCAAGCGTCTGTACGAGAAGGCGGGTGCGCCCAAACTCTTGTGGACGCTGCAGGGGGCCGGCCATACGGAGGCACTGGGACGTATGCGTGCATCGGTGATGCCGCGCCTGCTTATGTTCTTCGACTATGCCCTGAACCATCAGGATCAGGCCTTACTGGATGCGATTGATCGTCAGGCTCTGCAAGACGAAGGTCGGCAGAGCAAAGCGCTGCAAAAGTAAGGCAGTCAGCTCAGCGCCTTCCAGAGATTGAAAGTGCTGATAACGGTGATCAGTACACCCACCATGATGAGCAGGGTACGCGCCGGCAGATGCTTGCACAGCCAGGCCGCGAAGGGCGCTGCAAACAAGCCGCCGACCACGAGGCCGGCAATCACCTGCCAGTGCGTGAAGCCGATAAGCAAAGCGAAGGAAAGTCCGCCGGCAATCGACAGGAAAAACTCTGCCGCATTCACCGAGCCTATGGTGGTGCGTGGATCATGACCGGTGCCTATCAGCGAGGTGGTCACGACCGGGCCCCAGCCACCACCACCCACGGAATCCACAAAGCCTCCGGTAAGCGCCAGCGCGGCCACATGCTTGGGCGGCTCTTTGCGCTTCTTGATTTTGCGAAAGGCCTTGGATAGCACATACAGACCCATGCCAACGAGATAGGCCGATATCCAGGGCTTGATGGCATTGCCATCCACGCTGGTGATCACCCAGGCGCCGACGACGGCGCCGACAATGCCGGGAATCAGCAGGCGCTTGAACAGGGCCTTGTCGATATTGCCCATGCGCCAGTGTGAGAGTCCGGAGAAGCCGGTGGTGAAGACTTCGGCCATATGCACGGAGGCCGAGGCGGCGGCAGGCGGCACGCCGGTGCTGAGCAGGAAGGTGGTGGCGGTAATGCCGTAAGCCATGCCCAGCGCGCCATCAATGATCTGTGCAAACAGACCGACCATGACGGCCAGCCAGAAGCCTTCGTGCTGCATGGCCGCAGAGGCCTGCTGCGGGATGCTGCGCCAGCCCTCTGGCAGCAACCAGTGTCCTAGCCCGTAAACCAGCGCGGCCAAGACTAGAAAGCCCAGCAATAGCCAGACATCCCGACGCCAAGGATGAGGCCCTGCATGGGTGACGCTGGTTTCCAGCGGTGGCAGGCCCAAGGCTTCGTGTTCAGCGGCTTGAGGGGAGTTTTCGAGATCGAGGCGACGGGGTTTCATGCAGTTTTGGTGGCTATAGCAATCAGGAACCGCAAGCTACGCAAATAAGCAGGGAGTTTGAAATAACAATAGGCAGCAAGAATATGCTCAGCCGGAATATGAAGAGGGGGATTCTTCCGGCGCTGCCCATTACAATGGCGCGCCACTTAGCCGGGATGACCAGCATGACTGAACTCAAGAATGACCGTTTTCTGCGCGCCCTACTGCGCGAGCCTGTGGATATCACGCCGGTATGGATGATGCGTCAGGCTGGTCGTTATCTGCCGGAGTATCGCGCCACGCGTGGTCAGGCCGGCGATTTCATGGCCCTGTGCAAGAACCCCGAGCTGGCCTGCGAGGTCACGCTACAGCCCCTGCGCCGTTATGCGCTGGATGCCGCCATTCTCTTCTCGGACATCCTTACCATTCCTGATGCCATGGGGCTGGGCCTCTATTTTGAAGCCGGTGAAGGCCCGCGCTTTCGCAAGACCGTGCGCACCGAGGCCGATATTGCCGCGCTGCCCGTGCCCAAATCCGAAAGTGATCTCGACTATGTGATGGCCGCGGTGAAAACCATACGGGGCGCACTGGGCGGCAGCGTGCCCCTGATCGGTTTTTCCGGCAGCCCTTGGACGCTGGCGACATATATGGTGGAAGGCGGCTCCTCGCGTGATTTCCACACCATCAAGCGCATGGTTTACGACACGCCCGAGCTGGCCCATGCCCTGCTCGACAAGATTGCGCTCTCCGTTATTGATTATCTGAATGCGCAAATCCGTGCTGGTGCGCAGGCCGTGCAGATTTTTGATACCTGGGGCGGCGTGCTGCCCGGTCATGTTTATCGCGAATTCTCGCTGGCCTATATGCAGAAGATTGTTGCCGGTCTGATTCGTGAAAATGAAGGCCGCCGTGTGCCGGTGATCCTCTTCACCAAGGGGGGCGGCCAGTGGCTTACCGACATGGCCAATACTGGTGCGGATGCCCTCGGTCTGGACTGGACGGCGGATATCACCAAGGCTCGTGCTGAAGTCGGAGCGCGCGTGGCGCTGCAGGGCAATATGGACCCCAGCATGCTGTTTGCTAACCCGGCCCGCATCCGTGCTGAGGTGGAAACCATTCTCAAGGGCTTTGGTCGCGGCAATGGCCACATCTTCAATCTGGGCCACGGTATAGACCAGAAGGTGGATCCGGCTAACGCGGGGGTCTTCATAGAAGCTGTACATGAGTTGTCGGCGAAATATCACCAGCACTGAAATCCCTTCCACAGGCTACTGCGCTTGATATTCAGCGCGCGGCTCGTGCTCGAAATCCTCATGTGCGGCAAGCACACTCCGGTTTCTCCGCGCGATCCGCACCCCGACTCCCTACGCTCGCTACGCCTGAGAAAGGGATTTGCGCCTTGTCTCTGACCATCTTTGCTAGTATCGAAAGCCGGGCTTGTCGCCCGGCTTTTCTTTTGGCGCGGCCTGTGGCCGGCTTTTTCTGTATGAGGCGGCTTGTGGCCGCCAAGTGAGGGACCATGGGGCTTTTCTCCGGCACACGCGAATTGCGCCGTCTGCGCGAGCTCATCGGTATCCTGCTGCGCTACGGCTTTGATGATCTGGTGCAATGGCTGGGGCTGGAGGGCAAGGCGCGCCTTATCGAACGATTCTTTATTCGTGAGCTGCCGGCCGATATCCGTCGTCAGCCACCGGAAGTGCGCGTGCGCATGGCCCTGGAGGAAATGGGTCCCACCTTTATCAAGTTCGGCCAGATTCTGGCGACGCGTGTCGATCTGTTTCCGGAAGAGTGGATAAAGGAGCTGGAGCAGTTGCAGGACCAGACACGTGCGCTGCCCTTTGCGCAACTGCGTCCGCAACTGGAAAAAAGTTTGGGCGTGCGCATCAGTGACTGTTTTCGCGAAGTGGATGAAAAGCCGGTAGGTACCGCCTCCATGGCGCAGGTGCATAGAGCGGTGACGCATGCCGGCGCGGAGGTGGTGCTCAAGATACGCAAGCCCGGCATAGAGGCTCTGATTCAGTCTGATCTTAGTTTGATGAAACAGTTGGCGGGCATTGCTGAGGCGCAATCTCCAGAGATGCGAAAATACCAGCCCGTAGAAATCATGCAGGAGTTCGAGCGCTCTCTGCTGCGCGAACTGGATTTCAGCGTGGAGGCGCGCAATGCCGATCGCATGCGTGAAAACCTGCGCAGTCTGGATTTCATACGTGTACCCAAGGTTTATTGGGAGTGGACCTGCGAAGATCTGAATGTGCAGGAGTTCATACGTGGTATTCCGGCCAAAAGAGTGGAGGCGCTGGATGCAGCCGGTATGGATCGCAAGCGGATTGCCCGGCGTGGTGCACGTGCGGTCTGGAAGATGATGCTGGAGGACGGCTTTTTTCACGCCGACCCGCATCCGGGAAATTTCATTATTTTGCCCGGCGATCAGATCGCCATGCTGGATTTCGGTATGGTGGGCCGTCTTACGCCAACGCGACGTGATCAACTTATCCGCCTCATACGCTGCGTGCTCATGCAGGAGCCGGAAAATGCCACCATGGTGCTGGTGGAGTGGACGGGAGGGCGCTTTGTTAATCGCGAAGCTCTGAATGCCGAGGTCGCTAATCTGCTGGAGCGTTTTGATGGTGTAGCGCTGGAAGAGCTGGATGTTTCCGGTCTGCTTAATGATGTGGCGGGAATTTTGCGCAATCACAATGTGCGCCTGCCCACCGATATCACCTTGCTGGTGAAGGCCTGCATCACGCTGGAAGGATTTGGTCGCCTCATTGACCCGGAATTCCAGCTCATGGAAGAGGCCACGCCCCTGCTCAAGAAAACCCTGATCAATCGCTATGCCCCCAAGCAATTAGTACGCTCTTTCCGCGTGCGGGCGCTGGATGTGGTGGAGCGTCTCTACAATCCTTCAGCGCCTTTGTTTGGCGGCAGCGTGCAGGGTTCTCCTATGCCGCCGGCACTGGATGCGGGAGAGATCGAGAAAATGGTGAACCGGCTGGAAAAGGCTAGCCATCGCCAGTCGCGCGCCATTTTGCTGGCCAGCCTGTTTGTGGTGAGCGGTATGCTGACGCAATTGCCGAACGGCCCGCACCTCCTCGGTATGAATGTGCTGGGTCTGCTCAGCTTGCTGGGCTGCACCGCTTATTGGTCGTGGATGCTGGTAAATATCTGGTGGACTGAGCGCGGCCACCGCTCCTGAAAACGGTAAGAAAAATGTCCGAGTTGAATGATCCCCGTGTTTTCTTTGCCGCCGAGCGTACATTGCTGGCTTGGAACCGAACCAGTTTGGCCTTGATGGCTTTTGGTTTTGTCATCGAGCGTTTCGGTCTTTTCATGCAACTTTATGCGCATGAAATGGGGCGTGAACCTGCGCGGGATATTTCTTTTTGGATGGGCATGGCCTTTATTCTGTTGGCCTGCGGAGTTTCTCTGGTTTCGGCGAGGCAGTACCGGCGCTTTCTTCTCGCGCTAAAGCCGGTGGAAATTCCGGATGCCTATCGCAGTGATATGGGGGCATTGGTCAATGTACTGGTAGCGCTTTTGGGCTTGATGCTGGCCGCCTATCTTTGCGCATCGGCCTTTCTTTGAGTGAGTATTTCGCAAATAAAAAAGCCCGCATGACGCGGGCTTTTTTATTTCGGTGAGGCGCGACTTCAGAGCGTGGTGATTTCTGCCACCGGAAACACCATTTCAAAGCCTGTCACTTTCACGCAGGCAACAACCTTGCCTTTGGCCAGATCCGGGAACAGGGCGCTGTCGAACTTCCAGGACAGCAGGCGTGCCGGTTTGATATGGCCCTTGGCTTGTGGCGCAAAGCGGAACTGGCGGCCCTTGAACCACTGGCCGATGGTGAGCAGCTTTTTCGGCAGCCAGCTGCCATTGAAGGGAATGCGGAAAAGGTGGTGGCTGAACTTGAGGTCGGCAAAGACATGGCCGTCTTGCAGCAGCTTTATTTCGTCCACGCCATCACTGCCATAGCTGGCGGTGAAATCGCAATGCTCTTTGGGAATGCCCCAGTTCTCATGGCCGTTGACCACGGAATTCCAAGTAGACACATAAATCTTGCTGATGGAGAGATGGCGGCCGCCATTGAATTGCAGCGAGCCGGGAATGTAGAGCAGCTCGTGGTAGGGGCCGGCATCGGAACGTTCGTAATCCACAAACATCACATAGGCCATGGGGCCGCGGCGGGTGGCAGCCAGTGCCTTGTCGATGAAGGATTCTTTATCCAGCACTTCACGTGGCAGGCGCACAGCGAGGATGTAGCCCTGGCCTTTGAGGTTCCAGGGAGAGGGCGCCATGGGCACCACGGGCAGGTTTTCAAAAGCGGACATGCAGGACTCCTCGCGACGGGCGTGACTTTCCTGACCTTCATGACTTCGTGGTCAGGGGGGCGGCAGTGTAGCGGCAGTCGCGCGGAGGGTGAAGCGGCAGAAGCTGGGTGGTCAGGGCTATCTACAGGCCCTCAGGGCTGGGAGAGCAGTTCGTCAGTGGCGGCGGCCATGCGCACATCGTTGTCGTGTATGCCGCCGATGCGGGTAGTCCACCAACTGACTGTGCATCGTCCCCAGGCAATGATGATTTCCGGATGATGATTTTCAGCTTGGGCCAAGCGGCCCACGCGCTGGGCTATGGCCAGGGATTGTAGAAAGTTGTCGCTGCCATAAACCTTGGAGAGGCGCAGACAGTTATCCACATCGTCCAGAAACCATCCCTGCAGATGGCGCATGGCGGTGCGCGCCTCGGCTTCCATGAAGGCCCGGGCTTCGGCTTCTAACGGGAGGCAGATAGCCATGCGCTTAGCGGCTCAACCGCACTTGGCGACGATGTCATCCTGGCCAGTCTTGCCTTCGGCCTTCATCTGCTCGCTGGCCTGGGCTGGATTGGCTGACTGGATGCCACGCAGTACGCCGGGTACCAGCATGTCCTGGCGCAGGCCGGAGAGAATCTGCTTGAGACGGTCGGGCTGATAGGTATCTACGCGGTGCTGCAAGACATAGACGAAATCGCCTTTGGTGAAGACCAGCAGGCCGTAGTAATAACTGGAGGCCGTCACGCCCTCGGGCAGCTTGTCATCCTTCATGTTCATGCTGACCACGCCGAACATGGCATCGCCACGGCCGGTATCCACGAATTCGCGCAGCATGGATTCGCTACTGCGTATGTTTTCTGCCTTGGCCAGTACTTCACGCAGATAGTTGCTCAGCACCTGTTCGTCGATGGTGCGCTCGCTGGCGAAGCTGGGTGCATCGGCCATGGGGTGCTGACCGATCTTGAGATAGTCGATGCGGAAGAAACGGTTGGCGCCATCCCAGACATTGAGTGTGCCGCCCTTGGCATCGCACTGCTCGGTGAGGGTGACGGCACCGCGGAAGACGGAGCTGTCCAGAGCCAGGGAGTAGGCGCGGGCCGGCGCGTGATAAAGACCGGTGTCCTGCGGGCCGGGAACGCTGGAGGCGCAGCCGCCCAAAAGCAGGGCGGAAAGGACTAGACCGGTAAACTGACGACGCATGTCACATCTCCCTCGTGCAGCCTCAAATGAGGCCGGGAATCAAAGTGGCGGGAAGGCGCCAGGCCCTGATCTTGTTTTTCTTGTTCGGCAGGGCGTGCCGCGCAACCCGGCGATGATACCTGCCTGTCTGCCGGACTGAAACCTGCCCGTTGCATCCTGCTGATGCTGGCCGAAGCACTTGTGACTTGCTTGTCATGACGGAGCGTTAAGTAAAGGCCGAGGGTAAATACGACGATCAGTCGGCTGACAGCCGGGTTGCGCCTGCGCAAGAATGTGGCGTGATTCATGCGGACTTGAGGAGGGTGTCATGAGAGTGGAGCTGGATGCTGCGGCCGGTGCCGCCTACTACAGCCGTGCCAGTCTGCTGGCCTATGATCTTTGGGTGCTGGGCTTGTCCAACCGCTATGCTTGGCAATGCCCCACGGAAACCCTGCTGCAGCACTTCCACAGTCATGTAGGGCCCCGCCATCTGGATATCGGTGTTGGTACGGGTTATTTGCTGGATCACTGCCAGTTTCCGGTCGCCAATCCGCAAATCGTGCTGGCCGATTTCAATGCAGCCAGTCTGGCAGCCGCCTCACATCGTATCCGTCATCTGCATCCCGTCACTCATCAGCTCAATGTACTGGAGCCTTTCAAGCTGCCCGAGGCGCCTTTTGATTCGGTGAGCATGAATTATCTGTTGCATTGCCTGCCTGGCAGCTTTGCTGACAAGTCTCCAGCCGTGGCCCATGCCACAGCCCAGCTCAAGCGTGGTGGCGTGCTCTTTGGCGCGACCATTCTGGGCGATGGCGTTACGCACAATGCCTTGGGTGGCATCCTTATGCGCGTTTATAACCGTCAGGGCATTTTCAGCAATCGTCAGGATTCAGCTGATGCTTTGCAGCAGATGTTGGAGCTGCATCTTAAAAACATCAAACTGCGTATCGTTGGCCGGGTGGCGCTTTTCTCCGGCAAGCGCCGCTGAGCTGCTGCGTCAGCCTCAAAAACTGAAGCGATAAGAAACAGCCACGAAAAAAATTAAGGGATCAATGGGAATATTGGTGCTGATCTCGGCGACCTCCATGCCTTTGCTGTCCCTGATTTTCAGACGCACATCGGTGCTAGAGGGGATATAAGAAGCGGAAGCCTTGAGCCCCAATTTTTCTGTCAGATTCATATCGACGCCCAGCGTACCTACCACAGACAGAAAGGGATCGGCCTCGCCCTCAACACTCACGGTTGAGGCGTCGGGATTGCCGGTGATCAGTGCGAGGAGTGCGCCTTTATCATTCAGCGCCTGAGTGATATTGGGATTGATCTTGATGTCCGTCAGGAAGCCGTAGCACAGGCCCAGGCCGATATAGGGACGTATCCCGGCCTTTGTGTCGAAAAAGCTGTAGGTGCCAATAAGGGCGGGAGCCCAGGCCTTAGCCGTGGCGATGGGATTATTGGCCGGGTCGCCCACATCCAGCAGCGGCGTGGCGCCGCCATTTTGCAACTGGCCCCCCACCACGGTTACCGGCGCATTGAGGACACCTTTACCATAGAGCTCCACTTCCGGTGGGATGCCGCCAAAGAACTCTATGCCCCAGTGCGTATCGATGGCATAGGAATAGAAAATGCCGACAGTGTTGGCATCGCCGACCTGAGTCTCAATGTTTGCCACCGTGAAGTTTTCGGCAGCCGGCACGGTTGCGGTAGGAATGCTCACATTCAAGCCATGCCCCTCGCCCTGTGGCCGCAACATCAGTGCGCCCAGGCTGATCTTGTGTCGGTAGAGTTCGTCCTCCACCGCGGCGGGCTTGAGACCCGAGGTAAATGCTTCAGGAGCGGGGGGCTCTGGAGGCGTGGCGCCTGGAGGAGAGGAGCTTGGGGGAGAGGAGCTTGGGGGAGAGGCGTCAGGTGATTGGAAGTCAGTATCTGCGGCCAAAGTAGCCGTGGAGAAGAGCGCGGCGCTGAGCGTGAGTGTGCTTGCCAGTAATGAAGGCTGTAGGTATTTCATGATTTGGCTTGGGCCTTATTATGCTTTGCCAAAAGATAGAAGCTAATTTTTCTTTCGCCCTCCCGAATACGAAAGCTTCCTAAAAATATTTCCCTTAGAACGGCAGAGGCCGATTGTGCCTGCAGTCGGAGAGCGCGTCCTTCTCCGGCAGCAGGCACTGGACTGATCCGCTGTTTCAGAGATTGAAGCGATAGGAAACAGCCACGAAAAAAATGAAGGGGTCGATGGGAATATTGGTGGTGGCTTCGCCAATCTGCTGGCCCTTGCTGTCTTTTATTTTCAGGCGCACATCCGTGCTCGACGGAATGTAAGAGGCCGAGGCCTTGAGGCCGAATTTTTCTGTCAGGTTCACATCCACACCCACCGTGCCCACTGCAGAAAAGAAAGGATCTGCTTCACCTTCAATGCTCACCGTTGAGGCATCGGGATTCAGTGTGAGCAGGGCAATAAGGGCGCCTTTTTCATTCAGGGATTCAGTGACGTGCGGATTTATCTTGATGTCGGTCAGAAAGCCATAGGTCATGCCCAAGCCGAGATAGGGACGTATCAGTGCGTTTTTGTCGAAGAAGGTATAGGTGGTAATGATGGTGGGAGACCAGGCCTTGGCGGTGGCGATGGGATTGTTAGCCGGATCTCCTGCATTCAAAAGCTCGGTGAGTCCGCCCGCCTGCAGTTGGCCACCGAACAAGGGCAGGTTGCCAATGATGGGCAGCGGCGGCAGTTGCAGCACGGTGACGGGTGCATAGGCCACGCCACTGCCATAGAGCTCCACTTCCGGGGGTATGCCGCCAAAAACCTCTATGCCCCAGTGTTGGTCGATGGCATAGCTGTAGAAAAGCCCGATGGTGTTGGATTCACCCACCCGCGTTTCTATATTTTCCGCGGTGAAATTCTGGGCCGACGGCAAGATTGCTGTGGGAATGCTCACATCTAGGCCATGGCCCACGCCTTGTGGGCGTAGCATGAGATAACCCAGACTGAGCTTGTGTTTGTAGAGTTCGTCTTCAACCACCGGCGGTTTGGGGTCCCAAGGATCGGGCTCATCGGCAGAAAAAGCGTGGGGAGAGAGTAGGGCGCAGCTGATGGTGAGTGCGGGTGCCAGTAATGAACGCTGTGTGTTTTTCATGATTTCTTTTTGGCCTTGTTGTTGTACTTGGCCAAAAAGATAGAAGCGCGTTTTATTTTCGCACGACCGTGTACGAAAGCTGCACAAAAGCCACGCACTCATTCACGCACGTGGCCTCGTCGGCCGGAAAAATTGGCCGCGAATATCGATTTCATCCCTCCAGATTTTCCCAGCGCTCCAGCAAGACAAGCAACTCATCGTCAATTGCCGACAAGCGTTCCGCGGCAGCGGCGGCTTCTTGAGCCGCTTTCACGAAAATTTCCGGATCGTTCAGCTTTTCCTGCAAGCGTGCCTGTTCAGTTTCCAGAGCGGCTATTTGCGCCGGCAAGGCCTCCAGCTCACGTTGCTCTTTGTAACTGAGTTTTTTCTTTTCGTTACTGCGCGGGCTTTCAGATTTGGCTGTCTGGCTTGCGGCCAGCTTTTCCCGGCCCACGTTTTCGGCCAGATCATGTCGACGCTGGCGCAGCCAGTCTTCATAGCCGCCCACGTATTCGCGCACGCGGCCTTCGCCCTCGAAAGCCCAGGTGCTGGTAACGACATTATCCAGAAAGGCACGGTCATGGCTGATGAGCAGCAGGGTGCCGGGATAATTCACCAGCAACTCTTCCAGCAGCTCCAGTGTTTCCACATCGAGATCGTTGGTAGGTTCGTCCATCACCAACAGATTGGCGGGGCGTGTGAACAACTTGGCCAGCAGCAAGCGGTTACGCTCGCCACCGGACAGTGCCTTCACCGGTGTGCGGGCGCGCTGTGGCGAGAACAGGAAATCCTGCAGATAGGCGAGGGCATGTTTGCGCACGCCATTGATCTCGATGAAGTCTGAGCCCTCCACCACGTTTTCTATCACCGTGCGCTCCGTTTCGAGCTGCGAACGCAGCTGATCGAAGTAGGCAATATCCAGCTTGGTGCCGAGTTGCACGCTGCCGCTATTGGCTTGAATCTGGCCGAGCAGGGCGCGCACCAGCGTGGTCTTGCCAACGCCGTTGTCACCGATGAGGCCAATCTTGTCGCCGCGCATCACGGTGACGGAGAAATTATCCACGAGTGTGCGGCCGTCGTAAGCCAGTGTGATGTTTTTCGCTTCCAGTACCAGCTTGCCGGAGCGCTCCACATCGTTCACCGCCATGCTGACATTGCCGCTACGCTCGCGCCGCTCTTGGCGCTCTACGCGCAGCGCCTTGAGTGCTCGCACACGGCCTTCATTGCGGGTACGGCGTGCCTTGATGCCCTGGCGTATCCACACTTCTTCTTGTGCAAGCTTCTTGTCAAAAAGTGCGCTGGCCTGCGCTTCGGCATCCAGCAATTGCTGTTTGCGTTCCAGATATTCGTGATAGGTACAGGGAAAGTCGCGCAGCACGCCGCGATCCAGTTCGACAATGCGCGTGGCCAGGGCTTGCAGGAAGCTGCGATCGTGGGTGATGAAGAGCAGGGTGCCCGGATAGTTTTTGAAGAATTCTTCCAGCCAGCTGATGGCGACGATATCGAGATGGTTGGTGGGCTCGTCCAGCAACAGGATGTCGGGTTCGTTCACCAGTGCGCGTGCCAGCAACACACGGCGTTTGCGTCCACCAGAAAGTGCAGCGAAATCGGCTTCGCCATCCAGCTGCATACGCGAGAGCACTTGCTCCACTTTGGTATTCAGTGTCCAGCCACCAGCGGCATCCAGTTGCTCTTGCGTGTGCATGAATTCATCGAGTACGGATTCATCGCCATGGGCATAGCGTTCGCTCAGCGAGTGATAGCGGCTGAGCAGGTCCGCCGCTTCACCGAGGCCACTGGCAATCACATCGAAGACCGAGCCTTTGAGATCCACCGGCACTTCCTGCGGCAAGCTGGCCCAGGTGATGCCGTTCTGGCGCACGATCTCGCCCGAGTCCAGCCCGAGCAGGCCTTCCACCACTTTCAGCAGCGTTGATTTGCCTTCGCCATTACGGCCGACCACGCAGACGCGTTCGCCACGATCCAGCGAGAAATTCACGCCATTCAGCAGAGGGGCGGAGCCGAAGCTCAGGGTGGCGTCACGCAGGGTGATAAGGCTCATGGCGGGGGACTGCAGCAGGAAATCGGGAGGCGCGGATGGTACTCTTTATTTCTTCAAGGGGCATGCCGATGGCATGCCCCTTGGTCGCTCTTCTTTAGCGAGGAAAATGCGTGGATTTTCCTCGCTAAAGAAGAGCTCGCTGTGTGGCCGTTTAATGGGGCTTTGGTGGGTGCGATAATGCGCGCCGGCTTCGTCTTCGCCACAAAGACAGCCTCCCCTTCACGACAGGAGAAGCCCATGGATTCGCGACTGACTGATCTGGAGACCAAGGTCGCCTTTCAGGATGACTTGCTGGAGTCTCTCAATCGTATTGTGGCGGAGCAGCAGCAGCAGATGGACATGATGCAGCAGCAGCTACAGATGCTTTATGACCAGCTGCGTTCGCTGGCGCCGTCCAATCTGGCGCAAGGGGCTGTGGGTGACGAGCGCCCTCCGCATTACTGAATAGGCTGCTGCGCCTTGGCATTGCGGCTTTTGCGCTGCTCTAGCTCGCAAGCGTATTGACGCTGAGTCAGTACATAAAAAAGGCCGGCAATTGCCGGCCTTTTTTGTACGGTGATGCGCCGCTGGGTGTTCAGTCCCGCTTTTTCGATACCCAAGCCCAGACCATTTCGCAGCGTATGGGCTCTTCGCCTGATTCGTCCGTCACCATCACCGGCACTGTCACTTCGCCCTTGGGCGTAGTGCGTATGAGCTGCACCTGCTCCTTGCTCAGCGTGGCCACGGCGCGCATATCGCCCTGGGTGCGCTTGAGGTAATCCACCTTCAGCGTCTTGATCAGCGGCAGTTTGTCGTCCGGCAGATTCATGCCCACGGCAAAGCCGGTAGCCGTTTCGGCCAGCAGGGCCATACCGGCGGCGTGCACGCCCTTGATGTGATTCTGCACGGGGCGGCGGTTACGGATGCTCACGACCACACGCTCAGGCGTGAGCTCTTCGTAGCGCAGGCCTGAGGTACCGACATAAGGCACCACGCGGCCGAAAATGCCGGAAATCACTGTGCTGCGCAGGGCAGGTGGCAGGAAGGCAAATTTGGCAATGGTGCGGCTGAGATTGTTGCTGAAGCTCATGGGGGACTCCAAGGGTCTGTTGACGATTCGCGCGATGCGGCGCTGGGAGCGGTTTTGGCCCAGCGCCAGGAGAGAGTGGCGTGGTGTGGTTATTCCACATGAGCCGTGAACGACGCCACGTCGGTCCCGCCTTGCCCGGCAAAAAATCAGGCGGCAACGCCGTGTAGCGCGAATCGTCAACAGACCCTAGCCAGAAAGCTCACGCATGAAACTCCCTGCATGCAGACCGGTCAAGGATGCAGGGGCAGGAGAACCGGTCATTCAGGCCAATGCCCTCTACGCCTGTTTTGTGACCAATTGGTGCTGTCTTTCTGGTTGTGACGGGCCAAGGCAGTCTTGAGAAGTGACTGCGCAGGCGGACATTGTCCGACACATCAGCGCCCTAGTGCCTAATTTGACGATGCAGTGGCCGCATTGGGCCAAAAGCTTTGCCGAAAATGACGGTAATAATGCCCACCCTGAAAGCGTGGCTTCGATGAGCCGTGATAGCGCTGGGCACAGGAGGTGCCGTTTGCTGGCCGCCATTGCGAAATGACGGCCTTGCCAGGCCCTGCAACGAAGCGGGCCTTTAACAAGAAGAAGGCGAAGAGCATGCAAAAATCGCTGCCGCAAGGCCGTTTCCTGACCTTTGGCGCCTATCCTCGCAAGCTGGTGCAGTTGCTGGAAGATGAGTGGAAAATTCCAGCCGAGCAGGTGTTGGAGGGTACGGGTCTTGAGCGCAGTCAGCTGGATGCTCCCGATCTCGTCGTACCTTTTGCGGATGTGGTCGCCATTTTCAATAATGCCTACCGCCTTTGCGGCTCCAGCGATCTGGGCCTGCGCTATGCCGCACAGCTGCGCCCAAGCTCACACGGCATGTTGGGCGCGGCCGTGCTCACCGGCGCCAATTTGCAGACCGCCATCGATCTTTTTTATGACTATGTAGGTTTGATTGCCCCCTTTCTGCTGCTGCATCAGGAAGAGCGTCGCGGTAATCGCGTGCTGGTGTTTGAAATCATCGGCAACACCTCGGGCGTGGACCCGGTGCTGATTTACGACATCACCCTGCTCAGTACCTTCAATATTCTCAAGCTGATTCTGGGCGAGCGCACGCGCGAACTGGTCTTCCATTTTGCCTACGGCGCGCCGGCACACGCCGATGCCTATGCCAAATATTTCGATGGTCATGTGCAGTTCAATGCCAGCTGCAATGGTGTTTCCATTCCCTTGGAGTTTCTGGATGCGCGCGTGCCGACCTCGGATGAGGACACGCATCGTCTTCTGATCGGCCAGATTTCCGAGAAGATGGATCTCGTGCATGCCCAGAACTCCTTTGTGGACTCCGTGCGCTTTCATCTGAAGCGCAATGACGGGCCCTTGCCTCGCATGTCCACGGTGGCCTCCTCCTTCAATATGTCGGCCCGTACCTTCCGCAACCGTTTGCGTCGGCACAACACTTCTTTCCAGCTTTTGCTGGATAAAGAGCGTCATGAGCAGGCCGTGCATTACCTGCGCAGCACCGACAAATCGGTAAAGGAAATTGCTTATATCCTGGGCTTTCAGGAAAGCAGTAATTTCTCGCGCGTGTTCAAGAAGTGGACAGGGCTGACGCCGCTGGATTTCCGTCGTGGCGGTACGTACTGATTTTTTCTTGCTACCTAGGTCAGGTTTTAGCCCGACAATCGCTCTGGATGTGAGCTCGGCTATCGGGCTAAAGACCGATCTACAAGGCAAATAAAAAAGCCCCGCATTGCGGGGCTTTTTTATGCGTCATTCCGGCCTGGCCGACCTTAGTCCTTGAAGTTATTGAACTGCAGCGGCACACCCAGTTTTTCTTCGCGCAGCATGGCGATTACTTCTTGCAGGCCGTCACGTTTTTTGTCGGTCACACGTACTTTTTCGCCCTGAATACTGGCTTGGGCCTTGGAGCCGGATTCCTTGATAGCTTTCACGATTTTCTTGGCGATATCTGATTCCAGACCGTCGCGCAGCTTGATGATCTGGTGGGTCTCCTTGCCGGAAGCCTCCATCTTCTGCGGGTCCAGACATTGCGCGTCAATCTTGCGCTTGATGAAGTGGTTTTCCAGCATGCTGCGCACCTGATCAATCTGGAAATCGCTTTCAGCGATGAGCTTGATGAGCTTGTCTTTCTCTTTCAGCTCCACTTCTACCTTGGAGCCACGGAAATCGAAGCGCGTGGCAATTTCCTTCACCGTATTGGCAACGGCGTGGTTGACCTCGAAGAATTCCAGTTCGGAAACCACATCAAAAGACGGCATGAGAGAACTCCTTGCAACAGGGCCGCACCAGTAGGGGCGGGGCCAAACGATGCGCGGAGTTTAAGGAAGGCAGGGCCGATTTGCCATGCGCGGGATGGGGCTGAGTGAGTCAGAAAGTACCCTTCGACAGGCTCAGGGCGAACGGGGGCGGAGGACAGTGAGCGGTGAATCAATAGCCACGTTAGAGAACCGTTCGCCCTCCGCCTGTCGAAGGGCGGTCGCTCCACAGCAAAGCCTTATTCGGGCTGAGCCTCGGGCAGGCTGCGAGGGATGGGGTGGTTCAGATCCGGGATGAGCTTGGAGGACAGCAGAACATCCGGGATGCGGTGCCTAATCTTTGCGTGGATCTGTGGGAGCTTGGACCAGTGCACGCCGGGGTGCATATGGTGGGCGGTGTGATAGCCCAGATTCCAGGAGGTGAGGTTGTAGAGGGGGTGCTCCACATTGCGCGAGGCCAGATAGTGGTCCTCGGTAGAAAGTCCGGAGTGTTGCTGAAAGGTGTTGTCCAGCAAGATTACCAGCATGAGCACCATGGGAATGACGAACACGATCAGGGCATTTACCGGGTTGATGCAGAGCAGAGCCAGCAGGCAGAGATTGCCAATCAGGAACCAGCGCTTGAAGCGGGCAAACACTACCGGATGACGCCGACCCAGCTTCCAGATTTCCGGATAGATCATGGCGGCGTTATAGAAATCGAACTTGAGGCGATGCATCACACTGCCATCCGGCTCCTGCCAACGCGCCGGATCGTGCTCCTGATCCAGATAGTCGCCGTGGTGGCCGATATTGTGGTGAATCGTCCAGGAAAAGGGGCTGGTGCCGGTTTGCAGATACATCACGGTTTCGATCAGACGGTTGGCCCAAGCCCGGTTGAAGATATTCACGTGATGGTGGTTATGACAGACCGCACCGCAGGAGACCTGTATCAGCATGAGCAGGGCCACCAAGCCAGCCAGTTGCCAAGGATTATCCACGCTGAAGAATGCCCAGAGCTGCACGCCAAAAATGGCGAGCACCAGCAAGGCAGCGGGGATGTCGGCACGATTGCGGAAAAGCGGAACAGACTGCGACATGGGTGGCGGTTCAGGTCTTGTGATTGTTGTTCCTGAGAGTCGTCACGGTCCTGTGACTGCACATGGCGGTTTCCCTGTGGCCATGGCATGAGAGGGGGATGCTAAACAGCCGGCCTCGAGGCGTCGATGGCGGTGGAGCTCAGGCGGGATGACCGGTTCGCCATGGCGATGAGTGCCTGCCGAAGAGGCGTTATCATGCCGGCCTGTTTTTGCTGGAGTGAATCATGTCTGCTGCTTCTGCCTTCCGCTGGCGCCTCAATCTCTATCCCCCCTTCCTCGGCGCCGGCGTGCGCGTGCGGCGCATCAGCGAGGATTTTCTGGAGGTGGATGTAGCCATGGGCCTGCGTTGGTTCAACCGCAACTATGTCGGCACGCACTTCGGCGGCAGCCTGTACTCCATGGTCGATCCCTTTTTCATGCTTATGTTGATGCAGTGCCTGGGGCGCGATTACATCGTCTGGGATCAGGCCGCCAATATTGATTTTGTCAGCCCCGGCAAGGGCCGCGTGTGGGCGCGCTTCCGTTTAACAGCAGAAGAAATCCAGCGTCTGCGCGATGAAGCGGAAAGCGGTGCGCCGTTGCGGCCGGTGTATCAGGTGGAGGTGACGGACGATGCCGGCACGGTGGTAGCCCGCGTGCAGAAAACGCTTTATGTGCGCAAGAAAAAACCTAAGGCGTAGGGTGTGCAAGCTCGCTTGCGCACGCGGCCGGGTCAGTTTTCATCATGTGTAGGCGTGGGTATCAGCAAGTGATGTAGCGCGTGCGCAAAACCCTAACGGTTTTGCACACCCTACGCCCGATTCATGGCCTTACTGCATAGCCCTTCACGATGCCGCGCATAAAGGCAATCATCTCCGCGGTATTCTTTTGGAAATCCGGGTCCACGCTGGTTTTCACAATCACGATGCGGGATTTTTCATCCACAAAAATATGTTGGCCCCAGATGCCGTTGGCAAAGAATTCCTGATCCGGATCTTTGGGCAGCCACCAGTGATAGCCGTAACCACGCTCCGGGTAGCCATGGCCTGCCGTCAGCCAAGGCTCGGGGCGTTGGGTACTTTCTTGTACCCAATCTGCCGGCAGCAATTGCTGGCCATTCCACACGCCTTTCTGCAAATAAAGCTGACCCAGCTTGGCGTAATCGCGCAGCGTGATATTGAGGCAGCAATAGGCCAGTTCATTGCCATTAGGCTGGTCCAGATTCCAGAAACCTTCATCTTGCATGCCCAAAGGCTGCCAGAGCTTTTCTTGCGCGTATTGCGTTACAGATTGCCCAGTAGCACGGCGCAGCACCCAGGCCAGCACTTGTGAATCCACACTCTTGTAATGGAATTTTGTGCCGGGCGGGTCTTCGCGCGGCAGATTCATCACGGCTTCGTCTATGGGCATGCCCATGAGGAATACCTTGTAGAAAAGCCGGCGTATATCCGAGAGGGGGTTGGCGTAGTTTTCATCGAACTTCACGCCGCTGGCCATGCGCAGCAGGTCTTTTACGGATGCTTCGCCGTAAGCTTTTCCAACCAGCTCCGGAATGTATTTCGAGGCCTTGTCATCCAGCGAAGCAATCTTGCCTTCCTTGTGCGCAATACCTACCAGTGTGGCCACCACGCTTTTGGCCACAGACCATGAGGTCAAGGTGGAAGTGGCATCAGCGCCGCGACGATATTCCACATGCAGGATCACGCCATCGTGCAGCACCATGAGACCGGTGGTATTGGTTTTTTCCATGAAGTCCTCCACGGAACGCTCTTGGCCATTAAAGGCGTAGCTGTCCGGCAGGGCTTGTGGATACATTGCAAACAGATAGGGCTGCGTGCTGCGATGCAGGGGGCGTGAAGGAAAAATTCCTTCCATATGCTGAAAGTTATGCACCCGCACTTCCGGGCTGAATAACTTCAGCATTTTCCAGGGCGACCACGGCGACCAAGGGCGGAAAACAAACGCTGCCAGCAAGACGAGGAAAATGGCCAGCGTGGCCAGCAGGATTTTAGTGCGCATGGGCTTGCCCTGTTCTTGTTCTTGCTGACGAGTAGATGTCAGGCGAGAGGTAGGGTCAAGGCGGTGAGCGTCAGCTTTGTGTCTCTGGCCAGATGGCCTGACGAAAGCAGCGCTGCTGCAACAAAAAAGGTTGATCGGTCAGCCGCTTTACCAGTCGCTCGATATAACTGCGGTCCCGCTTCTGCATTTCTTTTTCAGCCGTTGTCAGTCGCACCGTGAAATCTTGTTTCACTGGGCCAGCCACCATAAAAGTGACGATGTAGTCATCATTCTCTTCAAAGAGCACATAGCTCCAAGGCTCTTGCAGCAGAATTCGTTTTGACAAGGGAGTGATCCGGATGGGCGATGCGAGGGCCGCATTCTATGCGTAATGTGCTGTGGGGCGTAGCTTGGGGTGAGCAAAGTGCACCCCAATGTTGTTGATGCCACCACCAATTCATGTTTGAAGATTGTTGGGGTTCGCAGGCTCACCCCAAGCTACGCTCGCTTAAGCGCAGGCTTGATGCCTTGCAGACTTACCGAAGCCAACAGCCTGAAATCTTGAAGCGAAATAACTAGCGTCAAACAACTAAGCAGCTATGGTGCCCAACGTTGGAAATAAGGCGGCGCCGGTACGGCGTCCGCCTTGATTGACTTGTTGGGCCTATATCTGGCTTGTGCTACGCCGCAGGAACTACAGTGGCATGAAAATAACCCTGAGCACCATTAATGAAGCGTATATTGAGATAATGTTGACCTTCGGATGAGAAGGTATATTCAAAAGTGTTGTTACAGTTATATTCGCTAATGCCGACCACGGCGACTCCGAAAGAATAATATATATTATATTCGCCGTTTGCCATTAGGCAACGATTACTGTCTGTGGGCGATGGATTTACGCTGGGGTAAAGCTGAATATGTAGTGTGTCGCCAGCTTCGGCGTTATATGCAAAGTTGTTAAAGAAGTCATTTGCTGATAGTGCATTGTCGGTGCCGCCAAGGGAAATAGTGCGGGGTTGATTTGCGGCGCCATTAGCTGTGGCAGAGGGCACTATAGTTGTTGAGCTTGTGAGAACGACTGCATTGAAGTAGCCAGAGTTCCCTCCGGGGAATTTGAAGTGAATTTTGTACTCTCCATCTGCCGTGAATTTATATTTAATATTAAGAGAGCAAGACTTTTCAGATCCTATGGAAATTGTGTAGTCGCTTTCTGTGACACATCTTGAGTATAGGGTTGGGTCTAGTGTCGCATTCATTGTGGCTTTAATAATTAATGTGTCGCCGGACAGGGCCTGTACTTTGAAGTAGTTGTTAAACTCATCAGATGATATTGAGTTCTTTATATCTTCACGAATTGAGCTCGGGGCAGAGATAGTGCCTCCAGCATTCTTTGTTTCGCTTTCAGAGCCAGAGCTATCTCCGCCTCCTGAACCACAAGCAGTCAGGGCTGAAAGTGCCATGACTAAAATAAAATGTGCGATGTTGCTTTTCATTGTTATGTGTTTCCTGTCGATTTCGAGTACAGAGTTATGTGAAATTCTGTGCCTATATTAAAGGGGCCAACGTTAAGTAGACACCTTACAGGTGAAATGGCACTTCGCCCGTAAGGCGGCTAATCCAGTGCGGATATTCAGGGCGCTTCAACTCCAATGCTTTAAGTTGATAAGCGATGGATCAGGCGCCCCAATCGGAAAGGCAAAATACACCAGCCCCGTCGCGCCGGTAAGTGCGGGCATTACGCAAGGCTGGGCACTGCATTCAACATAACTAGGCTGGGGCCGCTCGCTGCTTCAAGGCATAATCCGGTCTTTCCTTAGCGCCAGCCCGAGCCCGCCATGTCGTATCGCATCATTCCTGTGACTCCCTTTGAGCAGAACTGCAGCCTGATCTGGTGCGACGAGACCAAAGAGGCGGCGGTGGTCGACCCGGGTGGGGATCTGGATCGTATCGAGGCGGCAATTGCCCATGCCGGGGTGAGCTTGAAGCAGATACTGCTGACGCATGCTCATATTGATCATGCCGGTGGCGTGGCCGAGCTGGCCGAGCGCTATCAACTGCCCATCATCGGTCCGCATGAGGGCGACCAGTTCTGGATTGATGGTCTTGATATGCAATCGCGCCGCTTCGGCTTCAAACCGTCCAAGCCCTTTGTGCCCACGCGCTGGTTGCATCAGGGCGATACCGTGCAGGTGGGCAAGCTCACGCTGGAGGTGCGGCACTGCCCCGGCCATACGCCGGGCCATGTGATTTTCTTTGAGCCGAAATCCAAGCTGGCCATTGTGGGCGATGTGCTCTTTGCCGGTTCCATAGGCCGCACGGATTTTCCCGGTGGCGATCACCAGACCTTGATAGACGCCATACGCCGCGAGTTGTTTACGCTGGGCGATGATGTGGAATTCATTCCGGGCCATGGCCCCATGTCCACCATTGGTGATGAGCGCGCCACCAATCCTTTTGTGGCCGACAAGAAATACGGTTGAGGAGAGCCTCATGTACAAGGGCAGTTGTCTCTGCGGTGGTGTGACTTATGAATTGCGCGGTGAGCTGGGCCCCATCGTGTTTTGCCATTGCTCGCGTTGCCGTAAAGCACAGGGTTCGGCGTTTGGTACGAACTCTCCGGTAAGGAAAGACGAGTTTCACCTGCTGAGCGGGCAGGATTTGCTGAGGGAATACGAATCTTCGCCGGGCAAGCATCGTGTTTTCTGCAGCCACTGCGGCTCGCCGGTATTCAGCCGCAATAAGGCGCTGCCGCATTTGCTGCGTCTGCGTATCGGCTTGCTGGATAGCACCGTAGATGCCAGGCCGGTGGCGCATATCTATGCCAGCAGTCATGCCGAGTGGGAAGAAATTCTGGATAGTCTGCCGCAGTACGAGGGGCTGCCGCCACAGTGAATGGCAGTCGCTATCAGTTCATGGCCATGCATTGCGTGGCTTTTTTTTGCGCGCTATTTCCGTGGCGGGTATGTAGGTCGGGCTTTAGCCCGACATAAGTTCTTTATATGTAGCTGTCGGCTTAAAGCCCGACCTCCACGCGATTCATAAATCAGAATCAGGTCTTGGCCTTTTCGATAAATGCTTTCAGCACGGTGGCGCTGTTCTGCTCATTGCTGGCGGCGTAGACGAAGGTGATGACGGGATGCTGCAGGATGAGTTCGCGCAGCATTTCCAGCGCCGGACTGGCGCGGACTTCTTCGCGATAGCGGCGACGGAATTCCTGCCATTTTTCGCTATCGTGAGCAAACCATTGGCGCAGTTCGGCGCTGGGTGCGATGTCTTTCAGCCAGAGATCCACGGCAGCTTTTTCCTTACTGACGCCGCGCGGCCACAACCGCTCCACCAGCAGGCGTAAGCCGTCGGCCTCATCCGGGCTTTCATAGATACGTTTGAGTTTGATCATGATGAGCTCCTGCCTCGGTCATGGGGCTGGGTTTCGGTATTTTTGGCCAATCCTGGGGGCATTCCGGCCACTACCCAAGGTCGGGCAGTCTGGGGCAGACTCCGTGACCGCCTAGGCACTCGACTTGGGCACACAACAAGACCTGCGCAGGACCCCCAGCATGACCGTATCCACTTCTCCCTCCCAGACTCTCGTGCCGCAACAGATTCTCGTGACAGGGGGCGCCGGCTTCATCGGCTCCAATGTCGTGAAGGTGTTGCGTCGTCGTTACCCCGACGCCAAGGTGCGCGTGCTGCATCTGCCCAAGGAAAACCTGCTCAATCTTGAGACTGTGCAGGGCGTGGAGCTTATGGCCGGTGACTTGCTCAACCCTCTCGATGTGAAGCGCGCCGTGGCCGGCTGCGATGTGGTTTTCCACTTGGCCGCTATCTATGCATTGTGGCTGCCAGATATGGGGCTCATGGATCGCGTTAACGTGGACGGCTCCCGTCTGGTGCTGGAAGAGTGTCTGCAGCAGGGTGTGAAGCGCGTGGTCTACACCAGCTCCTTCGCCGTGTTTGCCGGTCAGGGTTTGGACAAGGCCTGTGACGAGCGCTCCTCGTTTGCGTTGGCTGAATCGCATTACAGCCGCACCAAATATGAATCGCACCGTTTGGCTGAGTGGTATGCGCGCAAGGGTCTGGATGTGGTCCTTGTGTGCCCGGCTTGCCCGGTGGGCCCTGGCGATGTTGGCCCCACGCCGACCGGCCGTTTGGTGAGCGATATGTTCGGCGCTCCGTTTGCGCTGGCGATAGTCACCGAATCCAATTACATCGATGTGCGCGATTGCGCCATGGGCCATGTGCTGGCGCTGGAAAAAGGCCGTACCGGCGAGAGCTATATCCTCGGCGGTGAAAACTACACCCATGCCGATATCGTGCGTCGCGCTCTGCGCATCACCGGCGTGAAGCGTCGTGTGATCGTGGTGAAGCCGGATACGCTTAAGCCCTTGGCCTATGCCATGACCTTTGCCGCCAATTTCACCAAGAAAGCCCCGCCCACTACTCCGGTGGAAATTGAAGTGACCAAGAAAGGCCTGGTGGCTGATGCCAGCAAGGCGCGTCATGAGCTGGGCCTGACCGTGCGTCCTATTGAAGAGACGCTGCGTGATGCCATCGCCTGGTTTGTCGAGCATGGCTATATCACGGACCCGGCTGTTATCGAGTCGGTACGCGGTTATGAGCCAGCTTTGGCCTGAGCGTGGCCAGACGCTTCTGAATATAAGAAAGCCGGCTGATGCCGGCTTTCTTATGGGAGCTGCTGTAAGGCGATGAGGCTTATCTCGGAGCCTTAGCCAAGGATATTGCCCTTTTCGTAGCAGTCATCCAGTGCCAGCAGGTAGTACTCCATGCCGCGGGTGGCGGCGGCATAAGCGCGTTGCTGTAGCACGGGGTCATCACCACAGAGCAGTTTGACCAGCTCCATGGCCTCGTAGGGATGGGCGTCGTCGTAATGCGCATGAGCGCGCAGCCAGGCCATGCTGCGGCGGTCTATGCGGGCATCACCGCGCTCGGCATAAATTTTCATGCCGCTGACCACGGACATGGTCCAGTCGCCGGTGGCCCACTCGATGGCGAGATTGGTGGCGGCCACGCCTTCGGCAATGCTGCCGCGCAAATTGAGATGCCAGAGGAAGTGATTGATGGCATCCATGGCGGCCGGCGGTGAAACACTATCCAGCGCATCGGCGCTGATGCCGAAGCCCATGGCCCAGTCGCGATACCAGTAAAGATGGCGCTGCTCGATCTTGATGTTGTTGATCAGCCAGTCGCGCGTTTCCAGTACGCCGGGCACGCTGGTCTGGTAGGACTTGGCCAGGGTCAGGGCCATGTAGTGCGGGAAATTGCCAACCAGTGGATAGAAGTTGAGCAGGGCGTGGCGGAATCTCGCTACCGACAGATCGCCAACGGCCATTTCGCTGAACAGGGCGTGCTGGGCGATGCGGTTCTTGAGGGGCATTAGGCCGTCCCAGAAGGATTGTGCCCAAGCAGGATGAGGAGTGGGTTCAACGCGTCCGTAATGTTCTTCTTTTTCTCGGGCAGTCACAGCAGGTCCTCTGCAAGACGTAAACAAGGGTGCTACAAGAGTAGGCGTGTGCCGGGCGAATGGGAACCGTCGTGCTTGTCGGCGACAAGTGGTAAGCGTGGCCTGCAAGCGGGTCGGTGATCTAGGCTGAGTCAAGGGGCCATGCGCGGCCGCAGCGGCAAGGGAATGCCACCATAAAGCCCCGGAGGGCAAGGATGTTGTACCCGGACAGTACGGAACAGGCGGAAATTGAGGTGCTGGTGCAGCGCCGCAGCTGGATACTCGGGTTTGGCGGCGCGCTTGAAGCCACGTATGACCGCGATCATCGCGCGCGCGCCGTGCAGGCCTTCCAGAGCAGTGCCCTGTTCATTCTTCTGCTTTATCTCCTGCTCAGCACGGGCATCTATTTCCTCATGCCGGAGTACGAGCTCTGGAACTGGCTGTCCCTTTACGGACTGGTCGGCGTCATCATCGTGCTGGCGGGGGTCTTCTCGCGTATTCACCGGCTGGACAACTGGTTCGAGGCCTATGCCGGTCTCGGCAGCTTCGGCGCCGTGGCGCTATCGGTAGCCGTGACCGGCGTGGTGGTGGACCCGGTTGCCGGGCAGCTCACCCAGGCTGCTGTCATGTATGCCATGGTCATCATCTACAGCGTGGTCGGCCTGCGCTTCAAGCATGCGCTCTATGCTGGCTGGCTGGGTGGGCTGGCCGGTACGGCACTGGCGCTGACCTTGGGCGGCGAAGTGAACTGGGGTCTGTTGCATCGCACCTATACCGGCAGCAGCTTGCTGGGCATGTTCATCGCCTATTACGCCGAGCGTCGTGATCGCGATCTTTTCCTGCAGGCACGCCTGCTGCGCGTGGCGCAGGAGCGCACCGAGGAATATGCCGGGCGTCTGGACAGGCTTTCGCGTCAGGATGCACTCACGGGTTTGGCCAACCGTCGCCACTTCGATGAAGAAATGCAGCAGGAGTGGCGTCGTGCCACGCGCCAGCAAAGCTCACTGGCGGTGCTCATGATAGATATTGATCACTTCAAGCATTACAACGACAGTCTCGGTCATGTGAATGGCGACAGCTGCCTGCGCCGTGTGGCCGCACTGATTGCCGCGCATACGCGCCGTCCCGGTGATCTGGCTGTGCGTTATGGCGGTGAAGAATTCCTGCTGCTTTTTCCTGAAACAGATCACGATACCGCCTGCCTGCATGCCGAGCGCCTGCTGGAAAGTTTGCGCGATGCCAATATTCCGCAGGCGCCAGGTCTGCCGCGCGAATTCGTCAGCATTAGCGTGGGCGTGGCCGTGGCCATTCCCGGCGTTTCCATGCTGGCGGCTGGTGAGCTTATCTGCGCGGCTGACGATGCCCTTTATGAAGCCAAGCACGCCGGGCGCGATACCTGGCGTTATGCGGCCGGCCTTAGCGGCCACGGCAGCAATGGCCAGCCCCTGCGCAAACACGAGCCGGTCTAGGTCTGTTTAGGCGCGTAATTTTCCTGTCGCAATCCCGTGGCACAAGTCTTGCTCCGCTCACTGTTGAAGTGCACTCCAACAGAGCATTTTCCAGCGAGAGGTTTCTGTGTCGATTCATGTTGCGCTCAACCACATCACGGACTACCGCTACGACAGACCCATCAATCTAGGCCCCCAGATCGTCCGTCTTCGTCCTGCACCACATTGTCGCACGCGCATTCTTTCCTATTCGCTCAAGGTCACGCCGGCTGAGCATTTCATTAACTGGCAGCAAGACCCGCAGTCCAATTATCTGGCCCGTCTCGTGATTCCGGAGAAAACCAGCCACTTCCGTGTCGAGGTGGATCTGGTGGCGGAAATGGCCGTGCTCAATCCCTTCGATTTCTTTCTCGAGCCCTCCGCGGAAAAAGCACCCTTTAGCTACGATCCGGCGCTGGAAAACGAGCTGGCGCCGTTTCGCATCCGGGCGCCTCTGACCGAGCGCCTGCGCAAATACGTGCGCGCCATTCCGCGCAAGCCTCGGCCCACCATCGATTTCCTCGTTGATATCAATCAGCGTCTGTACAAGGACATCAGCTATCTCATCCGCATGGAGCCGGGTGTGCAGTCGCCGGAGCTGACGCTGACCAAGCGCTCCGGCTCCTGCCGCGATTCCGCCTGGCTCATGGTGCAGGTGCTGCGGCATATGGGCCTCGCCGCCCGCTTTGTCTCCGGCTATCTCATACAACTCACCGCCGATGTGAAATCGCTGGATGGTCCCTCCGGCCCGGAAGCGGACTTCACCGACCTGCATGCCTGGTGTGAGGTGTATCTGCCCGGTGCCGGCTGGATAGGCCTTGATCCCACCTCTGGCTTGTTTGCCGGCGAAGGGCATCTGCCTCTGGCCTGCAGTCCGGAACCTTCAGCCGCCGCACCCATTACCGGCCTGCTGGAAAAAGCCGAATGCGAATTTGTGCACTCCATGCGCGTGGACCGGGTTTACGAATCACCGCGCGTGACCAAGCCCTATTCGCGCGAACAATGGGCCGCCATTGAAAAGCTGGGACATGAAGTGGATGCGGATCTCAAAGCCATGGACATGCGTCTGACCATGGGTGGCGAGCCAACTTTCGTGGCGGTAGATGATCCCGCCGGAGACGAGTGGAATACAGCGGCTCTGGGCCCTACCAAGCGACTGCGCGCAGCCGAGCTTTATCATCGTATGCGCGAGCAATATGCGCCCATGGGGTTGGTGCATTTCGGTCAGGGCAAATGGTATCCGGGTGAGCAACTACCGCGCTGGTCCATGAACTGTTTCTGGCGCAAAGACGGTGAACCGGTGTGGACTGATCCGGCCCTGATTGCCGATGAGAACAAATACTATGCGGCCGACGCCGTGATGGCAGCCGAATTCCTGAGTGGTGTGGCCGCGCGTTTGGGCATGAGTGCGGATTTCATTTTTCCGGCTTACGAAGATCTTTTTTATTACATGTGGCGTGAACGCCAGCTGCCGGAAAATGTCGATCCCCTGGATGCGCGTGTCAGCGATCCGCTGGAGCGTGCCCGGCTGATGAAGGTATTCGGTCAGGGTCTGGATAAAGTGATAGGTCATGTGCTGCCGATTTCACGTAATGCTTCCGGTAAATCCTGGCAAACCGGACCGTGGTTTTTGCGCAGCGAGCATTGTTATCTGGTGCCCGGCGATTCTCCCATCGGTTATCGCCTGCCGCTGGATTCGCAGCCCTGGGTGCGCGAAACCGATTATCCCTATGTGAATCCGGCTGACCCTGCCCAGCCTTTTCCGCCTTTGAAAAGCAGTGCGGAAATCCGTCGCCAGTTCATTGGAGAAAAAGCTGTTGCGGTGAGCAAGCCGGTGGCGGCAAGTGTACGCAAGCCGGGGCTGGGGGAGTCGGCAAGCTGGCTTACCCGCACCAGTCTGTGTGCCGAGCCACGTGACGGGCGCATTTATCTGTTCATGCCGCCGCTGAAAGAGCTGGATGATTATCTGGAGTTGGTGGCTGCCATCGAGGCCACGGCGGCGGCCTTGCATATGCCGGTGCTGATGGAGGGTTATGAGCCGCCCTCAGATCCGCGTCTGGCGAATTTCCGTGTCACACCCGATCCGGGCGTCATTGAAGTGAATATTCATCCATCCGCTTCTTGGGAAGAGCTGGTGGACAAGACCACGCATCTGTATGACGCGGCCCATAAAACCAGGCTCAGCAGTGAAAAATTCATGGTGGATGGTCGCCACACCGGCACCGGTGGTGGTAATCACTTTGTGCTGGGCGGGGCCACGGTAGGAGATTCACCGTTCTTGCGCCGCCCGGACTTGCTCAAGAGTCTGGTGGCCTACTGGCACAACCATCCTTCGCTGTCCTATCTCTTTTCCGGTTTGTTCATAGGCCCGACTTCGCAGGCGCCGCGTGTGGACGAAGCCCGCAACGATTCCCTCTACGAGCTGGAAATTGCTTTCAAGCAGATACCGGAGCCCGGTACCACGGATCTCGCACCTTGGCAGTTGGATCGCCTGATGCGCAACTTGCTGATCGACATTACCGGCAATACGCATCGCGCCGAATTCTGTATCGACAAGCTGTATTCGCCGGATAGCAGCACGGGCCGGCTCGGCCTGCTGGAGCTGCGTGCTTTTGAAATGCCTCCTCATGCAGAGATGAGTCTGGCGCAGCAGTTGCTGCTGCGCACTTTGCTGGCGCGTTTCTGGGAGCAGCCCTACAAGCCGGCACGGCTGGCGCGTTGGGGAACGGAGTTGCATGACCGCTTTATGCTGCCTTATTTCGTGGAGCAGGATTTTTCCGATGTCATCACCGAGTTGCAGCAGTCTGGGTATGACATGAAAAAAGAATGGTTCGATCCGCATTTCGAATTCCGCTTTCCCCGCTACGGTGATTTTTCCGTCAAGGGCATGGAGGTGGAAATTCGCCATGCTCTGGAGCCTTGGCATGTCATGGGCGAGGAGGGGGGTGGTGCTAGTACGGTGCGCTTCGTGGATTCCTCGGTTGAGCGTATGCAGGTGAAAGTGACCGGCATGGCGCCGGAGCGTTATCAGCTCACCTGTAATGGCCGCGCCATTCCCGTGCGTCCTACCGGCAATGTCGGCGAATTTGTTGGCGGTGTGCGTTACCGGGCCTGGCAGCCGTCTTCCTGCCTGCATCCGCTGATCGGTGTGCACTCGCCGCTGGTGTTTGATCTGGTGGATACCTGGATGCAGCACTCGCTAGGCGGCTGCCAGTACCATGTCATGCATCCGGGCGGGCGCAATTACGACACCTTTCCGGTCAATGCCTTTGAGGCGGAAAGCCGACGCCTGTCACGCTTCTTCCGTATGGGGCATACGCCGGGCAAGGTCGCGGTAAGCCCGGCAGTGGTCAATCCGGATTATCCTTTCCTGCTGGATTTGCGGCGCTAGGGTAGCGCCCCGCTTGCATGCTCCATGCGACATGAGGTGAGCAGGCCCGCCGTTTTGACGGCGGGCCTCTGCTACCATCACGCCATCGCAACGCCCGGCTCTTGCTGTCGGGGATACAGCTGCCGTGAAAGGCACTCCAGAAATTTCGCCCATGACTGATCTGCTCTCTTCCTGTCCTCATGATCCTGCCCGCTTCGATGAGATGCGCAGGGCCGATGGAAAATTGCACCCGCACTGGGAGAAATTTGCACGCCAGTTGGACGGTATGAGTCCGGCGCAGATGCAGCAGCGTGCCGATCTCGTGAATCGCCTCGTGCAGGAAAACGGTGTTACCTACAATATATACGGCGAAGAGGGCGGCCTCGATCGGCCGTGGCGTTTGGGGCCCGTGCCCAATCTCATTCCCGATACGGAGTGGCAGCCGCTGGCAGCCGGTATTGCGCAGCGCGCGGAATTGCTCAATCGCATTCTGGGCGATGTTTATGGCAACCAGAGCTTGCTCAAATCCGGTCTGCTGCCGCCGGAATTGATTTTCGGTCACAACAATTTTCTTTGGCCCTGCGTGGGCGTGCGCCCGCCGGGCGGAATTTTTCTGCATGTGTATGCGGCTGATATTGCACGTGCACCGGATGGCCGCTGGTGGGTCATGGCCGACCGCACGCAAACGCCGTCCGGCATGGGCTATGCGCTGGAAAACCGGCAAATCATTGCGCGTGCTTTTCCTGTTCTCTATCGCCAACTGCGCGTGCAGGCATTGGCCGGTGCATTTCAGGCGCTGCAGCAAGGCATGGCGCGTTTGGCGCCTTCCTCGGGCGAGCCACCACTCACGGTGCTGCTGAGCTCGGGGCGCTACAACGAAACTTATTTCGAACACGTATATCTGGCGCGCCAGCTTGGGATGCCGCTTGTGGAAGGCCACGATCTCACCGTGCGCCAGCCCTATGTGTATCTGAAAACACTGAATGGCCTGAAGCGCGTGCACGCCATCCTGCGTCGTCTCGATGATGATTTTTGCGATCCTCTGGAACTGCGCAGTGACTCAGCGCTGGGTGTGCCGGGTCTGCTGGAAGCGGTGCGTGCTGGCACCGTGGTCATGGCCAATGCGCTAGGCAGCGGTGTGCTGGAGACGCCCGGTCTGCTCGGTTTCTTGCCGAAAATTTGCGAGCAGTTGTTAGGTCAGCCTTTGCAGCTGCCCTCGATTGCTTCCTGGTGGTGTGGCGAAGAGCCTGTGCTGAAAGACGCGCTGGAAAAGCTGGGTGAGTTGGTCATCAAGCCGGCTTTTCCCTCGCAGCATTTCGAGCCCGTATTCGGGCCTAATCTGAACGCCGAAGAATTGGCGGCATTGGCTGAGCGTATACGTCGGCGTCCGCAGGCCTATGTAGCGCAAGAGCGTGTGCAGTTGGCGCGTTCACCGATCTGGAATCCGGAACCCAATACCTTCTCCGGTCATGCCACCGGCATACGTGTTTACGCGGTCGCTACCGAGCGTGGCTATGTGGTGATGCCGGGTGGACTTACCCGCGTTTCCAGCGAAGACACAGCCGATGTGGTGTCCATGCAGCGCGGCGGCACCAGCAAGGATACCTGGGTGTGTTTCAGTGATAGCCGCCGTACTGAAAGCCCGACTGCTCGCACGATAGGCGTGGGCGAATTGCTGCGTCAGGACCCCTATCTGCCCTCGCGTGTGGCGGAAAATACCTTCTGGCTGGGGCGTTATGCCGAGCGCTCGGAAAATCATGCGCGCCTGTTGCGCTCCGCGCTCTCGCGCGATGTCGAGCAGAGTAATGAAAGTGATACCGCGCTGACCTTGGCCCTTTCCTGCTGCCGTCATTTCGGCCTGCTGCAGCCTGAAGATGAAGCCGATGCCGGCCTGCTGGCTGCTATTTGCGATAATGAAAATCCAGCCAGTCTGGCCAGCCAGTTGCAGGCTTTGATCTGGTCAGCCTCGCAGGTGCGTGGACGTTTATCGCAGGAAAATTGGGTGGCTATTACCGGCCTGCAGCAAGAAGCGGATGCACTGGACCCGGAGACGCTTGAGCCAGCCGATGCACTGTCTTTTCTGGATCGCCTGCTGATGTCGCAATCCGCCCTGGCGGGTTTTGCGCTGGATAATATGACGCAGGACAATAGCTGGCGTTTCCTCATGATAGGGCGTCGCTTGGAACGTCTGCAGTTTCTGACCGATGTGATTGCGCTGGTTTTTCGCGCCAGCAGTGATGGCACGGGCAATGGCAGTGATAGCGCTGCTTTGGGCTGGTTGCTGGAAATGGCGGACAGCTCGCTCACCTACCGCAGCCGCTATCTCTCCAATGCGCAATTGATTCCGGTACTGGATCTTTTGCTGCTTGATCCTAGCAATCCACATTCCTTGGTTTTCCAGCTGCAAGCGCTCACGCAAGCCTTAAGTCATCTCGGCGATCATCATGACTATGGCCTCGGTGCCATGAATGAAAAGCTGCAAACCCTGAATCTTTCCGTGCTGGAAATCGAAGTACAGTCGCCGCTGCGCTTGCAGCGGGCGCTGGATATGCTGGCCGGCTTGCTGGCTGAGGTTGCCGAGCAGTCGCGTCATCTTTCTGAAGAGCTGAGCCTGCGCTATTTCGCCCATATTGATGCGGTCAGCCGCACCACGGCATCGGCCTGAGATAAAACATGGCCACTTACCGCATTAGTCACGAAACCGATTACCACTACACCGTGCCCGTGCCGCATTCGCAGCAGCTATTGCATTTGCAACCGCGCCTGCTGCCTTGGCAGAGAATCGTGTCGCACTGGTTGCATATCACGCCGCCGCCCAGCCGCGAAAAGCTGACGACTGATTTCTTCGGCAATCCCTCTACTTTTCTGGAGTTTACGCAGCCGCATCTGCGGCTTTCGGTATCTTCCGAAACGCATATCGAGGTAAGGCCGCGGCAGTGGCCAGTATTTTCACAGTCGCCCGCTTGGGAGCGTGTGGTAGAGCATTGCCGCTATGCCGGCCACGCTATTGATGACGGCCTGCTGGCGGCGCTGGTGTTTCGGCATGAATCACCGTTTGTGCGCATCAAGCATGTATTTTCCGATTATGCGGCTGAGTGCTTCACACCGGAGCGCCCGCTGCTGGAAGCCGCCAATGCCTTGATGCTGAAAATTAATGACGAATTCACCTTTGATGCCGAAGCCACACAGATTGCGACGCCGCTCTTGCAGGTGCTGGAAGAAAAGCGCGGTGTTTGCCAGGACTTTGCCCATCTCATGATTGCCTGTCTGCGTGCCTTGGGCCTGCCGGCACGCTATGTCAGCGGTTATCTGCTGACGCAGCCGCCACCGGGGCAGGAACGTCTGATCGGTGCTGATGCATCACATGCCTGGGTGTCTTTGTATTGCCCATCGCTTTCTGATGATGCAGCTCGCCCGGTGGTCATGCGCCAAGGGATGAGTCAGCAGCAGATGGCTGAAACGCAAATGGCTCAAACACTGATGGTTCAAACGCAAATGCCTATGCAACAGATGCAGCAGCACATGGCACAGCAATCCACACAGTCGCAGTCGCAGCGTCAGGGTGGCGCTGAGGCGCTTATTGCTGATGCCTGGATAGACTTTGACCCCACGAATGCCGTGCTGCCCGGCGAAGAACATATCACCTTGGCTTGGGGGCGGGATTTCAGCGATGTCTCGCCCTTGCGTGGTGTGATTCTGGGCGGAGGGCAGCCTGTTCTGGATGTACGTGTGACGGTGATGCCGGCGGATTAAATTCCGGCCTCACCACATCAGATCGTCTGGAATCTTGTAATCGGCGTAAGGGTCATCCGCATCGCTTTCAGCCGTCACGCTGCGGCTATTCAGCAGCACCACCGCTGCCGCATCACGCTGGCGGATTTTCTCTGCCACCATGGCAGGCACCAACTCGTGGCCTTCATCCAAACGCACAATGGCGATCTGGCCGCGCTCCAGCTGACCCTGCTGGGCTTTGGTCACATAGATTTTCTTGATCTTCTTCTCGTCCGTGAATTGCCAGCCGATATCGCCACCCTTGCGGTCTATGCGATTGTTCTCGGTGAGCTGCCGAATTTGTGCAATGACCGCCTTGCGCTCCATCTCTTCCTGACGCTGGCGATTGAGCTCGCGATCACGCTCGGCTTTTTCAGACTGGGCTTTTTGCGCCAGCTGCTGCGCCGTTTCAGCCTGAGGATCTTTGGCTTGTTGGCGTTTTTCGTGCTCGGCCTTGCGCGCCTTTTTGGCGTTAGCCAGGCCGGCTTTCATGAGTTGGTCTTTGAGGGACATGGTTGGAGCTCGGCATTCAAGAAGGGGGTTATTCTAGGGGCCAACGCTTTCATGCAAAAGGATTTGCATCATGGCAAAGCAGCCTTGCGTTTATCTCTTGGCCAGTCGGCCCTACGGTACGCTGTATATCGGTGTGACTTCTGATTTGCCGAAGAGGATATGGCAGCACAGACAGGATGCGCAGCTTGGATTTACGCGACAGTATGGTGTGCATCTTCTGGTGTGGTATGAGCAACATCAGTCTATGGAGTCAGCGATCTGTCGGGAGAAGGCCCTGAAAGAGTGGCACCGAAACTGGAAAATCAAGCTCATACAGGCGGTGAATCCACTCTGGCGGGATTTATATCCAGACATTATTTAATAAGTCGTCGCCCCGGCGGAGGCCGGGGTCCATACGCCAGTGAAGTTATCAGCAGCCTATGGATGCCGGCCTTCGCCGGCATGACGATGAGGAGGGAGGCTGGGTAATTACCGTGACAACAGGTCTTTGGCTATCGCAATCACCTGCATTTCATCCGTGCCGGCATAAATTTGCAGAATTTTGGAATCACGCATCAGCTGCTCCACGCGGGCCTCGCGCATATAACCCATGCCGCCAAAAATCTGCACGGCTTCGGTGGTCACTTCCATACACGACTGCGCCGCATAAAGCTTCATGGCGGAAGCTTCGGCCAGTGTCATCTGCTTGCCCCAACCGGTGAGTTCGATATAGCGGAATACCATGTTTTGCAGATTGGCGCGCACCACTTCCATCTTGGCGAGCTTGAGTTGTATGAGCTGGTTATTGCCGATGGGCTGGCCGAATTGCACGCGGGTTTTTGCGTATTCGATGCAAAGCTCCTGTGCGCGGCCCACCATGCCTAAGGCCATGGCGGCGACGCCGGCACGTTCCTGCATAAAGGTGGATTTGGCACCAGAACGTCCATAGGCGGTTTCACTGCCACCTATAAGGCGATCGACACCCACTTTCACATCGGACAGAAAAAGCTCGCCAGTCGGTGAAGAGCCTATGCCCATTTTCTTGAAGGGTTTGCTCTGCGTGAGGCCCGGCATGCCGCTATCGAGAATGAAAGAAACAATCTTGCGGTCGGCCGGTGCCACGCCTTCTTCATCCAGTTTGCAGATGAGGATAATGGTGTCGGCATAGGGGCCGTTGGTGATCCAGGTCTTGGCTCCGTTGATGATGTAACCACCATCATCCGTGCGTTTTGCCAGCGTTTTCATCTGGCCAAAGGCATCGGAGCCGGAGTTGGGTTCGGAGATTGCCCAGGCGCCCACCTTTTCCAGTGTGAGCAGGGGCAGGGCCCAGCGCTTTTTCTGCTCCAGCGTGCCCTTGCCCATGATGGCGCCGCCGGCCAAGCCCATGGAAACGCCCATGGCGGTGACCAGACCTTGGGCATGGCGGCAGATTTCAATGATGGGAATCATGCGCATGGCGGCTTGTTCGGCGGCGCCCTCATTAAATCCCTCTTTCTTTTCTTTCACGGGTGCGACTTCGCCGCGCGCGGCTGCTTCTTCCTGAGCAATCTGCTTGTCGAATTGCATCTTGGCCATGGCATCCATGCCGAAGGTGCTGATCAGCTTGCGCAGGATGCCGTAGGGCGGAGTGCCCTCATATTCGATGGCATCCAGCTGCGGCACGATTTCTTTTTCCACGAAGCTGCGCACCATATCGCGCACCATGAGGGACTGCTCGCTCCATTCGATCATTGTGATTCGCTCTTCTTGTGGTGGGGGGCGGAGGGGCTCTTGAGGCCGGGGCCCAAGGCTGGCATGTTTTGACTCCCGAGTCAGCTGCTCTCCGGTGTGGGTCTGCGGGCGGGCCCGATGTCATACAGTCGGGCAAAGGAATTCATGGTTTACGGGCGGGCTTTTCCTATAATGGCCGCCTCTTTCAGCTGCCTGTCCTGCTGCTTCTGGTGCAGGGTTTTCCGGGGCTTTTCCAGACATGATGTTCATGCGCCTTTCTATCGCCTTAGTAGTGGCCTTACTGCTGGCGGCCTGTAGTTCTACGCCCAGGGCGCCGGCCAATAACCCGGTGCCGGTGCTGTCGCCGCTGCTGGAGTCCTCGGTCATCAGTGTGCCGGTCACCGTGGATCTGGAGCAGCTGCGCAGCGAAGTGCTCAAGCAGTTGCCCAGCCCGGTGCTGTCCGGCAGCCAGACCCGGCTCTTGCGCGTGCGTTTCAATCCCTCCTCAGGGACTGCCGATACTGATCCCGGCTCCTGCAGCATCACGGCGCTCAACTGCCTGACGCGCAAGGCCGGCAAGTCCATTGCCGTGGATTACACCGCGCCCGTGGAAACCGTGATTACGCATCAGGTCTTTGTGCGCGACATGGCCATGACCATGACCGGCAATCAGTTCACCGTGAGCTCGCAAATCGAGTTTTCCGTGAGTACGCGCGTGCGCTCTTCACTGGCTCAGTTTGGCGTGGCCAGCTGTGGCATCAATGAAGCCATGCCGCGTATCGAGTTCACCCTGAGCGGCGCTGTGGGCTGGAATGCTGCCGGGGATATTCAGGTCAGTCCCAAACCTTATGAAATGAAGTGGCTGCGCCCTTGCAGCATCACGGCTTTCAAACTCGATGTGGAGTCCTTGCTGGCCTTGCCGGTGTTGCGTGAAAAATTGCAGTCCACGATCCAGTCCGCGCTGGCGGAGGGGCTGCGTCAGGCCAGTCTGAAAACCCAGTTGGCCAAGGCCTGGCCCGAGCTCAATGCGCCGCGCGAAATCCAGCCGGGCTTATGGCTGGTACCGCATCCGGAAAAAGTCTCTTTTGCCGAGCCGGTCGGGAATGGTCGTTATGTGAATACCGGTGTGCTGGTGCAGGCCCGGCCGGAGGTAGTGAGCGGACCCAAACCCGTATTGGTGTTGCCGCCGGTGCCCGTGCCTGAGCGCGGTATTAATGGCGATGCTGTGCATCTGGCGGTGAAGGGCGATATCGCACTGGCTGATGCGGAAAAATTGCTGGAGCAAAAGCTGGCGGGTAAACCGTGGTTGGCTGGCGGCCATGAAGTGCTGGTGGAGTCGATTCGTCTCTACGGAAATGGTGAGAGTGCCGTTATCGGCATCAAACTTCTGAAGCCGGTGCGCGCGGAAATTTTTGTCACGGGTAAGCCGATATTTGATGTGGAAAAAAATGAAGTTCACTTCGACAAGCTGAGCTACACCTTGGATTCGCGTGATTTTCTGGTGAAATCGGCCAACTGGCTGTTGGGCAGCAGCTTCCGTGAAACCCTGCAGCAAAAAGCCCGCTTCCGTTTTGATGAAGACTTGGCGGATTCGCTGAAGGAGTTTCGTGATTATCAGGTGGATCTGGGCTCGGGTCTCAGGCTGCGCGGCAGCATAGCCCGCGTGCGACCGCAGGGCCTGTATTTTACGCAGGACAGACTGCAGGCCTATGTGCTGGTGGACGGTAAGCTGCAGCTGGAAATGAAAGGAAAGTGAGATAGCCCGGATTCATTCCGGGCGTGGTGTGTTCGCGCTGCCAAGCTCATAAAAATAAAAAGCCCGCCATCAAGGCGGGCTTTTTATTGGGGTGATGCTCAGGTCGCCGGAGCCAGTTGCTTGATCAGGCGAGCCAATTCTGCTTCATCGGCCGGTTTGCAGACATAGGCACGGGCGCCTTGGCGCAGACCCCAGATGCGATCGCTTTCCTGGGTCTTGCTGCTCACCATGACCACGGGAATATGGGCGGTGTCCTTGTCTTGTGACAGGCGGCGGGTGGCCTGATAGCCGTTCACATCCGGCATCACCACGTCCATGAGAATGACATCAGGCTTCTTTTCCTTGGCAGCGGCAATGCCGTCGAGGCCGCCATCGGCAAAGACGAAGTTGTGGCCGTATTTTTTCAACATGCTGTAGATGGCCAACTTGTCAGTCGGGGAGTCATCAATAATCAGGACACGCGCCATGGCCGGTCTCCGGTAAGAATTGCACGCAGCATAAGCGGCCTTTGTGACGGCCCGTAGAAGTGTCTGTACGGTCTGCGGGCTTTTTCACATTCCGTCAGCCGAACGGCGACCGGCGGCGACCGGACGCCGGCCTTTTCCCGCACTCAGCGCGCTGCCGGGGTTTTCTCCCTCTCCCCGGTTTTTGCTCCTGTCTCTAGGGCGTGCAGGTGCTTGCGAGTGAGGTCCAGAAAACGCGGCGTTAGCCCCGTGTCTTCGTAAACGGGATCGCCAAACTCGTCTTCGCCCACCTTGCGGCTGCCATGCACATAGGGAAAAGACTCTTCGAGCTCGTTGAGGGCATGGTGCAGCAGGTCGGCCATGAGGGTGGCAATGTCGCAGCCGGGATAAAGCTCGGCCAGCGCCTGCAAGCGCGCGGTATCGTGATAATCCAGTTCGGTGTGTAGTGTCAGCCGTGGGGCAGGCGAACGTGCAATCGTCTGCCAGCGGGCAAGAAGGGGCTGCATTTTCATGGTTTCCTCCAGTTGCTTGCTGATCTAAAGCTAGCACTTTGTGTGAGTTCACACTGGGGATATGCACTTTACTGCAGCAATTTTGTACGACCGTTGCCAACATCCTCACTAATCTGCAACAGCGAGTGATGGCGTTGCCTGCGCTGATTCGCGAGAATCGGCGGCATCATCACGGCCTGTTTGCCGTTTTTCGCCATTGGGGCAAGGAGCACATCATGAACAAGACCATGAAAATCACGGCACTATTGCTGGCTCTGTCTACCGGTATCACCAGCCTGCCGGTGCAGGCGGTGGTCATCACCACTGAAGAAGCTACTGCACCTGCTGAAGCGGCCTCGGCACGTGCGCATCTGCAGGCTCTGCTCGCACGTGAGGATGTGCAGGCCGGTCTGGCGCGCCATGGTGTGAGTGCCGCGGCAGCAGCAGCCCGTGTGGCGGCGCTGTCGGATGCCGAAGCGCAGCAGCTCAGTCAGCAAATGGACAGTCTGCCGGCCGGTGGCAGTGTGCTCGGCGTTATTGTTTTCATTTTCCTGGTGTTGCTGGTGACGGACATTCTCGGCCTGACCAAGGTCTTTCCCTTCACGCGCCCGATACGTTAATCGTCAGCGCGCGGCCGGAACGGCTTCCGCCGCGCTTTGCCGGGCCTGATGTGGGGCGCGCTGGCGCCATGTCTGAAAAAGACTGAAGACTGCCTGAAAAATTTTTCATGAAAACAAGAACCCTGCTGCTTGCCCCTTTGCTGTGCGCTTTGTTGTCAGCCTGCACGGCACCGCAAACCCTTCTGTTGCGCACCACTCCGGTGACAGCGGCCGCGCCTGTACAGATTCCGGATGTGCCTTTTTTCCCGCAGGAAGAGCATCAGTGCGGGCCGGCGGCCTTGGCGACCATGCTGAACTTTGCCGGCAAAAGCGTGACGCCGGCGGCGCTGACAGAAAAAGTTTATGTGCCGGAGCGCAAGGGCAGTTTCGCGCTGGAAATGGTGGCGGCAGCGCGTAGTGAGGGCCGGCTGGTGTATCCGGTAGCGCCGCAGATGGAGGCGGTGCTGACAGCCCTGGATCAGGGCTATCCGGTGCTGGTGCTGCAGAACAACGGTCTTGGCATTTATCCGGTCTGGCATTTTGCCGTGGTCGTGGGGGCGGATCGCACACAGGAAAAACTCTGGCTGCGCTCGGGCCGTACCGAGCGTCTGGAAATGAGTTTCTCCACCTTTGAGCGTACTTGGGCGAGGGCGGATTATTGGGCGGTTCTGGTCTTTGATCCGACACGTATTCCCGACAACCTTGACCCCAAGCCGGTGATACGGGAACTGGCACTGATGGAAAAGGCCGGGGTAGTGAGTGATGCCCAGGCCGGTTTTTCGCGGGCCCTGTTGAATTGGCCGGCGCAGAAAACGGCATGGCTGGGGCTGGCGCAAACCTCGGCAACGCTGGGCGACGTGGAGACGGCAGAGTCCGCCCTGCGCGAGCTGGTGCGGCGTGAACCGGCCTATGGCCCCGGTCTCAATAATCTGGCGGATTTCTTGTTTCAGAGAGGCCGTGCCCGCGAGGCCCTGCACTTTGCCGAACGCGCGGTGGCGGTGATGGATGTACCGCAGACGCGCAGTACGCTGGCCGCCATACATACGGAGCTGGCGACTCGCGACAAGGTACAGATTCCCCTGCGCCGTCCCAGCATGGATATGGGTACAGGCGCTGCTGCACCGGCAATGATCTTGGCACCAAGCCCCGCGCCTTGAGCTCTTGAGCGATCAGGGCAGAAGAAGGATCAGGGCAGCAAGAGATAGTTGGGCAGGATGCCCGGCAGGGGCTGATAGCTGGAAAGGCCTTCCGCAAAGCGCGGCACAACTTCCACTGCAATGCTGGCGGCGAGCCCGAGGCAAACCACCAGCAAGAGCTCGGCCAAGGTGATTTGCGGCGCCTGCCGGCGATACCAGCCCCAGCGCAGCAGGCCCAGACAGGCCAGACCCAGCAGGCCGCCGGCCAGTACATCCGACACCCAGTGCACGCCCAGATAGGGACGGGCGGTGATGGTGAACAGCATGAGACCTAGCAGCACCGGGCGCAGCAAGCCGGTCACCATCTCGCGCCGGTAGCGATCAATGATGACCAGCACAAAGCCCCAGACCAGCACGGCACTGAAGGCATGACCGCTGGGAAAGGAATCCGATCCCGGGGGCGCCATCACCAGTACCGGCCTGTCTATGCCAAAGGTTTGTTTGAGCAAGGCCGGCAGGGTAAGCCCGAGCCCGGCGATCAGCAGGGTGTAGACCGTCAGCGCCCATTCCCGGCGCAGCGCCATCCAGCCCACCAGCACGGCGCCGAAAACCAGCAGGCCACGGGTATCGCCCAAGAGGGAGACGGCCACAAAGACCGGGTCCAGCACACTCTGGCGGAAGGCAAAGAATAATCCGGTCAGGCGTATGTCCAGTGGCTTCAGCCAGGGCAGCAGGCAGGCGATAACCATGAAGCCGGCAAAGGCAAAAAGGGCGAGACGCAGGGCGGCGCGTTGGTCTTCGGGGCGGCCGTCATGACAGAAACCGCGGCCGGTATTGCTCGCCGGATGCAGCTCTGCGCGCCGCCGGCGCCAGCGCTCCAAGGCCGGCAGCAGCCAGGTCAACACGGCAGTGAGGCTGAGCACCAGACCCAGCAAAATGAGCTGGGGCCGGCCCGGCATCCAGTCGTGTGCGGTGGCGGCGCCCAGGCTGTAGCCGGGCAGCAGATGGGTGGGCGCCCAAGCCAGTGCAGAGAGGAAGTTCATCCACAGGAAGTAGATGGGCTTCATGCGAAAAACGCCGGCCGCCATGGGTACAAAGGCGCGTAAGGGCCCGATGAAGCGGCCGAAGATGATGCCCTTGCCGCCATGTTTCTTGACGAAATCCTCGGAGTGGTTGAGCCAGTCCGGATAGCGGCTGAAAGGCCAGATATCGTGAATACGGTGCTGGAAGTTTTTGCCCAGCGCGTAACTGATGCTGTCGCCGGCCATGGCGCCAGCCATGCCCACGACAAAGAGTGGCAGCAGGCCGATCTCGGCATGGGCGGCCAGTACGGACAGCACGAAAAGAATGGGAACGGCCGGCACCACAGTGCCGATGACGGCCACGGCTTCGATGAGGGCGGTGAGAAAAACGGCGAGCAGGATGGAATCCGGATGCTGTATCAGCCAGCCGCGCAGCTCCAGATACCAGGCGCCGAAATCCATGCGGGAAAGTCCGGCGAGATCGCCGGATCAGGCCTGCGCTGCGCGGGCGGACTTCACGTCACCCACATCAACGCCGGCGAACTGCAGATCGGCGTGATAAGAGGAACGCACCATGGGCCCGCTCCAGATATTGCGGAAGCCGATTTTCTTGCCGTAGGCCGCGTATTCGGCGAACTCTTCCGGGGTGACGAAACGGTCCACCGGCGCGTGATTTTTCGAAGGCTGCAGATACTGGCCTATGGTGATCAGCTCCACATTGTGAGCGCGCAAATCATCCAGCACGGCCAGCACTTCTTCCTTGGTTTCGCCCAAGCCGACCATGATGCCGCATTTGCTGGAGACTTCCGGGCATTCTTCCTTGAAGCGTTTCAGCAGCGTGAGCGAGTGCTGGTAGTCCGAGCCGGGGCGCACGGCCTTGTAGAGGCGGGGAACGGTTTCGATATTGTGGTTGAACACATCCGGCGGGCATTCCTTCATCAGGCGGATAGCGATATCCATGCGACCGCGGAAATCCGGCACCAGGATTTCCATTTTCGTATTCGGGTTGAGCGCGCGCGATTCACGTATGCAATCCACAAAATGCTGGGCGCCGCCGTCTTTCAGATCGTCACGGTCCACCGAAGTGACCACCACATATTTCAGACGCAGGTTCTGTATGGTTTCGGCCAGATGCCGCGGCTCGTCCACATCCAGTGCATTGGGGCGGCCATGGGCCACATCGCAGAAGGGGCAGCGGCGGGTGCAGATGTCACCCATGATCATGAAGGTCGCGGTGCCGCCACCGAAGCATTCCGGCAGATTGGGGCAGGCCGCTTCTTCACAGACGGTATGCAGCTTCTGCTCGCGCAGCACGCTCTTGATACGGGCCACTTCACCGGGATTGCTAATACGCACGCGTATCCAATCGGGCTTGCGCGGCAGCTCCACGGTGGGAATCACCTTCACCGGGATACGCGCCACTTTTTCCGCCCCACGCAGTTTCACGCCCTGTTCCACGCGGCCGCCCTGTTCTACCCGATTCGGGGTGACGGTGACGGGCTGTTGGCTTTCAGGGGACTGGCTCATGGAGGGCTTGGCTCATGGGGAGAGACTGACAGGGCGGCGAGTATACCTTACCCAGCCGCAGTTTCTGACTGCTTGACCGGCCGGTGCGGATTACACTGCAAGGCCTCCCCGGGATAGACAGGATGGCCACAGATGCGCAGACCCTATGACGTAGTCGTAATCGGGGCTGGTCCCGCCGGTGAAGGCGCGGCCATGAAGCTGGTGAAAGAGGGCCGGCGTGTGGCCATGGTGGATGACCGCGGTCGTCTCGGTGGCAACTGTGTGCATGTCGGCACCATCCCGTCCAAGGCCCTGCGCCAGACGGTCTGGAATCTCATGCGCTATCAGCGCGATCCGCTGTTCCGCCGCATAGGCGAGCTGCGCAATGTGCCGCTCTCACAGGTGCTGGCGCGGGCGCACAAGGTCATCGACAGCCAGGTCGCCGTGCATACCGGTTTTTACGATCGCAATCTTGTGGATGTGTACTCGGGCCTGGCCAGTTTCGATGGCCCCAATCGGCTCACCATCAATCCGCGCGACGGTGGCGGTAAAGAAACGCTGGAGTTCGAGAATGCGCTGATCGCCACCGGCAGCCGGCCCTATCACCCAGAGGATATCGATTTCAGCCATGCCCGCGTTTTTGATTCGGACAAGATCCTCACGCTCGATTATCCCGTGCGCAAACTCATCATTTATGGCGCCGGCGTGATCGGTTGCGAGTACGCCTCAATATTTGTGGGTCTGGGTTACAAGGTGGATCTCATCAATACCCAGGCGCAGCTGCTCTCCTATCTGGATGATGAAATTGCCGATGCGCTTTCCTATTACCTGCGTGAACTGGGTGTGCTGGTGCGTAATCAGGAAGAATACGAAAAGCTGGAAACACAGGACGACGGCGTGATCCTGCATCTCAAATCCGGCAAGAAGATCAAGGCCGATGCCATCCTCTGGTGCAATGGCCGCAGCGGTAATACCGAAACGCTGGCGCTGGATAAAGCGGGCCTGAAAGCCAATAGCCGCGGTCAACTCAAAGTGGATGAGCATTACCGCACCGAAGTGCCGCATGTGTTTGCCGCGGGCGATGTCATTGGTCCACCGGCTCTCGCCTCCGCCGCTTACGATCAGGGCCGTTGCGCCGCGGCCCATCTGGTTGGTTCCAGTGATGTGCCACGGGTAGATGAAGTGCCCACCGGCATTTACACGATTCCGGAAATATCCTCCATCGGCAAAACCGAAAAGCAGCTCACCGAGGCCAAGGTGCCGTATGAAGTGGGGCAGGCATTTTTCCGGCATCTGGCGAGAGCGCAAATCACGGGTGAAACCGCTGGCATGTTGAAGATTCTTTTTCACCGCGAGACGGAAGAGATCCTCGGCATACATTGCTTTGGCGACAACGCCGCCGAGATCGTGCATATCGGTCAGGCCATCATGCAGCAGAAAAATGGCGCCAATACCCTGCGCTATTTCGTGAACACCACCTTCAATTACCCGACCATGGCCGAGGCTTATCGTGTGGCGGCCCTGAATGGTTTGAATCGCCTGTTCTGATTTGAGAAGAGCTGAAAAGAAAAAGCCGCGCTGATGCGCGGCTTTTTTAATGGCTGATTTTGTAGATTCGGCTTTAGTCAGAAGATGGAGTTCTGCTTATTTTTATTTTCCTCATCTACTCGGTCGAGCCATGGCGTTGGAGTTTAGCTGCCCGCTTTAGCGGGTCGTCTTGGACGACTTTTTAGGTGGCGGCCCTATATGCCACTGCCAGCGACAATTAGGACTATGCCACCCATGGTTAAATTGGCTGCGGCACACAAAAAGAGATAAATCAGGAGCCGACGATGCTCAAGAGACCACGCACCGATAGTAGTAACGACCAAGGTCAAAGGTAGAAAAATAAGTACCACCTTAAGCAGATTATCTCCTGCGTCTCTTGGGAGATTAATAACTCCAAGTGCATCACTGAAAAAATATATTAAAAATACACTAAAGGTGACTGCAAACAGAAGATCACATAGGTGGGCCAGTACCTTCTTTTTCATTAAGCCACCCAACGTTGGAAATAAGGCCGCACCAAAGGCATCCGCCTTGAATGAGTTGTTATGCCTCTTCTTTTTGGCGGGAAAATTTGAATGGATAAACGAAGCAAGACTCTGAATTTGATCGCGGAAATTCCATTAGTTCAATGTATGAGCGCACAAATTTCTCAAGTTGAGACTTTGGCGGCTCAATATTGGGCATCACTTTAGCTTGACCATTGGGAAGAAGGCATACATGGGTGCGAAAAGACTCCTGTAGCTCATTATTGTCTTTTAGCTCGTATCTATATATCTCTTGAAGAAGAGGAATGTTTCTCTTCATGCACTCTGATAAGGAAGTATTCAATACTTTCTGTTTTGGATTGCTCAAGTCTGAGCAGTCAATAACAGGAATCCCATTGGGTTTGTAGATATAGGTCGGTCCGCATGCAAAAAGAAGCGGCGCAATTAGGGTTAAGAGAAGTGGCTTCATAATATTGGGCGTAATGTTGGAATTAAGGGCGCCCCTCAAC
>JBOICI010000042.1:0-7563 GCA_050739955.1 Moraxellaceae bacterium
GCCTATGAAGCGCCGAAGCTGCTCAAAGACATGGCAGCTGCCAACAAGAAATTCTTCGGCTAATAAATGGCTCCCTCTCCCTTTGGGAGAGGGCCGGGGTGAGGGGAAGCTGGCGCAGGTCGCTCCCTCACCCTAACCCTCTCCCAGAAGGAGAGGGGACAAATTTGGAGAGTTAAAAAATGAGTCTCAATCCGCGTGATGTAGTGATTGTGGATGGCGTGCGCAGCGCCATGGGCCGTTCCAAAGCGGGCATGTTCCGCAATGTGCGTGCCGACAGCCTTTCTGCCGAACTGGTAAAGGCACTGTTCAAGCGCAACCCGAATGCGAATCCGGAAGAAGTGGAAGATGTGATCTGGGGTTGCGTGAATCAGACCCTGGAACAGGGCATGAACATCAGTCGTAATATCGCGATGCTGGCTGAGTTGCCGCGCACCGTGCCCGGCCAGACCGTGAACCGTCTCTGCGGTTCTTCGATGCAGTCCCTGCATACGGCAGCTGCCCAGATCATGACGGGTCAGGGCGATGTGTTTGTGATTGGCGGCGTGGAGCATATGGGCCACGTGGGTATGATGCATGGCATCGATCTGAATCCGGCGGCTTCGAAGTACTACGCGAAAGCCTCCAATATGATGGGCCTCACCGCTGAAATGCTGGGCATGATGAATGGCATCTCGCGTGAAATGCAGGACCAGTTCGGTCTGGCATCGCACAAGAAAGCCTGGGCTGCCACGTTGGCTGGCCGCTTCAAAAATGAAATCGTTGGCATCGAAGGTCATGACGCTGATGGTTTCCGCGTGCTCTGCGAAATCGACGAAGTGATCCGTCAGGACGCCTCGCTGGAGCAGTTGGCCTCTTTGAAGCCTGCTTTCAATCCCAAGGGCGGCACGGTAACAGCCGGTACGTCTTCCGCACTGTCTGACGGCGCTTCCGCCATGCTGATCATGAGCGCCGAACGTGCTCAGGCGCTGGGCTTGAAGCCGCGTGCCAAGATCCGCTCCATGGCCGTGGCCGGTTGCGAAGCCGCCATCATGGGTTGGGGTCCGGTGCCTGCCACGCAGAAAGCACTGAAGCGTGCTGGCCTTACCATTGAAGACATCCAGACCGTTGAACTCAACGAAGCCTTCGCTGCACAGGGCCTCGCCGTGCTCAAGGGCTTGAACCTGCTTGATCAAGCCGAAGCCAAGGTCAACCACAACGGCGGCGCCATTGCTCTTGGCCATCCGCTGGGCTGCTCCGGTGCCCGTATCACCACCACGCTGCTGAATGTGATGGAACAGAAAGATACGGAACTGGGTCTGGCCACGATGTGCATAGGCTTGGGACAGGGTATTGCGACTGTTATTGAGCGTCTTCGTTAAAAGCCCTTCGACAGGCTCAGGGCGAACGGTGCTTTTTGTCAGCGCTGCTGATGAGTCAGAACTGCTGATGAGTCAGCAGCGCTGATGCATCAACATTACCGTTCGTGGTGAGCTTGTCGAACCACGCTTTTCCGGCCGCACCGCGCCTTGTACTCGACGCGCTCGCGCGCTTTTAGAGTGTTGATGTTGGTGTAAAAAATTCAGAAATCTGCGGTGCCTCTCATCCGGGGTGCAGCAGAAAATAAAAAACCGCGGCCACAAGCCGCGGTTTTTTTATGTCTAGGGAAATCTCAGGTGAGGATCAGATTTTCCAGTTGAGGCCGACAGCAGCCGACCAGGTATCGCTTTCGGAATTACCGTTGGCTTCGTGGTACAGGGGGAAGTCATCTGAGGCTTCATGAACGTCGGAATCGAAGTCCAATGTTTTCTGCAGGCCGGCATCCAGTGCGAGGCTGGGGCTGAAGGCATAAGTCAGGCCCACGGAGATGGCTTTGAAATCATCCAGCGGGAAAGAGACGTTGCGGTTGGCATCCGGCACCGGGCTCTGGTCCCAGGCAAGGCCGGCACGCAGGGCCAGCTGCTCGGTGGTCTGGTATTCACCGCCCAATGCGATGCGCCAGTTGTTCTTCCAGTTTTCTTCCTGCGTTACATCACCTTTGCCAGATTCGGTTTTGATTTCCAACGCTTCAAACCGGCTCCAGCGTGTCCAGGTCGCATCACCTTGCAGGCTGAACTTTTCGTTGATCTGGTGAAATGCACTCAGAGAAACTGATTCCGGTGTGGTGAGATTAAACTTTGCACCTTCGCTGTGTGTGCTCAGGAAAGGGCTGAGTCCGGAGATGATGGGCTCGACAGAGGCAGGGATTTCAACGTCGGCAGAGCCTTCCAGTTCGCTTTTGATGGCGCTGCGGTAGGCAAAGCCGATACGCGTGTTTTCACCAATGTTATAGAACAAGCCCAGCGAATAGCCGAAGGCCACATCATCACCTTCATACTCAACCTCGCCATCATCTGCTGAAGTTCCCAAGGAGGCGGCACAGGGGGCGCCAGCAGCAGCGCAGAAGGCTGCACTGTCTATGGCGGTTGTTATGGAGCCTTCCATGCGCTGAACAATCAGGCCCAGGCCCACGCTGAAATCGGGCGATATTTCCTGACCCAAGCTGAAGGTGAGACGGGCACCAGTGACTTCAGATTCCACCGAGTGATAGCGCACCACCGAGTCAGAGCCGTAATCCGTGCTGCTGGCAAATGGTGCGTTCAGTGCAATGCCCAGTACCGTGCCTTCGCGCAGGGGCATGGCAAAGTAAATGTTCGGGACGACGTCGCTGCTGGAGCTTTCTACAGTGCTGCCGGAAATAGGGGTCTCAGACGGATTCCCGGTAAAAACAGTAGTTTTCCCGCTGAATTCCACCTTGGTCGTCAGCACGCTAACGCCGCCGGTGAGCTCCATCTGTTTCAGGCGGGTAAGACCTGCCGGGTTGTAATAGCCAGTGCTGGCATCACGGGCTTCGGCGGCGCCGCCGGAGAAAGCATCGCCAAGGCGGCGCGCGGATTGCTCATCAATCTGGTAGCCCTGGGCGAAGGCTTGGCTGCTGAGTGCGGCCACGGCCAGCGTCAATGCTTTCAGGGAAAATTCCGACACCTTCTTTTGTGTGCTCATGGAGTCCTCTCGGTTTTATCTGTGGTGTTGAGTCATATTTACAGCGGGTACATCAAAATAAGCTTTTCACGTTGTAGAGAACGCCGGCACTGAGCTCGAAATAATTACGCTGGTCTGTCAGGGGGCTGCTTGCCATATCACGGCTGAATTTTTTCCAGGCGCCATCGGCAAACAACACGATATCGCGTGACAGGGGCTGGGCAATGGTGAGGCCGAGATCAAGCCGGCTGCCGGCTTCCGGGTGATATTCCTCAAGGCCGGAGCGTGCGGATTCCGCAGCGCCCACGCCGAAGTAGTAATCCATAAAGCCTTCCTGAAAATACGTCCAGGTCACGCGCGGCACGATTTGCGTGTAGCTCTTTTCAATACTGAAAACATGATTGGCATGCACGCTTTCCAGCGTGGATTTATGCCGGCCCATCACATCGCCCATGACGGCCACACGGAAAGTATCTTGCGGGGTGATTTTCCAGCTGGCTTCCAGTCCGCCATTCCAGCTGTCTCGACGATCATCGAGTTTTTGCAGCGATGGAGTGACGGCATCTTCCGCCGTAAAGGAAAGTAGATCGTTGAGCACGATGGCGTTGAATTTCACGGGGCCAGCCGTGAAGAGGCGCATGCCGAAGGTATCGCCACGCAGTAGCAGACGGTCTCCTTCGTAATCGCCCACGGGCATGATGGCGGTGGCGGCTTGCGCAATATAAGGCCCGTCCCGGTGATACCAGGCCAGGCCGAGATAGAGGCCTGGTTCTTCTGCCGCAGCACTGTCTGCCGCCGTAGCCCACACCGGCGTTATGGCTGACAGACAGCTTGTCAGCAGAATCAGGAGTCGTGATCGCATTGCCAGCCCCTCGCTGTGTGCCGGTTCTGCCTTAAGGTCTGACCGGCTATTCTTCTTTTAGTTGGGACGGTTGTACCACGTGTTTTGGTGCGGCACACCCCCCAGTGTCGGCAGAAGCTGATATTTATTCAGGATGTGAAGTGTGCCGCCAGAAAGTCCACCAGTGCCCGCACGCGGGCGGGTTGGTATTGCCGGCTGGGCATGACGGCATAGAGCGGATAGCTCTCCTGTTGCCAGGCGGGGAAGAGGTCCACGAGCTTGTTGCTGGCCAGCTCGGCACGGATATCGAGCAGGGATTTGAAGGTGATACCCACGCCATCCATGGCCCACTGTTTCACCAAGGCGCCGTCATTGGCGGCACGATCTCCGCTCACCTCAATGTCTTGGGCGACGCCATCGCGCACGAAGCGCCAATGGCTGTGCAACTGGCCGTTGCGAAACAGGCGCAGGCAGTTATGGCTGGCCAGTTCGGCCGGTGTTGTCGGGCTGCCATGCTGCGTCAGATAGGCCGGCGAGGCGCAGGCAATCACGCGGTTATCGGCCAGCTTGCGCGCCACCAGTGAGGAGTCCTGCAACTGGCCGTAGCGCAGGCTGAGATCGATATGTTCGCGGTAGAGATTCTGCATGCTGTCTGAAAGCAGCAAGGTCAGCGTGATGCCGGGATAGCGGCTCTGGAACTGGTTAAAAGCATCGCGCAGAACATTGCGCGCCAGATCCGAGGGGGCGGCCACATGAATCATGCCTTCAAGATTTTCGCGGCCCTGTTTTACGCTGGCCCGGCCTTCGTCCAATAGCTCCAGTGCCTGCCGGCAATAGCCAAGAAAGCTTTCGCCCGCTTGGGTAAGACGCAGCGAGCGCGTAGAGCGCTCAAACAGCGTGGCCTCAAGCCCCGCCTCAAGACGTTTGATGGCGGCACTGGCGGCGGCCGGTGTCAGGCTCATCTGGCGCGCCACCTCGCTCATGCTGCCGGTATCCGCCACGCGCACAAAGAGCTGCAGATCGCTGATGGCATGCATGGGGAAGCTCCTGATTTTCAAATGAATATTGAAAGATATTCCTCATGCTGAGGGATTATCAATCTGAATCACCCTGCCTAGACTGAAGCCCTGAATTGATTACGCCCCGGAGGGCCTTATGAAAGCCATTGCCTACCAGAAGAGTCTGCCCATTAGCGATGTCGCTGCCCTGCAGGATGTGGAACTGCCGGCGCCGCTGCCAGGTCCGCGTGATCTCTTGGTGCGAGTGAGGGCGGTTTCCGTGAATCCGGTGGATACCAAGGTGCGCCGCAATACATCGGCCCCCGAAGGCCAGTACAAGGTGCTGGGCTATGACGCGGCCGGGGTGGTGGAAGCGGTGGGCGCGGACGTCTCGCTGTTCAAGGAAGGGGATGCGGTTTATTACGCCGGCTCTATTGCGCGCCCCGGCACGAATGCTGAGCTGCATGTGGTGGACGAGCGCATCGTTGGCCACAAACCGGCGAATCTGGATTTTGCCCAAGCCGCGGCCTTGCCGCTGACAGCACTCACGGCCTGGGAGCTGCTCTTTGATCGCTTGGGGGTGAGCGCTGACCGCACGAAAAAGGGTGAGGTGCTGCTGATTACCGGCGCGGCCGGTGGCGTGGGCTCCATCCTCGTGCAGCTGGCGCGACAGCTCACGGGGCTCACAGTAATCGGCACGGCTTCACGTCCGGAAAGTGCAGAGTGGATAAAGAAACTGGGCGCGCATCATGTGATCGACCACAGCAAATCATTGGTGGAGGAGCTCAAAAGTATTGGCCTGCCGCAGGTGACGCATGTGGCCAGCCTCACGCATACGCATGATTACTACAGCCAGTTCATTGAGGTGTTGGCGCCACAGGGCAAGCTGGGTCTGATTGATGATCCGGAGGCGATTGATCTGCGTCAGCTCAAGCGCAGATGCCTGTCCCTGCATTGGGAAATGATGTTTGCACGGCCGGTCTTTGAAACGCCGGACATGATACGTCAGCATGAAATTCTGGATGCCGTCGCCCGCCTGGTAGAGCAGGGCACGCTGGTGGGAACGGCCAGCGAAAGTTTCGGCCGCATCAATGCCGAGAATCTGCGCCGCGCTCATGCGCTGCTGGAGAGCGGAAAGGCCAGAGGCAAGGTCGTGCTGGAAGGCTTCTGAGGCGGCACTGAAAAACTATCTGCGTTGCCATCGCTGCGTTCACCCCTCAAGGGGGTACCAAGGAAAAACAGGCGAAGAATGCTAATTTACGATGTGTAAACTCCGCTTCCTCACCTGTTTTTGCCGCGCAGCTTTCTAGCTCGCGAGCCTTCAAGGTGGATGATGATTTCCCTTGGTTCTCCAAAAGCCCGACTTTGTCGGGCTTTTTGCTTTCCCCCCCATAGAGGGGATGGATTCAGGAAGTGGCTGCTCTAGCATGAGCTCTTACCCGGCTTTTCCGGGACTTTGTGAACACGGTTGTTTTCATCAAACATGCAGGGGTTGCCATGAATAAGTTCAAAGCGGTGGGTGTGGTTGCGGTACTGATGCTGTCTTCTTGGGCTCTGGCTGAGCCAGCGGCTCCCGCCGCTGCATCCATCGAAATTGTGCCCACGGCAGGGGCGGCACCGGTAGTGCAGGTGCCAGCAGAAGGCGCAGCACCAGTGGTGAAGGTTTCTGTGGATGGTGAGCATGTGGTGAAGGTGAATACCGGCAATGCAACGGCCGATGCGCTGGGTAATCTGGCCTCCAAATGTGCCGAGCGTTCGGCGGCGTTCAAGACCTGCGACAGCATGGGCGGCTTCAAGGCCATGGGCTGCCGCAAGATGGCCGAATTCCGTTACAAGGAGACGCTGGACTGCCCCAGCTTCTAAGCGGGCAAGTCGTCTCACAGCTCATACATAAAGCCCGGCTATGCCGGGCTTTTTCATGCGACCATGCGGCGCATGAGCACGCCCCCGAAATCAAACGCCGCCGCTAGCAGTCGCCACTATGGGGGCAAGGCCGCGGCTGATCGCAGTGATGAGCGCCGGCGTAAATTGCAGGCAGCCGGCCTTGAGCTTTTTGGCACACAGGGTTATGCCGCCACCTCGGTGAAAGCGCTGTGCACAGAGGCTGGTCTTACCGAGCGCTATTTCTACGAATCCTTCCGTAATCGCGAAGATATTTTCATGGTGGTGGCGGGGCGCTCCGCCGCTGGGCTGGCGCGTCAGCTGATGCCGTTGGTGCAGGGCGGGCAGGGCAGTGTGGAAGATCAGGTGCGTGCGGGCCTGCACATTGTTTTTCAGTGGTTCCGTGATGATCCGCGCCGCGCTCGTGTGCAGCTGATCGAGCCTTTGACCATAGGTCCGCAGATGACGGAAATGTACCGTCAGGTCACTGGTAGTTTCACTCTCATGCTGCGCGATATGGCGGTGAAGTGGTTCGGGCCGGCACTGGAAAAGCAGAAGCTGGATGCCCAGCTTTTATCCACGGCCATGGTGGGGGCGGTGGTGGAGATGACCAAGGCCTGGGTGCTGGAAGGTTGTCCGCAGCCGGTAGAAGAAATGGTGCATAACGCCATGGCCATCTACACGGCCTTCAGTGAGAAGTTGGGCTGAAGTTTTTCGATATAACTGTCGCCAGAAATGGCGATAGCCTAGGTGCGAATGAATTCGCATCACAAACAGGGCCTGTTCGTAGGAGCGGCTTTAGCCGCGAATCTGCTGGTGGAATATTCGGCAGTTCGCGGCTAAAGC
>JBOICI010000043.1:0-3509 GCA_050739955.1 Moraxellaceae bacterium
CGCTTCTCCACAACCGCCAATGCTCACGCCGACCAATGGGATGAGCAGAATTACGCAGAATCGGCTTATTGAAAAGTGGATCATTGATGCGCTCCTATTGAGTTGCCTTTGAAGAGGCCTAACGCCAAAGTTAACGGGCGGAAATGCGAAGCATTGACGTCCCTGTTGAACGCCAAGTTAGGCTGTGGCGCGAAGATAGGACGTGGCACTTGTTGCATGAATCCTGCATCAAGAAGCCACTCTCCCTGAGGGATATGTGCGGATGCCATCAGAAATGCCGGAATTGCGTTGCGCAAGCCATGATCGCACTTCCTCCCAGTTCAGAAGAAGCGGTACTGTTTCCCCGCCGTCGCCGTCTTGTTGCACCGACGCAGCCTCGGTGCTATCCAGGCTCCCCGTGACTTTGCCTTCAAGGAGCTGCTGCCCAGCTTTTATCTGAGCCACGGCCTCAGTGATGACCTCGGAAGTGAGATCGCGCACGATGCGATGTATGTGGCTTAATGCGCGCACATGGACGCGTGCCGCTTCAAGAAGATTGACTTGATCCGGGCACTCTGCCAATACCGCCGCCTTGAAGCCGCCTCGCTCCACCAAAATGCCCTTGTTGCATAGAGGCTCCAGAAAGGACTCGTTAAGCATTTCGCTCTGATCAACCTTCATCCTTCGAGAGCCTTGGCTGAGCGTATGCAGCGCGCTGCCGTTGTGTTGAACATGATTGCGCAAGGCTTCCATGAAGCGATAGCCAAAGGCCGCGTCACATTGTTCAGCGAGCAATGCTTTCACGCGCTCCTTAGTTGCTGGGCGCTCGGCCTCTGGAAAACATCGTGATGCGGCAGAGCCGATCTTGTCGACATACGCTCTGGCAGTAGATAAATAGTTGACGAAGACGAGATTGATTGCTGAGAGCGCTTCGTTACCTTCTCTATACCCAACTGCCTGCCGAACAAGTCTTCGAGCGGTGAGTTCCAAGCATCGGGTTTCGACTTCGAGGTAATTCGAGATCAAGTTGTCGAATATTTCCTCAATTTGGAACGCCGACGTCAGCACTTTACGGCTGTGCTTAATAGTATTAAAGAGACTAATGTCTATTGTCTCCTCGTGGGTGTTCACAAGAAGCCGTGATCGGAGGATGTATTTCATAGAGCCTAACGCCACAGCTAAGCCGCACCGGAGCGCGAAGCGCGCAGGGAACCCACAAGTGAAACTTGTGGGTGTCGGCTTGACCGGCACGTTAGGCTGGGGCGAGAAGCAACCGCCTGTGAGAACAAGCAAGCCTTGCTTTGCTGGCAGATTTTTGACTTTGGCACGCCAAAACTCCCTTGGATTGACAGCAATTCTGCCTGATACCCGCGCACCGGCCAACCGGCGAATACTCACAGACCGCCGACAGGCGGGCCGGTTCACTAAAACTTGTGGCCTGAGCCCTGAAAGAAGTAGAGCACTCAAGAAGAAACATGCACCAGCTTCATGCGACCCGAAGCGCCACTTTTGATGGAGACCGCTGACTTTGGGCAGCCGAAGTGGTGTGCGACCAGGGAAATGAGTTCTTGATTGGCTTTGCCGTCAATGGGAGGTGACTTCAGTTGGGCAATCCACAAACCCTCGGCTGACAGTGCTAGTGAGCTTGCTCGCGCGTTGGGCTTGACTTTGATTTGCAGAACCTGATTTGCCATGCCGATAGAACAACGTAAAGCCTAACGCTAAAGTTAACGGGCGCCCATGCGCAGCATGGGCGTCCCTGTTGAACGCCAAGTTAGGCTGGGGCGCGAAGTGGAAGAGTGCTTGAGCCTGCATGCCCTTGCCGTGAATTGATTTGCGAGCAGCACACTACTTCTATGCCTCAGATGATGCCGTAGCTTGCAGCGATGAGAAGAGGGGAAACAACCATGCCGGCCAAGAAAGGTGACTTTGGAAATGCAGCAACTCCGATTGCGGAGATGACCGACATGTATACGCCAACAAGCCGTAGTAAAGGGAGGTCATTGATTTTTACAGCGTGTATGGCGACATGGCCCGCCAGCACTAAGAGAGGACCAAAAATGACAAACCAAAAAGCTGCTCGCCGAGCATCATTGACGCTGAACTGTCCGACGTAGCCAGCCGTAGCCGCGCCTACCAGGGGCACTCTGAATTTTACAAAGCCATATGCGATATGACCGAAGCCCAAAATGAAGAGTGTCCAAGCCAGAAGAAGAGCCATATGTTTCCCTGCGATATTTCTGAATGTTGCCAGCAGCAGGCTCGAACAGCCAAAAGCCTAACGCCCGCGGTAAGCCGCACCGGAGTGCGCAGCACGGAGGGAACCAACAAGCGGAGCTTGTTGGTGTCGGCTTGACCAAACAGTTAGGCCGCGGCGCGAAGGCACGGCGTTGCACTTTGTAAGTGAACTCATGCCGTAGATAAGTGCGCTGTTGGTCATTGCGGCTATTGACCTTCTGTTTTTCCCCGAAGGCGACGTGAAAGGCATACGAGATACTCGCCCAAAGATACAACGACGCCCGTTATGGCCATTCCTGTTGCTACAAATCGGTGCCATGCGACTTTGCGAGGTTGCGGATCTTCGTAGTTGAAGCCGTGGACCCAAAAGTAGAAGCCAGCACATGCAATGAGCATCAACATTAATTTTGGAAGCGTGTCGCTTCCTAGACCAGGGCGCCGAGACCGGAGGGTGAGTTCAGCAATGAGGATGCGCCAGACGGGTTTCATATTTTTGTTCGCAGCACTTCTGGTTTGAGGCCTAACGCCCGCGGTAACCAGCACCGGAGTGCGCCGCGCGGAGGGAACCAACAAGCGAAGCTTGTTGGTGTCGGCTTGACCAAACAGTTAGGCTGGTGGCAAATGCTGCGGTGAATGATGTGTTCATTGCTAGCTACTTTGGCAGGACGGTAGGAAGAAGCATAGCCAAAGGGAGGCATACGGCAATTCCAAAACCAAAGGCTAACGCAATTAGCTGCAGTGCTCCACGCCATTGAATCGATAGGCCTGCAGTTGTGGTGGCCCGGGTTCGGAAATACCATCCGCCAAGAGCAAGAGTTATTGCAAAACCAAAGACTGCCGAAGTAACAGGTGGAATATTAACGAGGAATGAGTGGCTTAGTAAGCCAGCAAGAAGCTTGAGTGCGGCGAGCAGAAGGCTAAATATATAGCTATGCTTCCAGCTAACCATAATGCGGCGAAACCTTGCAGCAAGCTTAATGAATCCTGCGACTAACGAGAGCGTGAGGATGAGCAGCAATGGTACGGTAAGCACGTTCATTTAAGAGAAGGTATTTATTGCGAGAGCCTAACGCCAAGTTAACGGGCGCCCGCGTGGCGATGGCGAAGCGATGCCCAGTATCAGCGTCCCTGTTGAACGCCAAGTTAGGCTGGTGCGAGAAGCACTGGCGGATGAGCCAAAACCGGCCGTGCCTTGCTGACTAGCATTTGACCTGTGCACGCCAGAACTCCCTTTGTGTGACTGGATGGAATTGTGCCTGACGAGACCAGGGCTGTGAACCAGCGGCACGGAC
>JBOICI010000044.1:0-112302 GCA_050739955.1 Moraxellaceae bacterium
CTTTACTGCATCGCGGCTAAAGCCCCTCCTACCAAGCACAATGAGTAAAACAACAGCAGTGCCTGCGACGGAGCTAGGCCCGGACATATGCCGGGCCTAGCGTGTTGCTGCTGCGAACAGTAGCAACAACGTCATAAAAAACATCAGGGCTTCACCACCCAGTTGGCATTGGGCGTCATGCCAAACATTTCCGGCGCATACATGGCCTCTACGCGTGTGGGCGGCAGACGGAAATCACCGGACTGGTTAAGGCGCAGGGTGTAAGTGGCCTCACCTTTGCCTTTGTACACACGCTCGTAATAGGCACGATAACTGTCTGCCCCAAACTCAGCGTAAGTGGCCCAGCTCCAGCCACTGTCGTAATAGCCATCGCCCTCATATTCACCACTGCCGTTATCTGGCTGCTCAGCGGCAGAGGAACTATCGCGACCCAGTGCACGGCCGAGCAAGGCGCTGCCCGCCGGAATCGGATCATCCAGCGCTACCCAACCCACATCGCTTTGCGCTTCCAGCTTGAGGCGTACGCGCAGCACATCGCCCACGCTCCACTGCCCTTTCACTTTCTGCTGCAGGGGCTCTATGGTTTTTTCCACCTTGAAACCGGTGGAAAGTGGCTGCCTCAACAAAATACGCGCGCGCGACTGCACGGTGATCCAAGGCTTGCCACTGCCTTCCTGTGCCAGCTTGAGCACACCCGGCGTGGCCGGCCAATCCACCCGTACCGGCTCAGGCTCTTTCGTGGCCCAATCCAGCGCCTTTTGCTGCGCTCCGAGAGTGACCGTGGTGCGGCCCATGACCGGATCACGTTCAAAGGTTTCGCTGAAGCGCTTGAGTGCAAAACCGCCCCACATATTGGCGATGGTGGTGCTCCAGCGGCCTTCGGCCTGACGCATCAACAGACCGCGCAGCAAGCGCGGCTGATCTTCCTTCCAGCCGGGCTGATCCATGGTGGCAATCATGAGGCGGGACACCGTGGCGGCATCGTTGTCATACAACCACCACCAGGAATATTCACCTTCGGACAGCAGATACGCCGAGCCTTGCAGAGTGAGACGCGAGCGCAGAATGCTTTCAGCCTGTGCCAAGCGTTCATCACGGCGCGCAATCGAAGGCGCGGCGCGCAGCAACTCATACCAGTTCACCAGCATGGAGGTATTCCAGCGCGGAGGATCAATGCTGAGCGTATCCAGCTGTGCCGGTTTGAAGCGACCGTATTGCGCCAACAGTGACAGCACTTCGAGACGACGATAAGGATCATCGAACTCGTGCAGGCGCCAGTCCTCGAAGGTGACACGGCCTTCTGCATAATCCACCAGCGCATTCAGCATGCGCGTGCGCGAGGCTTCCGGAATCGGATAATTCAAGGCGCGCGACACACGCAGAATGTAGGCCGTCAGGAAGGGATAACCGCCGGTATTCGGATAGAAGCCGGCAAAGCCTTTGGCATCCAGATAGCCGGGCAGGATATCCATCACCTCATTCCAGCGTGCCCGGTCCTGCAAACCCGCGGCCTTGGATGTTTTCTGCTCCAGACAGCTATAGGGGTAATTGACGAAGAAACGCTTCACCTCATCCAGACTATCGGAGAGGCGTGCCTCGCCAGAAATACGCAGAGCACCGCCGGGCAGTGCATCCAGGGGCTTCTGCACCGGAATCTCCGTGGGCGCTTCCAGTTGCAGCAGCGTGCCTTGCAGTACGCGCTCGGGTACCGGATCCAGCACTTTCTGCGTGACCCTCATGCGGTCATCCATACCCGCGCTCTGGCCCTGCCCTTCCGCCGCCAGCACCCACGTCAGCTCATCCACATCGGCCGGCACCGTGAGTGGCACCGGAATAACGGTGGACTTCCCCGCCTCCAGCGTCAGTGTTTTTTCCAATAGCTTTGTTTTTTCCAGCAGGGGGCCGCGACCTTCCAGCTCAGCGGTGAATTTCAGCGTTTGTGTTTTATCGCTGGAATTACGCAGGGTGAAGCCCGGATCCATTTTATCGCCCTGACGCACCACCAAGGGCAGGCCGGAAAGCACGGAAACATCCTTATAGCTTTCCATGCGGGTATTGCCGGTACCGAAACGGTTGGCGCTGGTGGCAATGGCCACAATCTTGAAGCCGGTGAGTGAATCATTCAGCGGTACGCTGAACTGTGCTCGGCCATCGGCATCCACTTTGGCGCGGGCCTGCCAGTAAACCAAGGTATCGAAAAGCTCGCGCGTGCCGCCATCGCGGCCACCGCCACCACCGGGAGGCAGCGCCTTGCGGCCGTAATGGCGTTTGCCCACTACCTGCAACTGCGAGGTAGAGGTATCCACGTTATGGCCACGCTCCATCATCATGGGCGTGAGCACATCCCAGGTATCATTGGCCGCCAGTTCCAGCAGTGCTTCATCTACCGCTGCCAAGGTGATTTCCGTATTGGCGGGCAGGCTCTGTCCTTTCGGCGGCGTGACCTGCACATCCACTTTGGCATTGTCGCGCGGGTGATAACGCGGCTTGTCCGTTTTCACATTGACGCCAAGACGCCAGGCGGCCCAGCCCACTTTCACCTCGGCAATGCCGAGCTTGAAAGCCGGCTTGCCCAGATCAATCAGCGCGGTCGGCGCGACCGCATCATTACGACCACGCACCAACAAGGCCGAAATAAAGACATTGGGGGCGTAATCCGCTTTCACCGGCAAGCTGATCACGGGATTGTCAGATTTAATGGTCTGCACAAAGGTTTCCATCACGCCGTCACGTTCCACGCCAATAAGCGCCGTGGCTTCCGGGAAGGGCATGCGCACCTGCAACTTCATGGTATCGCCGGACTGGTATTCCTTTTTCTCCGGGATGAGATCAATACGGTCATCATTACTCTGATCAAACCACCAGCGCTGACCATTGCTGACCCAGGTAGAGGCTGTGCTCAGCATGTGATGCCCGCCCTCGTCCGAGGCATCCACGGTCACCACCATCTGGCCCGAGCGTGTCGGCGTCACCGTGCAGGAAAGACGACCATTCTTGTCACTGCGACCAGCACAGCTCACCGGCATGGCATCGGTCTTCTGCACGCTTTCATAGGAATAGAAACCACCCACGGTGCGGCGACGATGCGACTGATAACTCTGCATTTCCGCCTTCACACTCACCGCCACATTGCCGCGCGGCTTGCTGTCACTGCCCAGCGTGATGATGTCGATTTTCTGCGGCTTGCCACCTTCCAGCGAAATCCAGCTTGGCAATTTCACACCGGGAATCACCACCGCCGGCCAAAGCATGGTGTTAGTCGCCGTGGTGTGAATTTCTCCGCTGGGATCGCGGTATTCCATTTCCACACTGAGCTGACTGATTTTCTTGATCTCGGGCAACTTGCCACTGCTGATGCGCAGACTGCCCTTGTCATCCAGCTTCAGAGTCTGCTCTTCCAGCGTAATGACTTCATTGCCCTGCTCTTCGCCCTCACCTTCTTCGTTTACGTATTGCGTATAGCCGAAGGAGTAGCCCTCGTAATCAGGGAAATACATGCCATAAGGCAGAACCCGGGCGCGTAAGGTGATCGGTGCCTGCGGATAAACACCACCATTGATGTATTGCAACTGCATATCCACCGGCACAGACGCCGGCGCCACCAGCGGCCCAGCCGGCAATTGCAGCTGCGCCTTCAGCACCGGCAGACGGAATTCTTCCACACGGAAATTACCGAGCTGATAGCTGGCATCATTCGTGGTTTCCAGCGTGATGCTGTACATGCCCAGCTTGGCGGCCCGCGGAATCTGCCACTCGTTATCGCCATTGCCATCGGCACCGATATTCACCGGCAGTTCGTATTCCTGAGCACTGCCTTCGTGACGGATGAGAATGCGTTTGTAATGCGTGCTGTCCGGTGCGCCCAGAGACTGCAGCGTGGTTTCACGCACGACATGGCGCATATGCAGGGTTTCACCCGCGCGCAGCAGGCTGCGATCAAGAATGGTGTGGGCGATCAGGCTGCCCGTGTTCTGCCAGCCCGAGAGATTGAAGCGCCAAGACTCAATGCCCTCATCCCAGCCCGGCAGCACAATGCCGAGATCACTGCTGGTACGCGCCATCACGGCATAACGACTGGCGCATTTTTCTGTGTAGTCATTCAAGTTGCGGGGCAGATCCAGTTTTGCCACGCCCTGCTTGTCTGTCTTGCCGCGCGCCACCACGGAGCCGCTCTTGCACTCCACCACGGTGATGTCAGCACCGGCCACTGGCAGGCCTTTGTCCAGCGACGTCACCCACACCAAGGAGCCCTGCGGCGCCGTGCGCAGATGCACACCGAGATTGGTGACGATGCTCAGCGCGGACACATACATGGGCGCCTTGTTTTCTATCAGCGCCTCACCGAGATAACGGCTTTCCACTTCGTGGATATAAACGCCCGTCTTCACCGGCAAGCCGACTACTTCAAATTCCTTGGCCGGCAAGGTGCGCGGCAGCGGCTGCACCGTGATGCCTTTTTCGCCCGACAGGAAAGCGATAGAGCGCGGGTCCGGCTCCAGCGCACGACCATTGTCATCACGACGTATGCACTGATAGCAGGCAATACGGTTCTGGTACTGGCGAAAGCGATTGATCCAGCGCAAAAGCTCTGCATCAGAATTCGGCAACTTGTAGGTAAACAGGCGCGATTGCGCACTGACGCCCGTGGCTGCATCCAGATTGCGCAGCGTGATCGGCACGGCTCCGGAGGACGCTTCCACCACGCCGAAATCCGATGCGAATTTGGCCAGCGGTGAATAGCTGGCCGTTTTCACCGCCAAGGGAAAGCGTGCGGCATTCACCAGCACACGGCCACTTTCATCCTTGAGGCCGGCCGGCAGCTTCAGGGTAAATGAGGCTTCCGGCGGGAAGGGCCCGGCAAACACCACCACATTGTTGGCTGAACTGTCGTCCAGCTCCTCACCGTCTTCATTTTCATTGCCGCCAGCCACCTTAGGCTTGCGCACCTGGCCGGCCCCTTCCAGACGCACGGCACTGAGCAGGCTGGCCGGCACATAATCCGTAAACTCCACACGCATATCAGAGACCGGCGAACAGGCCTGACGGGCATTTTCACGCGTGCAGCTGAACTGGGCGGTAAACGCTTTGCGCACTTTATATTTGAATATCTGGTCGACCGAACTGGCTACGCCGCTGGCCGACGTCAGACCCTTGGCAAACACCAGCTGCACCTTGGCCGCTGGCGGCAAAGCGCGGGCACAGGACACCGCACGAAGCTCCTTGGTGCCATCACGCTGCTTCCACCAGTCCTGATATTCCTGCGGCAGCTGGGCCACAAAAGCACGGGTTTCCTCTACGGTGAAAAAGCGCAGCGGAATTTTTTCCTTGATGTTCTCCGCCAGACAGTACGACGACTTCACGATGCTATTGCGATCGTTCTCGCCACTGAAGCGCAGGAGGAAAACCTGATTTTCGTCTATGCCCTCATAGCCATCATAAGGACGCATATCGGCAATGCGCGGCCCCCCGGTAGTGAATTTCAGCGGCGGATAGTTTTTCAGCGGGCGGCCGGATATGCCGCGCAGCTTCTGCACCGGAATGAACTGGCAAGCGATACCTGAGGGCAGGTCTTTTTCAAAGTCATACACCCAGTTGCGCGTATCCACCCAACGACCTGTCCCTTTCACGGCACAGCCGACGCGGAAGGGATTCATGAGGCCGGCACCCAGCCGCACCATGTCCTCGGAGAAACGTACCTGCACCTGACGCACCGGCCAGGCCTCGCCCTGCGGCACAAAGAAATCTATGCCGATCTGCCCTGCCGGCGCTTTTGCCAAAGGCGCTTCGGCAATAGGACTTACGTTGAAGCTGAACACACGCCGGCCCTGCAAAGCCGCACCACTGACATCGCGCTGGTCTTGCACCAGGGTGAAAGCACAGGAATGGTTATTGGGCACATCGGCATCAAAGTCATAGACCCAATTGCGCGTATCTATCCAACGGCCTTTGCCTTTCGCTATGCAGTTCACGGTGAAAGGGTTTTTCACACGCGGATCACCCAAACGCACCATATCGCTGGTGAAGCGGGCCGTGACCTGACGCACCGCAGCCAACTCGCCTTGCGGTGAGAACTGCAAGACGCCGGGTGCGCCCGACGGCAAGCTAGCCTCGGCGGCGCTAAGTGGAAGAGGAAGGCACAGAGCCAGAGAGAGCAGCGCGCGCAGGCGGAGCATGAGAATCATCCTTGCAGGGCCAGATAAAGAAAAAGCCGGTCGGGATGCGCCGGCTTTGTGGCAGAGCAGGATTCTAGTCAGGGGAAGATGAAAGTCTCAATGCGCAATGTCCGCATTGCGAACGAATGGGCAGTCGCGATGCCCAAGCCCAGCTCAGGCCTTGGCATCCACCGCCAGCACGGCCAACAGCTCCACCATATCGGCGGGCAAAGGCGACTCCCAACTCATCTCCACACCACTAGCCGGATGCACGAGACCGAGACGGCGGGCATGCAGGGCCTGCCGGGGGAAATGCTGTATCGCCCGTATCATTTCCTGGGTGCCGCCCTTGGGCAGACGCATACGGCCGCCGTAAACGGGATCGCCCACCAGCGGATGGCCGGCATGCCCCATATGCACACGAATCTGGTGAGTACGGCCTGTTTCCAACTGCACACGCACATGGGTGTGGCCACGGAAACGGGCAATTACGCGGTAATGGGTGACGGCATCACGGCCACGGGTATCGTCGTCATCGCGGCGTTTGACCACGGCCATGCGCGTGCGATCAGTCGGGTGGCGATCAATCGGCTCATTGATGGTGGCACCGCTGGTCATGACGCCGGCCACAACGGCCTCGTATTCCCGATACACGCTTTTATCTGCCAGCTGTGCCGAAAGATCGGTATGGGCTTCCAGCGTCTTGGCCACCACCAAAAGACCGGAGGTGTCCTTGTCGATGCGGTGCACAATGCCGGCGCGTGGCAGCAGATTGAGATCGGCATGGTGAAACAGCAGGGCATTCATGAGCGTGCCATCCGGATTGCCGGCACCGGGATGTACCACGAGGCCTGCGGGTTTATCGATAACGAGCAGATGCTCGTCTTCGTAAACGACATGAAGCGGAATGTCCTGCGGCAGAGCCGGGGTTTCCACCGCCAGCTCAGCCGAAAGCTGCATGATTTCACCACCGGCCACGCGGTCTTTGGGCTTGCCGGGCCGGCCGTCCAGCATGAGCTGGCCATCCTTGATCCAGTCCTTGAGGCGCTCTCGCGAATACTCGGCAAAGAGCAGGGCAGCGACCTGATCCAGGCGCATGCCCGCACAATCCAGCGGCACCTCGGCAGTACGGGAAACGGTTACAGACATACGATGTGGACCGGGTGGGGGATTATGGTTAAATGGCGCCGCATTGTAGCGGCGACAGCCCCTGCTGTCCCTGCCCGTCCCTGTTCATACCGGAATTCGCGATGTTGCGCCTATCTACCCTAGCCCTTCTGCTTCTTGCCTCTTTGCTTGCCGCCTGCGCCTCCCACAAGGGACCTGCGCCCATCAAATCCGAGCGCGAGTACTACGAAGCCGCGCAGAAGAGCCTGAAGGGTGGCAACTTCAGCAAGGCCACCGAAAGCCTGGAAGCCTTGGAGTCGCACTACCCCGTTGGCGCCTATACCGAGCAGGGCCAGCTGGAACTCATCTACGCCAAGTTCCGCCATGTCGATTACGCCGGCGCTTCAGCCGCAGCCGATCGCTTCATACGTCTGCACCCGGCCCATGCACAGGTGGATTACGCCTATTACATGCGCGGCCTCTCCGACTACGAGGCTGACCGCGATTTCTTCATGCGTTATCTGCCGGTAGAAGCCGCCTGGCGAGATCTCAGCAATGTGCGTGATGCCTACAATGATTTCCGCGAGCTCGTCACCCGTTTCCCTGATAGCGAATACACACCGGATGCGCGTGGCCGCATGATTTTTGTGCGCAACCAGATCGTGGAGTCCGAGCTGCATGTGGCGCGTTTCTACGCCAAGAAAAAGGCCTATCTCTCCTGCCTCAACCGCGCGCGTTGGGTGGTGGAAAACTATCCCGGCGCACCGCAAACCGCCGATGCCATTGCGCTGCAAGCCTGGTCCTATGACAAGCTGGGCATCAAGGATCTGGCAGAGCAACAGCTGGCCCTGCTCAAGACCAACTATCCCGACTACGCCAAGATGGACCAGCTCAGTGAAGAGCTGAGCGACAACAGCAGCCGCTCCTTTCTGAATATCGTGAGCTTCGGCCTGCTGGGCAGCGACGGCGTACATTAAATTTCCTGGCCGTCCGCAGACGGCCAGTCTTTTTATCGCATTCACTTTATCGCCATCTACTTCTCATGCCCTTCCATCTACGCCATCTGCAAGAACGTGATCTGCCGGCGGTCATGCGCCTGCAGGCGCAGGCCTATCCCGATCTTGCCGAATCTCCTGCCGCCATACGCAGCCGTATGGAGCGGGCAGCGCAATGGTGCTGGGTGGCGGAGGCCGGCGATGATATTTGCGCCTATCTGCTAACGCATCCATGGCAAGACATACAGCCCCCTGCCTGGAACGAGCCTTTGCCACGCCTGCCCACCCACGGCAGCCGCTTCTATATTCACGATCTTGCCTTGGGCCATGCTGCCCGAGGCAGCGGTCTGGCAAAAAACCTGATCAGCACAGCGCTGACTCAAGCCAAACGCGCCGGCTTTCATGAGGCCCGCCTGATTGCGGTGCAAAACTCAGTCGTTTTCTGGCAGCGCCAAGGCTTTCATGCACAAAGCAGCAATCGCGAAATGCAGGTGGTGCTGCAAAGCTATGGCCAGGACGCCTGCCTCATGCAGCGCGAACTTTAAGCCCGAATAAAAAGACCGCCCTTACGGCGGTCTTTTTATTTCACGGCGACAAACAAGCTTCGGCTCAATCGCCCAAGCGCCAGCCATTCACCACCGGATAACGCCGGTCCTTGCCAAAACCACGCTGCGTAATACGCGGGCCTATCGCGGCCTGCCGACGCTTGTACTCATTGCCATCCACCATGCGCACAACCCGTTCAACCACTTCCCGCGAAAAGCCTGCCGCAATAATGGTTTCTGAGCTTTCATCCAGCTCCACATAGCGGCGCAAGATTTCATCAAGCACCGGATACGGCGGCAGCGAATCTTCGTCTTTCTGATCTGGTGCCAGCTCCGCCGAAGGCGGCCGGTCAATCACGCGCTGCGGAATCGGCGGCTTATCCGGACTGAGCGTGTTGCGATATTCGGAAAGGCTGAACACCAGCGTTTTCGGCACATCTTTCAGCACATCAAAACCACCAGCCATATCACCATAGAGCGTGGCATAGCCCACCGCCATTTCTGACTTGTTACCCGTGGTGAGCACGAGATAGCCCTTCTTGTTGGAAATTGCCATGAGCAGCACACCGCGCGCGCGCGCCTGCAGATTTTCCTCAGTCTTGTCACGACCAAGGCCGGCAAATTCCGCTGCCAGTCCCTCAGTAAAAGCAGTGACCATAGGCTCTATGGGCAGCACGGAATATTTCACGCCCAGCGTGTCAGCCTCGGCCTCGGCATCATCCAGACTCATCTGCGCGGTATAGCGATAGGGCATCATCACGGCCTGCACGCGATCAGCGCCTATGGCATCCACAGCAATGGCCAGCGTCAGCGCTGAATCAATGCCGCCGGAGAGGCCCAGCACCACGCCACGGAAACGATTTTTCTCCACATAATCGCGCACCCCCAGCACCAGCGCCTGATACACCTCGGCCACATCGGACAGTGCAGGCGTGCGCATGGCTGCGAGAAAGCGGCTGTCCGCAAACTCAATCAGTTGTAGCGCTTCGGAGAAACGTGGCAGCTCGGCCAGCAGCGAGCCATCGGCATTCATGACAAAAGAATCGCCATCGAACACCAGCTCATCCTGCGCCCCCACCAGATTGAGATAGGCCACGGGCAGGCCGGTTTCCCGCACTCTTGCCGCCACGATCTGGCGGCGTTCTGCCGGTTTGCCACGGTGAAAGGGCGAGGCATTGAGATTGAGCAGCAGCTCCGCACCCGCCGCCTTGGCGGCTTCGGCAGGACCGGCATGCCAGATGTCCTCACAAATGCTCAGCGCCAGCTTGTGGCCTTTGATCTCGAATACCGCGGCTTGCGTACCCGGCTTGAAATAGCGCTTCTCGTCAAAGACCTGGTAATTGGGCAATTCCTGTTTGGCATACTCGGCCAGACACTCGCCATCACGAAACACGCCGGCCAGATTACGCAAAGCGCCATCGCGACGACCGGGGTAACCCAACACCACCGTGATACCGGAAAGCGCTGCCAGACGGCTCAAGGCCGTGGCAATACGGCCATCCAGACTGGGACGCAGCAAGAGATCTTCCGGCGGATAGCCGATCAGGCAGAGCTCGGGAAAAAGCACAATATCCGCCCTGAGCTCATCGCGCGCACGCTGCGCCAACTCGAGTACGCGCGCCATATTGCCGGGAATGTCCCCCACCAGAAAATCGGCCTGGGCGAGGGCAATACGCAGGGAGTCGGCGGTCATGGCAAATCCTGGGGTGCTGGCGAAACGGATGGGCGCATAGGATAGACTAGGCCCCACTCAAACAAGAAGGACTGGACACATGGGGCTTATGTTTCGCCTCGCCTTGCTGGCACTGATCGTGTGGATGGTGCTGCGCTTCCTGCAACGCAGCCTGGGCCTGCAGATATCCCTTACGCGTCAGGGTGAGAACAGCGGGACAAGCCCCACCGACGGACAGACCATGCGCCGCTGCAGCTGGTGCAAGGTGCATGTTCCTGAAGGCGAAAGCACCCGCTCCAATGAACACTTCTTCTGTTGCGAAGCCCATCGCGACGCCTTCCTGAACCGGAAGCGCTGATGGCCGAGCTCTTTCACAAGGAGCGTGAAGACTGGCGACTGCTACGCATCTATGCTTGGTATCGCGTCGCTCTTTCAGTGCTACTCATAGGGCTGTTTGCGCTGAAGCCGCTATCGCCCATGCTCGGTAGCGACAACAAACCTCTCTTTCTGGCCACCGCCCTCGGCTACTTCATCACCACCATCTCTGCCAATTTCTTTCTGCGCCACCCACACCGCAATACCAAAACCTATGGCTTCATGTTGTTGCTCATAGATTTGCTGGTGTTGACGCTGATGACTCATGCCTCGGCGGGACTCAACACCCAGATCGGCCTGCTGTTTCTGGTGACCGTGACCGCCGGCAACATTCTATTGAGCGGCCGCATGGGCGCCCTGATTGCCGCCCTTGCCTCCATCGCCATCTTGTATGAGCAGTTCTATTTCTCACTCAGCGCAGCAGACAGCATTTCCTCGGTGGATCTGGCACAACCGGCCATTTTTGGCATCAGTTTTTTCGTGATGGCGCTGTTCAGCCAGATCATCGTGCAGCGCATGCGCATGGGCGAGGAACTGGCAGAGTTGCGTGGTCAGGATATTGCCAATCTGCAACAACTGAATGAGCAGATTGTGCGGCGTATGCGCACCGGCATCATCGCTCTCAGCGCCGACCGCAATATCTTGCTCAGCAATGAAGCCGCGCATCAGCTGCTGGGACTGGAGCATCCAGCTTCCATCTTCAGTCGCATGGAAGATGTTTCGCTACTGCTGGATGCCGCCTGTTTTGCCTGGCAGCAAAATCCACGCATACGGCCCATCGTATTCCGTAATACCCCGCAGGGGCCGGAAATCAGCGCCAGCTTTGCGGCCCTGAGCCGCAATGAAAACAGTAGCGCCATCCTGCTTTTTCTGGAGGACACCACACAGCTCAATCTGCAGGCACAGCAAATGAAGCTGGCCTCGCTGGGCCGCCTGACCGCCAGCATCGCTCATGAGATCCGCAATCCACTCGGTGCCATCAGCCATGCCACCCAGTTGCTGGCTGAATCCGAGGTCATTGCCGGCCCCGACCGCCGCCTGCTGGAAATCATTGAGCAACACTGCCGCCGTATGAATGGCGTGGTGGAAAACGTGCTGTCCGTTTCACGGCGCCAGCCTTCGCTGCCGCAACGTTTCTCCCTGCAGGAGTGGCTGGAGGGTTTTCGTGAGGAGTATCTGCATCAGCCGGAAGCAGCCGAGATCGCGATACGCCTGAAAGACCGCAGCTTGGCCATACGCTTCGATCCGCAACAGCTGCATCAGGTTGCCCACAATCTGGTCATGAACGGCCTGCGCTACAGCCTGCAGAAAACCGGCAAAGCACGAGTTTTGATCGAAGGTGGCTGGCTGGAGCTGAACCGACAGCCCTATCTGGATATCATCGACTTCGGCGCCGGTATAACGACAGATCAGCAAGCCCACCTGTTCGAGCCCTTCTTCACCACAGAAGCCAGCGGCACCGGACTTGGTCTCTATCTGTCGCGAGAAATCTGTGAAGCCAACCAAGCACGACTGGACTATATTCCGCGCGACAGCTCCCGTAGCCTTGGTGCCTGTTTCCGCATTACCTTCGCCCATCCTGACCGATTAAGCTGACGAGCCGGACATGACCAATCCCCTGGCACTCATCGTTGATGATGAGCCCGATATTCGCGAACTGCTGGAAATCACACTGGCCCGCATGCAGATCGATGCGCGCAGCGCCGACTCGCTGGAAGCAGCCACCGACTGGCTACGCAAGGAACAGTTCCAGCTCTGCCTCACCGACATGAATTTGCCGGACGGCAGCGGCATCACGCTGGTGCAAACCATACAGCGGGAATATCCCAGCCTGCCAGTTGCCGTCATCACGGCCTATGGCAGCACAGAGGCGGCCGTCGCCTCGCTCAAAGCCGGTGCTTTTGATTTCGTTTCCAAGCCGGTGGAGCTCGCTCGTCTGCGCGATCTGGTCAACACGGCCCTTCGTATCAAGCCCGACACGAATGATTTTCCGGAAGAAAGCCGCCTACTCGGACGCTCTCCCTCCGTGCAGGAGCTGAAGCAAAAAATCAGCAAGCTTTCACGCAGCCAGGCACCCGTTTATATCAGCGGCGAATCCGGTACCGGCAAAGAACTGGTGGCAAGACTGATACATGAGCTCGGTCCGCGCGCTGAAAAGCCTTTTGTTCCCGTGAACTGCGGTGCTATTCCCAGCGAGCTCATGGAAAGTGAATTCTTCGGCCACAAGAAGGGCAGCTTCACCGGTGCCGGCGAAGACAAACAGGGCCTGTTCCAGGCCGCCAATGAAGGCACACTTTTTCTCGATGAAGTAGCTGACCTGCCCTTGCCCATGCAAGTAAAGCTGCTACGTGCCATACAGGAAAAAAGCGTCAGACCCGTCGGCAGCCCCAAGGAAGTCCCTGTCAATGTGCGCATCGTGAGTGCCACCCACAAGGATCTCGCTGCTGAAGTCGCTGCCGGGCGCTTCCGCCAGGACCTCTTCTATCGCATCAATGTCATACAGCTAAAAGTGCCGCCGCTGCGTGAACGCGGTGATGACATTCTGTATCTGGCGAAAACCTTCCTGAAACGTCTGAGTCGTGACTGGGGAATGGACGAGCCAGAACTGGGCGCTGCCACCCGCACCGCACTGCGCAATTACAGCTTCCCCGGCAATGTGCGCGAGCTGCAGAACATTCTGGAGCGCGCACTCACCCTGTGCGATCTCGGCAGCATACAGCCCGAGCATTTGCAGCTGCCTGATCACACCGCTCATGGCGAGCGCCGTAACCCTGCCCCTTCTGCCAGCGCACTTGCCGACAATCATGGCGGCTCACTGGAAGATTATCTTTTCGAAATCGAAAAAGGCGCCATTCTGAAAGCGCTGGAAGAAACTCGCTGGAATCGCACCATGGCTGCCAAAAAGCTGGGCATGACATTCCGCTCTCTACGCTACCGCTTGAAAAAAATGGGACTGGATGACGACAGCGGCGAAGACGAAGAAAAATGAATCAGGGCCCGGCAACTACAGGCATGAGTTGATAAGGCCTGGCATCCAGTTGCGTTGCGCGACCCAACAACTGGTCTGCCAGCAAACGCGCTGATGCCGGAGCCAGTACCAGACCATTGCGGAATTGCCCCGCATTCACCCACAGATTTTCCTGCTCCGGCACCCGCCCTATAAACGGAATGCCATTCGGAGCACCCGGCCGCAAGCCGGCCCAATGCGCCACCGGCTGCTGCCCCGACAAAGCCGGCCACAAGCGCAGGGCTGACGCCATCAGGCTGGCCCGCGCTTCTTCCGTGGTGGACTTGTCAAAGCCCACCTCCTCCAAGGTGGAGCCACAAAGAATGTGGCCATCAGCACGCGGAATGACATAGCGCCCCTCCGCCATAACGATGCAGGGTAAGGCACCTGGAGCTAGCTTGTATAACAGCATCTGGCCGCGCACTGGGCGTACCGCCAAGGTCGTGCTGCTGGCTTGAGCAAAAATCTCCTTACTCCAGGCTCCACTGCAAATCACAAAAGCATCTGCCGCAAAAGCACGACCATCAGCTGCAATGGCTGCCGTGACATGCGCATTGGCTCGCTGCCAGCCCGTCACTTGAACCTGCTCATGCAGCATCACACCCTGCAGCTCCAGAGAGCGACGCAGAGACTTGAGCAAACGTGGGTTCCGGATATTGGCAATCGCAGGCATCCACAAGCCCTCATGCCAGCATTTATCAAGTCCCGGCATGCGGACTTGCAAATCAGCAGCGGCCCAGCGCTGCAACTGATGCTGGTTCATCGCCGCCCACGCCTCGGCATCACGCGCATCATTCGCATCCAGCATAAGCAGCCCACTGCGAATGAACTCCGGATCGATACCCGTTTCTTGCCGAAGCTCCTCCGCCAATTGCGGATAAATATATTGGGCGGCCGATGCCAGTGCAGTCACCGGCGCGGAGTAGCGCCAAGGATAAAGCGGAGAAACAATACCACCACCAGCCCAAGACGCTTCCTGTCCAGCTATGCCTCGCTCCAGCAACAGGACCTCACACCCAGCTCTCACCAGCTCGCGGGCCGTCATCAGCCCCATTACGCCTGCGCCAATAATCGCTACTTTCATTCGGCTAATTTCCCACAGGGGCTGGCCTCAAACACGCATAGCCAAGTCACCGTCATACCCCAAAAATTCACAGCCCACATCCCGCAAAAGGATTTGCCATGTGGCAATCACAGAAAGAACAAGGACAAACCTTGTTCGAACTCACCATCACACTGCTCATTCTCTCCATTCTGTTATCAATGGGCATAAGCAGCTTCAGTCATTTATTGAAAAAGGAAAGAGGCCGAACGGCCATTACCCGCATGGCCATAGCCACCCTAGAGGCCCGGCGACTCGGCATCAGTCATCGCCAAGCCATTACATTATGCCCGGCAGAGACAGGAAACACATGCGAAGGAAGCTGGGCAGGAAGGCTGGTTATCTTTGCTGGTCGCGCTGACAGCGCTGCACCCAAGATCATCAGCACATTTGCAGCCCTTGAGCATGGCCGCATAGAGTGGCGCTCATTCCGCCAGGACAATTTTCTGGAGATGCAGGGCAATGGATTGACGCTGGCCCAGAATGGCACATTCGTCTACTGCCCTGATGACAATGATGTGCACTATGCGCACGCCCTGATCATCAGTAAATCAGGACGTGCTCGTATAGCAGAAGATCTTGATGGCGATGGCATTAAGGAATTACGGCCAGGGCAACCCATCACTTGTAAAGCGTGACTATATTACTGCCACTCTTGGCCGGTTGTACCAGGAGTGCAAGCAACATCACTAGACTTGTTCCAGCAGCGCTCACCCGCCTGATTAATGGCTAGTGCCCCCGTTCCCACCTGAGTCTTACCTGCCTTGGGAGTAGCCGTGATCACGAATGTCTGCCCGGTTGTTCCAACCGTCAGCGCTAAATCATAGTTGGATGCACTCGGACTCGGGAAAACGCCTCCAGTACCCGACAAGGCTGCGCCTGTGTAAGTAAAGTTCTGGGCACGGTAAAGAGCCATGCCGGCCGCCGCACCCTGTAAATCCCCCTGTACCGATGTGCGATTAGACTTTCTAACCGAGCTTTTGTAGGAGGGCATAGCAATAGCCGAGATCATGGCCACAATAGCAAGCACCACCATCAATTCAATCAACGTGAATCCCAGCTGCTTTTCGATACGGATCATATTCAATCTCCACATATAAAAACGGGGCCGGCACATGGCCGGCCCCTTGGCGCTTTATTTGGTCACATTAGGGTTATCAAACCAGCGTGTACGCTGAATCTTGTCAAAGACATCTGGCACACAACCACTCTGCTTACTATTGGTGCCGGTGACACGAATCAAGCCCTTCGTGCAAGGTGGAGGAGTTCCGCTACCACTGCCGCTACCACTGCCGCTACCACTGCCATCGGGGATAGGACGAATCATTGCGACATCACTATCGCTAATTCCGTTAACAACGTTGTCCTCCGAACGAACTCCGCTAACACCAGCCGTGGCATTAAACAGATTGATTGTCCAGGCTGACGTACTACCTGCCACTGGCGAGCATGTGCTGCTTGAAGAGGAGTCCGGCTTGAAACTATTGAAGTAAACCTCATAAACCAAAGACGTCGTATCATCCGATGCTACAACTTGACGACTGAATATGAAGGGAGAAGACAAAACCTTCTCACCACCACTGGTCATATCGACATACCAACCATACTTACCGGTTGTCGTTGTACTCGATGATGTCAGGTTATCAAGATCACTATGTTTGAACGCCTTGCTGGTTGTCGCCACACCAAACTGAGCGGCCTCATAGTCCTTGAGCACATAGATACGGTCCTGCGTGTCCTTGTTACTCTTGGGGAAATTTCTGTCGCCAGAGCCTATGGCCACCGCTGCATATATTCCACCCGCATCCTTCACATAAGCAACTGCCGGAGTTTCATAGAAACGGCGATCATTACTCTTGCCCGAATTTGCGCTGACGCCCAACTGAGCAAGCAAAGACGTACCTTTGACCAATGCAGAGGCAGTCTTGCTGTTATCAATATCTACTCGAAACACCTGTCCTCCAGTATCTCCAAAGTAAATATGATCCGCCAATGAATCACCATCCTTGTCTATCAAGCGAGGCGAGCCTGGCACCGAATACTTCATGGCAGCAGTCGAGACAGTCGCAAGGATAGTGCCCGTATCAGCATTGATGATGTATAGCGCATTCCCGGCATCCGACCCCGTGGACACAGCCGTCGAGCCAGACTCATATACACCCACATCAAGCCCACCCCCAACGACAACTACATCCTTAAGGGCACCACCAACACGCATGCGGCCAACGGCAGGCTTTGACCAAGTGTAAGCACCATCCAGATCAGCACCCGTTTTCATCCAGCGTAGTGACGGAGCACCAGTCTTGCTGATCGGCAAAGTCAGGGCATAGTAATTTTGCCCACCTTGACGCATACCACCCACGAGAACACGCGAGCCACTTGTAAGAGTGACCAAGGACCAAGAGCCATCAAGACCATAAATTGGTGTGTCGCCTATAGCCATGCCAGCATTTTCGCGAAGAGCTGCAACTCGCGACTGCAATGCCTGAGGCAACCAAGCCCAATTACTGGTGCCATCCGAGTTATTGATGCTATGCAGCAGGCCGTCATTTGTACTGACGAAAACCGCAAAATCTTCATTGCCTGAGCCGTAAGAAACCAGTATCGGCGATGAGTGGATAGGAGAACCCATGGCTTGGCGGAATCCGCTTGGCCCCTGACCATTTTCGTTATCTACATCGTAGCCCACGATCCATTTTGTATTGGCAATGCCATCTGTTGTATTGCCGCCCAAGCCTGCAGGGGGGCTAGTGGGATCCAACAGAGCTAGGGCACCTGCACTTCCTGAGTCCGTATACACTTTGAGTGCACTGGTTTGTTTGCTAGCCGCACCACCATCAGTTGCCTCATTACCGTCAACAGCCGAACTCCACCAGCTTTGTGCATTCACACTGAAATACTTGGTAGTGGGATCAATGGCGTCAGAGCCCCTCGCATCAACGACATCAAACGCACTACTGAGCTTGTAACGCTTGAAGTTGCCAGGCCAGCGCTTCTGCGCCTTGGGCTTGAACACACCGTAGTAAAGCTGATCCAGATGTTCCGAACGGTTGAGCTGGCTCACAGCAACACCAGGAGCCGCCATGGTGCCATTACTATCGGACACTCGCGCAAAAATAGCCTGGAAGCTGGCCGCCAAAGAGTCGCTATTGGTGGCAGCAAAATACTCGCCATTCCCCGCTTGGGCAGTACCCGTCAAACCAGCAGAAGCAGAAGCATCGGCACTTACCGGACCAAAACCAATGGTGTAGGTGTTGATGAAGGCGCCTGCTCGTCCAGAGGTTTTTGCCAGATATTTTGCTGTTGACTGCATACATGCAAAGGAGCCACCGCAGTCATCCCCCATGTGCAAACCGTCACTATCAGAGGTTGGCAAACCATCAGTCAGCACCACAATATTATTCGACTGGCAGGAGGCCTCTCCAACTGGCGACTGGTAGACATTGGCTGTCGTCATCGCCGGTGCCGAATCAGAGTAAAGGGAGTAAGCACTATTCGCCTTGGGAGTATTAGCGCGCCCATACCATGCAGTCTGCCCCATCATGTAGAGAGCTGTTTCATAATAGGTTTCATTAAGTGGGGTGCCCCCACTGAAACTCAGCCCATTAACAGTATCAATCAACACTTGGCGAGCAGTAGAAACACCATCATTCGGGTTCGTCGACTTATAAACAACAGACAACACTGGACGTGTAGAGGTCTGGGAGCGGTCAGCGGTATAGAATTGCGGACCATTGCCGGTCAGCAACAACCCTATAGCACCACCTGAAACCCACCCTGTCCGGTTAACAACCTCCTGAATCAGGGTTTTTAGATTGGCACTGTCATAACCCGAGCCCACAGTCCAGCCCGAGGGAGTCCACGCCACAGAGGCGGTACCCACTGTCATATTGCTGAGTTTTGCTGTTGTGGTGAACGCCGCCTGATCGTCAGTCGCCATAGCCTTTGTCGTTATCGCTGCTGCACTTCCTCCCGAGGCATACAGCGTCAAACGTGCATCAACAATTTCTGCTGATTTTGGTATAGCGACGCCTGTGAAGCGAATACCAGCACGACTAGTAGAGGCTAATGAAATCTTCTCGTCAGTCAGTACGTTATTATTGGTACCAGACTGGGTCGCGTCGTTAGCGCTACCGCTCGCACTATACGCGCGCCTTATCTGCACACAGCTACTTGAGGTAGGCGCTGTATAGTTGACGACCAAACGCGGGGCTTTGCCTGCATCACCTTCGTAACTGTATGCAGTGCGTGCACCACTACCATCCAAAGCGCGAATCCGGAAACCTACTGCATTGGTTCCAGTCACCTCTGTAGCACCACAATAACCGGAATAATTCACCTGAGCCTGCAACAAACTCTTTACATCCAGCTGATAAGACTGATCCTTGAGCCAGGTTCCGGGATTGATAGTCGCTCCCTCCGTCCCCCAACGACTGCTGTAAAGATGATTGGTAGTATCAAAGGCCAGCGAGTTTGAATAAGTCGCATCCAGTTTATCGCCTGCAATCACGAAAGAAGCCGCTGGCCCAGAGGCATTGCTGTCCACGGCTGCCGTCATCTGGATAAAGGCGCTATTGATAGTCGCTCCTTTAGGAATATCCACTCCCATGAAGCGCACACCCACGGTATTGGTAGTGCCTGAGGCCGGAATATAATTAATGAGCAATTGAGGGGCTTTGGTAGTACTGTCATAGCGGCCATAAATTCGACGAATTTTCGGAGCATCTGTGGTGACCGTGCTGCTATAGCCGGACCTACATGTCCCATTATTGTTATATCGTGTACAGACTGTCGTTGATGACAGTGATCCATTACCCGATGCACCCTCAATGCGGAAGACAAGAGCGCGATTAGCAGCAGTCGAGGCATCCCAAGTCGTAGTATCGTCAACTCGTTTCTGTACCAACGAAGTGACATCAAGCTCTAGGACCTCGCCATCTTCCGAGAAAACCTCGCTACCTATAGCGGCTGCCACCTTGGCTGTCTCATAAGTACGCCCAGTGCCATTAACCGTATCAGCCGCCGCACTTGCCGAAAATGTTTTGGCTACTGAGGTCTTACCGGTATTTTGCACAGCAACATTGAAATTAAGCGCTACATCGCTGTCTTTGGTATTGGACCACCCCGAAGGAGCGGAGCTCGGCGAACCTGCGTGAGTCAGCACGAGTGTGGCTGAGCCAATCTTGGCTCCAGCAGGCACGGGAATATTCACAAAACGCAGCCCCAGATTGGACTGACAGTAGCTTGTACCACTGATGGTGGGATGATTCCCTATATAGAGGCCGTTTTTTGGCGTACCGCTGCCATCTCCCAAAAAAGGCCCCGGTGTAGTTCCGGTGGCACATTGCACCGAAGCATCCGTATTGACCGCCATAGACACAACTGTATCAAGCCCACCTACAGTCAATGTCGCGCCAGTCCCCAGCAACGTGGAGCTCGTCGCGGCTGTCTGTTGCACATCGTCCGTTGTACCGGCCTTGATTTGGAAACTACGGTTCTGACTACCATCAGGATTGGATCCTGCCGGAGAGTCCAGCATGGTCAGCGGATAGATTATACGGCCACCATTGGTATCAGAGTTATATCGCGCCAAGCCCACACGAATATTGCCTGGCAGAGTGGTCAAAATCTTTTCCACTGCCTTTTTAAGGTGGTAGTAACGGCGATTTTGCTCCGCGATATTACTTGTGGCCGTACTGCTCATGTCATACGCCATACTACCTGACGTATCGATAAGCAAAAGCACATTGGGATTGCCGGAGGTACCGCTTGCCCCTCCAAGATAAATCTCGGAGTCATCTGCTAGAGCAGGAGAAATAGCACTGCTCATGTAGAGAAATGCAAGTGCTGCATGACTGATTTTCTTGAAGCTGCGCATGGCTGCCTCCTGCTCTCAATTACGAAGATGGGGGTAAATGGTGTCCTGCACATGCGTTGTCTTGATATCAAGCGCATCCACAGTACTCGTCGACTCAAAACGGAATTGCTCTACAACCACTCCTGGGATCTCACCCATCGCCAACCTGGCCTCCATCAAACTTTTTCCTAGTGCCACATTGGAGGTTGGATCAGGCATGCTCACAACAACAGCTATCGTAGAAATACCTCTATTATCCTGAGCATATGTTCTTGTCACAGAACTATCGGGACTTGTCGGCAAGCTGAAAACCACTTTCTGGGCATCAAGAATGGAGCTATTGATACCCGTTTCAGCAGCATCAAAGGCAATATCGGCGCCTTGGGAGCTGCTGGATATAAGATTCTGGCTGGTCACCATTCGCAACGCACTGACGCCCAGCAGCGAAAGAACCAACAAAATCATCAAGCAAACGAACAAGGCAACACCGGCTTGTTTTTTCATTTCCTTGTTACCACGCATCAAAAATATCCATAGACGTTATTGCGCATAACTGCTGTTCCGGTAAAAAACCGATGCACAGGATAGAAATTATTGACCTTGACGCCGTCCAGAGTTGCTGTTGAGATCGTCGTATCCAACACCGCAATATCATTAGCAGGCGCTCTGAGTCCCTGTATCCCAGATTCCGAGCGCACCACCATGGCAATCTTCACCGACGTCACCAATAACGCATCTTCTGCATTTACGCCGGCAACACCATCCACACTCTGCAATGTGCCATTTCCACCCAGCACATAACGCACAGCAGAAGTAAAGCCATTGCCTTTGGCTGCCGTTTTTCCATAACCTGCAGCCAATCCGTACTGCACCTGAAAACTCTCAACTCCACGAATTAGCGCAGCACCAGGACTGTTCGCCGGCAATCCATTCACCTTGCCGATGCAAAACAGGGCCGGAACAGAAGGATTAATATCGAGAGCAACAAAATAGCGATTCACGATTACATCAGTCGAGTTCGCGACATGCCCCTCACAATCGCTCATCTGAGCAACTTCAGGCGGCACTCGGTATGACACCGATACCTCATCACTATTGGTCAGCAGCCCAGTAACTGCGGCCGTGGTTGCCAAGGCATTTCTGCCTGTAATCCCAAAGTTGCGCGAAGCGCCATCAAGGACACTTTCCGGATTATCAACACCTGCACGACGTAAGTCTGTTAGCAACATCTCCAAACCCAAGCGTCCAGCCTCTTGAGCTCCTGAAATATTATTTTGCAAACGAAACGCCTGAGTATTGGTAAAAAAAATCTGGGTAGCACCAGCAACAAGCACCAAGCCCAAAGCCAGCGAAATCATCAGCTCGATAAGACTGAGGCCCGCCTGGAAAAAACGCATCCTAGACATGATCAACCCCCCTGAATGACAACGCATGTTTTGACGCCAATGCCCTTTTTGGTAACGCACTGCGCAGCCGTAACGTCCCCCCAAGCCACATATGCACACACCCGAGCACTTTCGCAGGCCGCCACTATGGCCGAGCCATTAGGAAGATTGCTGCTCGTTTCAACGGCTCTGCGTATCTGTGCAATGTCGTAAAGCGCTATTTCATCCTGTGAGCACAATTTATCCAGACCTAAACAATTCGTAGCTGGTAATGAGCCCCCCCAATTAGATGCTGTTGTATAGCCAGCAACTGCATTTGCTGCATCACTTTGCTTGAGAGGGGAAGCACCATTCATACGCATACGATCAACTATGTCTTGCGCCAAGCTTGTTGCCTGCGTCCGCTGATAGGTATCTTCTGTTGATACCAATGCACGAGATTGCAGACTTGCAAAACCAAGCAAGCCGACGGAAGTAACTAGAAGGGCAACCAGCACCTCCAGCATGGAAACGCCTGACTGCGTCTTTCCTGCGGACACCATCTTGCTTGCTTTTTTCATCATGATCATGACCCGCAGGAAGCCGGATTGGAGACCGAATTATTGGTGACACGACCAATACGGGAGATGGCAAGAGTTCGGCCTCGCTCTGTGGTTACTCCTGGCGCACAAATAACGATGGCCGCTTGCGCCAATGCCAAATTTGCCGTTGTCACCAACTGACCAAGATTATTGAAGGCAAAACCATCGATGGCGGCACCAGAGGCAGTTCCAGTCGCATCGACCAAGCCATCGGAAACAATCACATTGATATCGGTATACGCGCCCGTACGCACTACACGACTCACCTGTGTTGATGCCGCCATGGTCGGCCCACGCAATATGCGCCAACCACTGGCCCAATCGGACCCAGCCGCCACGTCAGTTATTGAGGAGCCGGCACCTTTAAGCACATAAACACTGGATCGCGTTGTAATCGCCAAGCTACGCGCCCGATTCAATGTTGCCGCCATATCACCCGATATAGTGGAAATCTGACTATTCAAGCGCACCTCCTTGAATGCAGGGACAGCAAAAGCAGCCAAAACCCCAACAATCACAATGGCGGTCAGCAACTCAATCATCGTAAAGCCTTGATTTCTGCGCACTGACATATCCTGTCCAAAAGTGACAAAACCGAAACCCTTCTCGGATGTGTGAACCTTAGTGAGAGGCGTTGTTGGTCACAACGGTCAACAGGATGGCCGGTGAAATCGGGGAGACCAGTGGAAACGGGTGTTCACAAGGCGTGAACCGGTTCAAATTTCAGTGACTTAGCGCATTGTAAAGACAGGCGGAGCGCCATGGCGATGAGTGTTTTTTCGGCACCGGCGACCCCTAAAACCCATCCTTTGATCCCGAAATTGTCAGACAGAGCGGGTAGGAATGCGCAATTCCTTGGGCATGGAGAAAACCATGTGCTCAGGACGTCCGTCCAACTCCAGAGGAATGTCACCCCCCCATTCGCGCAGGCGGGCGATGACCTGCTGGATAAGCACCTCGGGGGCCGAGGCACCTGCCGTAAGACCGATAAGCTGTACGCCCTCAAACCAGCCCCTCTCCATCTGGTCGGCATTGTCGATCAGATAGGCACGCGCCCCCATGCGCTCAGCCAGCTCGCGCAAACGGTTGGAGTTGGATGAGTTGGGAGACCCCACCACCAGCACCACTTGGGCACCATCAGCCAATTGCTTGACGGCATCTTGACGGTTTTGGGTGGCGTAGCAGATATCGTCGTTGCGGGGGCCATGAATAGCCGGGAACTTGGCCTTGAGGGCGGCGATAACCTTGGCGGTGTCATCTACTGAAAGCGTGGTCTGGGTAACGAAGGCCAGCTTTTCCGGATTACGCACCTGAAGCGCCAACACATCGGCCTCGTCTTCCACCAGATAGATATCACCACCCTGACGGCGGTCGTACTGACCCATGGTGCCTTCAACTTCGGGATGGCCCTCATGGCCAATCAGAATGGCCTCAGTACCCGCCTTGGCGTAACGGGTCACCTCCATATGCACCTTGGTCACCAGCGGACAGGTGGCATCAAAGACCTTGAGACCACGACGAGCCGCCTCGGCCTGCACGGCCTTGGACACGCCATGGGCAGAAAAGATCACCACGCCGTCATCCGGCACCTGATCCAGCTCTTCCACAAAGACGGCGCCGCGGTTACGCAGATCGTCGACCACGAATTTGTTGTGCACCACTTCATGGCGCACGTAGATGGGTGGGCCGAAAACCTCGAGGGCACGATTGACGATCTCGATGGCGCGATCGACCCCGGCACAGAAGCCCCGGGGATTGGCGAGCTTGATCTGCATGGGCTGTACCTGAACCGGCTTGACCTGCATGTGAGTGCTCCCTTACTTCGCTGGCTGTGCAAGGCTAACCGGGCTGGCATCCGCATCCATGACCCGGATGATATCCACCTCGAAGACCAGATCGCGGCCCGCCAAGGGGTGATTAAAGTCTACAAGCACCGTCTCGTCTGTGAGCTCCTTGACGACACCGGGCAGATCACCGGACTTGTCAGCAAAGGAAATCATCAGGCCCGGCTCCAACTCCATGCCGCTGAACTGGACGCGGGTAAAGGTTTGCAGATTATTCGCATTCCACTCACCGAAACCGCGCTTGGCATCAATGAAGACCGAGCGGCGATCGCCGGCACGCAGACCAAAGATAGCCTTTTCAAAACCGGGCAAAAGACTGCTGTCGCCCACGGTGAACTCGGCAGGAACATCGCGCTCACGGGTGGAGTCCACCACCGTACCGTCGGCCAAGGCCACGGAGAAATGCAGGGTGACGCGCTTACCCGGGCCTATCATCTGTTCAGGCTGATAGTCAGACATGAGCGTTCTCATTGCCGGCAGCCAAGCGTCGAGCTTCGCGCGCTTTTTCGAAAAATACGGAATCAATCACCAGCATGATGGCGCCAACGGTGATACCGCTATCGGCAATATTAAAGGCAGGAAAGTGCCAGCTGCCGTAATGCACGTGGATGAAGTCCACCACATAACCCAAAGTCATGCGGTCATAGAGATTACCCAACGCACCGCCCAGCACCAGCGCCAAAGCACAGGCCAGAAAGCGGGCGCCAGAGGCCGGCAGGCGTGTGAGCCAGAACACGATGCCGGCACTCACCACCACCGCAATAGCGCCAAAGAACCAGCGCTGCCAGCCACCGGCATCATGCAGAAAACTGAAAGCGGCGCCGTAGTTATGAGCCAGCGTCCAGCTGAAAAACGGCAGCACATCGATAGACTGCCCGAGAAACATATTGGCGCTAAAAAAAGCCTTGCTGGCCAGATCAAGCACGATAACCAGCACAGCCAGCCAGAGCCATTGCAGATTTTTACGCATTACTTCGTTCACAGATAAACCTTCTGTTCTTGCGGCGCCCGTGCGGGCGCGCATGACTCAAGCAAATTGACGGGTTTCGCCCTTGCCTTCCGGCAGGTTCGCCACACAGCGCTCACAGATATCCGGATGCGCCGCACTGGCACCAACATCTGCACGGTAATGCCAGCAGCGTGCGCACTTCTGATGCGCCGAGGGTGAGACCTTTACGCACAAACCTTCCAGCTCAGTGGCGACGCCCTGCCCTGCCCCATTAGCCGCGAAAGGAGCAAGACGCACAGCCGAGGTAATAAGCACAAAGCGCAATTCATCACCCATGGCGGCCAGTGCTTTTTCACGCTCCGGCGACACATAAAGATCAACTTCAGCCGAAAGACCCGCGCCCACTTCTTTGCGCGTACGTGCTTCTTCGATTTCTTTGTTCACGGCTGTCTTCACTGCCGCCACATCATCCCAATATGCACGCGTCAGCGTGATATCACTGCCATTTTCCGGAAGCGCGGCAAGACCTTCATACCAGCTTTCCAGAAAAACGGATTCAGAGCGTTGGCCCGGCAACACCGCCCAGATTTCATCGGCGGTGAAACTAAGAATAGGCGCCATCCAGCGCGTGAAAGCTTCAGCAATATGGAAAAGCGCTGTCTGCGCCGAGCGCCGCGCGAGCGAATCAGCCTGCGTGGTGTACTGCCTGTCTTTAATGATATCGAGATAGAAGCCACCCAGCTCACTGACGCAGAAGCCATGCAGCTTGTGATAAATCTGGTGGAACTGGAAAGAATCAAAAGACGTAATGATGTCTTGCTGCAGCAGACCTGCACGATCAACCACCCAGCGATCCAGTGCCAGCATATCCTCAGTTTTCACCAGATGCTTTTCCGGATCAAAGCCATTGAGATTAGCCAGCAGGAAACGCAGCGTATTGCGAATACGACGATAGGAGTCGGACATGCGCGTGAGAATTTCATCACTCACCGACATTTCACCGCGATAATCCGTGGCCGCCACCCAGAGACGGATGATGTCTGCGCCCAATGTCTGCATGACTTTCTGCGGCGCCACCACATTGCCCACAGACTTGGACATCTTGCGACCCTGGCCATCAACCGTGAAGCCGTGCGTGAGCACGGTCTTGAACGGCGCATTGCCATTGGCCGCCAGCGCGGTCAGCAAAGAAGACTGGAACCAGCCGCGATGCTGATCGGAGCCTTCCAGATAAAGATCAGCCGGATATTGCAGGCCTTCGCGCTTGAGCACCGCAGTATGCGTAACGCCGGAATCGAACCACACATCCAGCGTGTCCGTGACCTTGTCATAGTTTTTAGCATCGGCCCCGAGCAAGTCCTCGGCCGAGAGATCAAACCAGGCATCAATGCCGGCCTGCTCAACTTTCAAGGCCACCGTTTCAATCAGGGCGGCCGTATCCGGATGCAGCTCGCCGCTTTCCTTGTGCACAAACAAGGTAATGGGCACGCCCCAGGTACGCTGACGCGAGATACACCAGTCCGGGCGACCAGAAATCATGCCCTCGATACGCGCCTGACCCCAATCCGGCACCCATTGCACGCCGGGAATGGCCGTCATGGCCGCATCGCGCAGGCCGGCCTGCTGCATGCTGATAAACCACTGCGGCGTAGCGCGAAAAATGATGGGCGTTTTGTGGCGCCAGCAATGCGGATAGCTGTGCTGGATTTTCTTGTGCGCCAGCAACATGCTGCGATTGGCGCGCGAACGATCTTTAAGTGCGGTGAAAATAGGATCTACAGACTTGCTGATATGCATTCCATTAGCTGGCGCAAACGCTTCTGCCGTATGAAAGACGCCAGAACCATCAACCGGACTACTGAAGCTGGTGTCATAGCCCTCAGGTACGGCTGAAGCAGCCATGCCCATCCAGACATTGAAGTCATCTACACCATGTGCTGGCGCTGTATGCACAAGACCCGTGCCTGAGTCAGCACTGACATGGTCACCTGCGAGCACATAAACCGGACGCGGTTGACCATCTTTCAGGGCAAAGGGGTGCTGAACATACGGTGTGGTATCGCCACCCGCTACAACAGAGCCAACAGGCTCAGCTTGCGTTGCAAGTTTCACAACAAGATTGGCCAAGCGCGCACCCGTCGTACGAGCAAGCACCTCACCACTCATTGCGTAGCGCGCCAAGGCGTCTTCCCGCAAGGCCGCCGCAAGTACCAGGAGAAATCCTTCACCGTCGGCATTGCGGGCACTCACCAGCTCATAATCCAGCTCAGGATTCACTGAAATGGCGTGATTGGCAGGCAAGGTCCACGGGGTTGTGGTCCAGATCACCAGAAAAGCAGGAACATCGATCGCGGTGGGCGTCAGATCAAAGGCTTTTGCCAATACTTCCGGGCGCGAAACAGGAAAAGCGACATCAATGGCATCTGAGCTTTTGTCTTCATACTCTACTTCGGCCTCTGCCAAGGCAGAGCCACAGTCGAGACACCAGTTAACCGGTTTGAATCCTTTGTGCAGATGGCCATTCTTTGCAATCTGACCAAGCACACGGATGATGTCGGCTTCCTGCGTGTAATTCATGGTGAGATAGGGATTGAACCAGTCACCTAACACGCCCAAGCGCATGAAATCCGTGCGCTGCTTTTCCACTTGCGACTGTGCGTAATCACGGCAGTGCTGACGAAATTCTTTTGCAGAAACCTTCTGCCCCGGCTTGCCGACTTTCTTTTCGACATTAAGCTCGATGGGCAGACCATGGCAGTCCCAGCCCGGCACATAGGGCGCATCAAAACCCGACAGCGTCTTGGATTTTACAATGATGTCTTTCAGGATCTTGTTGACGGCATGACCGATATGAATATCGCCATTCGCATAGGGAGGGCCGTCGTGAAGAATATATTTAGGCGCACCACGGCGGGCTTCGCGAATTTTCTCGTAGAGCTTGCTCTCCTGCCAAGCTGCCACCATGGCGGGCTCACGCGTGGACAGACTCGCCTTCATGGCAAAATCGGTTTCGGGCAGATTAAGCGTTGGCTTGTAGTCAGCGGCTTTTTGATCAGTGCTCATGGTTTCGCTTTCACTCGGACACCCTACGGGATGTCATGTCATCAAATTCGTTTCAGATCCCGAAAAAACCCCGGGTATCCGCAATATCCTTTTCCATTGCCACTTTCAGCGCATCCAGTGAAGGGAACTTCAACTCTTCACGCAGCTTGTGATGAAAGGTCACGCGTATACGGCGACCGTAAATATCACCACTGAAATCCAGAAAATAACTTTCTATACGCTCATCTTTGCCATTAACGGTGGGGCGACGCCCTACGCTGCACACGCCGTACACCGGCTTTTCTGCTGTGCCGTCTCGCGCCCCATCCACAGTCACCGTGTAAATACCGGAAAGCGGCGAGTGCAGACGACGTGGCGGAATATTGGCGGTGGGCACACCCAGTGTGCGGCCCAGCTTGTCGCCATGCACTACATGCCCGCTTACACTGTAGGGCCGCCCCAACAGAGTTTCCGCCAGCTTGAAATCGCCGGCCTTGATCGCAGCACGTATGCGCGTGCTGCTGACGCGACCACCCTGCACCACCACCGTAGTGGTGTTTTTTACTTCAAAACCGAATTCCACGCCCGAGGCCTGCAACATGGCGAAATCGCCACCACGGTCGCAGCCAAAACGGAAATCGTCGCCAATCACGAGATGACGGCAACCCAAGCCCTGCACCAGCAACTTCTCGACAAACTGACGCGCGGTAAGACCACGAAATTTTTCATCGAAACGCACACAGAGCACCCGTGAAACCCCGGTAGCCTCCAGCGCATCAATCTTGTCACGCCAGTTCATCAGCCGGGCTGGGGCCTGCTCACCCTGAAAGAACTCCTGGGGCTGTGGCTCAAACACCATCACCGTGTCTGGCAAGCCCAGCTGCTGCCCGGCTTCTTTCAAGCCGGCCAGGATGACCTGATGACCACGGTGCACACCATCGAAATTGCCGATGGTCACCACGGAGCCCAAGTGGCGGGGGCGCAGATTATGGATGCCGCGGATCAGTTCCATCAGGGCGTATCGGGGGCAGGCGAATCGAGCCGCGCAGTATAAAGAAAGAAGCCGCCCCCGTCAGTTGCTACACCCGCCTGCAGACTAGTGATGACGTATCTCCCGCAGGCGGAAGCCGACGGCGAATAGGGCCGCGAAATAGCTCAGAGCCCCCGCCGCGCAGATACCCAGGATGTAAATCACCTTGAGCGTGTTGTGGCCGGGCGTAATCCACCAGCTCATGGCCGGAGTGATGGCCAGCAGCACCCCGGCCATGACGGCATTAGCCAGCAGATAGCGCAACAGCACCGGTGTCCAGTGCTTCTGCAGACGGTAGACCCCCTTCTTGTGCAGGCCCCAGTAGAGCAGGCCGGCATTGAGGAAAGCCGACAGCGTGCTAGCCAGCGACAGGCCGACATGGGCCATATCAAAGCCCAGCACCAGAATGAGGTTGAAGACCATATTCGCCACCATGGCGATGATGCCGATCTTCACCGGGGTTCTGGTGTCCTGCCGCGAGAAATAGCCCGGCGCAAACACCTTGATGAGCATGAAAGCCAGAATGCCGCCCGAGAGCGCCTGCAAAGCTGCTGCGGACATCAGCACATCGTGACTGCTGAACTTGCCGTGCATGAAAAGTGCGGCGATCAAGGGGCCGGAAAGTATGCCCATGGCAATGGACGATGGCAGGCCGACCAGCACAATGACGCGCAAGGCCCAGTCCAGCATGGCACGGAACTCGGTATCAGACTTCTCGGCATGTTTGGCCGAGAGTGAAGGCAAAATCACGGTGGCCACAGCAATGCCGATAAGACCCAGCGGCAGCTCGGTCAGGCGCTCTGCGGTGTATAGCCAGGACACCGAGCCGGTGATGAGAAAAGACGCCAGTATGGTATCGAGCAGCAGATTGATCTGGCTGACTGAAACCCCAAACATGGCCGGCACCATCAGGCCCAGGATGCGTTTCACATCCGGGTCCTTAAAGCCCGGCTTGAAGCGCGGCATCATATGTATCTTTTTCAGATAGGGCACCTGAAACGCCAGCTGCACAAAGCCGGAGAGCAATACCCCCCAGGCCAGAGCCATCACCGGCTGCGCCATCAGCGGCGAGACCCACACGGCAAAGGCAATCATCACCAGATTCATCAGCACCGGTGTGAAAGACGAAGCACCGAATTTGCCATAGCTATTGAGAATGCCGCCGGCAAAAGCGGTCAGCGAAATCAGCAGCAGATAGGGAAAGGTGATGCGCAACATGTCGGCAGCGAGATCGAATTTGAGCTCGTCGCCACGAAATCCCGGCGCGAACAGCAGAATGATCAGCGGCGAAGCCACCATGGCCACCACGGTGAGGCCACCCAGCACGATGGACAGCGAACCGGCGACCTTGTCCACCAGCTCTTTGACCGCACTATCCCCTTTTTGCGTTTTGACCTCGGTGAGCACCGGCACAAAGGCTTGGGCAAACGCCCCTTCGGCAAAAAGACGACGCAGAAAATTGGGAATCTTGAACGCCACCAGAAAAGCGTCCATGAAACGGTCAGCACCAAAGAGATTGAGATAGACCATGTCGCGCACGAGACCGGCAATGCGCGAGAGCATGGTCATGGCACTGACCACCAGCGTGGAGCGCCAGAGACCACCACCTTTTTTCCCGGGAGCTGCAGGCGGAACAGGTGTGGCGGATGCAGACATGAAAACCCCGGGAGATGACACAGACACTGCGGCAAGCGCAAAGCGGCGATGGTAGCGGAGGCTGGTGGCGTGCGAAACCGGCCTACACCCCTCTCTTGCAACAGCAGGGAAGGCGCAGAAAAACGTAGGCGAAGCCGCCAGCGCACCAACAGTAGGCGCCTCTAGGCGAGGCAAAAGCAGGCGAAGAAGCGGAGTTTACAGGTAGTAAATGAGCATTCTTCGCCTGCTTTTAACGCCGCGATGGCAACGCAGCCCGGTTTTCATCCCTTACAATGCCGGCCCATGCGCCTAGACAAGTTCGTTGCCAGCAATACCGCCTATTCCCGTAGCGAAGTCCGCCAGCTGGCCCGGGCCGGTCGCCTGCAGGTGAATGGCCTGCCGGTGAAAGACCCCGGCTTGGCGCTCAAACCCACCGATACCGTATTGCTGGACGGCGCTCTGCTCCGCGCCCGTGGTCCGCGCTATTTCATGCTGCACAAACCCGCCGGCGTGGTTAGTGCGACGGAAGACGGCGGCCATCGCACCGTGCTCGATCTTTTGATCGGAGAAAGCCGGGACGAGCTGCATGTGGCCGGCCGCCTGGATATCGACACCACCGGCCTCGTGCTCATCACCGATGACGGCCAGTGGTCGCACCGCATCAAAGCGCCGGGACAGCACGAGAAGCGCTATCGCGTACACACCGCCCGTCCCATCGCCCCGGACGCCGTACAGCAGTTTGCTCAAGGCCTGTTACTGCGGGGCGAGGAAGATCAGCCCACTCGCCCGGCCCGGCTGCAGATTCTCGCCCCCTGCGAAGCCTTGGTCTGGTTACAGGAGGGGCGCTATCACCAGGTCAAACGCATGTTTGCGGCCGTGGGCAATCATGTTGAGACCCTGCATCGCGAGGCCGTATCCGGCATAGAGCTGGACGCAAGCCTGCCGGAAGGCGGCTTCCGCCCCCTGACTCCGGAGGAAATTGCCTTCGGAAACAGAGTCGCGACGGTTTGAGGCCATACAGGCGGTTGACTTCCCCTCACCCCATCGGCAGAATTGCGCGCCTGTTTCGGGAACCGCCCGAATACCCTTTTTCATGCACTTAAATTTCAGGAGAGCCCCACGTGGCCAACTCTGCACAAGCCAAGAAGCGTGCTCGCCAGAACGACAAGGTGCGCGCGCACAACGCCAGCCTGCGCTCTATGGTTCGCACTTATATCAAGAAAGTTGTGAACGCCATTGCCTCTGGCAACAAGGCTGATGCCGCCGCCGCTTACACCACGGCTGTTCCCGTTATCGACCGTATGGCCGACAAGGGCATCATCCACAAGAACAAAGCTGCTCGTCACAAGAGCCGCCTGAATGCCCAGATCAAGGGTCTTGCTTGATCAGACCTCTCAGGGTCGTGCTCACCGCCTCCTTTCGGGAAGCGGTGAAATAAAAAAACCGGCGAATGCCGGTTTTTTTATGCCCGCCACCCTCTCATTTCCGGGCATGCTCATGCTCAACAGCCTCATCCTGCACCGGCACTGCCAGTTGTTGCCGCGAGAATGAAGGCAGATACACCATCACCACGCCACCGAGAATGACGGCCATGGCGACCAGCTCCAGCGCATCCACCTGCTCACCGCCCAGCCATACGCCCAAGCCCACGGCCACCAAGGGATTCACATAGGCATAACTGGTGGCCAGCGCCGGCCGCACCGTCTCCAGCAAATAGACGTAGGCCGAGAAACCAAGAATGGCGCCGATAAAAATCAGATAGGCCAAGGACCACAGCGCTTTTTCCGATGGCATGGCGCTCATACTTTCACCACGCAGCAGCGCTACCGCCAACAACACCGCTCCCCCCAACAACATCTGCAGAGCACTGGCCATAAAGCCGGAGGGCAATTGCAGATGCTTGCCCCAGATGGAGCCGAAGGACCACGACACGGCCGCTAACACCAACAAGGCCGCTGCCACCGGGCTAGTGGAAAGTTCTCGACCAAAATTCAGCAAGACCAAACCAACCAGACCAATCGCAATACCCAGCCACTCACGCGAGCTGGCCTGCTGCCCCCAGAAGCGCGCAAAAATCAGTGCAAACAGCGGCGTCACCCCCACCACCAGCGCCGACATGCCCGAGCTCACACCACGCTCCATGGCCAGCCCCACCATGCCGTTGCCGCCTAACAAGAGCAGCGCTCCCACGATCAGAGAGTCACGCCACTGTTGGCGCGTCGGCCATTCGTGGCCACGCAGTTTGAGAAAAGCGAAAAGAATGGCGCCGGCCAGCACATAACGTATGCCCGCCATCAGCAAGGGCGGCATGGACTCGATGGCAAAACGCATGGCGAGATAGGTCGAGCCCCAGATGAGATAAACACCGAGTAGGGCGAGGATGACGGGGGGACGCAGCTTCACAACAATATTCCGCTCTGGTTCAGGGGCTGCAGCCCCAGATCACGGCAAGCGTGCCGTAACGCGGCCAGGACTCTATCTGGCTCTTGAAGGTTCGTGTACTGAAACTCAGCCCCAACTGCAGGGCCAGACAGGAAAAACCATAACCCATTACTAACTGCCCGGAACCCACCACATATTCTTTGTCTACCGAGGGGCCGTCCTTGAAGGTATTACCATCCAGAAAAAGATTACGCCCCACCGCCATGCCCTGCACGCTGCCCAGCGCATAAAAACCCAGCGGCTGACTTTGCGAAAGCCAAGGATAACGTCCTAGAAAATTCGGCCGCAGACTGAAAGCAGCGCGCGGATTTCTTGCATAGAGCGCATTCGCACCTACCGTGCCTGAAATCATCAGATTGCCAAAAGCCAAACCAAAATTTTCAAACAAGGTGATGCTGTGGCCATTCAGCGAAAAACTCGTCATCACACGCTGCCGATCATAAACAAGGTTGAGCACGGGCTCGTTCACCAGCTGGTAATCCCAGCCTTGTGGATATTCGCTGCCGGTCACCCGGTGCGCGATATCCTGCGTTTTTTCTGCCAGCGAAAGCGGCCCCACTACACCCAACATTAAACCTAAGGACTCGGCGCGATCCTCTGCCTGTGCATGGGCGCCACAACTGCCATAGAGCAGGCCGGCATAGGGCTGATCATCGGGGTCCGGCGGATTGAGCGTGAGATCAGAGGGCGTCTGTATGATCTGGCCCAAGCCCCAAGAGTGACGGAACTGGGATTGCTCATCCGTTTTGATCAGCAGCGGCTCGGCGGCCTCGGCCAGCCAGGAAAGACCGGGGCAGCTTGTCCAGCCGCGCCCCTCATCAGCCGACACCGGGTCCGATACATGGTGATAAAGAAAGCCGTTGGTGTAATAGGCGTCGGTATTACGCGGAGAAAAAAGATCGTTGTCCCAGAGCAGGGCCGAAAAAGCGGCATGAGCCAGCACAGGCAACCACAAGCCAAGCCCCAGAGCGAGCTGCAGACACTGAATACGCAATCACATCCCCTTCCGGCCAGGCCAATATGAGCAGTTCAAGCCGACAACGGTAGAGCGAGTCTTTTTCAAAGACCAGTCAGAGCTTCATGCGCCCGTCTGAGACCGCAGATAGGGCCCGAGAAAACCCGTCATGGCGGTGGTCGCAATCTCGCAATAGGCCGGCGTGATACGGCCATGCTCAAAAAAGGAACGGCGCAGACAGGCGGTGCCAATATCCACCGTCAGCACGATGACATCCGGATCCTGCGGCAATTGCATGCCGGCGCGCTCGAACAGGGTCCGCGCCATATCGGCCATATGCTTGATGCACATCTCCTGCACGCGATAACTGCTGTCAGTCACGGCCCCGCCCAGCAGAAGCAGCGGCGCCACCGGATGCTGGTTGTAGAAATCCGCCGTCACCCGTACCAGATGCGTGGCCACCACATCCCAGCCCCCGGGCGGCATACGCCGCAACTCATCTCGAAGCAACTTCTCCATATCCAGCAGATAGCCGGCCATAAGCTCGTTGAAAAGCGCATAGGGCGTGGGGAAATAGGCGTAAACACTGCCGCGGGTATAACCCAGACGCTCTGCGAGCAAGGGAATGGAAAAACCGGAAAGGCCGGATTCGACCAGCATGTGCTCAGCCTCGAGCAGGATGCTGTCGAAGCGATCGCGAGCTCGCTGCTGGCTGGGACGGTTGGCGGTAGCTCCCGGGGCGGAGGCAATCATGAGCTGATCCAGACAGAAGTTAGGGGCCGAAAATGGGATGAACGGCATTTGACATAAGTCATATAAATACCTAGTTTCTGACACTTGTCAAAAACAACAACCAAGGTTGAGACCTGAAGTTTTGCTTCGCTGCATATAGCGTCTGGCCGGGAGGCCCCCGTGTTACACCAACTTCGCATTCACCTCACGCTTGTGCCGCTGACAATATTGCTCAGCGCCTGCGGCCCCGACTCGGGCAACGATACCTCATCCGCAGGCCAGCCCGACAGTATCGGACTCAGTGCCCTGAGTGTCTCCTACACGGCACCCGACTACGGTGGCAGTACAGGCGGCAGCAGTGCCGGCAGTGGCTCTGGCAGCAGCATCGGGAGCGTCAGCAATGCCCTTCCCGTCAACAACTACCCCCTGCTGGGCAGCAGCCGCGGCGGTTCCCCGCTTTTTGATTGGTGCAAAAACATGCCGGATGATGCCGTCATGCCGGCAGACCCGCGCACACTGGTTCAGCCCGGCGTCAATGCCGGCAAATCGGTGATGTTCAATGCTCACTGGAAAGACTGCCACACCAATCCTGAAGCCGTGGGCGAGCATGCCCAGCACAAGACCTGTGGTGAATTACGTGCCGGCGTCACGCGCGGTGCCGCCCTGATGACCCCGGGCGCCGTCGGCTCCGGCGTGCTATTCAGCGGCACGACACCCTTTGCCCTTGAATCCGGTTTCGGCATTGCCACCTTCCCGTCCAACTCTTACAACAATCTCTGGCGCGTCTGGGGCGGCTTCCTCATGCGTCCGAACAACTTCGACCAACTGGTAGCCGAGCGTTACGGCGCCACCTTCGGCAATACCCCCAACCCCTACCCCCTGCCCGGCGAAGACCCCAACAGAACGAATGGCGGCTCCGGCAAACTGCCCACCTTCTTCTCGCAACTGCGTAATGAAGATGGCAGCTGGACCGGCAAGATCGGCATCACCTGCCACGGCTGCCACTCTGGTGGCGTAGGCACCCCAGCAGACGGACCCGGCCTCGGCTTCCTGAATGGCAGCGGCAGCAGTCTTGCCGACTACAACCTCTTCCTGCGCGATATGTTGCCCTTGGGCTATCCCGCCTCGGCCGCCATGATTGCCAATCTCAACCGCACACGCGGCCTCAACAATGCCAGCGATATCAACCTCGCCTTTTTCTTCCAGGAGCAATACAAGCCGGATGGCTCACTGCTGGGCCTGATTACCTCTGGCTCCACCGCCGACATGAATACACCGGCCTGGTGGAATCTGGGACACCGTCCGGTGAAATTCGCTGACGGTATATTCCCCACCGATGCGGCACGCGTGGACATGGTGTTCTACACCCCCATTGCCGGTCTCTTTGGCGCCTTTGGCGGCCCCATTACCGACACCGCCCAGAGCTGGATGCGCAAGCACTCACAGGACATGAATGACTGGGCAGCTGTGCTCAAGGCGCCCGCCTATCCCTATCCGGTCACCACCACACTGGCCGAACAGGGCGCCGTCATTTTCCACAGCAAAGATTTGTGGGCGCCCTCACTCAAGAACCCGATTGCGCGCCCCAACGGCGGCAATGGTTCCTGCGCCAGCTGTCATGGGGCTTACTCGCAGCGCTTTACCAATGATCCCAACTATCTGGATAGTCCGGCGCTGGAAGGCATTGCCTCCTACATCACACCAAAACGCATCATCGCTACCGATCCGGCGCGTGTGGATACCAATAACGAGGCTGTACAAGTCGCCGGCTCACGCAACTTCTTCGGTTATCCCGAAACCGCTGGCACAACACAGGACTGCGGCATGCAGAACCGCGCCGATCTGCGTGGCGACCGCGAACCCGGCTATCTGGCACCACCCCTCTACGGCATCTGGGCTACCGCACCTTATTTGCACAACGGCTCAGTGCCCAATCTCTGGGAAATACTCAAGCCGACTGATCGCAAAGCCATCTGGCGTCGCGTGTCGGCACCCGCACGCTGGGATCAGACTGGCCGCGTCATCATGGGCTATGACACTGATCTTTCCCGCGCTTTCGACAAGCAGAAAGTGGGCTGGAAATACGACACCATCGCCTGTCAGAAAAAGAGCCTCTTCAATCCCGGTGTCACGCCCTATATCGACTGCGTCCCTGGCAAGGAAGATGCGGACCCGCTGCTGCAGCAATTACTGTCTTCGCTATACGGCAATGTATTTGCGACCTGGAACATCCTCTTCCCGCCCATACTCACGGACAAACAGATTGAGGAGCGCAAGATATTCAACAGCCATCTGTATTCACAGGGCAATCAAGGTCATGAGTTCAACTCGGTACTGACCGATCAGGAGCGCTTGGCTCTTATCGAGTACATGAAAACCTTGTAAGTCTTATCGCCAGACAAGCCCTCATAAAAAAGCCCGCATCAAGCGGGCTTTTTTATGACGGACGGCATTGTTCAGGCCAAGACCACCAGATTGTCGCGATGCATGAGCTCGGCATCGTCCACATAACCCAGCAGGGATTCAATTTTTTCCGAAGGCTGGCCGGCAATGCGACTGGCTTCATCGGCGCTGTAATTCACCAGACCCACAGCTATCTGTATGCCTTGCTCATCCACACAGGCCACTACTTCACCACGCTGGAAATTACCTTCCACTTTTTTCACACCCACGGGCAAGAGACTGCGCCCACCCTGACGCAGCGCCTTCACGGCACCGGCATCAATCACGACACGGCCAGCATGCTGCAGATGCGCGGCCAGCCATTGTTTACGGGCCGCCAGCCGGTCCTGCTCGGGCAACAGCAAAGTGCCCAGCACTTCAGCCTGACGCAGACGCACCAGAATATTGTCGCCGCGGCCGCTGGCAATCACCGTGGAACAGCCGGAGCGAGCCGCCAGGCGCGCAGCTCGAACTTTGGTAATCATGCCGCCACGGCCCAGCGCACCGCCGCCACCGGCCATGGCCAGCAGCTTTTCATCCATGGCCTGCACTTCTGGCAGCAGCACGGCATCCGGATCATGGCGCGGATCACGATCAAACATGCCGTCCTGATCGGTAAGAATGATGAGCGTGTCGGCATTAATCAGATTGGCCACCAGCGCCGCCAAAGTGTCGTTATCGCCAAAGCGGATTTCGTCCGTGGCCACCGTATCGTTTTCATTGATGACTGGCAGCACTTTCCATTCAATCAGCGTGCGCAAGGTATTGCTGGCATTGAGATAGCGCTGGCGATCAGAAAGATCATCATGCGTCAGCAGGATCTGCGCGGTTTTCACATCGTGTTTGCGAAAGTGCGATTCATAGGCCTCCACCAGCCCCATCTGGCCGATGGCAGCACAGGCCTGCAAGGCATGCACGGAATCCGGCCGGGCTTTAAGGCCCATGCGCACCATGCCTTCTGCCACGGCACCGGAGGAAACCAGCACCAGCTCAACGCCGGTTTTTTGCAGCTCCACCATCTGCCGTACCCAGCCGGCCATGGCCACCATATCCAGTCCCTGACCATTATCGGTCAGCAGGGCTGAACCTATCTTGACGACCCAGCGGCGACCCTGGGCGAGGCGTTGGCGGTTATTTGTGCTCATCGTTTTCTGTCTAGCATGCCATCAGATAAACAAACGCCGGAAAGATTCCGGCCTACAGAAAGCATAAAGGGCCTTTTAAAAACGTAGCTGCGATAGCAACGCAGCTAGCTTTTCAAAGCATCCTTAAGGACGATACTCGAACTCAACATCGTAGTCGTCTTCGTTCCAGTCTTCGTCATCTTCTTCCAGTGCCTGGCCTGCTTCGAGCGCAGCACGGCGAGCAGCCTTACGCTTCTCGGCCAGCTCCAGAATCTTGTGGCGACCTTCTTCTTCCAGCTTACGGCGCTTGGCCGCTTCTTTTTCCGCCAGCTCGGGATTTTCTGCTTCCAGCTCACGCTGCTCTTCTATGGCATCCATGAGCTTGTAGCAAACGGCCTTGGCATTCTCGCCGGTAAGACCGGAGGTACGGAAAACCGGACCCGTCCACTCCAGACGCGCGACGATATCGTTGCAGAGCTCGTCCGCCATATCCGGCGGCACCATATCCATCTTGTTCAGCAGCAGCCAGCGCGGCAGCGTGGCCAGCGTGGGCGAATATTTTTCCAGCTCGGCAGCAATGGCTTTCACATTGTCGGCCGGATCGGAATTATCAGGCGGAGCCACATCCACGATATGCAGCAGAAAACGTGTGCGCGCCAGATGTTTGAGGAAGCGTATGCCGAGGCCTGCACCCTCAGCCGCACCTTCAATGAGACCGGGAATATCGGCCATCACAAAAGAACGATGACGATCGACGTCCACCACACCAAGATTGGGCACCAGCGTGGTGAAGGGATAATCGGCTACTTTCGGCTTGGCCGCAGAAACGGCGCGGATATAGGTGGATTTACCGGCATTGGGCAGACCCAGCAGGCCGACATCCGCCAGTACCTTCATTTCCAGACGCAGTTGGCGCAGCTCGCCCGCCTCACCCGGCGTGGTCTTGCGCGGAGAACGATTGGTGGAGCTTTTGAAGTTGATATTACCCATGCCGCCATTGCCGCCACGCACCACCAGCAAGCGCGCACCGGGCTCAACCAGATCGCCCAGCACTTCGTCCGTGCCTTCATCAATGATGGTGGTACCCACCGGCACTTTCAGCACGACATCATCGCCACTACGACCAGTGCAATTGGCACCCATGCCGTTCTTGCCGCGATCCGCACGGAACTGACGCGTGTAGCGGTAGTCCACCAGCGTATTGGCGTTAACGTCGGCCTCGACAAAAATACTGCCACCGTGACCACCATCACCACCATCCGGGCCGCCATAGGGAATGAATTTCTCGCGACGGAAACTCATGCAGCCATTGCCGCCGGCTCCTGCCTCAACCTTGATTACGGCTTCATCGACAAAGCGCATTTTTGTTTACCGTCACGTAGATATTCTTATCTGTCGGTTGCCCGACAAGGAATGCCACACGAATAGTGCAGCAACAAAAAAGCCCCGACCAGGCGGGGCTTTTTCTTCAGGCTACCTGCAACCCAGGCACCATGGCTCAGGCCGTAGCGGTTTCCACCACAACGTACTGACGCATAGGAGCGCCCTTCTTCACGAACTTCACCACGCCGTGCGCCTTGGCGAACAGGGTGTGGTCACGGCCGATGCCGACGTTCTCACCCGGATAGAACTGGGTGCCGCGCTGGCGGATGATGATGGCGCCAGCCTGAATCTGCTGGCCGCCGAACACTTTTACGCCAAGTCGTTTGGCTTCTGAGTCGCGACCATTGCGGGTTGAACCGCCTGCCTTTTTATGTGCCATGTCCGAATGCTCCTGGAACTTTTAAAGGTCAACGCAATTAAGCGCTGATACCGGTAATCTTGAGTTCAGTGTAATACTGACGGTGGCCAGCCTGCTTGCGATAGTGCTTGCGGCGGCGGAACTTCTGGATATGCACCTTGGCATGACGTCCGTGGCTGACCACTTCGGCCTGCACCTTGGCACCAGCAACAATCGGCGTACCGATCTTGATGTCGCTGCCATTCACAACCATCAACACGTCTTCGAGGGTAATGGTCTGGCCCGGCTCGATGTCCAGCAGCTCAACCTTCAGCAACTCGCCTTCTACTACGCGATGCTGTTTACCACCGCTCTTGATTACCGCGTACATGATGCCACTCCAGTTCTGTATGTAGAGAGCCTTGTCGTCAGGCTGCATCCCTCTGCCAAAAGGCAGTCAGGAGCGCGATTCATGGCTTTCGCCGCCCGGCCGACTCGCAAGGCGCGCAATTCTACGGAAAACACCCCCGCCCCGCAAGCCGCAATTTACCCCTGAAAAAAGCCCATCACGCGCGGTCTTTAAAGCCCCGCCCGGTAGCTCTGGGGGCCTGTCGCTGCTAGCATTCGCGCCCATTCCTTCCCGGTGTATGGCCTGCAGCGCATGGATTTCAAGAGCATTGTCGCCGTGGTGGGCGAAGACTTCACCGCCGTCGACACCTTCATACAGAAAAGTCTGGAATCCAGGGTTCCCCTCATTAGCGAGGTTGGCCGCTATATCGTCCAGGGCGGCGGCAAACGCCTGCGCCCCCTCGTCTGCCTTCTGGCCGCCCGCGCCTGCGGCTACCAGAGCGGCGACAAGCATATAGAAGTAGCGGCCATCATCGAGCTGCTGCACACCTCCACCTTGCTGCATGACGATGTCGTGGACGATTCCGGCCTGCGCCGTGGCCGCGCCACCGCCAATGCCCGCTGGGATAACCCGACGGCTGTTCTTGTGGGCGACTACCTGATCTCCCGGGCCTTCCAGCTCGTGGTCAATCTGCACAACCCTGTAGTCATGGACATCATGGCCGCCGGCACCTGCGTCATCGCCGAAGGCGAGGTGCTGCAGCTCATCAACCAGCGTGATCCGGCCACTACCGAAGCACGCTATATGGAAGTCATACACGGCAAGACTGCCAAGCTTTTTGAAGCTGCTGCCGAATGTGGCGCCGCGCTCGGCAACCCGGCCTTGCAAACAGCCTGTGCCAGCTATGCCCGCCATCTCGGCGCCGCCTTCCAGATCATTGACGATGTGTTGGACTACACCAGCTCAGCCGAGATCATGGGCAAGAATGTGGGCGACGATCTGGCCGAGGGTAAGCCCACGCTGCCACTGATCCAGGCCATGAAGACAGCCCCGGATGCCGAGGCCGAACTCATACGCCAAGCCATACGCACCGGCGGCCTTGAACACCTCGACGAAATCATCGCCATCGTGCAACGCAGCGGCGCCATTGATTACACCCGCGCGCGTGCGCGACAGGAATCCGAGCTGGCACTAGCAGCACTCGCACCCGTGCCCTTGTCGCCCTTTCGCACCGCACTGGAAAACCTCACGCAACTGGCGCTGGCTCGCGAAAGCTGAGCCCCCACACAAGCCCCTGCCGGGAAATAAATACGGACGGCCGTTGCATCGTTTGCCGCGGCCTCTATACAATGCGCGCCTCGCCGCCCTGACCCTCAGCGCAGGCTTGGCGAGTCGGCATCGGGGTGTAGCTCAGCTTGGTGGAGCGCTACGTTCGGGACGTAGAGGCCGGAGGTTCAAATCCTCTCACCCCGACCATTTTTCCTCGCAACACCCTCTTCTTTTTATTCCCCTGTACACACGAGATGTCGTTTCCGTCATGGAAGCGTGGCACTCTCCTGCCCATACTTTTCGTCCGCACAGGAAAGTCTGCCCGCCATGGAAGCACGGCTCAGGAATATTGCTGACAACACCGATAACAGCGCCGCAGGACTGATTGCGCTGGTCGCCGCACTGCGGCCGAAAAAGACATCCGACACCGCACAGGCCAGTAACAATCTGCTTGCCCTTTGCTACCTGCTGGAGCAATCCCCGGAGCTCAGACAGGGCCTGCGCAGCTATCTGCTGCGCGTTATAGGCACACGCAAGCAATCTCATCTTTATTCAGATATCGGCATTTTCGACGGCACCGGCTTCTTCACCGAGATGAAGCAACGCCTTGCCTGGAAACTGCTCCCGCCCGCCCTCAATGACGATCATTTCAAGGATGTCTTCAGTGAAATGTTCCACCAGCCAGATGACTGGGAGTGGGTGCATGCCCTGGATGACTCCCTCTGGTTACGCCTTATCGATGCCGTGCACTTCGAGGAAATTGACAGTAGTGCCATGCCGCGCAAGCCCGGCTATGAAATCCTGACTGCACTGACCACGCTATCCCACCGCCTCACTGCACTGGGACTGGACCCGCACTTTGTCCGTGTCTACCCGGCCATTGAAGACTATGAATCCCCCTTCCTCGCCCTGAGTGCGGAAATCCGGGATTACGTGCATGAGTATCACGAATTCCTGGACGGCAATCGCGAAACACATTGCGATGAAAAACAGGCACTGGTGCTGATGACGCAGTGTCGCGAGGTATTGCGAAAAATCCGCAAACGCGCACCGGAAACCGGCATCAGCATAGGTCTTACCCAGATACTGGTACGCATGGTGCAAACCCTGGCACGCATGGAAAAGTTGCTCTGCCTGCAGGAAAGCAGCGGCGATGAACTGCACCGGCTAGCCGTCATTTTTTTCAAGGAACTGGTACGCGCCAATAACCGCAAATACAGCCTGCGCGAAGTCTTTGCCACCCATACCAGCCTGCTCGCTCTACGTGTGACGGAAAATGCCGGGCATACCGGCGATCATTACGTGACTACATCGCGGCGCGATTATTCCGATATGTTTCGCTCCGGCCTGGGTGCCGGCTTCATTGTCGGCTTTATGGCGCTGATCAAGGTACTGGCCAGCAAGCTCAGCCTTGCGCCAATTGGTGCCGCTTTTATCTACAGCATGAATTACTCGCTGGGTTTCATGCTGGTGCATGTACTGCATTTCACCATTGCCACCAAGCAACCAGCCATGACGGCCGCACGCATTGCCGCCAGCATTCAGGAAACCGAAAACAACAAGGACAGAAATCTCAACGATCTGGCCGATCTTTGCGTCAATGTTTTCCGTACCCAGTTCATCGCCATTATGGGCAATGTCATGCTGGCCCTGCCCATGGCTTATCTGCTGGCCTGGCTATGGTATTTCCAGACCGGCCAGCACTTGGCTGACCCGGAAAAGGTGAAGCATCTGCTGCACGATCTGGACCCGCTGCACAGCTTGGCGCTATTTCATGCCGCCATTGCCGGTGTCTGCCTTTTTCTTTCTGGTCTGATTTCCGGTTATTACGATAACAAGGCCGTCTACAATCGCATTCCCGAACGCCTGCGCCAACGCAAAACCCTGCAGTACTTGCTGGGTGAAAGCCGTCTTGCCCGCTTGACCAGCTATATCGAAAACAATCTCGGCGCGCTGGCCGGTAATTTCTATTTCGGCATCATGCTGGGCAGCATGGGCACACTGGGCCTTATTCTGGGATTGCCGCTGGATATACGCCACATCACTTTTTCATCGGCCTATTTCGGCTTCGCACTGGTCGGCAGCGAACACCATATTTCGCTGCATACCCTGCTACTCAGCCTTTACGGCCTGGCCGGCATAGGGCTCACCAACCTCTTTGTGAGCTTCGGCCTGGCCCTGCTGGTAGCACTACGCTCTCGTGGCGTACATAACCGCCAGTGGCTGCCCTTGCTGGGCATGATAGGAAAACGTTTTGCGAAAAATCCCCTGCGCTTTTTCTGGCCACCAAAAGACCCCGCTCCAGTCGGGCCACCAGAACGCAGCGATAAAGAAAAAAAGGCCGCATAAGCGGCCTTTTTTATTTCATCCAACACATGCCACTCAAACACTTTCCTGTAGCTGCTCCAGGATGGCCGGATTTTCCAGAGTCGAGATATCCTGAGTGATGGCCTCACCCTTGGCGATAGAACGCAGCAAGCGGCGCATGATTTTCCCGGAACGCGTCTTGGGCAGATTGTCACCAAAACGGATTTCTTCCGGCTTGGCGATGGCGCCAATTTCACTGGCCACCCACTCACGCAGATTACCCATGATTTTTTTCGCTTCCTCGCCCATCGGACGCGGTCCCTTGAGCACAACAAAGGCCACAATGGCTTCACCCTTGAGCGGGTCCGGACGCCCTACCACCGCAGCCTCGGCCACCAGCGGATTCGCCACCAGTGCTGATTCCACTTCCATGGTTCCCAAACGATGGCCGGAGACATTCAGCACATCATCAATACGACCCATGATCCAGAAGTAACCACTTTCATCGCGATGCGCGGAATCACCTGCCAGATAAATACGGCAGTTGTACTCCTCGGGAAAATACGATTTCACAAAGCGATCAGGATCACCCCAGAGCGTGCGCACCTGCGAAGGGAAAGGACGCTTGATGACGAGAAAACCGCCTTTACCCTTTTCCACCGGCATACCGGCTTCATCCACGATATCCGCCATGATGCCGGGTAGCGGCAAGGTGCAAGAGCCGGGCTTGGTAGGAACAGCGCCGGGTAATGGCGCAATCATGTGCGAGCCGGTTTCCGTTTGCCACCAGGTATCCACGATGGGGCAACGACCACCGCCAACTTTTTCGTGATACCACATCCAGGCTTCGGGATTGATGGGCTCGCCCACCGTGCCCAGCAGTCGCAATGAAGACAGATCGAATTTCCCCGGCAGATCCGCGCCCAGCTTGATGAGTGAACGTATGGCCGTGGGTGCCGTATAAAACGTAGTCACACGATGACGCTCTATCATCTGCCAGAAACGCCCCGCATCCGGATACGTGGGCACACCTTCAAAAATTACCTGCGTGCCGCCCATGGCCAGCGGACCATAAGCCACATAGGAATGGCCGGTAATCCAACCCACATCAGCCGTACACCAGAAAATATCGTCCGGCTTGTAGTCAAATACCCAGCGCATGGAATTCACAGCGCCCAGCAAATAGCCTGCGCTGGAGTGCTGCACGCCTTTGGGTTTTCCGGTGGACCCCGAGGTATACAGAATGAAAAGCGGATCTTCCGCATTCACCCAAGTGGGCTCGCAATAATCCGGCTTGTCTTCCACCAGATCGTGCCACCAGATATCGCGGCCTTTATGCCACTTTACCGGCGCATCCTGTTCATCGGCGCGGCGATAAACAATCACGCGCTCCAAGGTTGAACAAGCACCCATGTCAACGGCCTCGTCCGTGGTCGCCTTGAGTGGCACCATTTTGCCGCCGCGTATGCCGGCATTCGCGGTAATCACCAGCTTGGCACTCGCATCAATGATGCGCTCGTTCAGACTCTTGGCGGAAAAACCACCGAACACCACGGAATGAATGGCACCAATACGGGCACAGGCCTGCATGGCCACCACCGCTTCAATACTCATGGGCATATAGACGATGACACGATCGCCCTTGGTTATGCCCAGCGATTTCAGGCCGTTGGCAAACTGGCCGACAAGACGTGAAAGCTCGGCATAAGTGACACGGCGCACCGTGCCGTTATCCGATTCAAAAATCAGCGCAATCTTGTTGGCCAACAGTGGCAGATGACGATCAATGCAATTAAAGGAAACATTGATTTCACCATCGTAAAACCAACGATAGAAAGGCGCTTTGCTTTCATCCAGCACTTGCGTGAAGGGTTTGTGCCAGGTCAGGTTTTCACGCGCCAGAGATGCCCAGAAGCCTTCGTAATCACTTTCAGCCTGCTCGCACAGCGCGTTATAGGCCTCCATGCCCGGCACATTGGCGCGGCGACGAAAGTCATCCGGCGCGGGAAAAACGCGGCTTTCTACCAGAATGGAATCGATAGTGCTCATGTTATGTCTCCTTGAAAGGCACTGTCATGCTGTCGTGCAGTGCCTGCGCTATTGTCGTTTTCCGATGTCGGCCGCCGCTGATCTCGACAGATCAAAAGGGCCGACACCGGTACTTCTTTTCAAGTTCAATGCTTCTGGGCTTTTTCTGCGCCTATGCCGGTATTCTGCCGCACATAGATTTCGTCCCAGAGCTCATCGGCACGCTCATCGCGACGCCATAGCAGCGATCCCAGAAATACCGCCAGAAAGCCCAGCGGAATGGAAATGATGCCGGGGTTCTTGAGCGGAATCAGCGGCTTTTCCAGACCCACCAGTGAAGTGGTTTTGCCAGCATTTTTCGCCAGATCATCCTCGGACTTTTTCACATCCTTCGCGAGCTTGGCGATAGCTTTTTCCACCTTGGCACGATCCGCAGGCAGGGCCGCCAGCAATTTGGCATCCAGCTCAGCATGCTTGGCCGGCGCAGCCGCCAGTGCTTTTTCTGCATCAGCACGCACTTTCAGCGGATACGTCATATTGGGCGAGACCAGCACGAGCGCAATGGCGGTACAGGTGCCCACCACCATGCCGGCAATAATGCCGCCGGTATTGCAACGACGCCAGTACAAGGTCAGCACGATGGAGGGCAGATTGGCGCTCGCCGCCACGGCAAAAGCCAGCCCCACCAGATGCGCCACATTCTGTCCTTTGGCGGCGATGCCGATCACGATGGCCAGTGCACCCACCAGCACGGTAGCTATACGCGCTGCACGTATCTGCTCCTGCGGTGATACATGATCATCACGAATCACGCCGACATAAAGGTCATGCGCCATGGCACTGGCAGCTGCCAGCACGAGACCGGCTACCACGGCCACAATCGTGGCGAAGGCAACTGCAGCCACAAAGGCGAGAAAAAGATTACCCAGCATGGAGTCCGCACCGCCGCCGAGATACTGCGCCAGAAGCGGGGCTGCCATATTGCCGCCCTTGTCGATGCCGGAAATTTCCGGCGCACCCACCTTGATAGCGGCACCCAGCCCCAAAAATATCGTCAGCACATAGAAACCACCGATGATACCCATGGCCCAGATCACTGACTTACGCGCTTCCTGTGCCGTCGGCACGGTGAAGAAGCGCATCAGGATATGCGGCAGACCCGCTGTGCCCAATACAAGTGCGAGGCCCAGAGAAATCTGGTCCAAGGGGTCCTTGAGATAGAGACCGGGCTCAAGGAAGCGCTGACCCAACTCAGCCGCCGACATATTGCTGGATGAATCGCCCAACAATTTAGCCACTTGAGCCTGCACTTTGGGATCTCCCACCGCCGCCTCCAGAAAGCCCGGAAAGGAAAATCCATACGGCGCCCATACCAGCATCACCAGCACGATGGAGGCCAGCACCAGTAGTATGGCCTTGATTATTTGCACCCAGGTTGTGGCCACCATACCGCCGAACAGCACATAGGCCAGCATGAGTACACCCACCACAATCACCGACACTTCGTAGTCAATGCCGATCAGGGTTTTCACCAGCACGCCACCGCCCACCATCTGCGCCGTGAGATAAATCGTGGACACGGTGATGACGGAAATGGCGCCGAATACGCGCGTTTTCTTGGGATCATTGCGATAGGCCAGAATATCCGACAGCGTATATTTGCCGATATTCCGGCAAGGCTCGGCAATCACCAGCAGCACCGTGATATAGGCCATGAGAAAGCCTACGGAATACATGAATCCGTCATAGCCGTAGAGCGATATCAAGCCGGCAATACCGAGGAAAGATGCCGCCGACAGATAATCGCCGGCAATGGCCCAACCATTCTGCAAGCCGGAAATTCCGCCACCTGCCGTGTAGAAATCAGCGGCAGAATGCACACGCTGGGCGGCGAGATACGTAACAAACATGGTCAGCGCGATAATGGAGCCGAAGACCATAAATGTCAGAAAGCGGTATTGTGGCGCCACCGCACCCTCGTCTGCCGCCAAGGACAAGGTCGGCAACAGCAGGGCGAGAGGCAGAAGATATTTCAAGAAGTTATTTACGGCGGACTTATTCATGACGGCTGCCTCCGTAAGCCTTGACCAGCTCGGCGGCCAGCGCATCAAACTCGCTATTGGCACGGCGTGAATAAATCACGGCAACGCCCCAGGCCACAATAAACTCAGACAAGGCAAAGAAGAGTCCGAAGTTAAGAGGCCCCCAGACTTGCTTGTGAAAAAGCTCCGGCGTGTACGCCGCGCCGAGAGGCAAAAGCAGATAGTAAAAAAGCGAGAACGCCATCAAGCTCCAAAGAAATCGGCTTTTTCGGCGATGCAAACTCTGGAAACGCGGATCGGCTTCTATTGCCGCCCAGTCGGTGACGGACTGACTCATGATGCTCTCCTGCCGGTGTTGTGATTATTCTTGGGCGATCCTGTATCCATCGGACCGTCGCCTTTTTTTGGGATGGCTGGAGACTAGGCAGGCGGAAAACTGTAGAGCCAATCGTATTTTTTGATGCGAAAAATCATCTAGGCTGATGCAGGGGAAATTTCTCCATGTGCAGCCAATCACTTAAGCGTGATTGTCAGACCAGAAAGAACAGGTGGAGCGGGCGTAATGGAACTGTATCAATTGCGCACTTTTGTGACGGTGGCCGAACATGGCAACCTCACTCAGGCAGCCGAAGTACTACATCTCAGCCAACCCGCCGTGACCGCACAGATCAAGGCACTCGAAGAAGAATTCGGACTGGCCCTGTTCGAGCGTATTGCCGGAGGTGTAACCCTGACACGGGCCGGCAACGAGCTGATTGATGAGGCGCGCACCCTGCTGGCCGGGGCTCGCCATCTACGTGAGAGTGCGCAGCAAATGGCCGGAGCCACACGTTCACGCCTGCGCCTCGGCACCATACTCACGCCCGATCTACTACGCCTCGGCCCCCTGTGTCGCGCACTGCAGGAACGCTATCCCTTACTGGATCTGGAACTGCGCCCCGGCCTCTCCGGCGACATTCTCAACCTCGTGCGCAAGAAGGAGCTGGATGCCGGCTTCTTCATCGGCCGCAACCCTTACAGCAATGTGGCCAGCTGGACTCTGACGCCGCTCGACTTCACTGTCATTGCACCGCCCGAATGGGCAGACAGAATCGGCGCTGATCTCAAGGCACTGGGTAAACTGCCCTGGATAGGCGCCATGCCCTTTTCCGCGCAGCACACCCTGCAACAGGAGTTCTGGCGCCGCCATAATCTGCACCCCAAGAGCTTGCTGGCTGCCGGCCAGGAATCCGATTTCCCCGAACTGGTGAGCGCCGGGCTAGGCTTGGCCCTGATGCGCGAGCCCCAGGCCAGCTCCCTGGCCGCTGAAGGCCGGGTACTGCGTATAGCTGAGGCCAGCTTCCAGGCCGACCTCAGCTTCATCACGGCCAGCGACAATGCCGAAAGCCTGCTAGTAACGGCACTGCGTGAAATCCTGAATGATTGCTGGCGCTGAAAAGTAAAAAGCCCGTTCAAGACGGGCTTTTTTATGAGGGAAACTGCAATCAGGACTCTATGGCGTAATGGCCGCGCCAGTATTCAAAACCACCATCCAGACTGTAAACCTCGGCAAAGCCCTGCTCCGACAACCAGGCTGCAGCGCTCTGGCTGGAATTGCCGTGATAGCAATACACCAGCACCGGCAGAGCTTTATCCGCACCCTCAATAAAATCGCGCACCGACTGATTATCGAGCTGCACGGCGCCGGGCATGCGCGCGGCGCGAAAGGAGTGCTCATCGCGCACATCAACCAAGGCCGGCGCACGTGTGGCAATCAACTCAGCTGCCGCCTCGGGGGCAATGCGCTGCCAGCTCATGCGTGGTCATCCTGCTCTGGCTGCACGTGCTGTTCAGGCTGCTCAGCACGGCGCTCACCGCGCCCATCGCCGCGAGCGGAGGGAATCGGAATCAACAACTCCTCTTCCGGATATTTGCTGGGCAGCTTGCGGCCGATGGCTTCTTCGATCTTGGGAATCATGAAGGCATCGTCTTCACAGGCGAAGCTCACACTGGTACCGGTGGTGCCCGCACGGCCCGTACGACCTATGCGGTGCACATAGTCATCGGTCTGCTCAGGCAGGGTGAAATTCACCACATGGCTAACGCCATCGACATGAATGCCACGACCAGCCACATCAGTAGCCACCAGCACCTTGATCTTGCCGCCGCGGAAATTTTCCAACGTCTTTACCCGTTTGTCCTGCGGCACATCACCCGAGAGCAAGGCACAGGAAATACGGTGATCACGCAGCATTTCTGAAAGCTTGCGGGTCTGGTCACGACGATTGGCAAAGACCATTACGCGCTCCAGATTGTTATGCACAATCAGGTTATAGAGCAGCTTGTATTTGTCTTCGGCCGTGGTGATATAAACCAGCTGTTCCACGTTTTCTGTGGTTACGCTTTCCGGCTCTATCTCCACCTTCACGGCGTTATGCGTCCACTGCTCGGACAGATTGATCACATCGCGCGTGAATGTGGCCGAGAACAACAGCGTCTGGCGGCTGGTCTTGGGTGGTGTCAGACGCACAATGCGCTTCACATCCGGAATGAAACCCATATCCAGCATGCGATCGGCCTCGTCGATGACCAAGGTTTCCACACGATCCAGATACACATCCTGCTTGCCGGCAAAATCAATCAGACGGCCCGGCGTGGCCACCACGATGTCCACAAAATCTTCCGTAAGCTGCTTACGCTGCTTGTCGTAATCCATGCCGCCCAGCACGGTGACAATCTTGAGATCGGTGTACTTGGCCAGCTCCTGCGCATCTTTGGCAATCTGCATGGCCAGCTCGCGTGTAGGCGCCAGAATCAGTGCCCGCGGCTCACCGGTATAGCGCTCGGCATCCGGCGCTGTCTTCAACAAATCGGTGAGTATGGTGAGCAGAAAAGCAGCCGTTTTGCCGGTGCCGGTCTGGGCGCGGCCGATAGCATCATGACCGCCCAAAGTGAATTTCAGTACACGCTGCTGGATAGGCGTGCAGTACTGAAAGCCGAGATCAGCAATCGCATGTAGCACCGGTACCGGCAGTTTGAGGTCCGCAAACGGCAGCTTGCCCTCCTCTTTCGGCACACTGCTGCTATAGGCAGCAGCATCCCAGCCAGTAGGGTCGTAATTGAAACGGTCTTGCGTATCAGTGCTCACAGAAGCGGAACTCACAATGGGGCGGAAACAGCAGGAGCGCCGGGCACAGGAACAGCACCCAGCAAGAAACGCGCAGCATCCAGTGATGTGCGCGCCGGATCTTCTTCCATGGGAATATGGCCCAAGCCCTCATACATGATGAGCTGGCTACCAGCGATATCACGATGGAAAGATGCGGCGTGTTCCGGGGGAATCCATTTGTCTTTATCCCCCCAGAGAATGAGTGTCGGAACCTTGAGCTCAGTAATGCCGGCCGCATTGAAATCCAGACGACTGACCAGATCGGATACCGCCGGACGTGCGCCCTCGCGACGCATCATGTCGTGATAGCGCTGTATCTGCGCATCGGTGACATTTTCAGGATGTCCGTAAACATCGCGCACACTCTGCGCCACGATAAAGCGCGGCGAGAAATGCGCGGTGATATCACGCAGCACTGGTGTTTTCATCAAAGTGACCGGCAGCGGGGCCGGCATGGGATAGCCCGCAGAATCCACCAGAATCAGCTTTTTTACCTGATCCGGATGGCGCAGAGCGTAATTCCAGGAAACATAACCGCCCAGCGAGTTACCGCCGAGATAAAACTGCGACAGCCCCAGCCTTTGCACCAGAGCATCCATGAAATTCTGCAACTCAGCTGGCGACATGGTGCGATCAGGCAGCGGCCCAGTTACCGCAAACGGCGCCATATCCACGGCGATGACTCGAAAATGCGGCGATAAACGCGCACGCCAGCCATCCCAGGTATCGGCAGAAGCGGCAAAACCATGCAGCAGTAGCAAGGTCTCGCCCCGTCCGGACTCTTTCACCCGCACCTGTGTGCCGAGCACATCTACGAAGTAGGCATCCGCGCCATATTTTTCGCGCAACTCGGCCGCCGGAATGTCCGTGATGCCGAAATAATCCCGGCCCACAAACAAGCCTGCCACCACCGCCACGGCGATCACCGCTGTCCATGCGAGCTTCTTCATACTCAGTGCTCCTTCACAAAGCGCGCGCGATCAAAACGAATACGGGGATGGTAAATGCCGTCGGCGGCACGTTTGCCGCAGCCCACCACCATGACCACAAAGCTGTCACCGGAAAGCTTGAGCAGGCGACGCACGCGATGCTCGTCAAAACCTTCCATAGGGCAGGTATCAAAACCGTGGGCGCGCATAGCCAGCATGAAATTTTCCGAGGCCAGTGCCACGGTCTTGGCAGCCCAGACCCGCATATCCGCATGCGTGAAGGGGCCACGTGGCACCGCGCGCTTCATGCCCGCCACGGCGGCAAAAGCGCGCTTGCCGAAACCGAAGGCATTCAGCGGACCTTGGGTGTAATGAATCTTGGCAAACTTGCGGTAGTAAGTATCGACGATCTTGGGCATGGCACTTTCCAGCGGCCAAGCATCCAGCATCATGTCGCTATGCTCATGCCAGGTATCCAGACGCGCCACGATGACAACCAGCGCTTGCGCAGTAGTTGCCGCGTTCTGGGCCAGACAGGCATCCGCCAACTCCTTTTTCAGCGCCGGAGTTTTCACGACATGAAACTCCCAAGGCTGCAGATTGGAAGAATTGGGCGCCAGCAGGGCCATGTCTATGCAATCGTTGACGACCGCATCCGGCACCGGCGTGTCGTCAAACTTGCGCACGGAGCGGCGGCTTTGCACCACCTTGCGAAACTCTTCAACATCAATCTGCGGAGCGGGTTCGTGATAGCGCTTTTTCGTTGTCGTCATGAATGTATTCCGGACAGCATATTAAGTGGGGAGAGGTGATGCGCTCAAAGCGGCTGCACATCTTCGGCCTGCAAGCCCTTCTCTCCCTTCATCACCACAAACTCCACCTTCTGGCCTTCACGCAGGGTGCGATGACCCTCGCCACGAATGGAGCGGTAGTGCACAAAAACATCGTCGCCTTGCGAGCGGGTGATAAAACCAAAGCCCTTGGTGGCATTGAACCATTTCACCAAGCCTTGCTCGCGCGGTCCTTTGACACGGGCCGGCAGTGGCGGCAGCGCCATCACCAACATGATCAGCGCCGGCAGGAAAACCAGCGACAGCAGCGGCAGCCAGAAAGCAGGCTCAGAAGGAATCACTGGCGACATCGCCACTTCCATGGCGGTGACGGCAGCAATGCCAACAATAAAAAGGGTTAATGCCAGATGCACCGGTTTGCGCTTTTTCAGATTGCGCGAACACCAATAAAACAGGGGCGCCACCGTCAGGCTGGAGATGCCCAGCAAATAAATGAAATAGAGAGGAATGACGCTCTTTTCCAGTGGCACCGGCATGGAACGGAACCATGATTCAGGCGCCAGCATCATGACCATGCCATTGATGGCGGCTCCCAGCGCCAGTGCGATATAAATCAGCACAATGATGTGTTTCTTTTTCATTTGGAGAAACCCTTGAATGCCACAAGGCAAAAAAACCGGTGATGTCGATGCCGGTGAAATACATATATACGGCCAAGCCTTGACCGCCTGAAAACCAACGCCCAAGCTTACGCATTTCAAGCACTTGTTTCCATTAGGCTTATACGCATGACAAGGCCATCCTGGCGCCGTCTTTCCGGGATCGCCGAAGCCGGTGATCTGCTGGCAATTTGCCAGCCCTCCGATCCGTTTTTACATCCCGGCTTCCTGCAGGCTCTGGAGGACTCGGGCGCCGTTGGAGCAGGTACGGCTTGGCAACCCTGCCACCTCCTCTTTGAGCGTGACGGCCGCCCTGTCGCCCTGCTGCCGCTGTACCGGAAACTGGACTCCCGGGGGGAATACGTTTTCGACCATGCTTGGGCCGGCGCCTATGAGCGCCATGGCCTGGCTTATTACCCCAAACTGCTCACCGCCATTCCTTTCACCCCGGTACCCGGTCCGCGCCTGCTGCTGGCTGCAGGTGAAGATCCAGCATCATGGCCGGGCATCGTGCTGGCAGCCATTCAGTCCGAATGCCGGGAGCTGCATACCTCCGGCTGGCATGCCCTCTTTGTTACAGAGGAGTGGCTGACCGCCGCCGCCGATCTGGGCCTCGCGCAACGTGAAGGCTGCCGCTTCCACTGGGAAAATCCGGGCTACCGTAGCTTTGATGACTTTCTTGCCACACTGACCAGCAAGAAGCGCAAGGACCTGCGCCGGGAACGTCGCCGGCTAGAAGAGGCTGGTGTCAGTTGCCGCCGCTTACGCGGCCGCGCTATCGACACCGCCAGCTGGGACTTTTTCTGGGCCTGCTACCAGCAAACCTATTACGAACACGGCCAGCACCCCTACCTCAACCGCGAGTTTTTTCGGCAACTGGCCTGCAGCCAACCCGAGCAGCTCATGCTGGTCATCGCCGAAAACGCGGACGGCCCCATGGCCAGTGCCCTTTTCCTGCACAACGAAAGCACGCTCTACGGTCGCTACTGGGGCTGCCTGCGTCGGGCTGATGGCCTGCACTTCGAAGTCTGCTACTACCAGGGCATGGAATTTTGCATGGAGCTGGGCTTGCGCGATTTTGATCCCGGCACTCAGGGCGAACACAAACTGCTGCGCGGCTTTGCACCCAGACTCACTTATTCGCTGCATTGGTTGGCAGAGCCCGGATTCCACAGCGCCATACAGCGTTTCGTGCAGGAGGAAAGTGTGGCGGTACGTCGCTATGCGCAAGACGCATCCAGCGCACTACCCTATAGGCAGAATACGAACTCAGAAGAAATTTGAAAAAAAAAAGACATGACCAGCATGCATTCTGCATCTGGCATGAAAGAAGAGTGACGATGAAAAAATAAAGCCCCGCTTTTAAGGGCGGGGCTTTATCAAATTTTCAGTCGATCGGCAGAACGTCTTCGGCCTGAAAACCTTTCTGGCCTTTCACCACGGTGAATTCGACCTTCTGGCCGTCCTTCAACGAGCGGTGGCCATCACCACGAATGGCGCGGAAGTGCACGAACACATCTTCACCACCCGGACGCTGGATAAAACCAAAACCCTTGGCATCGTTGAACCACTTTACGGTGCCCTGTTCACGATTAGACATTGTTGCGAACCTCGAACTAATTCAGACCGCCGCTGACGCATCCCATCCACAGCAACCGCCTGTATGAACATCCGGTTCGTGATAGTTGTTACAACGGAACGGCCCGATTAGACACGGAATACAAGCGCCTTGCAATCGCCCCAAAATCAGGATTCACACTGCTGTCATGTCGTAAAAAAATCGCACCGATGCAGGGCATTTCATGCCGCAAGCTTGGGCATGGGGCAGTCCAATAAAGCCGCGACCACACGCAACAACTCATACTCATCCAGTCGCACCTCCGCATCCGCCAAAACCGCCGTTGCCGCCAACTCCAACACATTCTTTTTGTCCGCCAGAGACAGCCCTGCCATTACCTGCATGCCCATCGCCAGCTGCGAAAGCCGGGTAAATCCTGGCGCGGGGAGTGCTGGCGGATCAGCGCACACTGTGCGCATGAGGCGCCGGAAGGTCAGCTCCAGCTTTTCACCCTCCATGCCGCCAGTACGCAGGAAAATGGCCACCATGACAGCAATCATCGGCGTGCATTGCTCTAGCCGTACCGGTCGCACTTTGGGGCCGACATGTAGTTGCTTGCGCAACAGCATGAGCAAGGCGAACTCAAACGTGCTGAGGCGCTTATCGAGTTGTGCAAAAGCCTGCAAGCGCCCAAGAAACTCACGCTGCACCGTCACATCCAGTAATTGCAGGCGCGGCAGGGCCAGCTCGGTCAGCGGCAAGGCGTAGCAGAGATCCAAGCCCTCCAACAGGCGAAAGAGAACGGCCACACGCTCCACTAACTCTGGCTCCTGGCGCTGCAAAAAATTGCGCAGCATTTCCACCGGCGCCGCATTCTGGCGCGCCATAAGGGCATACAGCAGGGCCTGTGCACCACGACTGCTTTGCAAGGCATCCTGCACGCCCGCCGGCAAGCGGCGATGCAGTTCACGAGCGGAGTCCAGCTCATCAGGGCGCACCGTGCCCGCTCGCGCAATGAGGGCAGCAGCTGGCGCCACCATTTGCAGTAACTCAGTCGCCGCTGGTGCTGATGGATCCTGCAGATAGGGAATGGGCGGAAGATCGCGCGGCTTTTCCACCGGCGGCAAACCGTTATCGACGGCAACCGCTGCCGCTGTTTCACTCTGCCGACGCTGTTCGCGCTGGCGCGCACGATCGCGTACCAGATAGTGCTTGCCCAAAACAGCGACACGCTCATCTAAGGACGGATGCGTCGCAAATAGCGAAGAAAAATTCAGGGTCTCGCCGAAACACATATGGCTCATGGATTCGGCACGAATATTTGCCAGCCAGGAATGGCTGCTGGCATTCTTGATTTTCAATAAGGCCGAGGCCAGCCCATCCGGGTTACGCGTGAACTGCACACTGGAAGCATCCGCCAGAAATTCACGCTGACGGGAAATGGCGGCCTTGATCAAACGTCCGAAAAAAAGCCCTAGCGCACCTACCGCCCACAGCATCAGCCCCACGACAATCAGGTGCGGGGAAAAACCACGATCCCGTTTCGAAGAGCTGCTACTTGATACACCGAAGTCCGCACCTATCCGCATCATGAAGCCGCCAATCTGGCCTATGGCCAGAATACCGGCCAACAAAGCCATCAGCCGGACATTAAGGCTCATATCTCCATTGAGAATATGGCTGAACTCATGCCCCACCACTGCCTGCATTTCATCGCGACTGAAGGACTCCAGAGCCCCTCCCGTCACCACCATCACGGTCTCATCCATATTGAGGCCCGCGACAAAAGCATTGATGCCGTACTCGCGCTCCATTACATAGAGAACGGGGGCCGGCACGCCAGAGGCAATGGACATTTCTGCCACCACATTAATGAACTGACGCTCCTTGGCATCCGTGGTCGCAAAATCGATACGGCGTCCGCCCATCATCTCCGCAATAGCCTGGCCACCACCACGCAGGCGCAGATACTCGAGCAAGCTGCCGCCGCCCACCACCATCAGTACCCCCGTGACGGCCTGCATCGACCAGTCATGCCAATACCAATGTCCGTGAGCTGCATTGACGAGACTGCCCAGCACAAACAGGCCGGTATTAACGGCCGCAATGGTCAGCAAAACGGATAAGGTGAAATAGACAAGCAAACGCCCGGTCTGACGCCGGGCGTTTGCCTGATGCTCAAAGAAGTTCATGGGCGTATGGCCGACTGGAGATTAGAAACTCACCTTGACCGGCTTGCGCGCTTCGACATCCGGAATCGCCAGCTGCGCCGCCAACTGGAAGCCGAAAGCCCCGGCCACAAAGAAATTGGGGAAGCTTTCACGCTTGATGTTGTAGTCCATCACCGCATCATTAAAGGCCTGACGGGCGAAGCCGACACGGTTTTCCGTGGACGAGAGCTCCTCCATCAACTGCTGCATGGTCTCGTTGGCCTTGAGATCCGGATAGCTTTCAGACACCGCCAGCAAACGCCCCAGCGAGGCACCGAGAATGCCTTCAGCCTGTCCCAGCTTTTCCACCATGGCCGCATTGTCCGGCGCCCCCGCCACCACCTTGGCCGCCGCCGCCGCCGAGTTGCGCGCCGCAATCACATTGGTGAGTGTGTCTTTTTCGTGCGCCAGATAAGCCTTGGCCGTTTCCACGAGATTAGGAATCAGCTCATAACGACGCTGCAGCTGCACATCAATCTGGGCATAGGCGTTCTTGAAACGATTCCGCAAGGTCACCAGCCCGTTGAAGATGCCCACGAAGTAGAGGCCTATGGCCACCAGCACCGCGAGGAAAAGCAGCAAACCGATCATGCGGGGTTTCTCCCTGAAAGACCTGTCACCCGACCGGGACAGGCACGGCCGAAAAATAACAGCGGAAGGGAGCTACGCCTAGCGGGTAAATACGTGGAGGGACAAAAGGGACTGAGAAATGCCAAATGGTTGGCAGCTCCCACAGGGAAGCTGCCTCCACCTCAAACCATATCGATACGGAAGTAGTGGTCTACCAAGAGCAAGAGGAAGAGCAGGAAAAGATAGGTGATGGAGTAGCCGAAGGTCTTCATCGGCACCGTGGGATCATTGCGAAATTTCAGCTTGATCGCGTACGCTAGGAAAATGGCGCCCAACACACTGGAGCCCGCGAGATAAATAACCCCGCTCATACCGGTGAGATAGGGCAGCAGCGCGGTGAGAAGCAGGATGACGGTATAGAGCAATACCGAAGTCTTGGTGAAGTCGAGACCGTGAGTGACCGGCAGCATAGGGATGTCGGCCTTGGCGTATTCATCGCGGCGGTGAATCGCCAGCGCCCAGAAGTGCGGAGGCGTCCAGGCAAAAATAATGAGCACCAGCAATAGTGCATGCGGGTGCACCTCACCGGTCACTGCCGTCCAGCCCAGCAGCGGCGGAATAGCGCCAGCAAGACCACCAATCACGATGTTCTGCGGTGTCGCACGCTTGAGCCAGAGTGTGTAGATGAAGGCGTAACCCACAATACCGAAGAAGGTCAGCACGGCGGTCAGACGGTTGATGTAAACATCCAGAATGAACAGAGAGAGCACGCACAAGGCCGCCGCAAACAGCAGCGCTGCAGTCGTGTTCACTCGACCTTCCACCAAGGGACGCTTTTGTGTGCGCGCCATGATGGCATCAATACGTTGATCCATGACCTGATTGACCACGGCCGACGCCATCATGGACAGCGCCAAACCCAGCGAGCCCAGAATCAATACCCGCAGCGGCACCATGCCCGGCGTGGCCAGAAACATGCCGATGACGGCCGTTACCATCAGCAGGGCAACAACACCCGGCTTGGTCAGCTCCCAATAAGCACGCCACAGCGGCTTTTCCACGACGGGCTTCTCGACACCGGGCTTCTCAACAAGAGTGGTCATGATTTTTTACGCTCCGGGCGTGAAGGCTGGCGACGGCCACGCTGGGGATGACGGACTGTGGCATTGACCACGGGCGGTGCCTTTTCCTGACTCAAACTGAAGATCAGTGCCACCAGCACCTGCAAGAGCAGCAAAGCCACCACGTTATGCGCCACGGCCACCGCCAGCGGCAAATGGAAAACGATATTGGAAACACCCAAGCCCACTTGCAGCGCCAGCATCAACAGCAAGGCCCAGGCAAAACGGTGATAGCGATCCGCGCCGCGAGTCAGTAATAACAGAGCCAGCAAGAGCAGCACGCCCGTCGTTACCATGGCGCCAAGACGATGGCTGACATGAATGGTGAGTTTGGCGGCGGCATCCAGATGCGGAGCAAACTCAAACGTCGTGCCTTCATACGTGTGTATGGCAAAGGCATCAGAAAAATCTAACCACTGTATCCAGCCATCCTGACACACCGGCAGTTCAAGACAGACCGTGGCGGCGTAATTGGAGGCCGTCCAGCCGCCGAGAGCAATCTGCAGCACCAGCACCAGCAGGGCCAGCACGGCCAGAGGCAGGAGCTTGCGGGCCGCCAGATTGCCGCTGCTGCGCAGAAAGGGAGAGAGACGAAGCGCCAACAGGAACATCGTGGTAAAGGTGGCAAAGCCAAAAAGCAGATGCCCCGTCACTACTGGCGGAAACAGTTTCATGGTGACTGTCCAAGCGCCAAAAGCACCCTGCAAGCAAACCAGCAACAGCAGGAAAACAGCGTGCTTGACCGGCACATCCTTTTCACGACGCGCCGCAAAAACTGCAAAGCACGCCATGGCAATACAGAGCACACCAATGGTCTTGGCAAAATGGCGATGAATCATTTCTGGCCAGGCCTTGGCCGCCACGAAAGGCTGATCCGGATACAGCTCATGCGCACGCGCAATCGCCTGCTCCGAAAGTGGCACCGTGATGGAGCCATAGCAGGTCGGCCAGTCCGGGCAACCGAGACCGGCGTCGGAAAGACGAGTCCAGGCACCCAGTGCCACTACCACAGCGGTGATCAACACCGTGATCACGGCCAGTCGTGTCAGCCAGAGCCGTGCGGGGCTCAGCGCAGGAAAATTTGAGTTAGCCAATTCGGGAGTTCTTCAGCATTTTGCGCAGATCATCAAGTGCATCCTCTGCCTTGATGATGGAGGTTTTCTCATCCGCTTCCGGCGGATAAGTCAGCATGATCCAGCCCATGGGATCCATGAGGTATAAAAGCCCGGCCTGACTGGCGTTAGCCGCCGCTGGCGCCAGCACGCTGTCGATCTGCGCCACGGTGGCTTCGACGCGCTGGAGTCCGGCAAATTCTTTTTGCAGCAAGGCTTCTGTTTCAGCAGCCACCGGACCGGTTACCACCAGCACCGCATTGAGTCGGCCACCCTCTTTACCTAAAGCCAAGGGCGACTGCCGCATCTGGAACAGGCGATTGCGACAAGCTGCGGCGCAATCCGCCGGCAACACATAAAGCATCCACCAGCTGTCCTTGGTGAAAGAGGCATCCAAGATTTTGCCGCCGACATCACGCGACTTCAAATCCGCAAAAGCCAGTGGCGGCTGCAGCAGCTGCCCCTTATTGGTCGCACCGCCCTTATACCAATGCTTTTTATAGGCGAGCTCGCCCACCACAAAGGGAATGACAAAGCTGGCCAGCAAAAGCAGCAGCAGGATTTTGTTCTTGCGACCCTGCACCGAACTGGCCGGGCTCGCGGGAATCTGTTCACTCATCGTTTCGACTACCGCTCTTGCTCAGGTTCACAACGACCAGCACCACCAGAACAGTGAGAGCTAGGCAGAACCACTGGAAGGCATAGGCCCGGTGCTTATCCGGCGGCATGCCCAAGCGTGCCGCTGGTGACCACTCACGGCGGAAACCATCGGCCGCCGCCGCATCCAGCCGTATGACAAAGGGGCGCAATTGTACACCAAGCGCCGCCGATACCGGCGACATCTCCAGACGGGAAACGCGCAAGGGATGCTTCTGATAATCCGGCTCGCCCACCGTGAAATAGGGCGAGGGCAGCGCTACGCTGCCGACGACCTCGACTCCTGTGGCCGCCGGCACGGCGGGCACGCTCTGAAAGTCCTGACCCACCGGCACCCAGCCGCGATTGACCAGAATGCCCGTCGCATCGCCCTCAGGAAAAAACACGGTATAGACATGAAAGCCGGCCACTGGGCCATTGGGCTGGTTGTCGAGATACACCAGCCGGCTGTTGTCATAGCGCCCCTGCAGGCGTACCGGAAAGTCTTCTACATCGGCGCCCTTGCTCAGCAGTTGCGGCAGGTCCAGCGGCGGCATATGCAGGCGCTGCTCATAGCGTGCCGTCATCTGTTCTTTTTCCAAGGCCCGTGCCAGTTGCCAGAAGCCCAGACGGCAAAAGAAAGCCACGGTTAGCAGCCCCAGCAACAGAATGCCAAGGCGCGGCTGCCAGACACGAGAGCCCAGCCGGATACGCAATTGCTTAGTGAGCAGCCATCGCATCAATTACACTCCCGCACTCGCCGACCACCCCATTTGCACAGGCGGCAGACTCAAAAAGGTAATCATCATGTGGATCAAGATCATCGTGCTGCTGGCCATGCTAGCCGTACTCTTCAGCCTGTTTACCGCGCTTTTCCACCTGATGAAGGGCGGCCCCGGTGAATCGCAAAAGACCCTGAAATTCCTGATCTGGCGCCTGGGCTTTTCCATCGCCATCATTCTCGGCCTGTTTCTCGCGTCCTTCTTCGGTCTCATTGCTCCGCACGGCCTGCCGCAGGTGCAGCAACCCGCCAGCACAGAGCTCACGCCGCGCTAAGCGCCAAGCCACATCATGCAAGTCCCTGCGAGCAGCGCTTTCACGGGGCTCGCATTGAAAAGCAAAAGCCCGGAAGAATCCGGGCTTTTTTGTGCAGGCTGCGTAAGCCCCTTCAAGGTCTGCTGTATTCAGAACCAGTAGACCGCCACGAAGAGGAACAGCCACACCACGTCCACAAAGTGCCAGTACCAAGCCGCCGCTTCAAAAGCGAAGTGGTTGTCCGGCGTTAGATGGCCCTTCAGGGTACGCACAAACATGATGATGAGCATGATGGTGCCGATAGTCACATGCAGGCCGTGGAAACCGGTGAGCATGAAGAAGGTGGAGCCGTAGATACCAGACTTCAGCGTCAAGCCCATATGGCCATAGGCATGCATATATTCTTCAACCTGCAGACCCAGGAAGATCAGGCCAAGGATGAAAGTTACCGCCAGGAAATTGCGTTGCTTGACACGATCGCCTGCAAGCAGGGCGTGGTGGGAAATCGTCAGCGTCACCGAAGAGATAAGCAGAATGACGGTATTGATGAAAGGCAGACCCCAAGGGCTCATGGCCTCGGTCTGCACACCAGAGGGCGTAGTCACCAGCGGCCACATGGCCTGGAAGTTCGGCCACAGCAGTTCATGCGTCATCACGCCGCGCTCACCTACACCACCCAGCCAAGGCACTGTCAGCCAGCGGGTATAGAACAGAGCGCCAAAGAAAGCGGCGAAGAACATCACTTCAGAGAAGATGAACCAGGTCATGCCCTGACGATAGGAGCGATCCATCTGGACAGAGTTCATATTACCCAAGCTTTCTTTCACGGTATCGCCGAACCACTTCCACATCAGGAAGAAGACACCGAAAAGGCCGATGGGGAAAAGCCACCAGAATTTGCCGGCGCCGTTGGACTGCAGGCCGCGGCTCAGGTCAGTGACGCCATGGCCCTGAATCAGGCTACCGGCACCAATGACCAGAATGAAAAGAATGAAGGATCCCAGCATGGGCCAGGGACTGGAGGCCGGCACATAATAACGGGTTGGCTTCTCGCCTGTAGCGGCGGGGCTGTGGTGCTCAGACATCTATGGTCTCCCTTCGTTCAGGGTTTATTCATGTTGTAAAACTTATAGGACAGCGTGATGGTGGTGATGTGTTTAGGAAGTGCCGGGTCTACATAAAAAACCATGGGCATTTCTTTTTCTTCACCAGCCTCCAAGCGCTGCTCCCGGAAACAGAAGCACTCCGTCTTCTTGAAATGCCTGGCAGCTTCGTTCGGTGAAATCGAGGGAATGGCCCTTCCTGTCACCGCCTTGCTGCCCAGGTTCTTCACGTAAAACAATGTTTTCGTGATCTCCCCCGGATGAACCCGGACCGCTGCCTCACCCTTGCGAAACTCCCAAGGCAAGGCGGCATCCGTGTCTACCAAAAACTCTACACTCACTGTCCGGGAATCATCTTCCCGCACTGAAGCTACTGCCGCCTTGTTCGAGCCCTTGCCATTGAGGCCGGTGATCTCGCAAAAGGCATCGTAAATTGGCGGCATGATGAACACGGCAAAAACAAACATCGCCACCACTACCAAGCCCAATCGGATCAGTAGCCGCCGGTTGCTCTCGGCGGTGGTGGGTTCAGCCTTTTCCTGCACATCGGTCATGCCGTCACAGCACCTTCAGGTGACGAGCATCCTTGCCCGTATCATCTCGCTTGTACTGCCGCCTTATTTGACGACAGGAGGATCTTCAAAAGTGTGGTAAGGGGCCGGGCTAGGCACGGTCCATTCCAGACCTTCAGCACCTTCCCATACCTGGGCATCCACCTTCGGACCTTTCTTGGCAGTGAGCAGCACAGCCAGGAAAAGCAGCTGGCTAAGGCCGAACCAGAAGCCACCAATGGAAATCCAGAAATTGAGATCGGCAAACTGCTGGGAATAGTCGGCATAACGACGTGGCATGCCGGCCAGACCCACGAAGTGCATGGGGAAGAACAGCAGATTCACAGACAGCAGCGAATTCCAGAAATGCCAGTTGGCCAGCTTGGTGTTGTACATATGGCCGGTCCACTTCGGCAGCCAGTAGTAGGCGCCGGCAAACATGGAGAACAGGGCACCGGACACCAGCACATAGTGGAAGTGTGCTACCACAAAGTAAGCATCCTGATACTGCTGGTCAGCCGGTGTGATGGCCAGCATCAGACCGGAGAAGCCACCGATGGAGAAAAGAATCACGAAGGCAATGGCAAACAGCATGGGCGCTTCGAAGGTCATCGAGCCCTTCCACATGGTAGCGACCCAGTTGAACACCTTCACGCCGGTGGGCACGGAGATGAGCATAGTCATATACATATAGAACAGCGCACCAGCGAGAGGCAGGCCGGTGGTGAACATGTGATGCGCCCACACCACGAAAGACAGCAGAGCGATAGAGGCTGTGGCGTAAACCATGGAGGCGTAACCGAACAGCGGCTTGCGCGCGAAGGTCGGGATCACGGCCGAGACTATGCCGAAGGACGGCAGAATCATGATGTACACCTCGGGATGCCCGAAGAACCAGAAAATATGCTGGAACATCACGGGATCGCCACCACCGGCGGCATCAAAGAAGCTGGTACCGAAGTGGCGGTCTGTCAGCATCATGGTCACCACACCAGCGAGCACCGGCATTACGGCAATCAGCAGGAAGGCCGTGATGAGCCAGGTCCACACGAACAGCGGCATCTTCATGAAGGTCATGCCGGGGGCGCGCAGATTGAAAATCGTCACGACCACGTTGATGGCGCCGAGGATGGAAGAGATACCCATCAAGTGCACAGAGAAGATGAAGAAGTCGGTGCTGGCTGGTGCGAACTTGGTCGACAGCGGTGCGTAGAAAGTCCAGCCGAAATTCGGAGCCGCGCCATGACCGAGAATGGACATGATGACGGAGAAAATCAGGATGCTGAACGCAAACGGCAGCAGCCAGAAGCTGAACAGGTTAAGACGCGGCAACGCCATATCAGGCGCGCCTATCATCATGGGCACCATCCAGTTAGCGAAGCCCGTGAAGGCCGGCATGATGGCGCCGAACACCATGATGAGGCCATGCACGGTCGTCATCTGGTTGAAGAAATCCGGCTGCACCAACTGCAGACCGGGATACATGAGCTCGGCACGGATAACCATGGCGGCAGAGCCACCGCAGAGCAGCATGATGAAAGCGAAGATCAGGTACATCGAACCAATGTCTTTATGGTTCGATGTCGTGAACATACGCTTCCACAACGGAGGCAGTTCGTGGTGGTGATCGTCGTGATGATCGTGGGAAGCAGCGTGACCCATTTCTATTCTCTCCCCTGATTACTTGGAAGCGGCAACGTCAGAAGGCTGCACGAGATCACCCGTGCTATTGCCCCATGCGTTACGTTCGTAAGTGATAACAGCCGCCAGCTCCTTGGGAGACAGCATGCCCTTCCAGGCCGGCATGGCGTTCTTACCAGCAACCACGATATGGATGTGGGCATCCACATGAGCCTTGTCGGTCGCAATCTTGGAGCCCTTGAGCGCCGGGAACATAGGCGGCAGACCGTCACCATTGACCTGGTGGCAGGCGGCACAGTGGCTGTTGTAAACCTCTTCACCCAGTTTGTTGGCTTCCGCCACATCGGCAAACTTGTAATCAGCCGAGTTGGCGGCGGCCTTGGCCTCTTCTTCGGCCTTGACCTTGGCTTCTTTCAGCCAGGCATCGAAGTCGGCCGTGGACTTGGCCTCCACCACGATGGGCATGAAAGCGTGATCTTTGCCACAGAGCTCAGCACAACGACCGCGGTACACGCCTTCCTTGCCGGCGGGAACATCAGTCCAGATTTCATTGATAAAACCAGGAATGGCATCGCGCTTGAGCGCGAAGTCCGGCACCCACCATGCGTGGATCACGTCATCTGAAGTCACCAAGAAGCGCACTTTCTTGCCGGTGGGGATGACCAGAGGCTTGTCCACTTCCAGCAGATAGTGCGGGCTCTTTTCGAAGTCAGGCTGGTTCTTGCTCATATTGAGCAGACCCTTGCCTTGATGCTCATACTGCTCACGCGGTGTAGACAGCACAGAGTAGAAGCCGAGACCCACATCCTTGGTGTCTTCGTAGGTGAGGTATTCGTAATGCCACTTCCACTGCGAGCCGGTCACACGAATAGTGAGATCAGCATCCCCGGTATCGCTCATGGCTACCAGCACGCGAGTTGCGGGCACTGCCATGACAATAAGGATGACGAAGGGAATGACGGTCCAGATGACTTCCACCAGCGTGCTTTCGTGGAAGTCGGCCGCCTTGGCGCCCTTGGATTTGCGATGCGCAAAAATGGAGTAAAACATCACGCCAAATACACCCACGCCTATGGCGATACAGATGTACAGCATGAAGCGATGAAGCTTGAAAACTTCGTGGCTGATCTCCGTGACACCCGGCGTCATATCAAGCTGGGTAGCCGTGGCCGCGGAGGCCAACACCAAAGCGGCAAGAGCCACTCCGGCACGGAGGATAAGAGATGACCGCATGCGTCTACTCCCCTTGCAACGGCAGACCCGCCTGAGATTCGGATCTGCCTTCTTTATATGGTCGGACAAGAGTGGACGCCTGTGCCCGACCGAACCTGTGAAACGAACTTCTAAACACAAAAGCGCATGCACGCTCCAGCCATAAAGACCGGGGTTGATGCTCGTCAATGCTTTTGAACAGCGGACTGTACATGCTTTGAAGACAGTGTGGACTGCGAATGGCCGCGGGTCCGACCCGAAAAACCAGCCATTGTGTCGGCTGCGTAATTTATGGGGTGAGCCCCATGATGTCCATACAGTCGGCAGGTTTTTTCCGGTATTTTTGCCTGCAAACTGCATCAAAACACTGTGCCGGGAAGCCGCTCTCACTCCTGCGGAGCCGCAGCCTGCAGCAACATGCGCACATCAGCCAGATCTGTACGGGCACGATTGAGGTAATTGGCCATGACCAAGGAGTGATTGGCAAAGACGGCAAAACCGGAGCCATTGAGAATGACCGGACTCCATACTGTCTGTTGCGTGGCCTCCAGCTCATGAATGGCTGCGCGCAGACTGAGCAGAGCCTGCCGCCTGGCCAGCTCCGGCCCGAAATCTATCTCCACGGCCTTGAGCAGATGCATCAGCGCCCAAGCACTACCCCTGGCTTCATAAAAGACATTGTCCACCCGCCACCAGGAGGTCTGCTCCAGCGACTGCAGACTGCCAGGATGACGACCAGCCAGCACAGGATGATCCGGCAAGGAGGCATTGAGCCGGGCCGACAGACCATCCAGACCGCCCTCAACTGCCGACAGCCACTGCACCAGATAGGCATCACGCACAAGAAAACGGGCATCGCGCCCGCCATTGAGACGTAGCGCATAGGATCGAACAGCCGCCGTGCCGCGCTTGAGTTCGCTTTCTGTCGAAGGGAAGGCCCAAGCACTTTCGCCGCCACTAAAAGCTGCATCCGCATCCGCCAGATCAGCATCCTCGACCATACGCGGCGACAAGCCCAGATCGCGATGCATCACCCGCGTCATATCACGCACTTGGCGCAGAGCGCCCAGCTCCCAAGACGGCATATTGTCCAGCAGCACACCGGGAGGCAGCAGATCGTTGTGCAGATAGCCGCCTTTTTTCCCCGTCAGCGTCGCACTGACATCGGCCAAGGTACGTGCCATCACCACACCGGGTGCTGGCGCCGGCCGCCCCGCTGTCACTGCAAAGGGGCGCGGCTCCCGACTCCAGGACCAGGCTAGAAAACATTGGGTAATTACAAATAGAAGAAAAAGGGCAGGCAGCAGCAAGCCCTGCTCATTCAAACCCCAGCGCTCGCGCAAATCCTGCCAGCGCCCACTCAGGCCGTCATACCAGCTGTCCATCACTTGCCTGAGTGCTCTCGCTACCGGGACCGGGAATTCGAAAAGAGGATCTGCCACCCTTGATTGCAGGCCGCCGATTCTACACGCGGCAAGCCACCAACCAGAAGAGCCGCGCCGCGCAATGCATGCACTTAAGACGACATGATACGGATGGCCAGCCGCCACCCGCTTGGTCTAGCATCGGCGCCGTGAAAACCGCCCTCATTCTTATTGCCCTAGCCATGCTCGCGACGCTGCCCGGCCTCTGGCTGCTACGCTCCAGCGCCCGCCACGCCGTGATCGGCGCCTGCCTGCTGCTCCTGCTGGCCACCAGCAGCGGCTATATCGGCATACGCCTGCTAATGGGTGCAAAAACACCAGCAACGCCGGACTTTGTGCTAACTAACAAACCGGGCCACTTTCAGGTGATCACAGTCGCACAGCTGCCAGCCGCATTGGCCGCCGGTCATGGCCGCCCTGTCATGCTGGAGTTTTATGCCGACTGGTGCGGGAGCTGCGTTGTCTGGAAAAACACCGTCTTCAATCGCGCTGATGTGCAAAACGCCATGAGCCCCCTGCTTCTGCTGCAAATAGACGCCAGCAACCTGAGCCCGGATATACAGCAACTGCTGGACCAGCATCAGCTGGCCGGGCTACCTGCCATTCTTGTGTATGACAAACAAGGCCGGGAAAGGCCGGAGCTACGACTTTTGGGTGAGATGCCCGCCCCCGACTTCATCCAGTGGATACAGCAGTCGCTATTGCCCGCCCTCTAAAACACTCATCGTTGCCAGCGCAGGCCTCTTTGGGTATTGTGCTGCGAACTTCCGGCATTTCGCTTGGACCTAGCAGGCTTCAGCCACAACGAGAAGCCGCACACAATTTGTTGCGAAGTCAGTGTCCAGCCCCTTTGCCGGCCACGCAGGTCTGAGGCAAAATCCGGAACCGCTCGGTCATAAGCCAGCAAACAACCTGGAAGCGGTCACGCCTGAACGGCGCGACCCCATGGAAGCAAAGCACGCAATGAGCAAAATTCTTGTCCTGCACGGCCCCAATCTGAACCTGCTGGGCACGCGCGAGCCCGGCATCTACGGCGCCGACACACTGGACACCATCAACGCCGGCCTCAATCTTCAAGCACAGGAAGCAGGCGTCCGCCTCGAATACTTCCAGAGCAACCATGAAGGTCAGCTTGTGGATCGCGTCCAAGCGGCACGTCTCGACGGCACCGACTTCATCCTGATCAACCCAGGCGCCTTTACCCATACCTCGGTAGCGCTGCGTGATGCCCTGCTGGGCGTCGCCATCCCCTTTGTTGAGATTCATCTGTCCAATGTGCATGCCCGTGAAGACTTCCGGCGGCATTCGTATTTTTCCGATATCGCAGTCGGCGTGATCTGCGGTCTCGGAGCACAGGGTTATGAACTTGCCCTCGAATTTGCTTTGAAACGGCTGGCATCAGCCTGAAATCCCTCTTCAATAATCCTCATTGATATTCACGAGAACACACAATGGATATTCGCAAGGTCAAGAAACTCATCGAACTGCTGGAAGAGTCCGGTATTGATGAACTGGAAATTACCGAAGGCGAAGAGTCGGTGCGCATTGCCCGCCATCGCCCTAACGCAGCCACCCAAGTCTATGCCCAGCCGCAATATGCCCCCGCTCCACTAGCCGCGCCGGCTCCAGTCGCTGCTGCGGCTGCGCCAGTTGACCCTACCCAGGGCCCGGCACCCGCTGCCGTTGAGCCGCCCACACGTGGCTTTGTGCAACGTTCGCCCATGGTTGGCACCTTCTACCGCTCGGCCTCACCCGGCTCAGCCGCCTTTGCCGAAGTCGGTCAGACGGTGAAGAAAGGTGATGTCATCTGCATCGTGGAAGCCATGAAGATGATGAACCAGATCGAAGCCGAGCAAAGTGGCGTCATCGAAAGCATTCTGGTCGACAACGGCCAGGCCGTGGAATTCGATCAGCCCCTCGTCACCATCGTCTGAGCAGGAAAATGACCAAAATGCTCGAGAAGGTGGTTATCGCCAATCGCGGCGAAATTGCGCTGCGTATCCTGCGCGCCTGCAAGGAAATGGGCATTCGCACCGTTGCCGTCTATTCCAAGGCTGACCGCGACCTGCTGCATGTGCGCCTGGCCGACGAATCCGTCTGCATAGGCCCGGCGGCGTCCAAGGATTCCTATCTCAATATTCCGGCGCTGATTTCTGCCGCTGAAGTCACCGATGCCCAGGGCATACACCCCGGCTACGGCTTTCTCGCGGAAAACGCGGAATTTGCTGAAGCGGTGGAAAGCTCAGGCTTTACCTTTATCGGTCCGCGCCCCGAAACCATACGCCTCATGGGCAATAAGGTTTCCGCCATTGAGGCCATGAAAAAGGCCGGCGTGCCCACTGTGCCCGGCTCCGGTGGCCCGGTGACGGAAGAAAACGCGATCGCTGCCGCCAAGAAAATCGGCTATCCCATCATCATCAAGGCCGCGGCCGGTGGCGGTGGTCGTGGCATGCGCGTGGTGCATACCGAGTCGGCCCTGCTCAACTCGCTTTTCGTCACGCGATCAGAAGCCAAGGCTGCGTTCAGTGATGACACCGTCTATATGGAAAAATTCCTAGAGCATCCGCGTCATGTGGAAATTCAGGTCATAGGCGACGGCAAGGGTAAAGCCATACATCTCGGCGATCGCGACTGCTCTCTGCAGCGCCGTCACCAGAAGGTGGTGGAAGAGGCCCCTGCCCCGCATATTCCAGAAAAGATTCGCGCCAAAGTGGCTGAGTCATGCGTCAAAGCCTGCGAGCAGATGAAGTATCGTGGCGCCGGCACCTTCGAGTTTCTTTACGAGAACGAGCAGTTCTACTTCATCGAGATGAACACCCGCGTACAGGTGGAACATCCGGTGACGGAGCTTGTGACCGGCATAGACATCATCAAAGAGCAGCTGTTGGTGGCCTCCGGAAAAGGCCTGTCCGTGACACAGAAGGACATCGTCATCCGTGGCCATGCCATCGAGTGCCGTATCAATGCCGAAGACCCGAAGAAGTTCATCCCCTGCCCCGGCAAGATCAACTACTTCCACGCCCCCGGCGGTCCCGGCATCCGCATGGACTCGCATATCTACTCCGGCTATAGCGTGCCGCCCAATTACGATTCACTGATCGGCAAGCTCATTGCCTTCGGTCCCAGTCGTGAAGTGGCATTCTCACGTATGCGCAATGCGCTGGACGAGATCGTGGTAGACGGCATCAAGACCAATATCCCCCTGCATCGCGACGAAATCATGCGTGATGCAAATTTCGCCAAGGGCGGGGTGGATATCCACTATCTGGAAAAGAAGCTTGGACTCTAAAGTCTCCACGCTGAAGTTCTAGTAGCGACGTAACACACAAAAAGCGGAGTGCATTACACTTCGCTTTTTGCTTTTGGCGGAAACTCCATGACCTGGCTGCAACTCAAGATAGAAACCACCAAGGCGGATGCACCGCGCTACGAAGAGATTCTCGAAGCGCTGGGTGCGGCGGCGGTACTCATGGAGGACTCCGCTGATCAGCCTCTGCTGGAGCCGCCACCCGGTGCCACCCCGCTCTGGGATGCCACCCGCGTCATTGGCGTGTTCACGGCTGATTCAGAAGTGGATGCCATCATCGACTTTCTGGAAGCCCAGCTCGGCCACAAACTGCCCGAGCATCGTGTAGAACTTCTGGAAGACAAGGACTGGGTGCGAGCCTGGATGGACCATTACCATCCCATGCAGTTCGGCAAGCGCCTTTGGGTTGTCCCTAGCTGGACGCCGCCGCCCGAGCCGAATGCCATCAATCTTCTGCTCGACCCCGGCCTGGCCTTCGGCACCGGTACCCATCCCACTACGGCACTCTGTATGGAGTGGCTGGATGGACTGGAGCTGGACGGCAAGACCGTTATTGATTACGGCTGCGGCTCCGGCATTCTCGCCGTCGCTGCGCTTCTGCTGGGCGCCAAAGAAGCCTTTTGTGTAGATAACGACCCGCAGGCCCTGACCGCCACGCGCAATAATGCTGAACACAACGGCGTTGGGGATCGCATTCATACCTTCATGCCTGAAGACATGCCCGCCATCACCGCCGATGTCATCGTCGCCAATATTCTCGCCGGCCCGCTGGCCATGCTGGCGCCAGCTCTGGCCGGCCACAGCCGACCCGGCACGCAGATCGCCCTCTCCGGCATCATCCAGCCGCAGGTGGACGAATTGCGTGAAGTTTATGGGCAGTGGTTCGACATGAATGGTCTGGCCATCAAGGAAGAAGACTGGTGCCGGCTTTCTGGCAGCCGCCACTCCTGAAAGCCGAAGCAGACCAGGCATTACGCCGGGACGCGACACACTTAACGGCACTTCATCAAAACAGCCGGTAAGTTGCTGTAAAAATTCAGGGCCGCGCAGTAGATTACGCAGGTAATCCGATCGGCACGCGCTCAAGGACTGGACATGACCGACGCCAAGCAAACCAAATGCCCGCATTGCGGCAGCACATTCCGTATCAGTGATGCCCAGCTCGCCGCCAAAGGCGGCAGTGTGCGTTGTGGTTCCTGCCTGCAGGTATTCCGTGCCGACCAGCACCTTGTGGGCGCCGGCCAGAAAGCCGCCCCCGCAGCTGCCCCGGCTGCGCCCAAGCCCAAGCAAAAAGGCGCCGGCAACGATGAGTCCTGGGCACTGGCTCTGATCGGTGAGAAAGGCAGCAAGACTGCCGGTGGAGCAGCCCCCACAGAGGACTGGCAGATTCCCGGTGCACAGGGCGAAGGCAGCACTAGCGATGATTTCGGCTTCAGCGACGATGACATCAGCGCCTTCATGGTGGCCGACGAGAAAGCGCCGCCTCCCAGCCAGAGCAAATCCCCACGCTTCGACGATGAGCTCAGCGAGTTTCTGGATGAGGCCGGTGATGATGTCGCCATTCCGGAAGGCAATCCGCAGATTCTGAGCGAAAGCGCGGACGAATCCTGGGCCAAGAACATTCTTTCCGAGCTCGAGCACGAAGAGAAAAAGCAGGACAGCAAAAAATACGGCATGGAAATCCTGGATGGCAAATCCAAGGCGCCGCCCAAGAATGCCAAGATGGCTGCCGCTATGGGCATGGGGCCACGCGTTGCCGAAGAAGCCGTCTCGCGTAAGCCGGCCGCCAGATCCACACCAACTCCTGCCCCGGCCGCAGCGGCGCCCGCCGATGACTTTCTGGGCGACGATGCTGATGTCCTGAGCTTTCTCGACAACGACGACCTCAGCAGCAACTCATCAACACCGCTGATCCCCAATCCCTTCTCGCTAGACCGCCCGCTGGCCCATGTTGATGCGCCTGTAGTGCTCAAACCGCGCCGTGAACCCATCAACTGGGGGCATCTGCTGAGCTGGACCTTTCTCTGTCTGGTCGCCCTGGCAATGTTTGCCGCGCAATACACGTATTTCAATTTTGAGCATCTGGCTGTCAAACCGACCACCCGCCCCTGGTTCGAGCAAGCCTGCGCCCAACTCGGCTGTCGTCTGCCCGATATTCCCGACCCCAGCAAATTGCGCGTGGAAGAGCTGGTGGTGCGCAAACATCCCACTGCAGAAAATGCTCTGGTGGTGGATGCCATCGTCAAGAACAATGCCCGCTTTGCACAGCCCATGCCCTCCCTGCGCCTGCGCTTCACCAATAATGCCAATGAGGTGGTGGCCAGCCGCCTGCTCAAGCCCATGGAATATCTACGTGGCGAAGCCCGGCTACTGCGTCGCATGCCCCCGGACACGCCTATCCGCATCTCGCTGGACATCGTTGATCCGGGTACTACCGCGGTGAATTACAGCCTCGACCCCGTGCTCTGACTCCTCCGCCCCCGCCGACCCGATAAGGGGTTGCGGGGGCGGAGCTTTGCCCCCGACCGCCGCTCCCGCTATCATCCGCGCCCCGCGCTCCCTGCTGAGCAAGCCTCAGCCCGAACGGTCGGATGTGCCATGCTCAAACCCTTCTACATCGGTCCACACCTGATCAGCACGCCCCTCGCCCTGGCCCCCATGGCCGGCGTGACAGACCGTCCATTCCGACAACTTTGCCGGCAATGGGGCGCAGGCCATGTGGTCTCGGAAATGGTGGCCTCCGATGTGCGTTTGTGGAGCTCGCGCAAATCCGCCACACGCTTGGACGGCTATGCCGAAGGAGCATGGGGCGAGCCCGAGCCGCGCACCGTACAGATTGTTGGCTACGACGCGCAGATGATGGCGGAGGCGGCGCGAGCTTGCGTGGAGCTAGGCGCGCAAATTGTCGACATTAATATGGGTTGCCCCGCCAAGAAGGTCTGCAACCGTCTGGCTGGTTCAGCACTGCTGCAAGATGAAAAGCTGGTGGCCGAAATACTGACAGCCGTGGTCGCTGCCGTGGACGTACCGGTGACACTGAAAACACGTACCGGCTGGAATCCCGAGAACCGTAATGGCGTGCGCATTGCGCGCATTGCCGAAGACTGCGGCATACAAATGCTGGCCATGCACGGCCGCACGCGCAGCGACAAATACATGGGTGAGGCGGAATACGACACCATTGCCGCTGTCAAGCAGGCCGTACAAATTCCAGTGCTCGCAAATGGTGATATCGACTCGCCGGAAAAGGCCGAAAAGGTGCTTGTTCACACCGGCTGCGATGGTATTATGGCCGGCCGCGGCGCCCATGGGCGGCCGTGGATTTTTCGCGACATAATTCACTTCCTCCGTACCCGGGAACACCTGCCTCCGCCCACTCGTGCAGAGGTAGCTACGGTCATTCAGGGACATCTGGAAGCTCTCTACGCGTTTTACGGTGACTTCCAGGGCTTGCGCTTCGCCCGCAAGCATTTCGGCTGGTATACGGAATATTTTCCGCATACTACAGCCCCGGAGTCGGCGGCCTTGTCGCGTCATTTCAACAAATTGGAAACACCGGCCCAGCAACTGGCCTTTGTCCGCGGCTCCTTACACGAGTCTTTCGGAACGCTTATCGAAGGAGAGGTAAGAGCGGCATGAACAATCTCAACATGGATCCGTTACTTCTCAACGGCAACAATCAAAGCGTCGATATGTCCAATCTGAAACAGCCCTTCCCCTCCAATGGCACCCAGCAGAAAGCGCTGCGTGACCATGTTGAACTTGCCATGCGTAATTACTTCGCCAACCTCGGCGGCGAACAGGTGACCGATGTGTACAACATGGTCCTCGCCGAAGTGGAAGCTCCCTTGCTGGAAGTGGTGCTGGAATACACGCGCGGCAACCAGACACGCGCCTCTGAAATCCTCGGCCTCAACCGCGGCACACTGCGCAAGAAGCTCAAGGACCACGGGCTGATGTAAGCAGAATGCAGAAAAAAACCAAAAAGGGCGATTACGCCCTTTTTTCATTTCATCTCCGGCCAACTCATTCTGAATTGACCGGAGATCGCAAGGCTCTCGCGCTGCGATGACTTTGCAAAGGCGAGACAGTACTGCCGCGCCCGACTGAACCCATGAATCTTTATCCATGACAGGTAGCACCATGAGCCAGACCGTCAAACAGGCCCTGATTTCCGTTTCCGACAAGACCGGCATTGTCGAGTTCGCCCGCGAACTCAATGCCGCCGGCGTGAAACTGCTGTCCACTGGCGGCACCTTCAAGCTGCTAAAGGACAGCGGCATTGCCGTCACGGAAGTCTCCGACCACACCGGCTTTCCGGAAATGATGGACGGTCGCGTCAAGACCCTGCACCCCAAGATTCATGGTGGCATTCTCGGCCGTCGTGGTCAGGACGACGCCGTCATGGCTGAGCATGGCATCAGCGGCATCGACCTCGTGGTGGTCAATCTCTACCCCTTCGCGGCCACTGTGGCCAAGCCCGGCTGCACCCTGCCCGACGCCATTGAAAACATCGATATCGGCGGCCCGACCATGGTGCGCTCCGCCGCCAAAAACCACGCCCATGTCGGCATCGTGGTGAGCGCCGGCGATTACAGCCGCGTACTGGACGAAGTGAAAAGCACCGGTGGACTTTCTTACGAAACCCGCTTTGATCTGGCCGTAAAAGCCTTTGAACACACCGCCGGCTACGACGGCATGATTGCCAATTATCTCGGCGGCTTGGTCGGCGCAAAGAAGGGCGATCTCGAAGCCCGCGATACTTTCCCGCGCACCTTCAATACCCAGTTCTTCAAGGCTCAGGAATTGCGCTACGGCGAAAACCCGCATCAGCGTGCGGCCTTCTACACCGAAGCCGCCCCAAAAGAAGCCTCGGTTGCCACCTCAAAGCAGCTGCAGGGCAAAGAGCTCTCTTACAACAACATCGCCGACACCGATGCCGCACTCGAGTGTGTGAAATCTTTCGCCAAGCCCGCCTGCGTCATCGTCAAACACGCCAATCCCTGCGGTGTATCTGTGGTGCCGGAAAATGAAGGCGGCATACGCCGCGCCTATGATCTGGCCTATGCCACCGACACTGAATCCGCTTTCGGCGGCATCATCGCCTTCAATCGCGAGCTGGATGCGGAAACGGCAAAAGCCATCGTCGATCGCCAATTTGTCGAAGTCATCATTGCGCCCAGCATCTCGGCCGCTGCACTGGAAATCACCAAGGCCAAACAGAATGTGCGCGTGCTGGAATGCGGTGCACTGCCTTCCATTGATGCCCGCAGCACCCAATGGGATTTCAAGCGTGTCACGGGTGGCCTGCTGGTGCAGGATCAGGACCTCGGCATGATCAAGGATTCCGACCTCAAGATCGTCACCAAGCGCGCACCCACCGAGGCCGAAATCCACGATCTGATTTTTGCGTGGAAAGTCGCCAAATACGTGAAGTCAAACGCCATCGTCTATGCCAAGAATCGCCAGACCATAGGCGTGGGTGCAGGCCAGATGAGCCGCGTGAACTCCGCACGTATTGCTGCCATCAAGGCCGAGCATGCTGGCCTTGAAGTAGCAGGCTCAGTGATGGCCTCCGATGCCTTTTTCCCCTTCCGCGATGGTCTCGACAATGCGGCCAAGGTAGGTATCAAGGCCGTCATCCAGCCCGGTGGCTCCATGCGTGATGCGGAAGTGATTGCAGCAGCGGATGAACACGGTATCGCGATGGTGTTCACCGGCATGCGCCACTTCAGGCATTAAACCGGCCGCACTGCGTCGCACATAGCGGCGTTACGGGCCGGTCTGCGGTGCTCACATACGATTTGTATGCTGCGCTCCTCGACCGACCCGCGCCTTGCTCTGCACTGACGCATTGCGACCTCTTACCGTTGTCATGTTTCATCCTTGCCATGGCTGAAGCAACGAAAACAGCATGAGCAATGAGGAGAGAAATACAGTGAAAATCCTGATTCTGGGTTCTGGTGGCCGCGAACATGCCCTCGCATGGAAATGTGCGCAGGACAGCCGCATCGAGAAAATCTTTGTCGCGCCAGGCAATGCCGGCTCAGCTACTGAAGCCAAATGCGAAAACGCCGCGCTGGATATTCTCAACAATGAACAGCTGGTGAAATTCGCTCAGGACAACGCCATTGCGCTCACCATCGTCGGCCCGGAAGCGCCGCTGGTGAATGGCGTGGTGAATGCTTTTCAGGCTGCTGGCCTGAAAGTGTGGGGCCCGACGCAATACGCCGCGCAGTTGGAAGGCTCCAAGGCCTTTGCCAAGGACTTCCTCGCACGTCACCAGATTCCCACCGCGGAATATCAGGTTTTCACCGAGACCGATAAAGCCCTCGCCTATTTGCGTGAAAAAGGCGCACCCATCGTCATCAAGGCCGATGGTCTTGCGGCCGGCAAAGGTGTGATCGTGGCGATGACGCAAGCCGAAGCCGAAGATGCCGTCACCGACATGCTCTCCGGCAATGCTTTCGGCGCCGCCGGCTCGCGCGTGGTCATCGAAGAGTTTCTCGAAGGCGAAGAAGCCAGCTTCATCGTCATGGTGGATGGCACCACCGCCCTGCCCATGGCCACTAGCCAGGATCACAAGCGCATAGGCGATGCCGACACCGGCCCCAATACCGGCGGCATGGGCGCTTACTCACCCGCGCCCGTCGTTACGCCGGAAGTGCATGCCCGCGTCATGCGTGAAGTCATCAATCCCACCGTGCAGGGCATGATCAAGGAAGGCCACCCTTACACTGGCTTTCTCTACGCCGGTCTCATGATCACCAGCGACGGTGCGCCCAAGGTTATTGAGTTCAACTGCCGCTTTGGCGACCCAGAAACGCAGCCCATCATGGTCCGCCTGCAATCATCGCTGGTGGAGCTGATCGAACGCGGTATCGAAAAGAAACTGGACACCACCACCGCAGACTGGGATGAGCGCGCAGCACTAGGCGTCGTCATGGCCGCCGGCGGCTATCCCGGCGACATTCGCAAGGGCGATGCTATTGCTGGCCTTGATGCGGCCGCTGCACTTCCCGGTAAGATTTTCCATGCCGGCAGCACGCTGAAAGATGGCAAGGTTGTCACTTCCGGTGGTCGCGTGCTTTGCGCCACCGCACTGGGCAACACCGTGTCCCAAGCGCAAGCAAATGCCTATGAGTTGGTTAATGTCGTGAGCTGGGAAGGCGAATATCACCGCCGCGATATCGGTTACCGAGCCGTCGAGCGCGAGCAAGGAAAATAAGTCTCCGCTGCAATTAAAAAGGGACGCTTTCGCGTCCCTTTTTAATTGCAGCAGCAGAAATATCATGCTGTTTTCGCCAGCGCCGGTACAGACTGCCGCAAAAAATCCACGTTGTAATCGAAGTCCCGCTGCTGAATATTACGTATGGCGTCCAGTGCAAAAATCTCCAGACGCGAAGCTATCAGCGGCACATCCACCTTTGCATGCATGATCTGGCGATGCAGACATTGCTCGCCCTGTGGCATCAACCAGTAATCGATATGTGCTTTCAGGGGTATGCCTTCGAGCTGAATAGTGTTCTTGCCGATATAAAGCGAAGGATCAGACAAGTCCCACTCTATGGTGGTAACCAGCCCCCCGATGCGGCCCTCCAGAAATCTCTGGGCAAACTCAGGCACTGATTCCGGCAACAGACCCTTGGCATCACGGCGCACCGACAGACGATACCGCTCCGGCTTGTCCACGGCCTCGAGGATGCGAATATTGCGCTGGCGCAACTGGGCATGTTTGCGGGTGATATAGGCGGGATCACGAAACATGGCCAATACGGTTTCAGCCGCATGTGCATAGATAAACTGAAGAGACTCCTGCATGACACACTCCTTATGCGTTGACTCCAGGCGGCTGACAAACAAGTCCTTGCACCGCGCGTAAGATGCTAGCGAAGCAGCACCAACAGACGCCATTGTGGAAACCCGCAATCCAGCATTCGTTCCAGGTCTTTCCCAAGTACGGTTGGCACCTCCCTTTTGTCCGCCTGACCAGCCAACCACACAAAACGGCCTTTCCAAGTAGCTGAAAATGCTATGCTTCGCGGATTCTTAAGACGCCCTTTGCCTCCCGCTGCCATTATCTGGCGTGTCTCGGGAGACTCAGGCATTGCTAGCGAGAAAGACGATGGATGAGGCACTGCACAAAGCCGCACTCGATTATCACGAATTCCCGGCTCCGGGAAAAATAAGCGTCACGCCCACCAAGGCCATGGTCAACCAGCGCGATCTCGCACTGGCCTATTCGCCCGGCGTTGCCGCCCCCTGTGAAGAAATCGCACGCGACCCCTCCACCGCTGCCCGTTACACCGCTCGTGGCAATCTCGTCGCTGTGATCACCAATGGTACCGCCGTGCTCGGCTTGGGCGATATCGGCCCGCTGGCCTCCAAACCCGTGATGGAAGGCAAAGGCGTTCTGTTCAAGAAGTTCGCTGGCGTTGATGTATTCGATATCGAGATCAACGAAAAAGATCCGGAAAAACTCGTCGAGATCATTGCCTCGCTGGAACCTACTTTCGGTGGCATCAATCTGGAAGACATCAAGGCACCCGAATGCTTCTACGTGGAAAAGAAACTCCGCGAGCGTATGAAGATTCCGGTTTTCCATGACGACCAGCACGGCACCTCCATCATCGTGGGTGCCGGCCTGCTCAATGCCCTGAAAATCGTCAAAAAGAATATTGGCGATATCAAAATCGTTTGCTCAGGCGCTGGCGCTGCAGCCATTGCCTGTCTCGATGTACTCGTCTCGCTCGGCGCCAAGAAAGAAAACATCTTCGTCGCCGATTCCAAAGGCGTGTGCTACGAAGGCCGCGCCGGCATGGACGAAAGCAAAGCCAAATATGCGCAGAACACCTCTGCCCGCGTGCTGGCCGATTTGATGGATGGTGCCGATATGTTCCTCGGCCTTTCCACCGCCGGCGTGCTCAAGCCGGAAATGCTCAAGGGCATGAAGGTTGACCCCATCATTTTCGCGCTCTCCAATCCAACCCCGGAAATCATGCCGGAGCTGGCCAAAGAAGCGCGCCCTGATGCCATCATCGCCACCGGCCGTTCGGACTATCCGAATCAGGTGAACAACGCGCTCTGCTTCCCCTATATTTTCCGCGGCGCACTGGATGTGGGTGCCACCACCGTGAACGAGGCCATGAAAATTGCCTGCGTGCACGCCATTGCCAATCTCGCTCACGCCGAACAGTCCGAAGCCACCTTGGGCTATGGCAGCGATGCCTCGTCCTCCTTCGGCCGTGAATACCTGATCCCCAAGCCGCTGGACCCACGCCTGATTCTGGAAATCGCACCGGCCGTGGCCCGCGCCGCCATGGAAACTGGCGTCGCCACCCGCCCGATTACCGATTTCGACGCTTATCTGCAGCGCCTCTCCGAATTCGTCTACAACTCCGCCTTCATCATGAAGCCGCTGTTTGCCAAGGCCAAGGCCGCGCCCAAGCGCATCGCCTATGCCGAAGCCGAAGACGAGCGCGTACTGCGCGCCGTGCAAGTGGTGGTGGACGAAGGTCTGGCCAGGCCCATCCTGATCGGTCGTCCTGCCGTGATTGCAAAGCGCATCGCCAAGCTCGGCTTACGCATACGCGATGGAGTGGATATCACCATCATCAATCAGGACGATGATCCCCGCTTCAAGGATTACTGGACCTACTATCACAAGCTGATGGAGCGTCAGGGCATCTCGCCGGAGCTCGCGCAAAAAGAAGTGCGCCGACGCGCCACGCTGATCGCTTCGCTGCTGGTGCATTTCGGTGAGGCCGATGGTCTTATCTGCGGCACCTTCGCCAATTACGGCCTGCACCTGCGCTATATCAATCGCATCATTCCCAAGAAGCCCGGTGTCAGCCAGTTTGCCGCCATGAATCTGCTCATGATGGAAAACCGCACGCTCTTCATCTGCGACACCTATGTGAATCCCAATCCGAGCGCCGAGCAGCTGGCCGAGATGACGATGCAGGCCGCTGAAGCCGTGAAGAACTTCGGTCTCACGCCCCGAGTGGCTCTGCTGTCGCACTCCAGCTTCGGCAGTGAAGACACGGAAAGTGCCGCCAAGATGCGCAAGACCTGGCGCTTGCTGCAGGAAATGGCACCGCATCTGGAAGTGGAGGGCGAAATGCACGGCGATGCCGCGCTGGATGAGTCCATCCGCAATCAGGTGTTCCCGAACTCGCGCCTCAAGGGTTCGGCCAACCTGCTCATCATGCCGACACTGGATGCGGCCAATATCGCCTTCAATCTGCTGAAGGTGACGGTGGGCAATGGCGTGACCGTGGGCCCCATCCTGCTCGGCGCCAGCAAGCCGGTACATATCCTCACGGCCTCAGCCACCGTGCGCCGCATCATCAATATGACGGCACTCACCGTGGCCGAAGCGGGTGCATCCGTTTCGCTCTAAGCTTCACACGCGTCATAAAAAAAGCCGGCATCTCTGCCGGCTTTTTTTATGGCGCCGAATCATGACTCCGACGCCGCTATCCTCAAAAAACTCAGCCCCAAAAGAGACCGCAAACCTCTCCAAAGAAAAAGCCGGCTTGCGCCGGCTTTTTCTCATTACATCGCTGCTCTTACTTTTCGACTTCCAGCAGCTCCACCTCAAATACGAGAACGGAGTTGGGGGGAATCGGGCCAGCACCAGCCGGACCATAGGCCAGTTGTGGCGGAATGGTGAACTTGTACTTGGAGCCGACCTTCATGAGCTGCACGCCCTCGGTCCAGCCCGGGATCACCTGATTCAGGCGGAAAGAAGCCGGCTCACCGCGCTGCACGGAGCTGTCGAAAACCTTGCCGTCCAAGAGCTTGCCTTCGTAGTGCACTTTCACCATGTCTTCAGGCTTGGGGCTAGCGCCCTTGCCTGCAGTGATGACTTCATATTGCAGACCGGAAGCAGTGGTGGTCACACCAGGCTTCTTGGCATTTTCAGCGAGATAGACTTGGGCCTTGGCACCATCGGCGTCAGCAGCCTTCTGGTGAGCGGCCATGGCATCGGCACGTACTTTCTGCTCGAAGGCCATCAGGGCCTTTTTCATTTCTTCTTCCGTGATGACACCCGGCTTCTTGGAGTAGGCATCATTAAAGCCTGCCACAAAAGCCTTGGTATCCAGCTTGGGCACCTGCTCAACACTGCCCTTGCCTGTCATATAGCCAATGGCATAGGCCGCCTTGGAGTCGTCATTATCGAGTTTGGGCTTGTTGCAGGCAGCAAGACCGAAGCCGGCCAGAAGGATGATGCTGGCGGCCGTGAACTGGCGTTTCATGGTGGATTTCCTGTCTCTTTTTAGTGATGGCCGCCGCTTAAGGCCGGCCCGAAAAACAGCCCCGAAAGTACACGCAAGCCTTAAGCCTTGCCAGATGCCGCAGGTAATTTATATCGGCTTTTATACAGTCGATGCGCAACCCTACTCCGGCCTGCGCAGGCGCAGAAAGCTGGCAAAGCGCGGAATACCACTGGCATGCAGGCCACGATAGCGATAAGTCAGCAACGTGCCTGGTGGGGGCGGGTGCTGACGCTCTGCATCACTGAAGCCACTGCCTATACGAAAGCGCAAGCCCGAGGGCATCTCCACCAGCAAGGCTCCCATCAGGCCTTGGTATTTACCCTTGCCAGGCAATACGGCAATCACCACCGCCTCGGCATCCTCCCAGGGTTTGAGCTTGAGCAGATCATCGCTGCGCTCAGCGCGATACAGCGAACTGCCGCTATGCAGCATGAGACCCTCACCGCCCGCCTTCACCACGGCATCCAACTGCTGCATCAGCTCGGCATGACTCCTAACACGACGCTGCTCCACAGCCTGCAAGCGTGCTCCACGCTGCGCTGGCAGTAACTCATGCATGGCCTTGAGGCGATCGTTGAACACCCCGGGCGCCGTGGGCAAATCAAAAACCATGAAGCGCATACCGCGCCATGCCCCATCATCAGGCTGCAAAGCCCGCACCGTGGCCGAGGCCATATCAAAGCGGCCACGCCCCGCCCAAAGCTCACCATCCATGGGCAGCGCCGGCCAATCGGCGGTGAACCAGCCCGGCACTTGTACAAGATGGCCGCCCCGCGTCCACAACTGCTCGCCATCCCAATAGCCGCGCACACCATCCATTTTCTCGCTGACCCAGTAATCAGATAGCGCCATACCGGGTTGATAGACATTGGCCAGCATAAGTGGCGGCGCTGAAAATACCGGTCGCGGAAAATTAAAAAAGAAGACCAAGAGCAGCAGGAACAAAACTTTCCTGACCCAATAAGAAATAGAAAGCCGCGTCTGCTTCGTGTCCGTATACCTGTCCATAGCCACTCCTGTGCGCCAGCCCGTCGTGCATCCTGCAAGGGCCTTGTCATACGAGGAGAGAATAGGAAGGGATCTAGCTTTTATGGCAGGCCGGAATACGACAGCTTCTGTAGGAAGAAGCACAGAGGAGGAAAGGCGCAAAGAAAAGCCCCGGCAGCTTCACTGCAGGGGCTCGGGTAAAACGACTGCTTTTTTAGCGTTAAAACCTCAATAAGCACCCATATAGTCTTTCTTGCCTATCTCCACCCCGTTGCTACGCAGGATGGCATAGCTGGTGTTGACGTGAAAAAAGAACTGGGGAATGGCGAAACTCAGCAGGAAGGCCTGAGCTGTCAGGCGACGCTCCTTGGGTGTGCCGGCACGCAGGACAACTTCACACTCTTCGCGGCCATCAATCTGGGCCGGCGCAAAACCATCCAGAAAGGCCAGCGTGCTGCTGATCAGCGCCTGCAAATCGGCAAAGCTCTGCTCCGTGTTTTCGTACTTCGGTATTTCCACACCACTCAGACGGGCCGCTGCCCCGCGTGCATGTTCACAGGCAATCTGCACCTGCCGCAGCAGCGGAAACATATCGGGGAAAAGACGAGCCTGTAAAAATACAGTCGGCTCTATCTTCCTTGCCTCCGCATGCGCCTCGGCAAGGGTGAGTACGGCACTGACACTGCCCAGCATCTGCTTGAACACAGGAACGGAAGCGGCATAGAGGGAAATGGTCATGGGGAAGTCCTTGGGCATGAATGAGTCCGGCAGAGCTGCCTGGAGCAAGAGGGCCTGATTATAGGCGTGAAGCTCCTGCTTGCGAGCACCCATTAAAAAGCCCCGTTATGACAGGGCTTTTTAATGGGCAGAGCTCACATCCACATATCTACTGAACGCTTATGCTGCTACCACAAGCTCTGGCATCGCTTTCACTACGCCACGACGACGATTTCCTGCTTCTTCAGCACGATTGGCATCCAAACGCGCAAAGGCCTTAGGCAGTAATTTTCGGGCCACATCGTTCACGCGCTTTTCCACAAACTTCGGCAGCTTGATGCCGAGCGGATTGCTTTCGGCCAGATCGTCGGAAGAAATCACGCGGGTGCCCATGATGTAGTCGAACCAAGGGCGGGTGACGCACCAGTTGGCATCCTGATTGGAGTTCATATGGTGGTCGTAATGCCAAGGGATGTGCTTCTTGCCCCACTCCGGGTCCAGATGCGAGCGACGGTGCACATAGAAATATTTGCCGGCGGCGTAATAGCTGCCCAGTACAAAGAAAGGCGCCACCGGAAAGGCCAGTGTGATCACGCCCGTGATCTTGAGCAAAGAAGTGATTTCATTGCGCGTGCGCCAGTTGCTCCAACCTTCTACATAGCCGCCATCGTAATAGGCTTCCGTGCGCACCAGCTTGTGGTGGGCCCAGTGGCTTTTCATATTGGTGGGCAGAGGGCTGTAGCGCGGCTGACCCTTTTTAGGGACGCCGTGCAGCAAGTATTTATGGGCATACCATTCAAAGCCGTTAGCGACGACGAGGGCGATGGGAAAGCCGAGCATGATGTACTCCTGCAGTTTTCTTCTTGTTCCTAACCCGATAGTCGGGGATGACTGCATTCTGGCGCTGCTCACCTGATCCGGGCTTGACCGCCACCCGCCTTGTTTTTGACAATTCACGCCACATATACATCCTCCCTCCAGCCCTCCCTCGCGGAGGGGAGAGGGCGAAAACAGCAGAGACAGGAAGACCCATGTTTGGCGGCATGTTCGTCAGCGGCGCCCTTACCGGCATGCTACGCGACTATCTGGAAACGGAAAAACTGGCAGCCCCGGCCTGCCGGGCGCGTCTGGACGCTTGGGCGCCGGATAGCCGTATCCCGCTCGCAGACTGGATTAGCCTGCTGGAAAGCATCGCAAGCGAAAACCCACAACCCGCTCTCGGTCTAGCCATTGCCCAGCACATCGCCCCGCGTCATGCCGGCGTACTGGGCTATATCGCCCTCTCCTGCGACACCTTGGGTGAGGCGCTGCTGCGCTTCGAGCGCTACGACCGCCTCGTTTACGACGGCAATCCGGCCTCACTTTCCATGCACGGCGATCAGGTCAGCATCAGCTGGGGTATAGAGCACGGCCTACCGGGCCAGCTTGCTGATGAAACCGCGATTGCCGCCTTCACCACCATCGTGCGCAAACTGGTCGACAAGGATCTGGCGCCATCCGCCGTGAACTTCGTCAATGCCGCACCGGCCGACAGCGCGCCGTATGAAGCGTTTTTTGGCTGCCCGGTGAGCTTTGGCGGCAGCCTGAGCTTTGTAACCTTCCCCACCAGCTTCCTCATGGAGCCCATCGCACACAGTGATCCTGGCCTGCGCGCCCTGCTGGAAAATCAGGCGGAATCCCTGCTGCGCGCTTTGCCCAGCAATGACGGTTTTGAAAAAGCCCTGAAGGAAGGTTTGCTGCGCTGTCTGCATGAAGGCACGCCAACGCTGGAACGCGTTTCCGAACGGCTGGCCATGTCGCCACGCACCTTGCAGCGCCGGCTGGCTGAAAAAGAACTCAACTTCCAGCAACTGCTAGACCGGACCCGGGCTGAACTGGCGCGCGGCTACATCCTGCAAGGTCATCTCATGCTGTCTGAAATTGCGCTTCTGCTGGGCTACTCCGAGCAAAGCGCTTTTAACCGCGCCTACAAACGCTGGACCGGGCAGACACCCCGCGCCTTGCGTCGTTAAGATTTTTCAGTGGCAGGGGCTTTAGCCGCGACATTTTCGCCCTATCGAACATCGCGGCTAAAGCCCCTCCCACCGAAGAGCGAAAAGAAAAGAAAAGAAAGAGATCTCGCCATGACCCCCGCCATCAACACGGCTAAAAAAGCTGGCATCAGTTTCTCCGTGCACGAATACCGGCACGACCCCGGTGCGCCCTCTTATGGACTGGAAGCCGCAGAAAAACTGAATCTACCGCCAGAGCAAGTCTTCAAGACACTGGTCGCACAGCTGGATCACAAGCAGTTAGTGGTGGCCATCGTGCCAGTGGCCTTCCTGCTGGATCTGAAAGCTCTGGCGGCCGCTTGCGGTGGCAAGAAGGCCGAGATGGCCGATGTGCACGAAGCAGAGAAAGCCACCGGCTATGTCGCTGGCGGCATCAGCCCGCTGGGCCAGAAGAAGCGACTGAAAACCGTGCTGGATAGCTCCGCACTGGCTCAGGAAAAAATCTTCGTGAGCGCCGGCCGCCGTGGGCTGGAAATTGCGCTGGCGCCGCAGGATTTATTAGAGCTCTGCGCCGGCCTTAGTGCCGATATCGCCCGCAGTTAAAAGCGCGCAAAAAAAGCACTGCTGCGCCCACGACCTTAGTAGCAGAGTGCTTGAGGAGAGAAAACTCGTACGCCATCCAGCGCAACCCGCATCAAGCCTCTGCGTGCAGACTGAGCTTGCGCCAGTGCTTGAGGAACTCGATAGCGCGGCCGGGATTACCACCTATGACCGGATGCAGGCGGCAGGCCAGCGTGCGGCGTCCGTTGCAAAGCACCGTACTCACCGCCACCGGATACGCCGGACTGCCCGGTGCCGAACAGCTGATGCCATCCAGCCCAGGCACACTCCACTCACCGAGATTGGAATAAGAGCCGGTATGGCGACCTGGCTTGCCTTGCACAAAGCGGCACAGGAAATTCACCCCACGCTGACCTATCCAACGCCCCAGCGTCAGCAACATCCATTGCCGCCAGTGCTCAAGACGGGAAAAGCGCAGCGCAATCTGCTGCTTCAGGGCCTGTGCATCCTGCTCGGCAGTCAACTTCAGCTGGAGGCCGCTGCAATGATTGGTGAACTCATCCGCGCCCGATACGGCGCCACGCAAATTCACCGGATAAATCCAGTCATTCACACTGCCCGCTTCGGTAAGCGTGGCGCGCAAAGCGGCATCTGCCGTCCACAATAACCACACGCTGCTATTCACTCCGGCTTCCCGCGCACGCTGCTCTATGCCACGCGTTTGCATCACGCTGAGCAAGAGGCTGACGGGTACATGACTGCTGCAATCACTCAAGTTGGGCGCCAGCGAACGCCACTGCAATTTTCCACTCACCTCGGGCAAGGGTTTGCGGGCCCGCCATATTTCACGCCAATGGGGTACATGCTGATCACGCCCCAGCGGCAAGGGCCCGCAATCATGGCCGTATTGCTCCCAGAGCAGCAAAGCCAGACCACCAATACCATCGCTGAAGCGATGCGAGCGCGTATGCCATTGCGGCGTACTGCGGCCAGCTTCGTAAACGCCGAACCACATACGATCGTCCAGCCCCAGACGCTGGCGGGCGCCATACCACATGCCCACCAGGTCCTGTGGCTGTCTCGCCTCCACAGCGGCCAAAGGCTCGCCCACGGCGTCGGTAAAAAATGATGCTGTTGCCGGCATCCTTGCCATACCGTTCATACCCTTTCCCCAAGAGTTCAGGATTTACTTTCTTCTGCCACCGGCGGCGCCGGTAATACCGGCAAATGCTGGTGACGATGCCGCCAGCTGTAAATCATGAGCGGCAGAATGCGCTTGAGATCATCCAGGCAGGTATAAACCACCGGCACCACAATCAGGGTGAGCACGGTGGAGGTGAGTAGTCCGCCTATCAACGCATGCGCCATGGGTGCACGCTGCTCAGCGCCTTCACCCAAGCCCAGTGCCAGCGGAATCATGCCGGCAATCATGGCGGTAGTGGTCATCAGAATCGGGCGCAGGCGTATACGCCCCGCCCGCAAAATCGCGTCCTGCCGCGACATGCCATCGCGTATCGCTTCCTGAATAAAGTCCACCAGCAGAATGGCGTTCTTCGTCACCAGGCCCATGAGCATGACGATGCCAATCAGCGAGAAAATATTCAGCGTACTGCCGCAAATGATGAGCCCTGCAAAAACCCCCACCAGTGAAAGCGGCAGCGAAGTCATGATGGTGAGTGGATGCAGGAAGCTGTTGAACTGCGCGCCCAGCAGCATGTAGATAAAAAGCGCGCCCAACAGCAAAGCCGTGGTGGCATGGCCTACGGACTCCTTCATATCGTTATTGGCGCCCTGCGTGACGATGCGATAACCCGCCGGCAATTTCAGGGTGGCAGCTAGCGCCTCGATATCGGCCCCCACATCACCGGCCGGGCGGCCGGCGACATTGGCGGAGAACAAGACCTCGCGATACAGATTGCGGCGATTGATCTGGGTCGTGCCCGTGCTTTCCTTGACGCGTGCCACCTGCCCCACGGAAATCATTTCCGGTTGGCCCGTCACCGGATTGATATTGCTGGTGGCCAGCGGCAAGGCGCTTACATCACTACCACTCTCGCGGCCTGATGAAGGCAGCTGCACACGTACATCGTAATTTTCGCCATCTTCCGCCTGCCAGCTGGTCACTGCTTCACCGGCCAGTAAGGGCCGCAGACCCGCGGCAATTTGCCCCACCGAAAGTCCCAGATCCGCTGCACGCTCGCGATCTACCTGTATGGATAGCGTCGGGCGGGCATCTTTCAGCGAGCTTTCCATATCAATGACGCCAGGAATTTCCGCCATCTTGGGGCCGAATTTATCGGCAATGCTTTGCAGCACGCGCAAATCCGTACCCTGCAGGGAAATCATGATGGGCTTGAAGCCACCGATGGATTCCTTGGCCGCCGCGACCGAGGTGACTTCGATACCCGCCACTTCCTGCAGGCGCTCGCGTAAGCCGTTTACCAGTGCCTTCTGCGACAACTTTCGTTCATGTTTAGGCTTGAGCAGGATGCGTAAGGAAACCCGCTGCTTGCCGATATCCAGACCGCTATTCATGGTGGTGTAAATATCTTTCACCCCCTCGAACTCACGGGCGATGGCCGCCACCTGTCTGGCCTTCTGCTCGGAATGCTCCAGCGTTGAACCCACCATGGTGGAAAACTTCACACTGACTTCGCCCAAATCAGGCTCCGGCACAAATTCGCGGCCGACAAACTTGAGCGCCAGTACCGCCAGCAATAACGACAGTGCGGCAAAGCCCAGAGTCTGGCCGCGATGCGCCAGTGCCCAACGTATGGTGGCTTCGTAACGCTGAGCCAGCTTTTCCAGGAACAGATCAAAGCGACGCAGGAGTTTATCCAGCATGCTATTGCCTTTACGCGCTGAGGCGCCGTGCGCGTCCGGATCGGGCCAGCGACTGGAGAGCATGGGGTCCAGCGTAAAGCTCACCAGCATGGAGAGCAGAACCGCGCAGGAAACGGCTACGCCGAACTGATAAAAGAAGCGACCTATGATGCCGCCCATAAAGGCTACGGGTAAAAAAACTGCGACGATGGTGAGCGTAGTGGCCAGTACCGCCAAACCAATTTCACGCGTGCCATCCAGCGCCGCCTGTTCATGCGATTTCCCCATGGCGGCATGGCGCACAATGTTCTCGCGCACCACGATGGCATCATCAATCAGCAGACCAATAGAAAGCGAAAGCGCCATCAAGGTCATGGTGTTAAGCGTGAGACCAAAGGCGTAGAGACAGAAGAGCGTGCCCAGCAGGGCAATGGGCAGCGTCAGCCCGGTAATGACAGTGGAGCGCCACGAGGCCAGAAAAAGAAAAACAATCATGACCGCCAGCGCAGCGCCCTCAATCAGGGTTTTCTGCACATCATCCAGCGAGGCGCGAATGCTGCGCGAGCTGTCCGCCACCGGCAGCATTTCCACGCCTTCCGGCAAAATATCCTGCAACTGCGTCATCTGCGCCTTGAGCGCATCCACGAGCGCGATGGTGTTGGCGCCGGACATCTTCACGATATCCACACTGATGGCACGGCGGCCATTCAGCAGCGCCAAGGATTGCGCTTCCTGCTCACCATCCACCAGCCGCGCCACTTGATCCAGCGTGATCGCCGTCTGGCCGCGCACGGCCACCACCAGCGAACGAAAGTCTTCTGGCCGGGCCATACGTCCATCAATTTCCACCATGCGCTCTTGCGCACCTAGCGACACCGTACCTGCCGGCAGTTCGGCATTATCACGCTTGAGTGCGGCCACCACCTGATCCACACCCACGCCCAAGGCTTCCATGCGCTCAGGCAGTAATTCCACACGAATTTCACGGGGCACGGCCCCCACCACATCCACACGCCCCACGCCCGGCACATTCTGCAAGCGCCGCAAGACTTGCTGTGTCACCAGCGTACTGAGCTCGCGCGGCGACATATCGCGCGCCATGAAGGCAATGGAAAAAACCGGGGCCTCATCGGGGCGATAGCGCTCCACCAAGGGCTCACCCACTTCGTCACGGAAGCGGGTTTTGACCACGGCCACTTTGTCGCGCACATCCTGTACCGCCACGGCGATGGGCACGCCCAACACAAACTCGACAGCGATACGTGACTGGCCCTCATACGAGGTGGAAATGATGCGCTTCACACCGGGCACGGTATTGATGGCTTCTTCTATCCGCCGGGTGACATCGCTTTCCACCACTTCCGGCGAAGCGCCGGGATAGTTGGTGGTCACCACCACATAGGGAAATTCAATATCCGGATATTCTTCGACACTAAGCCCGCGCCAGGAAAACAGGCCCAGCACCATCAGTGCCAGCATCATCATGATGGCCAACACGGGATAGCGTATGCACAGCCGGGTGAGAAACATGGCTCAGCCCGCCTTGCCGGCAAGCATGGCTGACGTTGCCGGCGCTGTTTTCTCCGTCACTTTTTTTCCCGACATCGATTTTTCCAAAACCGACTGTTCAGTACCTGATGCAGGGCTATTTTCATCCTGCGAAAATTCCGTCATGCGTACCGGCGCGCCGATGCGACGTGGCGAAATACGCGTGGCCACCACGACCTCACCTTCTTTCAAACCCTCCTGCACCATGACTTCTGCACTGCGGTCATTACTGGCCCCCAAGGTGACCGGTTGCCACACCAACTGCTTCTGCCGTATCACCATCACACCGGTCTTGCCCTCCAGCGTTTGCACCGATGTAGTGGGAATGATGAGGCCGGTGGCGACATTGCTGTCCTTGAGCTGACCATGCACAAACAGACCACCACGTAGACGCATATCCGGATTGGCTACCGCGGCATAAACCGTGATCTTGCGATTACTGACCTTGGCCATGGGATTGATGCGTACCACGGTAGCGGTGAAAACTTCATCGCCAAAAGCATCCACCTGAAAAGTGATTTTCTGGCCATTACGCACGCGCGCTATTTCCGAAGATGGCAGCTGTATGGCCAACTCCATCTCACGTAAATCCACCACGCGCAGCAAGGGCGTATTGGGCATAACCAGCTGACCCGGCTCCACCATGCGCTCTGAAACAATGCCGGCAAAAGGCGCCACCATGCTTACGTCCTGCAGAGATTTTTTCGCCATGGCCACAGCCGCTTCATTGGCCTTGAGCTGGGAGCGGTAAACCTCAACCTGAGTATTGGCTCTATCCAGTTCGCTACGCGCGAAATAGCTTTTCATGGAAAGCTGCAGGAATTTCTCGTACTGCGCTTTAGAATTTTCTAACTCGGATTTTGTGGATTGCACCGAGGCTTCGGCCTGAGCCAAACGCGCCGTCATCTCCCGATTATCCTGACGCAGCAGCAGCGTCCCCGCCGCCACCTGCTCGCCCTCACGCACGGGCACCGCCGTCACCTCACCCGCAACGCGCGCATTGAGCAGCATCTGCCGTAGCGGTGCCAGGGTGCCGGTGAAGGGCACTTTCCCATCCAAGGTATCAATGCGCACCACCGCCACATCCGTCGGCAGTAATTCCAGTGCATGGGCTTGCGGCGAGGTGGAGCTCACCGAGGCACGTGGCCAGGCCAGCACCAAAATCGTCATGACGCTGGCGCCGCTTACCATGGCCAAAGACCAGCGCCGCCCGACACTCATGGCCCGAAGTTTTGCACGCAGCGCGGCCGCGCCTGAAGAAATGGCCATGATCAAAGTCTCCCGCATTCAAAATAGGGAATTCGTGTGGAATCGAGCTCAGGATGAGCGGCCTCGTTAAAGGCAACGGTGTAATGACGACCGCGTAAAGACAGGCTACGAAAGCGCGCCAACAAGGATCGACGAGGATCGTTGTCAGCCAGTGTCAGGGTGAGAGCCGTGGTAGATTGGGTCGTAGTTTTAGTTGTGGATTGACCCGCATCACGGCGCAGGCTTTCTTCCCAAGCGGCATCGAGCAGAGCCTCAAAGGCAGCGCCATCTTGCGGCGCCGTCAGCAGGGAATGCAGGACACGATAACTGAAGGTGCCTCCAGCCGGTGGCAGCACAAAGCCGCCAAAATGACGCGCCCAAACATTGTAGAAAGGCCGCAGCAACGTCATCAGCGCGTTATAGCCGACAACACGCGTTTGCTTGAAGGCTTTCTGATTCCACAGGGCCACCATGCCACGCAGGGTCTCCCCCTCATGCACCAATAAGAAATCGTCCAGCGTCAGCCCGCGAAAATAAGGTACATCCTGCAACAGACTGGAAAAGTCATAGGCTGGTAGAAACTGATAATGCGCGGCCATATCGCGCAAAAAACGGTTCATGCCGGGAATATCGTCCGGCGCCGCCCGGCGCACAGCCAAGCCAGACAAAGAGGCAGGCTCTGCTTTGCGTTTGCGCCCGCTCAAGGTCCAGGTTTCCAGACCCGTGTTGGCGCGATACTGCGGCAGGCCCGCACGCGCGCCTTCCAACACCTCACGAGTACGCTGGTTGTCTTCCAGAATAATGGCCTGATACCAGCCCTGCTCTTGCAGAACCTCGCGCACAGCACGCGTGATGTAAATAATGAGGCGGCTGCCCTGATGCTCGGCAGCAATGCGCAGATCCGAGCCATAACGCACCGCCTGCTCTGTACCATTGATGAAAAGTTGACGCGTACCAAAACTGGCCACACCAACAATTTCGCCACTCTTGCGGCTTTCAGCCACGAGGATGTGCGGCTTTTCATGCGTAACGGCCACGGAATGAAAATAATCCGGCGCACGCTCGAAGGTGAGCATGACGCCGCGCGAAGGCTGAGCCACGCCCAGCAAGCGCAGCAAGCCGGCATTGTCCGCCGCCTGCGCTTCGCGCATCACAAAGCCGCTCATGAGGCCACCTGCACAGGCGCTGCCGATATTGGTGCAGCCGCCTCAGCGTCCTCGGCTCGTGCCTCCATTTCCTGCACATGCCGCATGAGATCAGGCAGCACCGCTGTCATGGCCGAGCGCGTCACGCGCTTGACCGGCTCGGGCTTGATATTGCCCTCGATCATGCCGGCCGCCACGGCAATGCGCTGGAAGCAGTGCCAGCCTTCCGACACCACCAAGGCCGTGGCGGCAGGCAACTGACGCAGATCACGCGCCAGTTCGTAATGAAAATGCTGCTTCAACAAAGCATCCACGGCGGCGCCAGCCTCCACATGCAGCGACGCCTCCACAGCGGCGCCGGGCAAGGGCGTAAACAGTGCCACATAGCGTGGTCGGCCGCGGCCCTGCGCATCCACGGCCAGCAAGGTGACCGGTGCCAAACCAAAACGCTCGCCCACTGCCGCCATCACTTGCCGTGCCGTTTCTGGCGCCATTTTTTCGCCCACAAGGTCCACACCAAAGCGACGCCCCATGAAACGAAAACAAGGCACGCCGCCCCAGAAGCCCGTCACCTGCAAACGATCATCCAGGCGATAGCGCAGCAGGCCATTACCACCACTGATGACCGGACTAACTTCATCGCCTTCACGTAGTTCCCAAGGTGCCAGCATGCGCTCACTGGCCAGATCCTCGAATTCATAAACATGGCTGCGGTAGGCCAGCGGATACATTCCTTCATAGGGAATAGTGACCACACCTTCGGTGGCCCACAGCCCCTTGCCTTCAAAGCCGGCCTGAGGAAATTTTTCGCGCAGCTCATCCGCCCAGAGCGTGGCATCGGCTGTATCCCATGCCGACACAAGCGCCAGCGCAGGCCACAGCGTTTGTGTCATCTGACTGTCGTTGCCGATCAGAGCCTGCTCCAGCACGCGTGCCCGTTGTGGCGCACGTGGTGCGCGCAATCCGGTCAGTGAGCCCCTGCGCAGCCCCCAATCACCGTCTGAGAGCACCAGCGCAATTTCTGAACCCCAGCGCCGTAGTGCTTGCAGTTGTTGCAGCGCAAAGGTGGGACTCCACACCGACAGCATGCGTAAATCAGCGCGAGCAACGAGAAAGCAAAGTGTGGCGAACATGGCATCGTCGGCACGATGCGCCATGGCCACGCCGGCCGGCACGGCCTGTGATTGCGCGGCCAGCACGCGCTTTACAATGCCCAGCAATTCGCTGTCGTCATTGAGGTTGCCACGCATGGCTTCCTGCTGGCTTTGTGGCAGCCAGGACACTGACCAGTAATGTGCGCCGCCATGCAAGCCGGGATGTTGGCGGTACAAACTCGAAAGCCAAGGCGCGATAGCGCTATCCAGTTCACCCAAAAATTGTTTTGTGTAGGGAATCAGTTTGAGCTGTTCGGAAGAGCCACTCGTAGGCTGGTAACGCACCAAGGGGCTGCTACAGAGATTTTCCCCGCCTTCGCGCTGAGCGCTAATGCGCTCATGCCAATCCCGATAACGCGTAACCGGCAGCGCATCGCGAAAAGCTTCCCAGCCCGACTCTGCCCGTACTGTCTGCGCCAATAAGTGAGACAGCTTCTGACGCTGCACCTGCTCCAGCGCATTCCTTTGCTGGCGAAAGGCGCGATCTTCACGCCGGCACGCCAGCAGCAATGCCTGATGGGTCAATCGTGTCAGCATGTTGGCATCCTGCGTCGCGCGCAAAAAAGAAGGGCGGCGGCTTTGCAGCCGCGCTATAGCAGATAAAGACCGCGATCAGGCGATGCGGCGTATGGCCAATTGCCGGCCAGCTTCGGTTTTTATGGCAGAAATCAGACCGGGACGACGCGGCCCTGATGCCTGTGCCTGGGCCGAGGCCTCCAGCGCGCCCTTGCTCACCGGCTTGGCCAAATAGCGTGCTGCGAACTTGGCCAGACAGGTCCAAGTAAGCTCACCCAGACAGGGCAGCTCAGTGCCGCGACGCCATTCCGGATTACGTTCTTCAAAGAAACGGATCTTGGGGTTTTCACGACACATGTGATCAGAGATTTCTGCCACATCGTCACGCAGGGGCTGGTAGTCACCCCCAAAATCCAGAATGCCTTTATCGCGATCGTAATAGCCGGGGAACATCTGCTCGCAATAAGCATCCACGATATCGGCCAGATGCTCATCGTGCTGCTCTGCACGCGGATAGAAGTTGTAGAAATTATTGGCCAGCAGCAGATAGGTCTTGTAGCCCTTGGAGATCAGCAGCCAGTAGATGGGCTGCCGCGGATTACGCACTTTCTCGGCGATCAGGTATTTGTAAAACGCGAACTGCAAGCAGCGCGAACCCCAGTAGGCGCGCTCAATGACGGTATCGCCGCTGAAGACGGCACGTACCGTCTTACGGCCAACCTGCACCTCACAATTCATCACCGTGGAGAAGCCCACCACACGGCCGTCGCTCTGCTTGCGGACAAGGAAGGCCCCTGTCTTCTTGCTGAGGTCACGCAGGAAAATATCCCAGGTCGTATTGTCGTAATACTGCGAGTACACCGCATACATCTGACGAATGTCGTGCACATCGATATCCGCTACGCGATGAAAGCGGGCATCGAGACTTCTGCGCTTGTTATTGTTTTTCATGGCGCATCCTTCCTGGATCGGTCCGGTCGGTGGGCGGCCATTATTGAAACTACCCTCCGATACTGTCACGACAATGACCGGCCAGACTCTTTGCAAAAGCGGTCATACATGCCGAGTGTCAACGCCATTCATCCACAGATATTTCTCACCCATCTGATTAGTCGCTAGACTCATGCCCATAATAAAAACCATAAAAAGAACCGACCGCCATGGATGACATCCCCATCCTTCCCGTCATTTATGCCCACCGGCTGGTGGAGCTGATGCAGGAAGAAAGCATCGATACCGAGAGCCTGCTGCGCGAGGCCGGCATCAATCCCCATCTGCTGCAGCGCCCTGACTCCATGCTGTCCATGCGTCAGGCCCAAGCCCTTATTACCCGATATGTAGGACTATCGTCCCGCACGCTGCCCGCCATCCGTTTCGGGCAAAGACTGGATCTGATCAGTCACGGCCTGCTTGGCCATGTTTACCTCTGGCGCGGCGAATTTCGCGATCTGATCGAAGGCATCGTGGCTTATCTGCGCGTGCGCTTTCCGCTGATGAATATCGAACTGGCGCACGGTAAGGATTACTTCGGCATACGCCTTTCTTGCCGTGTCCCCCTGCAGGAAATGGAAACCTTTCTGCTGCAAACTTTTCTCGCCAGCCTGCACACGCTGGGCTCGGCCGTGATACGCAATATCGCCATCCATTGCCGCCACGATCTTTTTGCCGATGTCAGCACGGCCCAGCATCTGCTGAAAATCGAGATCAATAATGATCACGACAGCAATGAAATCCGTTTCTATGCAGCGGCTGTGCAACTGCAGGCACGTCATACCTCAGCCGTTAGCTCTGATGCCGCAACACAAGACGAAGGCGCCGTGGCCATGCCTGCCGAAGCTGCTTCTCTTGACCCCTTTCATGAGCATGGTTTTGTAGTCAGGCTGCGCGGAAAAATCCTGAGCCAGCTTCGTAATGAAAGTAGCGCCGAAGAAATTGCCTCGTCCATGGGCATGAGCGTGCGCACGCTGCGCCGCCGCCTTTCTGATTGCGGTATGAGCTTCAATAACATTCGCCTGGACGTGCGTATGCAGGTGGCCATGCGCTATCTCACCACGACTACGATCAGCATCGAGCGTATTGCCGACTTTGTCGGTTATAGCGATCAGGCCACGTTCACGCGGGCCTTCAAGGAATGGAAGGGCAACACCCCCAATCAGGTGCGCAACCAGCGCATGCAGTATCTGCGCATCAGCAAGACCAATGATGATTTCGAAAATGACACGACGGGCATGCCGCCCCTGAGCTGAGAACCGATCTCAGGCTAGGGGCGACTGCATTACAGATAGACAAGCGCAGGCCTGGCCTTACTTGTTCTTGTGCTCGTAAACGCCGGACCAGCTCATAGTGAGCTCCGGATGTTTGCGCAATTCGTCTATACGCCCCAGGAAAACCCGATACAGCAAACGCTCAGGATCTTGCGCGGCCATCTCCCGCAAAATGGAATCAGCAGCATCCCATTGCTGGGCGTAGTAATAGCCTATGGCCTCGTTGTAACGCTCGACACGCTCACGCCGTGAGGCACTGGCCTCGCTCAAGAGGCAAACCGGCTCATACACATCGATGGGCTCGGTTTTACCTTTGACGATGATGCGATCGACATGGCGGTAGAGAAACTCTGGCGCCTGCGCATAGGTGACTTCACCCACCAGAATTTTTGCACCGTAGAATTTGGTGATGCTTTCCAGGCGCGAGCCCAGATTCACGGCATCACCCAACACGGTGTAAGCACGACGGAACTCTGATCCCATGTCGCCCACATTCATATGACCGGTATTGATGCCAACGCCGATATGGATTTCCGGCAGCCCGCTGGAAGCAAACTCTGCACTCAGCTCATCCACCTTCTTCTGCATGGCCAGCGCTGCGAGAATGGCGTTGTGCGGATGCCGTACATCCGTCAGTGGCGCATTCCAGAAGGCCATCACCATATCGCCTACATATTTATCGATGGTGCCGTTATTGTCGAAGATGATTTCGGTGATGGGCGTGAAGTAGCGATTCAGCAACTGCTTGAGATCTTGCGCAGAAAGCCCTTCGGAAATCGTGGTGAAACTGCGGATATCAGAGAACAGCACCGTCATTTCACGGCTTTCACCATCCAGGGTGACGCTGTCGGGATTGGCCAGCATTTCTTCCACATGCGCCGGCGGCACGTATTGGCCAAACATGGCCTTGATCTCGCGCTTCTGGTTATTAGCGCGCAGGAAGCCAAAGCCAATATTGAAAGATGAAATCAGGAAGGCCGTCAGCAAGATGGCCGCCAAAGGTAAATCCAGCCGTGCCGCTTTCCACAGGGCAAAATTACCGAGCAGCAAAACCATGAACCAGGCAATGGTGACGAGCAGCATATAACCGGGCTCGAGGCGCGGCAGGATGAAGGCCAAGAGCACGCCGGACAGCAGCACGATGAGGAAAGTGGCGCCCGGCTCCCAGTCCGGCCGCGTAAAGAAATAATTTTGCCCCGGCGCACTTTGTAAAATGGCGTCCAGAAGATTGGCATGCACTTCCACACCGGGGTATTGCGGCTCCAGCGGGGTTGTACGCAAATCAGCCAAGCCAAGTGCAGACGTACCAACGATCGCTACCGCCCCATTCAGAATGCCCTTGGGCACTTCGCCATGCAGCACTTTGGTAGCCGAAACATAGGTGAAGCTTTCGCGCCGGCCCTTGTAGGGAATGAGCGCGCTGCCGTGCTCGTCAGTACGAATGAGATGATCGGCAATGCGCACACTTTCCACGCAGATCTGCGTGCCGCGGCATTTATTGGTCTTGAGCTCAATGAAGGGAGCCTTGAGATAAATCTTGGCCAACTCCAGCGATAGCGAGGTATAGAGCGCATTTTCATGCATGAGCAAAAGCGGCGAGCGGCGTATCACGCCATCCCGATCGGGTAAGGTAGTGACAAAACCGGCCGAGAGGGTTTTTTCCATCAGACTGTCGATATTACCGGTGTAGTCCGGCAGGGTAAGTACACGCCAGCCACGCGCCTCATCACCCTCCAGCTGCAAGAAAGGCGGCGGCAGCTTGCCCACACGCACACCATCGGCATGCAGGAAATAACCAAGCACGGTATGCGTCTGCACCACCTCAGCAAGACGTGCATCGTTGTCAAAAACTGCACGCTGCTGCTGCAACTCGAGACGCGCCGCCTCGGATAGAGCCGTACTGCTGAGCAACTGATCTGCCGGGTTGCGCTCCGGCTCGGAGAAGGCCACGTCGAAACCGATCAGGGAGACGCCCTGCTGCTCCAGCGCTCTTACCAGTGCTGCAATCTTTTCACGCCCCCATGGCCAACGCCCCTCGCGCTTCAGACTTTGTTCGTCGATGTCTATGACAACAATGGGAACCGCGCCTTCCGGGCGCTGCGGCGTCAGCAACTGGAAACGCCAATCATAAATAAGCGTATCGAGACGGGTTAGCGGCTTGGCCAGACGCTGACTGAGACGGCTGTCCTCGCCCAAGCTGAGCACATGCAGCACCAGCACCACCAGCACGATGCCCAGCCCCAGCCATACCGGCATGCTGCGCAAGCTCTCGCGGACTTTTCCCCACATGTGGTGCTCCCTGATTCATCCTGATGATTGTTCGGTGTCGCAGCCGGACAAGCTTACTGCATGCTGCAAGGCCGCAGCCATGGGCGGCAGCGGTGCCGGCAACAAGACGTATTGCGTGTTTTTGCTTCTCAACGCTACTGGTCTTTGCACGGCAGCTCCGCTTTAATTGCGACGGGAAACTGGTCAGCCACAAGGATTGCAGGTAGGGAAGTAATGACGCAGAGGCTTGGCCCTGGATGGCGAGTAACAGTGCAGCTACTGGTATGGCTGCTGTGTCTGGCTGCCCCGTCTGCTTTTGCCGGCCCGGTGCTGATCCTTTCTGATAGTTTCCAGCGCGCTGCCGTCGGCGAATATGTGGAATATCTGGAGGATGCCGACCACAGTCTCAGCCTGGAAGACATCCGCAGTCCCGCCTTTGACGGCCGCTTCACCGCCTCCAGCCACTCCATCCTGCAGCTCGGCTTCACCCGCTCCGCCTTCTGGCTGCGTCTGGCTGTACACAATCCCGAAGCAGAGGCCCGCGAGCTCATACTCGATCTGCGCAGTGCCAGCTTGGGCAAAATCCAGCTTTACGAACCCCAGGTCGATGGCAGCTATGACATGCGCATGGCCGGCAGCCACACACCTCAGGTGCAGGCCGATGTCCCCGCCCCTGGCTACTGGTTCCGTCTCAAGCTCCGTCCGGAACAGACCAGCACCTACTATCTGCGGGTGGAAACCGATCTCGGCCTGACCAGTAGCATCTTTCTCAGCACACCTACCGGCGCCGCTCTTGCCGTCAGTAACGAGAATGCTGCTTTCGGTATAGGTGCAGGCGTCATCCTCGGCTTGGCACTCTATAACCTGTTACTGCTGCGCGGCGCCTATCGCGACCGCTCCGGCCTTTACTATGTGCTCTTCCTTTTCACCATGCTGACCTTCCTGCTGGCCGAGCGCGGCGTGCTGGGCGTGCAATGGCTGGCAGGTGCACATCTGCAGAACTTCCTCGAGCTAGCCTCGGTTTTTCTTGCCCAGATCACGGCCACTATTTTTGCCGCCAGCTTTCTGCGTACCGGTATGCCGGAGAAATTTCCCCGCATCATGCATATGCAGGCTGCCGTGATCACACTGCTGATGCTGACCAGCATGCTGATGCCGCCCTACTATGCCGCCCAGGTTGCTGCCGTCACTTCGGCCTATACCAGCCTGTCCTTGCTGGGGGCCGCCGTACTCAGCCTGCATCGCGGCTACCGGCCCTCGATCTACTATCTGCTGGCCCGCCTCTTCTTCGCGGCCTGCGCTCTGGTGGCGGTGCTGGCCCTGTTTGCCCTCATCCCCCTGCCCTTTTCCATCAGCGCCCTCATGATGTCAGCCGTCTGCTTCGAAGCCCTGATGCTGGCAGTAGGCCTGTCCGAGCGCCTGCAGCTGCTGCGGCGAGAGTCCCTGCGCGAACACGAACGGGCACTGGTGGCTGAGGCCGGCGCACGCGCCAAGAATGATTTCCTGGCGCAGATGAGCCACGAGATACGCACGCCCATGAGCGGCATTCTCGGCATGACAGAATTGCTCATAGACACGCCGCTGGCGCCCAACCAGCGCGAATACGCCAACACCATCCATGCCTCCAGCAACTCCTTGCTGCGCATCCTCAACGACATCCTGGATCACGCCAAGATGGAGGCGGGCAAGCTCTCCGTCGTGGAAGAACCTTTTGATCTGGCCACGCTGCTCGGCGACTGCGTGGATCTCTTCAAGGTGGCGGTGGAAGAAAAGAATCTGGAATTGGTGGCCACCATAGACCCCGTGCTGCCCAATCTTGTGATTGGCGACCCCACCCGCCTGCGTCAGGTGATTAGCAATCTGCTGCGTAACGCCATCAAGTTCACCCAGAACGGTGAAGTGGAAGTCAATCTGATGCCCGGCAAACAAGGGCTGCGTGTGGAAATACGCGATACCGGCATAGGCATTCCGGCCGACCAGCTGGCCCAGGTCTTCGAGCCATATCAGCAGGGCAGCAATAATGTCCGGCCGCAAACCGGCACCGGCCTCGGCCTATCCATCTGCAAACAGCTGGTGGGGCTCATGGGCGGTGAAATCGGTGTGGAAAGCCGTATGCGCGAAGGCTCCTGCTTCTGGTTCGAGCTGCCGCTACGGGCACAGCACAGCAGCAAAGCGCCACTGCCGCAGGACGAGCCCTGGTTGCGCGGCCTGCGTCTGCTGGTGGTGGACGACAACCACACGGTCACCCGCGTCATCCAGGAACAGGCCAGCCACTGGGGCATGAAAGTCCGTACGGCCGACAATGGCGTCGAAGCACTGGCACTGGCACGCAACGCCGCCAATATCAGCGAGCCCTTCGACATCATCCTGCTCGATCACAATATGCCCGGCATGAGCGGCCTGCAGCTGGCCGCCCGCATCAAGGAAGACCCCATCATCCGCAATGACGTGATCGTGATGATGCTGACCGGCGTGAATATCGCCCCCACCAGCACCATGGCACGCAATGTCGGTATACGCCGCATCCTCACCAAGCCGGTGACAGAACGCCTGCTGAAAACGGCCATCTCCGAAGAGCTGGGCCATATCAAGCGCATACAGCGTCCTGCTCCGGAATACGGCAGCCGTGACAACGAAGCCCTGAAACGCATGCGTGTGCTCATCGCCGAGGACAATCACCTAAGCCAGAAAGTGATACGCGGCATGCTGGCCAAGCTAGGCGTGCAAGCCACCGTAGTGGCCAATGGTCGAGAGGTGGTGGAAGAAGTCAGCCGCAACGATTACGACATGGTACTGATGGATTGCGACATGCCTTTCATGGACGGCTATGCCGCCACCCAGGCCATCCGCGAATGGGAAAAGTTCACCGGCCGCCGCACCACTCCCATCCTCGCCCTCACCGCCCACATCCTTGATGAGCACAAAGAAAGAAGCCGCCTGGCCGGCATGAACGAGCATCTCTCCAAGCCCATCGAGCTCAGCGAGCTGCAGGAGGCCCTGCTGCGCTGGTCGCGTCAGGCCGACGCCGAGCCAAAAGCAAAGAGTGTCTGATCGGCACGCTACTCCGGATTGTCAGGGTGTATCCACATAAGCGCTGCTGGCCGGCACATTGGAGGGCAGCAAGGTTTCCAGCTCGAAGCAGTCGCTCGTCAATTCCCGCAGCAGTTCCCCGCCACTTTCACTCAGCCGCAGCCGACCGCGGGCAAACTTGGTGTTTTTCACCACAGAACGGGCTCCACTCGGATGCTCGTAATTCAAAGCCACCCAAGGCAACAGGCGGGGATTACCACCATCCACACTGAGCTCCAGTGTATGCGTGTCATTTTTCATGACGATGGACCAGTTAAAGTCACTGAGCACCCGCACATCCTGCTGATAGCAACGACTCAAGGCATTGAAGGAATGCCACTGCCCATCAAGGCGCAGGGCCGCCAAGCTGAGATGTGGTGTCCGCACCAGTCCTGCGGCCAGAGCCAGTCTGGCCGAGAAGCCGTCAAAGCAGGCCTCGGCATCTTCGCGAAACATATTGCAGCCGGCATAAGCGTATTCATGCGCATGCTCGGTACCCCAGTTATGACCATTGACGCCGACGAACTCCCCGCTCACCGCCATATCACCAATGCGCAAGCTGCCGCTGAAGCGCATGAAGGAATCACGCGTCAGCACCTTCTTCTTGGGCAAAGGCAGTTGGTAGAGGCGCGAGTGCGGAAAATGGTAGAGCACTTCATCAGAGCGCTGCAGGGCCAAATCCCAAGCGGCATGAGCCTGTGCCGTATGCAGACGCCCGTTGAGTCGCTCGCGTGATATGCCAAAGAAGGAACCACTGGCCATATTGCCGCTAAGAACTTCCCAGTTCCGCGAACGGGCAAACGCATTGAAAGCCTGTGGACTCAGCTCCTCGCGATCATGCGCCACCCTGACCTCGCCGCTTTCGCGGTCATACAGAATGAGACCCAACTCCAGAGCCACACCGCGCTCACCATGCCTGCGCAAAAGATTGTGCTTGAGCCAGAAGGCCTGTCGGCCATCCAGACTGTTGCCGCGAAAATAGAAGGACTCGTAGAGGCCGTCGCGGGCGCGCGACATGAGCAGGGATACAGGATCAATCATGAGCCTGCACCTGCCACTTCAGAAAAACTGGATGAGCGCCGTATCTGCATTTTCTCTTTCTTTTTTAGCCCGGCGGTCAGCCGGCTGTTTTGTTGTTGTTTTCTGCTCTGACGATACTACTTCCTGCCCAGCTGAACCTCGATACGAAATGTGAGTGAAACCACCTCATCTTTATCACCTTCGTTATACCAGGTCATACGCGGCTCCAGCTCATAGAACAACCAGGGCCGCAGCCAATTGCTGCGGTACAACACCCAAGGCCCGAAATTATCATCCTTCCAATTGGGCTGGGTGTGACCATTGGCAGAAAAACCATAACCCAGCGAGCGATAACCACTGATGACATGGGACATGGAAATTCCATGCGCCCAGGTCATGCCCATTTCATGGTTATCCTGACGGTACTCATAAGCACTGCTGAGGCGGGCCAGCGCTTTGTTGCTGACCGCATACTCATAGTCCAGCTGGGTAATGGAGCTGCCGAGAGATTCACTGCCGTAGCGAAAGGTCTGGCCAAAGCGTAAGGCGCTGTCCTGAGTAATGCCCCAGCTCTTGCGCAAACGGCTACGCACAAAGATATCTGGCGGAGCCACACCACGCACACCGATATCAAAATCCGCCTGTACTCCGGCACGCTCAAAAGGAATCCAGCGCAAAGCCGCCGATACCTTGTCACGTTCGCCCTGCAGCTGGCTCAAGACATCCTGCCCGCCCACACTTTCGTCTGTATCGGAATCATCGGTGACGACCAGACGCAAACGCTTCTTGGCATTCGGCAGTGCCGCACTGGCGCGCAAACGGAAACGTACACGCGCGCCATCAGCCTCTGTAGTCGTGATCTCGGAAATGGCACGTAGCATCATGGAGGCCTGGCTGTCATGCCAATCGCCGAAGAGATCATCGAACCAGACTGCCGTCGCAAGGGTGCGCCCGGAAAACACGCAGTGCTGATAATCCATCCAGCCCAAAAACTGACCTTCCTCATCACGCTGGATGCAATTGCCGGCCTCGACTGCGGGCAAGGGTGCCGCTACGGCCAGAGCAGGTGCGGGAATAAGAGGCGGAGCGGAATCGGGAGGGGTATCACGGCGTAAAAGCACCGGCGGCAAAGGCGCCGTGGCCCCACTATCTGGCGGCCCCGTATTATCTGCCGGCAGCGGAGCCTCCTCCTCACTCAAGACAGACGCTGCCTCGTAGCTCACTGCAGGGACGGTCATGGGGGCGCTATATTCTGCCGCGGCAGCAAGGGAAGGCAGCAGCACCAGCAGCAGACACAGACTCCACTGCCAGTGGCTATAGTGCTTTTCCTGCTCGGTTGTCTGATGCAATTTTATTTGGCTACCCGATCGCAAATTACGGTATACCTGCCGGACTTATATTGCCCGGTCCCTGACCCGCAACGATACTGGGGCTCCCGCTCCAAATCTGCTGCGGCGGAAGTCACGGATCTGATAGCCAACGAATGAAATGAACGCACATATCCGCAACCGCGCCACACGCCTACAGCTCAAGCAATTCCTGCCCGTACAGGACATACATAGTGCCAGCTCGCTGGGACGCATGGTGGATCTGAGCGTGACCGGCATGATGCTGATCTGCAAGCAGGAAATTCCGGCCGGGCAGCGCTTCCGCGTGGAAATCACAACCCCGGTTGGCTACGCCGTGCCCGGCATACAGCTGCAGGCAGAAAGCGTCTGGTGCCGCGTTAACCCCAATAACACGGCACATTTCGGTGTCGGCTTCCGCTTCGGGGATGTCAGTCATGAAACACTGGCCCTGCTGGAACAGCTCATGCAGGAACCCGGCATCACTCACTGAGGCAGAGAACCCATCCCGTATGGGTAGGCGTCAAGCCGCAGGAATCAGTCTCATCTGCATAAAAAAGGCCCACATCATGCGGGCCTTTTTATTTCTGCAAACATCACTATCAGAAATACGATTCCTGAAATTGCATCAGCGTGTCGGCACCGGCTTCAACTGCCAGCGCACGGAACTCCATTTCCGGCAACACACGGGCCACGAAGAAATCAGCCAGCGCCAGTTTATCGGCATAAAAAGCGTCTTCGCCTTTCTTGGGCAGTGCCGCTTCCGCCATCAGAGCCCACATATAGGTGTAGGCGGTGAAGCCGAAGGCATGCAGATAATCCACGGCTGCAGCATTCACTTCATCGGGGTTAGTCGCTGAACGCGCAATGACGCCCTGTGTCAAACCATCCAGCCTATCGATAGCGGCCACAAAAGCTTTTTTCAGATTAGCCAGTTCCGGCGCATTGAGACGTGCTGCGGTTTCACGCATTTCGGCAACGAATGTCGCGACAAAGACGCCCTTGTTCTTGGCGACCTTGCGGCCCATGAGATCGTTGGCCTGGATGCCGTTGGCGCCTTCGTAAATCTGCGCAATACGCACATCACGCACCAGTTGCTCCATACCCCATTCGCGGATAAAGCCGTGACCACCGAAAACCTGCTGGGCGTCCACGCAACCTTCGAAGCCCTTGTCGGAAAGGAAGGCTTTCACGACTGGTGTCAGCAGCGCCACACGATCAGCCGCAGCTTTCGCCACATCGCCTTCAGCATATTTGGCGAGATCGAGATAACGCGCGGTATACATGGCCAGCGCACGTGCGGCCTCGTTATGCGCACGTGTCTTCAAGAGCATGCGACGGATATCCGGATGCACCAGCAGTGGATCAGCCGACTTGGCAGGCTGCTGCACACCAGTGGCGGCACGCCCCTGCAGACGGTCACGCGCATAAGCAGCGGCGCTCTGGTAAGCGACTTCCGAAGCACCGAGGCCCTGTATGCCCATGGACAGGCGTTCGTAATTCATCATCACGAACATGGCGGCCAGACCTTCGTTGACATTGCCGATCAGCCAGCCCTTGGCCGAATCGAAATTCATCACGCAGGTGCTGGAGGCCTTGATGCCCATCTTGTGTTCGATGGAGCCGGCGGCAGCGGCATTACGCGCGCCTATGGAGCCATCGGCATTGGGCAGGAATTTGGGCACGAGGAAAAGCGAAATGCCCTTGGAGCCGGCCGGTGCATCCGGCAGCTTGGCGAGCACGAGATGGATGATGTTTTCCGCCAGATCGTGCTCACCGCCGGTGATGAAAATTTTGGTACCGCTGATGCTGTAGGAGCCATCGGCTTCCGGCACGGCTTTCGTCTTGATGATGCCGAGATCGGTGCCGGCATGCGGCTCGGTCAGGCACATGGTGCCGGCCCACTCACCGGAATAGATTTTCGGCAGATAGAAATCGTTGATCTCATCCGAGGCGTGCTGGCTCATGGAGAGCGCGGCACCAATACCCAGCAGCGGGTACAGCGCGAAAGAAGGATTGGCGGAGAACAGGATTTCATCCGTCATCACGGTAACGGTCTTGGGCAAGCCTTGGCCACCCCAGCGCGGATCAGCCCCCAGACCAATCCAACCGCCTTCACCGTACTGCTTGAAAGCTTCTTTGAAACCGGCCGGCGTCGTGACCACGCCATTATTGAACTGCGCGCCCTCTTCATCGCCGGAGCGATTGAGCGGGAAGATCACATTTTCATTGAGCTTGGCGGACTCTTCGAGAATGGCATCAACCACATCGCGGTCGGTCTCGGCGAGTGCCGGCACGGAGGCCCAGAATTCAGTGGACTTGAACACTTCGTCCAGCACGAAACGCATATCACGCAGGGGAGCTTTATAAACGGCCATGGTCTATGCCTCTTTTCTGACAGCGCACTGCTTTGATTACAGTGCAGAAAATTCATTCAGCAAAAGGCCCGCGCAAGCGGGCCTTTTGCACTCACACCATCAAGCTAAGACTTAGAACGCGAAAGCGTCCACGTCCATCTGCATCAGCACATCGAGACCACCGTCGATAGCTTCGACATGGCCTGTGGTGCGCGGCAGGATCTTCTTGAAGTAGAACTGTGCCGTCTGGATCTTGGCCTTGTAGAAAGCCTCTTCCGTGGTGCCAGCAGCCAGCTTGTCCTGTGCAATCTTGGCCATGGCAGCCCACAGATAAGCCAAGGTCACGTAGCCAGAGAAGTAGAGGTAATCCACCGCCGCAGCACCCACTTCATCCGGGTTCTGCATGGCCTTCATACCAATCTTCATGGTGATGTCGCTCCACTGCTGGTTCAGTGCAGCCAGCGGTGCAGTGAACTCGGCCATGGCGGCATTGCCTTCATTGGCCTGGATGAACTTGTGCACGATCTTGGTGAACTGCTTGAGCATGGCACCCTGAGTCTGCAGCACCTTGCGGCCGAGCAGATCGAGAGCCTGAATTTCCGTGGTGCCTTCGTAGAGGCAGGCGATACGCGTATCGCGCACGATCTGCTCCATACCCCACTCACGGATGAAGCCGTGACCCCCGTAAACCTGCACACCGTGCTTGGCAGCTTCAGAACCAACTTCGGTCAGGAAGGCCTTGGCGATAGGCGTGAGGAAGCTCATCAGATCATCAGCCGCCTTGCGCGCTTCTTCGGTTTCAGCCGAGTGCACGAGATCGGTCTGGGTGGACAACCAATACACCAGGGCACGACCACCTTCAGCGAAAGCCTTCTGCGTCAGCAGCATATTGCGCACAGCGGGATGCACGATGATGGGATCAGCTTCTTTTTCCGGAAACTTGGGGCCGGACAGCGAGCGCATGGCCAGACGTTCCTTGGCATAGAACAGAGCGCCCTGGAAAGAACCTTCAGCAGCGCACACACCCTGCAGGGCGGTACCGACACGGGCCGTGTTCATGAAGGTGAACATGGCATTCAGGCCCTTGTTGGGGGCGCCGATCAGGAAACCCTTGGCCCCGTCGAAATTCATCACGCAGGTGGCAGAAGCCTTGATGCCCATCTTATGTTCGATGGAACCGCAGACAACGCTATTACGCTCGCCAACAGAGCCGTCTGCTTTCGGCAGGAATTTCGGCACGATGAAAAGTGAAATGCCCTTGGTGCCTTTCGGTGCATCGGGCAGACGAGCCAGCACCACATGGACGATATTCTCGGCCATGTCGTGTTCGCCGGCGGAAATGAAAATCTTGGTGCCGGTGATGGCGTAGGAACCATCAGCATTCGGCTCGGCGCGGCTCTTGATAATGCCAAGATCGGAACCGGCATTGGATTCGGTCAGGCACATGGTGCCGGTCCACTCACCGGAGATCATCTTGGTGAGATAAACCTCTTTCTGTTCCGGCGTGCCGTGCGCTTCCACCGTGTTGATGGCGCCGTGCGACAGGCCGGGGTACATGGACCAGGACCAGTTAGCGGTGCCGGTCATCTCAGACATGGCGATGCCCAGTGAGGGCGGCAGGCCCTGACCACCGTGCTCCACCGGCGAGGCCAACGCACCGAAACCGAGTTCAACGAACTTGGCATAGGCTTCCTTGAAGCCCTTGGGCGTGGTCACCACACCGTCATTCCAGGTGCAGCCTTCTTCGTCACCGGAACGATTGATCGGGGAGAGTTCGTTTTCAGCGAATTGCGCACCGGCGTCCAGAACACTGTCCACCAGATCGCGATTGGTGTCGGCATAGGCCGGAATCGCGGCGTAATGCTGTTCAACGTTCAGAAGCTCATGCAGCACAAACTGCATATCACGGAGGGGGGCTTTGTATTGCTGTGCCATGGTAGTGACCTCGCATAGTGGGAGCGCGGGGAGGCGCCCATAAGTCAGTTTGCGTGGAGGCAGTCACAGGCGTGCGGATACAAGCAGGCCTTGCCGGACGCAAAAGCGGCGGAAGTATGAGGCAGAAGCCTAGTGCAACACAGCGCTTTGGGTGACTGGGGATTCACAGGCAGGCTGCCACTTTTCTTCACGTCGCCTACTGAATCTAGCCCATGCCACTGAGCCAAACGCCTCTACAAAGCTGCTGCAAAGACGCCCAGCAACACAGGGCAGGTCGAGATCACGGCAGCTTTAGCGCGCGAGATTTTTCACAGCAGTGAAGGTGGTATCGGCCTTCTGTTGTTCAATCGCCATGGGCAGCATCTTTTCATGCAGCAGACGCCCCATAGCCACCGCCGCTTTAGTAGCCCCCGGCACATTGCGACGCAGGGTTTCCAGCGAATAAATCAGCGGCGAGGTTGACAGCACAGCGGCTTTCCAACCCAGCGACTTCGGTAGCCCCAGAGCATCACCACCGGCATCACTCAGCATGAGCCGCGTGAAAGCACTGCGGTAATTGGTTTCAATGCGCGCCATCACCTGCTTCCAGGCCACATCGCCGGCGTACTGCATGGGCACGCCATTCAGGGCCTGACCCAGTGCACGCGTATCCTCATCCGGCTCCCCGTGCAGCAGATACTGCAGCATGAGGGCGCGCAGGGAATCATCTTCATTGGCGGGCAAGATGCGTTCATCCACGCCCAGCAAATAACCGGCATAGCGCCAGAGATGCACTACACCTTCCCGCTCTTCACGCGTGAAGCGAAAGCCGAGCAGGCGCAGGCCCATGGTGAAGATGGAAGAGAATTCGAGAATGGTGGCCATACTGTCGGACTGGTTGATGGGATGGCCCCAAGCCGCTTCGTCCCACTTACCGGATTTTTTCAGCATGACGCGCACTTGTGCATGCATGAGGCGCACACGCACCGCGCTCTTGAAGCCAGTGTTGTAACGCTGCATGCCGTCGCGCGTGGTAACGCCGGTCCAGAAAATACCCGTCTCCACCAAGCGGCGCGGCGCCATGCGATCGAGCTGGCCGGTGAACACCAGCGGCTTGGCCGCGGCGGCAACGAGATAGCCGCCCATAAGAGAAACATTGCGCAGGCAGAGCTCGGCAAACCAGCCGGTGCGGCGCGTGGCATCACAACCCAGATTGCATTTATCGATATCCAGCCAGACCGGAATCTCGTCCAACTGACGGAAGAGATCGACCAAGGCCTGCGGTGCGTCGGTAACGGTGGCGATCCCATGCTCCAGCGCCTGCTCCATCATCTTGCGGCCCTGGCCTGCCGGGAATTCGCCATACATGGCGATAACGGCATCGGCCAGCGGATCACCTGCATTCAGGTAAGGGATATAGGTATCCAGTTGCTCTTGCGTGAACTCGAGATTGGCCGAGGTTAGCAAGCGGCCCAGCGCCCTCACCTTCCAGTTCTGGCGTGAGCTGGGATCGGGAATACGGCTGGGGCGTGAGCTGGGGAATTTGGCGGCGGCGGTCATGTCGGATATCCCTGACTAATGGGTCGCCGGAGGATGGCACAGCCGCCCCGACAGGAACAAGGCAGGCCGGCCGGGCGGCGGCGCAGGGTCAGAAGATTGTCAGACTGGGTTACACAGGTGCATTTGCAGGGCTTGGCCACATAGCCATCTTGATCTGTGGGAGGGGCTTTAACCGCGATACCTTAGCTATCGAGACTTGTGCTACAGGCCGCCTTTGCATCGCGGCTAAAGCCCCTCCCACAAAAACCGCAATGAACAAGCAGCACGGCAGCCAAGATCAGGAGGCGGCAGATTCCTGATCCGGCAACTGCAAAAGCGCTCCCCGCTCAGCGGCGGTCGCGGCCGGATTCCAGGGCAGCACGCCCAGACAGGGCGCGGCAAAGAGACTCTCCAAGGTGGCGATATTTTCTTCCAGCGCGGCCATCTCCGGGTCCACCACATTGGCCACCCAACCGGCCAGACGCAGGCCATCACGGACGATAGCCTCGGCCGTCAGGATGGTGTGGTTGAGGCAGCCCAGACGCATACCCACCACCAGCACCACCGGCAGGCCCAGCTCCTTGGGCAGGGCCGAAAGCATCTCGCGCTCATTGACCGGCACGCGCCAACCACCCGCTCCTTCCACCAGCTTGAAATCGGCACGACGCATGAGGCCACCGCGACAAAAGCCGGCGAGCTGCTGTATGGAAAGCCGGCGCCCTGCTTGTGCCGCCGCCAGATGCGGCGACAGCGGAGCCAGCAGCGCCACCGGATTCACTTCCTCATAAAGCAGCGGCTCGGTCATCTCGGCCATCAGTGCCAGCGCATCGTCATTACGCAGACCCTGTGCGGTCTGCT
>JBOICI010000045.1:0-15963 GCA_050739955.1 Moraxellaceae bacterium
CGGTTCACGGTTCACGGTTCACGGTTCACGGTTCACGGTTCACGGTTCACGGTTCACGGTTCACGGTTCACGGTTCAAAGTAAACTGAGATGAAATTAATATTCCAACCGTTCGCCCTGAGCTTGTCGAAGGGCCGCTGTTATGTCAGGAAAATCGCGGCTAAAGCCGCTCCCACAAAAAACGATTAAAGAAACCCGCTGCTAAAGCCACTCCTGCAAAAGAGAGTTGAAGAACGCCCATGAAACATATTGCTCCCGCTGACAACACGCCCATTCTGGTGGGCGCAGGCCAGCTCACCAATCGCAAACCACCGCTGGAATCGCCCACACCGCTAACCATGATGGCCGATGTGGCTAGACTGGCGGCGGCTAATGCCGGCATTGCTGAAGCGCTATTGAGCCAGCTCGATACCGTGGCCACCACGCGCCTGGCCTCAGACTCCACCGAGGCCAAGTTTCCCATTGGCGAATACCGCAATCTGCCCAAATCCTTAGGCCTCGCCGTGGGCGCTGCACCGACGCAATGTCTGATGGCCGGCGTAGGCGGCAACACGCCACAGCAAATGGTGAATGCCGTGGCCGAGCGTATTGCCGCGGGTAAAACCGAATTTGCTCTCTTGGCAGGCTCCGAGAATTTGCAAACCCTGATGGGCAGCATCAAGTCTGGCGTGTTCCCGCCTTGGGGGGATGAGGTGGATGGCACACCGGAGCTGATTGGTTCGATGGCCCCAGGCTGCAGCGCCCACGAACAGCTCTACGGTTTTTTCTATCCCATCAATACCTATCCCCTGTTTGAAAATGCCCTGCGCGAGCATCGCGGCACGCCGCTGCCGGCGCATATGAAAAAACTGGGCAATATGTTCAGCCGCATGTCCGCCGTGGCGGCCGAAAATCCCCTGAGCTGGTTTCCCACCTTCCGTAGCCCGGAAGAGATCAGCACGGTGACGGAGAAAAACCGTTATGTCGGTTTCCCCTACACCAAATACCTGAACTCGGTGATACAGGTGGACATGGCTGCCGCCGTCATCATGACATCCGTGAAAAAAGCACGTGAGCTGGGCATTCCGGAGGAGCGTTGGGTTTATCTCAATGGCTGCGCCGATGCGCAGGATCACTGGTTCATGGGCGAGCGCGAGAATTTCTATTCTTCGGCCCCCATACGTGCCGCCGGCAAGGCAGCATTCGGCATGGCAGGTATAACGCCGGCCGATCTGGATTTCATGGATATCTATTCCTGCTTTCCTTCTGCCGTGCAGATTGCCTGCCATGAACTCGGCATAGACGAAGAGGATAAACGCGGCCTCACCATCACCGGTGCCATGCCCTACTTCGGTGGCCCCGGTAATAACTACAGCATGAATAGCCTGGCCACCATGCTGGATAAATTGCGCGCGCAGCCCGGCAGCCACGGCCTCGTTACGGCTAATGGCTGGCATATCACCAAATATTCCGTCGGTATTTATTCCACACAGAACCTTCACGCCCAGTGGCAGCCCGCTCCTTCCGTGCAAGCCGAACTGGATGCGCGCCCAAAAACACCGTTTGTGGAAGTGCCCGAAACCGGCCCCGCCACGATTGAAACATGGACGGTGACGCATAACGCGCAAGGCCCGCAGGAAGGCATTCTTTTCCTGCGCTTGGCCGATGGCAGCCGCTGCCTGGCCAATACACCGGCTGGCGACAAAGAGTTGCTGGAGCGTATGAAGAAAACGGATTGCGTTGGCAAACGCGGCACCGTCAGCGTGGTAGACGGTCGCAATGTGTTTGTGCCGGAAAATATCTAGTCCACTTTTCAGGACGAGGAAACCGTTTAGCGATAGCAGTAGCTCAGGGCTTGTAGGTCGGGCTAAAACCCGACAGGCGATGGACTCATCATTCTTGTCGGGCTAAAGCCCGACCTACAAGGGCGGTTATAAATAGCGATGCGGTAGGCAATATTTCTTAAAGCTCGGCACTAGTTGCCCCACGCACACCATCGGAGCGACGCAGATACTCCAAAGCCGGGGCTGTATCCGCCTCATGCACCGGGTGATACCAAGGCAGCAGATAACGCATTTCTTCTTTTAACATCCAAGGCAAGGAAGGCAGATGCTTTTTAAAAGCCAGCCGCTGCCACTCCAGCCAGAACCAAGGGCGACGCATGGAAGGCCTTTTCGCCGTCAGCGCCGCATCCTGCTTCATGATGTGAGTGGCGGCACCCGCCTGCAGACCCAAGACCAGCGGCGTAGACAAAAGCATGAGGTAATAGCGTTCGGGATAACGGCCGCCCAGATGCGTATACAGGTCAAAGGCCACGCAACGGTGTTCTACTTCTTCCGCGCCATGCCAGTGCAGCAGATCCGTCATCACGGCATCGGCACCGGCCTTTTCCCATTCGCGGTTTTCCAGCATGTACTTACCAATCACACAGGTGAAGTGCTCCATGGCAGCCACTACGCCCACCTGAAAGATGATCCATTGCTTGAGCAGGCGCGGTGACAGCTTGCGGCCAAACAGGGTTTCGCGCCCCAACTGGTCGATCACACGGTTGATGCCCTCCACATAGCTCTGCGTTTCTATACCGTGAGCATTCAGATAATCCGTCATGGCGCTGTTATGCGCCCGCGCATGCATGGCTTCCTGGCGGATAAAGGCCTGCACATCGGCCCGTAGTTTTTCATCTGTGATATAGGGCAAGGCCTGGTTAAAAACCCGGCAAAAAGCGAACTCACCCGAAGGCAACATAAGGTGAAAAGCATTCCACATATGACTAGCAAAGGGTTGGCCCGGAATCCAGTGCAGTGGCGTTTGCCTTAAATCAAACGCCACCTTGCGCGGCGTGATGGCATAAGGCGTTTTTGAGGCCCTATTTTTATTCTGCTGGCTCATTTGCTTTATCCCCGGCTCAGGCTGCCGGTTTACTCGAGACGATACGCAGCACATCAAGATAGCCCGGCGGTGCACTCACCGCACCGCGCTCACGCAACATGCGGTGCATGAGCGGCAGGCGGAAATACGGTACCGAGGCCATCACATGATGTTCGATATGATAATTCACACGTATAGGCGCCACCGTGGCACGGGCAATGAAACCAGCACGCGTACTGCGCGTATTGAGAAACATATCCGTGGTTTTTTCCGTGCAGGCATGTTCGGCCAAGGAACGTATGCGCAGAAAAAGCGGGAATGGCGTGACATAGGAAAGCACCCAGACGGCATAGAGCCAGGGGTAGCCACTGGCCCAGAGTGCAGCCAAGAGCATGCCATTGGTGAGCAACATGCCAGCGCTATTCTTTAAAAGATCACGCGGATACTCCCACCAGCGACGGCCCTCCTGCGGCAGCTTCACGATATCGCTAGCCACCGTCCACTTGAGAACACCGGCATCCATCAGCACGCGGCCCAGTAAATACTTGAGGCCGGTCAGGCCGACCAGATCACGCGCGAACTTGCGCATGAGTGATGCCTGCGAGGTGGGAAACGGCGCCACCAGTGAAAGATCCGTATCGCCTTCCTGCCCGGTCTTGGTGTGATGCATGAAATGATGCACACGATATTTCTTCACATCATTCCAGATCGGGCGTGCGCAAAACCAGTCGCCTATGAAATCGTTGAGGCCGGGATTCTTGAACAGGGTTTTATGGGCGGCCTCGTGATGCAGGATGGCCAAGCCCAGATGACGCCCCGCCATCACGATAAAGCCCAGCACAAAAACGGGAATCGCAATACTTAGTGGCTGTGCCGAAGCCCAGGCCAGCGCCGCGAAGGTCAAGATGATCACGCCCCAAGTGAAACCCACGGCGGCAAAGCCCATCAGATCAGAGCGCTCGGTGAGCATCTTGATTTCTTCACGCGTGAAAATATCGGTGACTTTGCGGCGCGTGCTGGCGGGCATTTCAAGCGGGGTGGCGGAATCGGGAATCATGGCAGTCATGGCTAGTCTCGATAAAAAATCAGTGTGAAACCGTGGCGGTATCCGCATCGGCGCCTATATCGCTGCCTGTATCTGCGCCCAAGGCCGGCAAGATATGCAGCTTGCGCCAGATAAGATGGCCAGCCGCGTCATAACGCAGCACGGTGTCGACAAAAGCGCGGCGCTCGGCGCTGTCTACCAAGGGGTCAGGCAGCAAGGGATCAAACACCAGCTGGCGTATGGCACTGCCGCCCATAAGAAAGGATTCGCGCGCGGCCACTTCCGGTTCCAGCGCATCAGCCTGCTGCAACCACGCCTCCAGTTGCTCGCGCGTCTTGCGATAGGAGCGGGTCAGCGCCTTGCCATCCCAGAGTGAACGCGCCCGCGCCTCACGCTCAGCATCAAACTCCGTCGCCAGAAAAACAGCGGCGGCAGTATCCAGACCGAGCTTGTAAAGACGCTCGCGCACGGCGGCCACGCCGCCCACCAGATTGTCCGGGCGAATAAAACACTCGTGATCAATCTCGCGAAAACCCAGCAACTCCAGTGCGCGATCACGGCGACTCAAGGCAGCACGATTGCTGCGGCTTAAAGCTCCGCAATACACCGCGATCCAGGCACCACTCCACACGCTGACGCGGGCCTCAGCCACGCGCCAGGTACTCACGTCCTCGGCCAGCCCACTGGCATTGGCGCCCAGACGGTAAGCGCCGCGCCCGGCAGCCTCTATCATTCCGGCGGCGGCCAGACGGACTAGCGCCACGCGCACGCTATTTTCGCGTATACCAAAGAGCGCGCAGGCGGCTACGGCCTCACGGGCCGACATCGCCTCGCCCTCAGCACCCAGCAGGAATTTGAGAATGAGGTGGCGAGGATTGGGGGCCATGGCCTCTTGTTACCTTATAAATCATTAATTGCCACGAATCGTAATGTTACATAGCATGCCGATGCAAGCACCGCGATGTAACTACTGCATCACTTATGGAGAGCCCTATGCCTACATCCCCGGCCCCCCGCCTCGTCCTGACCGAGCGCCGCCCTCCCTTGCTTATCGTCACCCTTAACCGGCCCGAGGCCCGCAATGCCGTGGATGGCCCCACCGCCCGCGCCCTGGCCGAAGCCTTCCTGCAATTTGAAGGTGATGAGGAACTCAGCGTGGCCATCCTCACAGGCGTGGGCGGGCATTTCTGTGCCGGCGCTGATCTCAAGGCCGTGGCCAGCGGTGATTCCGCCATCAGCAACAGCATGGCCCCACCCAGTGATAGCGCTTTTGAAACCGGTCCCATGGGCCCCAGTCGTTTCCAGCTCAGCAAACCCGTGATTGCGGCCATCGAAGGCTATTGCGTGGCCGGCGGCCTAGAGCTCGCGCTCTGGTGCGATTTGCGCGTGGCCGCCGAAAGCGCTGTCTTCGGCGTGTTCTGCCGCCGCTTTGGCGTGCCCCTCATAGACGGCGGCACGGTGCGCCTGCCACGCGCTATCGGCATGAGCCGGGCACTGGACCTGATACTCACCGGCCGGCCCGTAGCCGCCGACGAAGCCCTACAGATGGGCTTGGCCAATCGCATGGTGAAAAGCAGCGAGCTCATGGCCGAGGCTGAAAAACTCGCGCTGCAACTTGCGGCCTTCCCGCAGACCTGTCTGCGTGGCGATCGTCGCAGTGCCTATGAGCAATGGGGGATGGACGAGAGTGAGGCGATGAAAAATGAATTCAAGCATGGCCTGCGCACCCTGCAATCGGGCGAAACCCTGAACGGTGCCGGGCGCTTCAGCAGCGGCACCGGCCGCCACGGGGATTTCAAGAAATCCTGATTAGCGCAGCAGCCGCCACTCCCGACAAAACAAGACATATGACATTGGCCCGGCAGACAGCACCGTCGGCCCGTACGGAATTGCAGCCCTGCACAGACTTGGTTAGCGTGCAGGCTCTCCCTGTTGCCGTGATTCTCCATGTCTTCGCTTGCTTCTGCCGTACCCAGCCTGAACCGCAGCCGTACTCTGGCCAATATCGCGCTAATCACCGCCGCTCTGCTCTGGCTGACTTTTCTGATACTGGAAAAATTGCTGCCCGCCCAAGCCAGTGCCATCAGCATACTCACCCTGGCTGCTGAAGCCGGCGTAGTGGGCGGTCTGGCCGACTGGTATGCCGTGACCGTTCTTTTTCGCAATCCTTTCGGAAAGATTCCGGTGCCGCGCCTGCTGCTGGAGCACACGGAAATCATTCCGCGCAACAAGGCCCGTATTGCCGAGTCCATGGGCCGCTTCGTGCAGGAGAATTTTCTGGCTGCGCCCATCGTGCGCAAATCCCTGCAGAACACCGATGCCAGCCTTTTTATAGGCCAGTGGCTTTCAAAAGAAGCCAACGTGGCCATCGTCACTGATTTTATACAGCGCGTTGGCCCTCGCCTTTTGCAGATTTTTGAAAGCGAGGATATCGAGAAATTCCTGCAGCAAAATGCCGTGGCCTGGGCCAAGGGTACGCCCATACACCATATGGCCAGCGAGATGCTGCGCGCCGTGCTGGAAAACGACTTCCATCACGAAGCCCTGCAGCGTGGTCTGGATGCCGCTGATAAATGGATAAAAGCGAATCCGGAAAAGGCACGCGATCTGGCCGCAACCGTTTTTGAAGAGCTGGGCGTGGGCGGTCTCGCCCGTGGCGCCAGCTGGATAGGTATTGATGTGCAGCAACGCACCATCAACACCTTTATGGAGCAGGTGGCGAATCTGCTGGAAAACCGCGAGCACCCTTGGCGCGTAGGGCTGGAAGAGCACGCCTCCCAGCTCATGAAAGACCTGCGCAAGAAAAGCTCCTCTGCCTCCAAACGCCTTAACGCCACCAAGAATGCACTGGTAGAAAGCGAATCCATGGTGAGCTTCATGACCAGTGCCGTGGTCATCCTGCGCGAGGCCATCAAGCGCGATCTGGAACGGCCCGATTCCGGCTTGGCCAGCAACTTCCGAGACATACTCTTGCGTCTGGGCGAGCAACTACAGCACAACGAAAAAGTGCGGCAGGTCTTGAACCGGGAAATTGAGGACGCCGTGGTGACTTTCACCACCGACTATGCCGAGGCCATCATCACCTACGTCAGCGAAAAGATTCACGACTGGGATACGCGCGAGATGATCGCCAAGATAGAAACTGAAGTCGGCGGCGATCTGCATATGATTCGGGTGAACGGCGTGGTGGTGGGGGCTTTTATCGGCCTGCTGCTAGGCGGCGCTCGCATCCTTGTCGAGCACCTGCCTTTTTGAGGAGACTCAGAACCATTCGTCCTTCATGTCCAACACCAGAGTATTAAGCGAGCTCAGCAGGGCGAACTGCGGTGCAGTTTTAGGTAATTCGAATTCAAAGAAATAACGGCAGGCCGCCAGCTTGCCGCGATAAAAATCTTCATCACCTTTGCAGGCCACAATCGCCTGCTCCAGCCAAATCCAAGCCAGCACCATATGCCCGAAGGCCTCCAGATAAATACTGGCATTGGCCAGAGCCTTCTGCGGATCATTCGTGTTCCACAGCTTGCCCGTAACTGATCCTGCTTTTTGCATCGCCCCGGCCAAAGGCTCAACGAACTCTGATAGCGCCGAAATAGCCGCTGCACGGCGCAGCGTGTCTTGCATAGTACCGGCCAGTGCCTGCAAAGCCGCGCCATTTTGCATCACTACTTTGCGTCCCAGCAGATCCTGAGCCTGTATGCCATGCGTGCCTTCATGAATGGGATTGAGGCGATTGTCGCGATAGAACTGCTCAACATTGTAATCACGCGTATAGCCATAACCGCCATGCACCTGTATGGCCAGATTATTGGCTTCCAGACACCATTGCGACGGCCAGCTCTTGGTCACCGGCATGAGAATTTCCAGCAAGAGGCGCGCACGCTTGGCCTGCTCGGCATCGCCATTGCGTTCCTCATCCAGCAGTCGCGCGCAATAAAGGCCTAGCCCCAGCGCACCTTCCGAATAAGATTTCTGCGCCAACAGCATGCGTCGCACATCAGCATGTTGAATAATGGGAATTTGCGGACTGGATGCATCTTTTCCGGCAGCCGTGAGCGGACGGCCCTGCGGCCGGTTACGCGCATAATCCAGCGAATGCAGATAGCCCGTATAACCCAGCATGGCCGCGCCCATGCCCACGCCGATGCGTGCCTCATTCATGAGATGGAACATACAGGCCAGACCCTGCCCCACTTCAGCCACGAGATAGCCCACAGCGCCGGCGCGTCCACCCGGGCGATGTTTGCTACCCTCGCCAAAGTTCATCAATGTATTGATGGTGCCGCGATAACCCATCTTGTGATTGACGCCGGCCAGCAGCACATCATTGCGCTCACCGAGACTGCCATCTTCATGCACCAGAAACTTGGGCACGATAAAAAGCGAAATGCCTTTTACGCCCGCCGGTAACTTGCCTTCTGCATCCGGAATCTTGGCCAGCACCAGATGCACGATGTTTTCAGAAAGCTCATGATCGCCCGCCGAAATCCACATCTTGTTGCCGGTGATGCGGTATTGCGGGCCCAGCCATGAATCACTCTCAAACTCGGCGCGCGTGACGATATCGGAAAGTGAGGAGCCGGCCTGCGGCTCTGAAAGACACATGGTGCCGAGAAAACGCCCGGTCAGTTCAGGCTTGGCAAAAGCTTCAATTTGCGCAGCATTGCCATGTTTCATGATGGTGCTGGCATTGCCTATGGCCAGAAAGGGATAGGCACAGGTGCCGACATTGGCGCCTATCAGCCAGGCCCAAGCGGCCTTTTCGATCAGCACCGGCAGCTGCATACCGCCCAGCGCGTAATCCTGTGAAGCCAGCAACATACCGGCATCCGTGAGAGCGGTGATGGCCTCCTTCACTTCCGGAATCATGGTCACGCGCTCGCCATCAAAGGTCGGCTCGTTCTGATCGGCCTTCTTGTTATGCGGGGCGAATTTTTCCGTGGCCAGCTTCTGGCAAAGCGAGATCACCGCATCAAAGGTTTCGCGATTGTGATCGGCATAGCGCGGGAACTGGCTGAGCTTCTCTGCCCCCAGCCATTCATAAAGCAGAAAATCGAGATCGCGGCGGGAAAGAATCAGGGAATCCATGAAAAATCCTTTTAGTAAAATAATGGGCCATTTAGTAGTAGAGCCGCTTAGAGCCGGCCTATGCGATCGTTGGATAATGAGCCGAAATAGAGATGCCCTTCATAGGGCACAACCGAGGTGATCATGTTCAAAAACTCACCTGAAGGATCATGCAGGCTACGCAGCAACTTGCCGTTTTCATCCACAGCTACCGCCAGACCATAGTGCTCGGGCTTGGGCCAGAGTGCACGTGGCAGGCGGAAAATGAGTTCGCGCATCCAGGCATGGCGGGCAGAAATATCCGCAATAGGTTTACGCGGACTGGGCAGAGCTATCCAAATCGTGCCCTTGCCATCGCTACTGATATTGTCCGGCATGCCCGGCAGATTATCGGCCACGATCTCGCTCTGCCCGGCCTTGCGGCCGCTGAGCCAGAGTTTGCGCAGGCGGTAGCGATAAGTCTCCGCCACAAAGAGCGCATCCTCATTCATGGACAGCGCCACACCATTGGCGAAATACAAATCCTTGAGCAGCAACTCGGCTTTGCCGGTGGCCGGATCATAAACATAGAGCCGGCCGTAAGGACGGCCCTCCAGAAAATCGACCACATAATCCGGCTGCCGGTATTTAGTGCTGGCATCGGTGAAATAGATTTTCCCGTCACGGGCTATCGCCAGCTCATCCGTAAAATTCAGCGGCACACCATTTACGGCGGTGAGCAGAGTCTCCAGCTTGCCATCCGGCGACAGCTTGAGCAGGCCTTTTCCTGAATCACAGATGAGCAGATTGCCGGCAGCATCGAACGCCAAACCCAGTGGACGGCCGCCCGTATTGACCAGCGTTCCTACCTTGCTGTTTTCAAGCCGGATGATGCGCCCATCTTCCAGACCGGTATAAACCCGGCCCTGCGCATCAATAGCGATATCTTCCGGACCGTGAATTTCCCCACGCGCTATCAGCTCGGCTTTTTGCAGGGAATCATCTACAGCCAGCACGCCGCTCATGACAGGTGTTGCCGCGGGTTGCCAAGCCAGCGCATTCAAGGGAGATGGCCAAAAAGGCAGACTCAAGAGCAACAGCAATACGGCCAGCAGGGAAAGCACTATCATTTTTTTCATTTGTGCATCCTGCCGCCTGAGAGAAAGTAGAAATCAGCGCGTGGCATACACCAGCACCAGCGCAATAACAGCGGGTACAGCTTGCACAATCACGATGCGCTTATTGACGGTAAGCCCGCCAAAAACACCCGCCACAATCACGCAGGAGAGGAAAAAGACTTTCTGCGCAAAACCTTCCGGGCCCAACAACAGCCCCCAGACCAGACCGGCCACCAAAAAACCGTTATACAGGCCCTGATTGGCAGCCAGCGCTCGCGTTTCCGCGGCATAGGATTCGGTCAGGCCAAAGGTCTTGCGACCCAGCGGCTTGGTCCAGAGAAACATTTCCAGAACCAGAAAATAGAAATGCAGCAAGGCCACAAAAGCCACCAACACACAGGCCAGAATTGCCATGATTTATTCCTTGTACATTGGCTTTAGCGTCATTCTCGCGAAAGCGGGAATATCGACGTTAAAAGCCCTTCTGAAATATTTGAGATTCCCGCTTTCGCGGGAATGACGGGCTCATTTATTACGAATCTTCTCTATCTCAGCCGAGCAGATAGCCGCCATCTACCGTAAGGCATATCCCGGTGGTGTAGCTGGATGCCGGCGACACGAGATAGAGCACTGCACCTGCCATTTCATCCGGCTGCGCCACGCGGCCCATGGGCACATGCTTGAGCAGCTCTTTCAGGATGCCGTCATTTTTCATAAGAGCCGAAGCCAGCTTGGTATCGGTAGGGCCGGGCAACAGCGCATTTACACGAATGCCTAATGGCGCCACTTCTTTGGCAAATGACTGCGTCATGGAAATCACGGCGGCCTTGGTAATGGAGTAAATGCCTTGGCCAAATCCGGGCAGCTTGCCGTTCACCGAGGCCACATTAACGATGGCGCCGCCACCACCCTTTTCCATCAACTTCACAGCACGCGCCGACATGAAGAAATAACCACGGATATTCACGTCCACCGTTTTGGTATAGGCACCGAGATCCGTGTCTTGTATCGAGCCGAAATAAGGATTGGTGGCCGCATTGTTCACAAGAATATCGAGACGGCCATGTTTCTGCTGCACCGCGGCAAAGAGCGCATCAATCTGATCCATCTCACCGATATGGCAAGCCATGGCTTCAGCGCTGCCACCAGCGTCACGGATGGAGGCTGCCACTTCTTCACAGGCCTCGGCCTTGCGGCTAACCAGAATCACATGCGCGCCCTGTCCGGCCAGCAAGCGCGAAATACCTTCGCCGATACCACGGCTGGCACCGCTGACGAGGGCGATCTTGCCCTTGAGATTGAAGAGTTCAGTCATGGCTTTCTTCTCCTGTTTTAAAAGCAGGGTTTGAAAAGCGTTGGCGAGGCCACCAGTGCACCAACAGTAGGCGCCTCTAGGCGAGGCACAAAGTGGGCGAAGAAGCGGAGTTTACAAGGAGTAAATGAGCATTCTTCGCCCGCTTTTTCCTTGGTCCCCTTTAGGGGGAACGCAGCGAGGGCAACGCAGATAGCTTTTCAAATCCTCCTAACGGTAGGTAATGAGAGAGGCATCGTTATGCACATCAAGATGTGCCGTGCCATTAAAGGATTGCAGTGTGGCCTCGTCCTGACGATAGAGCACACGTGTCACGCTGCTATTCAGAGTGATGGCGTTAACGGCGAAGCTCTTGGCATCCGAGAAATCCAGAATGGCCTGCATCATCACGCTGACCACACCGCCCGACGTAAAGACAATGGCATCGCCACCCGGCTGCTGCAGCTGCGCAAAAGCGTCGCGCACGCGCTGGCGAAATACTGACCAGGACTCGTTGTACTCGCTGTCGTGCTGACCAGCATGCCAGCGCGACACGGCTTCAATGAAAATTTTGTGGAAGGCCTGACGTGGGCGTGGCGTTTCCGCGAGGAATTTCGCCATGGCGGCCTTGTCGACAAAGGTAGGCCAATACACTGCCAGTACGTTCTCGTGATCAAACTCGGCAATGCCGGGCAGGGTTTCGTATTCAAACTCACGCCCGAAGCCCTGAGCGAAGGATTCCAGACTTTCGCGGTGACGGCGCATGGGGCCGCAGACCACACGGCCCGGCTCCATGCCGCGTTCTTTCCACCATTCACCTAGAAGCTGGCACTGACGCATGCCCAGCTCGGAAAGTGCATCGTAATTTTCAGCACCAAAAGAGGCCTGACCATGTCGTACGAGATAAAGCGTTGCCATCAGATTTTTGATGCCTTGATTAGAGTGAGACAGCGCTGCTCCAGATAATTCACCATGAAGCCGAACTGCGAAAAAGCGGGATTGTCGGTTTGCTTGTTGTAGTAGCGATACCAGATTTGCTGGGCAATGACGGCGAGACGGAAAATGCCGTAGATGAAATAGAAATCGGTGCTTTCAACCTTGTAGCCGGTTTTAGCCAGATAGTAGGAAACCACTTCATCGCGCGTCATCATGCCGGCCGCATTGCTGGGCTGGCGGCGCATGGACTGCAGCACGGGGTCATCGTCGGACTGTATCCAGTAGGTGAGCACGCAGCCCAACTCCATGAGCGGATCGCCCAGGGTGGCCATTTCCCAGTCCAGCACGCCAATCACATGCGCTGGGTCTTTGGCATCCAGCACCACATTATCCAGACGCCAGTCATTGTGAATGAGGGTGATGGCGATTTCCTTCTCAGGCTTCTTGGCCTCCAGCCAAGAAATAACAGCCTCGAAATCATTCACATCCGGCGTGCGCGCATTGCGGAAGCGTTCGCTCCAGCCGCTGATCTGGCGGGCAATATACCCCTCGCCCTTGCCCAGGCTGTCGAGCCCGGTGGCCTTGATATCCACCTTGTGCAGCTCGATCAGCTTATCGAGGAATGCCTGGCAAAGTTCGCGTGTCTTTTGCGGTGAGAGCAGCAGCTCTTCCGGAAAGTCCTGACGCGGAATCACGCCAACGATGCGCTCCATCACATAGAAATCGCAGCCCATCACGCTCTCGTCCTGGCACAGGGCCAGCACCGCAGGCACCACCGGATACACGGGCTTGAGCTGTTGCATGATGCTGGCTTCGCGCACCATGTCATGCGCGCTCTTGGCTTTCTTGCCGAAGGGCGGACGCCGCAGGATGAGATCGCGATTTTCGTACTGGAGCAGGTAGGTCAGGTTGGAAGCGCCGCCCGCAAACTGCAGAATTTCTGGCGTCCCTTTCAGATCGGGTAGTTGCTGCTTGAGATAAGCGTCTACCGTAGCGACATCCAGCTCTTCCCCCTGCCGCACCGCACGGGCTTCATCAATCAGACTCATATAATTTCCTTTTTGTTTTCTGCCTGCCCTTCGACAAGCTCAGGGCGAACGGAGAGAAAACCGTTCGTGCTGAGCTTGTCGAAGCACTCCCCTGCTTTAGCGTTGCATATATTTGCCAAGCTCTATCTTGGCGATAAGACGACGGTGCACCTCGTCCGGGCCATCGGCCAGACGCAGAGCTCGACAATACGAGAAAAGCCCGGTCAGGGGCAGATCATCCGACACACCGGCCGCGCCATGGATCTGTATGGCGGCATCGATGATCTCCAGCGCCATATTGGGGGCCACCACCTTGATCTGGGAAATATCACTCATGGCGGCCTTGTTGCCGACTTCATCCATCATCCAGGCCGCTTTGAGTGTGAGCAGGCGGGCCTGCTCGATGGACATGCGGGCATTGGCGATGACATCGCCATTGCCGCCCAGCAGAGCCAGTGGTTTACCGAAGGCGACGCGGCTGATGGCGCGCTTGCAGAGCAGCTCCAATGCCTTTTCCGCGGCGCCTATGGCGCGCATGCAGTGATGGATGCGGCCGGGGCCGAGACGGCCCTGTGCCACTTCAAAACCACGACCGGGACCGGCAATGAAATTCGCCACCGGCACGCGCACATTGGTAAAGGTGACTTCGCCATGGCCAAAGGGTTCATCGAGCTTGCCATAGACCGGCAACATGCGTTCGATATTGATGCCCGGCGTATCCAGCGGCACCAGCACCATGGAGTGGCGCTGATGTTTGGGCGCATCGGCGTCGGTATTGGTCAGCCCCATGAAGATGACGAATTTGCAATTGGGATGGCCAATCCCTGAGCTCCACCATTTGCGACCGTTGAGCACAATCTCGTCGCCCTGCACCACGGCAGTGGCGGCCATATTGGTGGCATCACTGGAAGCCACCTCGGGCTCGGTCATGCAGAAGGCGGAGCGGATTTCGCCGCGCAACATGGGCTTGAGCCACTGCTCTTTCTGCTCGGGGCTGCCGTATTTGGCCAGCACTTCCATATTGCCGGTGTCCGGCGCATTGCAGTTGAAGACCTCGGCGGTGAAAGGATTGCGGCCCATTTCTTCGGCCAGCGGCGCGTAATCCAGATTGGACAGGCCGGGGGCCCACTCCGTATCCGGCAGGAAAAGATTCCAGAGACCGGCCTCACGGGCACGGGCTTTCAAGGTTTCGATCACGGCCGGTTGCTGCCAAGGATTTTCTTTCAGAGCCTGGTGATAGGCCGCCTCGCGCGGTGCCACTTCGTCCTGCATGAACTGGCGCAGACGGGCCAGATAATCCTGACAGCGGGGGGAATAGGAAAAATCCATGGCAGGACTCCTTGGGCCTTGAGGGGATGAGTACGTCAAAGAAGGACTGAATACGTAAAAGTGGCTGAGAGCCTAGCCCTGCCACTATGATTCGTCGAATCAATAGTTTGCATAGAGCTCTATTCACAGCATGGATATCCGTAAGCTCGACCTCAACCTGCTGGTGGTGCTGGACGCCATCCATGCCGAGGGCAATCTCACCCGGGCTGCACGCCGCCTGCACCTTAGTCAACCCGCGCTTAGTCATGCCCTCGCCCGTTTGCGCGAGGCGCTGGATGACCCGCTTTTTCGGCGCCAGGGCAATCGCATGGTGCCCACAGCGCGCACTCTGCGCCTTATAGGCCCGCTGCATGAGGCGCTGGGGCTGATTACGGAAGGTATTCAGGAGGGCGCACGCTTTGATGCGGCGCGCTCACGGCAGGAGTTCCGGCTGGGCTTACGTGATGTGTTCGAGGCCACCACCCTGCCCCGTCTGCTCGCCGAACTGGCTGTCTCGGCGCCCGAGGTGAGGCTGGCCAGCGTACGTGCCGAGCGCCGCGAGCTGGAGGCCGATCTGGTGGATGGCCGGCTGGATGTGGCCATTGATGTGCTGTTGCCGCTTTCACCGGATATACGCCGGGAGCCGGTTTCCCACGACCGCTTCGTGGTGGTGGCACGACAGGGGCATCCTGCTGTGAAGCGTGGCCGTATTACGCTGGAGCACTATCTGGCGGCCAGCCATATTCTGGTGTCTTCGCGGCGCCGAGGCCCCGGCTTTGAAGATCAGGAGCTGGCCCGCCTCGGCCACGAGCGCCGTATCGTGCTGCGCTGCCAGCATTACTTCGCGGCCTGCCGGGTAGCCGCGGCCAGCGATCATCTGCTCACCATGCCAGCCCAATATGCCGCGCTGGCCCATGTCGGCCTGAGCAGCCAATTGCTGGAGGTGCCCATAACCATGCCGCCGCTGGACGTTTATCTCTACTGGCATGAAAGCCGTGACAACGACCCGGCTAACCGCTGGTTGCGAGAAAAGCTGGTGGATTTGCTGAAAAGCCCGGGAAAGACAGGGCGCAAAGCGAGCTAGCGCGAGGAGCGCACTCCGCAAAGAGTGAACACGATGGCGCCGTAATAGAAGACGCATACGGACTAGCCCACAAAGCAAAAGGCCGGTCACTTGCGTGACCGGCCTTTTGCTTTTAGATGGTGACCCCACGGGGATTTGAACCCCGGTTACCGCCGTGAAAGGGCGATGTCCTAACCGTTAGACGATGGGGCCGGAACCTCTTTTACAAACCGGGTTTGCACCCGGCCTTACAAACTTGGTGGAGCTAAGCGGGATCGAACCGCT
>JBOICI010000046.1:0-28870 GCA_050739955.1 Moraxellaceae bacterium
TTGCAAGGCATCGCGGCTAAAGCCCCTCCTAAAAACAAACACACAGAATAAAAAAACCGGGAGGCCCGCCATGAACGCTAGCAACACTCCAAAAACTCCGCTGCGCAAACTGGAAACCGCTGCTGAACGTTGGGCCCGTTTCAAGCCCATCAAAACCGGCGAGGATTATCTGAATTCCTTGCGCGGCCGCCCGCTCAAGCTTTTCCTGTTCGGCAAGGAAGAACCGAATCCGGTGGATAATCCGCTGATTCGCCCCTCCATGAATGCCCTGCGCCAAACCTATGATCTGGCCATTGAAGATCCGGAACTGGCCACCGCGCATTCACCGCTGATTAATGCCACCGTGAACCGCTTTCTGCATATTGTGGAATCGCCGGAAGACCTGGTTAAAAAGAACAAGATGCAGCGCCGCATGGGCCAGCTGACCGGCACCTGCTTCCAGCGTTGCGCCGGCTTGGACACCATCAGCGTGATGCATTCCATCACCTACGATATCGACCAGAAACACGGCACGCCTTATCACCAGCGCTATCTCGATTTCCTGAAAAAAGCGCAGACCAATAACATCATCATCGGCGCCGGCATGACCGACCCGAAAGGTGATCGCAGCAAGCGTCCGCACGAACAATCTGACCCTGATCTCTTCCTGCACATCACCGGTCGCAACGAGCAAGGCATCTTCATCACCGGTGCCAAAGCGCATATGACCGGCGGCCTCAACTCGCACTGGATTTTCGTGATGCCGACCATGAATCTCGGCCCCGAAGATCGCGATTGGGCCGTGGTGGGTGCGGTGCCGGTAGATGCCGAAGGCATCACCTATATCTATGGCCGCCAGAGCTGCGATACGCGTGCACTGGAAGGCGGCAAGATTGATGTGGGCAATGCCGAATTCGGCGGCCAGGAAACCCTGACCGTCTTTGATCATGTGTTCATTCCCTTTGAGCACGTGTTCATGGATGGCGAATACGAATTCGCCCAGGAAATGGTGTCGCGCTTCACCTCTTATCACCGCGCTTCTTATGTCTGCAAAACCGGCTTGGGCGATGTGATGGTGGGCGCCGCTGCGGCGGTGGCTGAATACAACGGCGTGGAAAAGGTGTCGCACATCAAGGACAAGCTGGTGGAGATGACTCATCTCAACGAAACCATCTACTCCTCGGGCATTGCCTCCTCCTATGCCGCCAATAAGCTGCCTTCTGGCATCTTCATGAACGATTCCATGCTGGCCAATGTCTGCAAGCACAACGTCACGCGTTTCCCTTACGAGATTGCGCGCTTGGCTCAAGACATCGCCGGCGGCCTGATGGTTACCCTGCCCTCCGAGCAGGATTTCAATCATGAGGAAATCGGCCCGATTCTGGATAAGTACCTCAAGGGTAAAACCGACGTGCCCACCGAGACCCGCGTGCGCATGCTGCGCCTGATCGAGAATATGACTCTGGGCCGCAATGCCGTGGGCTATCTCACCGAGTCCATGCATGGCGCAGGCTCACCGCAGGCCCAGCGCATCCAGATTCAGCGTCAGATGAATGTGGAACAGAAAAAGTGGTATGCCCGCCGTCTGGCAGGCATCAAACAAGTGGATTAAAAACTAGCTGCGTTGCCATCGCGGCGTTCCCCATAAAGGAAGGGGGAGCCGCCGCGATGGCGGCCTCGCCTACGTTTTTAAGGCCTATTTGAGAGAAGACCAAAGGCGGATACGCGGTCGGCCTATCAGACCTGCTGAGCTGACCGGCCAAAAAAACTGATTGGCCTGCCCAGTCAGTGATTGCAGGCCGTAGAAGCCATTCGCTACCATGCAGTGCCAGTCGATTTGGCAAGTGATTGGTCAGACAGGAAATTCCAACAAGATGTCCGTAACTCCCGGTGTTGCCCTGCACTATGTCAGCGAAGCCATACGGCTGAGTGGGCTGGAACCTGCCCGCGTTATCGCGGTGCTTGAAGCTGCCGGCCTTGATCCCGCCCTGCTGCAAAAGCCGGAACTCCGTATCAGCACCCAGCAATACAGCGACATCAGCATTGCCCTGATGCGCTTGATCAATGACGAATTTTTCCTGATTGGCGGACGCCGGCGCACACCCTTTGGCAGCTTTGCGCTGATGTGCCAGTCCATCATTCATCTGCCCACGCTGCGTGGCTCCCTGCGTCGTGGTCTGCGTTTTTACGAACTGTTTGCCGGCGACATTCATTTCCGCCTGCGCCATCAGGATGACCGCGTCGAAGTTTCCGTACGTTGGGATGAGCCTTCCATGGACGCGCTGCACACCAGCACCGAATCCATGCTCACCATCATTCACCGTCTTTCCAGCTGGCTGATCGATCAGCGCATTCCTTTGATCGAAGCCACCTTCGCCTATGCGCCGCCCGCGCATGTGGAGGACTACCACCGCCTGTTTCACTGCCCGCTGCGTTTCAACCAGCCGCGCAACAGCTTGGTTTTTAGCTCGGCCTATCTCAATTATCCGCTGATGCAGAATGAGGCCAGCCTCAAAGCTTTCCTGCGTGAATCACCCAATAGCCTGTTTGTGCCGCCCACCAATGCGCAGCTGCTCACCGCGCAGATACGCGCCATGCTGGGTCAGGATTTCACCCGTGAATTTCCAGAGTTCGAAGAGGTTGCTGATGATTTGGGGCTCACGCCACAAACGCTGCGCCGCCGTCTCAAGGAAGAAAACAGTTCCTATCAGGGCATCAAGGATCAGGTACGTCGTGATGCGGCTATTTATTATCTGAGCCGTCCGCAACTGGGTATTGCGGAAATTGCCCATCTCATGGGCTTTTCCGAGCCCAGCACTTTCCACCGCGCCTTCAAGAAATGGACCGGGCTCACACCAGGCGAATACCGGCAGGGCTTGCAACACTGACCTCCTGCCGGTTCAGCCGAGATCACCATGCTTGCCTTTCTTCCCGCTCCTCTCTTAGCCCTCGTGATGTTCACGGGATTAGGCATGAATGTCGTTTTTTTCGCCTGCCTTATCATCCTGTGCATGCCGCTGCGCTTTCTCATGCCCACGCATGATCTGCGCGCTGCCGTTACGGCGCTGCTGGTTAGCTATGCAACCATCTGGTGCCATGTGAATAATCATGTCCTGCTACGCCTTTTGCCGCGTATTGAATGGGATGTGGAGTTGCCTGCCGGCCTCAGCCAGAAAAACTGGTATTTCGTGATTGCCAACCATCAGAGCTGGGTGGACATTATCGTGCTTTTTCGCATCTACAACGGCCGCATTCCCTTCCTGAAATACTTCCTCAAGCAAGAGCTGATCTGGATTCCCTTTTTGGGCCTTGGCACCTATGCCCTGGATTTTCCTTTCATGAAGCGCTACAGCCGCGCCACGCTGGAAAAACATCCTGAACTCAAGGGCAAGGATATGGAAACCACACGGCGTTCCTGCGAGAAATTTCGCTATACCCCGGTGTCGGTGATGAATTTTCTGGAAGGCACGCGCTTCACCCCCCTCAAGCATGAGCAACAGCAATCGCCTTACCGGCATCTCCTGCCGCCCAAGGCTGGGGGCATGGCATTTACCCTGTCGGCCCTGGGCGAGAAGATGCATGCGCTGCTGGATACCACTATCGTTTACCCCGATGGTAATCCGACCTTCGTTGATTTCCTGTGCGGCCGTTTGCGCCGTGTAGTGGTGCGTGTACAGATACGTGAAATTCCGGCAGAGACCTTCCGCTGCGATTACGAAAACGATGCAACTTTCCGCAGCCGCTTCCAGAACTGGACAGCAGAGCTCTGGGCACAGAAAGATGCCGATATCAGCCGCCTGCTGGCGGTGGAGTACAAATAATGCTGAAACGTCTTTTTGGCGGCGAACCGAAATGGCAGAGCCCGAAATCCCAGAAACGCATTGATGCACTGGCTGAGCTGGATCTGGCTCAGCCCAAAGATGCCGACATCCTGCTCAAGCTGGCGCGTGAAGACAGCGAGCCGGCCGTACGGCGAGCAGCCATCGGCTATCTCACGGATGCCGATGCCATCACGCAGATACAAAAGCGCGATCTGGAAGCCTCTGTACGTGAAGCCGCCGCACAGCGTTTGCATGATCTGCTGGCCGGCAAGGTCAGCGCACTTTCGCTGGAACAACGCCTTGAGCGTGTGCAGCGCCTTACCGCGCCGCAAACCCTGATTCATCTGATCCGTGATGCTGATGTCATGGAAGTCCGTCTGGCCGCTGTGGCCAAGCTGGATGACGAGATGTATCTGGACGATATCGCCCGCAACTCCAGCATCGCCAAGTTACGTCTGGCTGCTGCCGAGCGCATCACCACACCCGCCTTGCTGGAATCGCTGGCCGAAGCCAGCCGCCAGAAAGACAAGAATGTTTATAAAGCACTGCGCGCGCGGCTGGATGAGCAAAGCCGTCAGGAAAAAGCCAGACAAGCGCATCAGGAAAAATGCGAAAGCCTGTGCTCGGCCATGGAGGCCCATGCCCGTGCTGCCCTGAATCCGCTGTATGCCGCCAAAGCCGAAAGCCTGCGCCAGCAATGGCAGGAATTAGCGGAAACCCCGAGTGCGGCCTTCACCGAACGTTTTGAAACTGCCCTCGCCTTAGGCCTGCGCCAGATTGGTGAAGTGCAGGCCGCCGAGCAGCGCCGTGCGGATGAAGCGCAGGCGCGCGAAGAATTGCAGCAATGCGTGGCCACACTGGAAGCCACACTGGCCGAATATCAGGGCCAAGAAGATTTTGATCTGCCCTCGCTCGCTGCCCTCTGCAAAACCCAGCGTCTGCGCTGGGAGCTGGCTACCGAGCTGCAGGCTGCACCGGCCGAGCTGGCCAAGCGTCAGGCTCGTGCTTCAGCCAGTCTCGCGCGCCTCGAAGAAATGCTGCTGCAGTGGCAGCAAGACCGTTTGATGGTGGAAGGCACACTGGCACGCTTGGGCGAAGCTGGCGATGAAGAAAAACATGCCAGCCTGCAAGCACTGGCCGGCGTGCAAAAAACCTATCGCGAATATGGTCTGCCCCTGCCTCTGCTTTTAAACACCGTGCCGGGACAGCCCGCCGCGGCTCCTGTGGAAAAGCGCGCTGCAAAAGCAGAGGACAGCGGCAAACAGGAGCAGCGCCAGAAGCTGCAAAAACTGCTGGGTGAAATTGCTGCCAGCATAGAAGCCGGCAATAGCCGTGATGCCTCCAAGATGCTGCGCCGCGCACAGGAGCTGGCGCGCGAACATCATCTGCACGATGCAAAGCTGGGTGAACTGGGCGAACGCGTCCGCGAACTGAAAAGCTGGGCCGGTTTTGCCGTACAACCCAAGAAAGATGCCCTGCTGGAAAAAATGCGCGCCCTGCTCACCCACGAGATGGAGCCGGATGATAAAGCCGATGCCATTCATGCATTGCAGGAAGAATGGAAAGCTCTGGGTGTGGCCGATGCGTCCGTGGAGCAGCCCTTGTGGGAACAGTTCAAGGCGCTGGGCGATCAGGCCTATGAACCTTGCCGCGCCCATTTTGCCGCGCAGCGCGAGCTGCGCGAACTGAATCTGAAAAAGCGTGCCGAACTTTGCGAGCAACTGCAAAGCTATGCCCATGCCCTGCCGGAAAATCCGGACTGGAAAAAGCACGAGACCATCATCCGCACCGCACGTCAGGAATGGCAGGGCTATCAGCCCAGCGATCGCCAGAAAACCCGGCCTTTGCAGGAACGCTTCAATGCCCTGCTGAAAACGCTGGAAGATCGCCATCGCGATGTGCAGAAGAAAAACGAAGCCGCCAAGCGGCTTCTGGTGCAGCGTGTACAAAAACTGCTGGAGCAGGAAGACCTGCGCAGTGCCTGTGATCAGGCCAAGGCCATGCAGCTGGAATGGAAGACCATAGGTGCCGGCCAGTACAAGCATGACCAGCGCCTGTGGCAAGAATTCCGCGCCAGCAGCGATGCACTTTTCGCCAAGCGCGATGATGAATTCAAAGCCCGTCAGGAATCTCGCGATGCCGTGCTGATTCAGGCCGGCGAACTGCTGGAAGCCCTGAAAAAACTGGTCAACGCTGATGATGTGAAAGCCGTGACCAGCGAAGCCGCACGTCTGGACGAGGCCTTTCAGGCTCTGAGCCTGCCGCGCGAGAAAAGTGAAACCCTGCGTCGCCAGTTTTCCGATGCCAAACGCGCTTTTGATCAGGCCGGTCGCCAGCAAGCTTCTGCAGCTCGCCTGGCCGCACAAGCCGAAAAAGTTCAGAAGTGGATGACGCAAAGCGAAAGTGCGGCGGGCGCTGCTGTGCAGGATGAGAAAGTTGGCAGCCTCTTGCTGGACTTGGAAATCCTGCTGGAAATTCCTGCCTCGGCTGAATGGCAGGAAGCGCGCCGTGAGCGCCAGATGCAACGCCTGCAAAGTCGTGGCCTGCGCCAGCAATCCGCCGATGAAAGCACGCAGCTGCTACGTGAGCTTTTACAGACCAAATCAGTCAGCAGCGGCGCCCTGCCCGGCTTTGCTGAAAGACTGAAAGTCGTATTGGCCAAAATCGCCTGAGGGCTGACAGCTCACGGTTCACGTAGGTCGGGCTTTAGCCCGACATTGTGTTGATGGCAGATGAACTTTTCGGACTGAGAGAATTGTCGGGCTAAAGCCCGACCTACATGATTGACGGCACCCAAGGATGGGAAATGTCATACAACGCGCTTCGCCATGGCCGCCACTCGCAGCTCCAGCAGATTTATCACATCACTGCGGTGACCAAAAATCGCCAGCCCACTTTCACGGATTGGGCCAAAGGGCGTGCTGTCGTCCATACGCTGATAAAACTCTCCGAGGAAGACCGGGCCCACACGCTGTGTTATGTCGTGATGCCGGATCATCTACATTGGCTCATGGAGTTGAACAGCGGCACATTAGCCGAGGTCATGCAGTTGTTGAAAGGCCGGAGCGCACGTGAACTAAATAGCCAGCTTTGGCAGCCCGGCTTTCACGACCATGCCTTACGCAAAGAAGAGGATGTCATAAGCTTGGCCCGTTATATCGTGACCAATCCCCTACGTGCCGGTTTGGTACGTAATGTAGCGGACTATCCGCTATGGGATGCCATCTGGCTCTGAGATGCTGCGACCCTGTAGACGGGGCTTGTAGGTCGGGCTTTAGCCCGACATTGTGTTGATGGCAGATGAACTTTTCGGACTGAGAGAATTGTCGGGCTAAAGCCCGACCTACGAAAAGAAAAAAGCAAAAGCCCGTTTATTTTTTCAGCGCCTTTTCCAGCAAGGGCCAGGCATTGCTCAATAAAATGGGCTGGGCCTTGGCAATCGGATGTATGCCATCGGCCTGCACCAGTTCCGGATGCCCGCCTATGCCCTCCAGAAAGAAAGGCAGCAGCGGGACTTTCTCTGCCTTGGCGACCGTGACAAATACCTGCTCGAAGGCCTGCGTATAAGCGCGGCCGTAATTGGGCGGAATCTTCATGCCGAAAAGCAGCACGCTGGCGCCCGCCGCACGGCTGTCCGTAATCATTTTTTTCAGATTAGCTGACATCGCTGCGGGTGCTTGACCACGCAGGCCATCATTGCCGCCCAGCTCCAGCACCACGATATCGGGCTTGTGCTTTTTCAGCAGTGCCGGCAAACGTGCCTTGCCACCAGCCGTGGTCTCGCCACTCAAGCTGCCATTGACCACGAGATGTTTGCCCGGCGCAGATTTGTCGAGTTTTTGTTGCAGCAGCCTCACCCAGCCCTGCTCAACTTCCAGCCCATAGGCCGCGCTGATACTATCCCCGAAGACCAGAATCGTGGCTGCCTGTGCTCGCGAAATACCGACAGGGAAAGTGCATATCAGCAGGATAAGGACAACACCTGCGGGCCTTGCGAACTTCATCATTCTTTTGAGCGACTCGCGCATCCCATGACCTCCGAAACCTTGATTACGGCCACGAATGTCTGCAAATCCGTGACCAGTGGCGATAGCGCCCTGCCCATTCTCCACAACGTGGACTTGAGTATCAAACGCGGCGAAAGCGTCGCCATCATAGGCGCCTCCGGCTCGGGAAAAACCACCTTGCTGGGCCTCTTGGCCGGCTTGGATACGCCCACCTCCGGCAGTATCAGCCTCGCCGGGCAAACACTGGAAAATCTAGACGAAGACGGACGCGCTGAATTACGCCGTCAGCAAGTAGGCTTTGTCTTTCAGTCTTTCCTGCTGGTGCCGGCCTTCACGGCACTGGAAAACGTGATGCTGGCGCTGGGCGTGAATGGTCGCGGTGGCGAAGCCGTAGCGCGTGAATGGCTGGAGAAAGTTGGCCTCGCGCATCGCCTGCATCACACGCCACGCCAACTTTCCGGTGGCGAACAGCAACGCGTGGCACTGGCCCGGGCCTTTGCCGGCCGCCCCGCCATTCTTTTTGCCGATGAACCCACCGGCAATCTGGATGTTCGCACCGGCACCCAGATCATTGATCTTCTCTTCAATCTGAATGCTGATGCCGACACCACGCTGGTACTGGTCACGCACGATGAAAAACTGGCCGCGCGTTGCCAGCGTACGCTGCGTATAGAAAACGGCCGACTGGAAAACAGTGCCGCACACGCCGGCAGCGCTCACTGATGCACAGTCTGCGCGAATCCTGGCAATGGTTCCGGCGTGATCTGGCGCGCGGTGAACTCACTCTGCTCCTGCTGGCTCTGGTGCTGGCCGTAGCCGCCACCACCAGCCTGCGCTTTTTCAGCAGCGGCGTGGAAAAGCGTCTGCAACAAGAAGCCGCCCGCATGATGGCGGCTGATCTCGTGGTGCGCAGCACACGCCCCATTCCGGAAAATCTGGATGCACAGGCGGCGGCGCAACAGCTTAAAACAGCCCGCCTGCTGGAATTTTCCAGTGTGCTGGCGCATGGCGATCAGTTCCAGCTGGCCGGTGTAAAAGCCGCCAGCGCAGGCCATCCCCTGCGCGGCGAATTGCGTCTGCGCGAAAACGGCCGCGATGTCACGGTGCGCCACATTCCGGCGCCAGGTGAGTTGTGGGTGGATGAACGCCTGCTGGCTTTGCTGAATGCGAAGATTGGCGACAGCGTGCAACTGGGTGATGGCAATTTCACTATCGCCGCGATTCTTGCCTACGAGCCCGGTCAGGGCGGCGGCACCTCGGCCTTTGCACCGCGCGCCTTTATGAATATGGCGGATGTGGAGGCCACCCATGTGGTACAGCCCGGCTCTCGTCTGCGTTATCAGCTGATGGTGGCGGGCGATAACAAGAACATTGCCGCTTTCCGTAAAACCATAGAACCCGAGCTGGGCTTGGGCATGCGTGTGCAGGATATTTCCGAAGGCCGTCCGGAAATCGGTGGGCCGCTACAACGCAGCCAGAGTTATTTCAGTCTCGCCACGATTGCCGCCGTTGTTCTCGCCGGCCTTGCCATTGCCACCAGCACGCGGCGCTTTGCCGAACGCCATTTCGATACGCTGGCCCTGCTGCGCTGCTTGGGCGCCTCACGGCGCAGCACCTTGCGCCTGATTTTGGGTGAAATATTTTTTGCCTGGGCTGCCGCCGTACTGATAGGCGCGCTCATTGGTGGCGGTGTTGCTCTTTTGCTGGGCCAGATGCTGGGTGATCTTTTGCCCGGCGGCAGTCCACTGTTTTCTTTCTGGCGCCCACTCTTCACGGGCGTGGCCACGGCCACACTGACACTGGCCGGCTTTGCCCTGCCGACGCTGCTGGCATTGGGTAATGTGAGCCCGTTGCGCGTGCTGCGGCGTGAACTGGCACCGGCCTCGTGGTCGTTACTGGCCATCACGCTGCTGGCTTGGGTGGCGCTGCTGATTCTGCTCATGCTGGAAACCGGACAGCCCCGCCTCGCTTTTTCTGTCATGGCCGGCGGTGCTGTTTTCGCGCTATTGGCTTGGCAGGGTCTGGCGCTATTGCTGGGCTTCTGGCGCCGCCGCATCGTGCATCCGGCATTGGCCAGCCTGCTGCGCGACACCAAAACCAGCAGCACACAAATTCTCGGCCTCGCCTTAGGTCTCACCGCTTTATTGCTGGTGGTGAGCCTACGTGGCGAGCTGCTGAGCGCTTGGCAAAACAAGATTCCTGCCGATGCGCCCAATCAATTCGCACTGAATATTGCGCCAGAAGAGCGTGAGCCGCTGGCGAATTTCCTGGCAGAAAACAAGCTTCAGGGCAGCCCGCTCTATCCCATCGTGCGGGGCCGCCTCACGGCTATCAACGACAAGACCGTGCAGCGCGCGGTCAGCAAGGAAAATGAAAAAGAGAATGAGCGCGACGAATCCCTAAACCGCGAGCTCAGTCTGACTTGGCGTGATGCCGAGCCTCCGGCGGCGAAGATAGTGGATGGCCAATGGTGGCCGGCCGGCACAGCGGGCCAGGTTTCTGTGGAATCCAAACTGGCCGATCGTTTGGGCATAAAACTCGGCGACCGCCTGCACTTCACCATGGCCGAAGGCGATGCCGTAGCCACCGTTACCAGCTTGCGTGAAGTGGACTGGGATACCTTTCAGCCCAATTTCTATTTCATTTTCTCGCCCGATGTTTTGCAGGATTTCCCCGTCAGTTATCTCGGCAGCTTTCGCGTGCCCGCAGAACAGCGCCCCCTGCTCAGCACGCTGGTGCGCCAGTTCCCCACCATGGTGCTGATTGATATCGACGGCGTAATGGCGGAAGTGAAAAAGCTGCTGGACCAAGTCTCGCGCGCCGTGGAAGCCATACTGCTCTTTGTACTGGGTGGCGCTGTACTGGTGATCTGGTCGCAGATACAGGCCAGTCTGGATGCCCGCAAACTGGAAGCGGCCCTGCTGCGCGTGACCGGCATCAGTCGACGTGAATTACAGCAACGCCTGCTGCTGGAGTTTGCCTGCATGGGCGCACTGGCGGGCCTGCTGGCTGCCATGCTCAATGAAGCGATTGCCGCCGTGGTGTACTGGCAGGTGTTGGATATGACGCCGGTGTTGCATCCGCTGCTGTGGTGGCAGGCGCCATTGGCTGGTGCCATCGTGGTGCTGGCCGCGGGTCTGCCCGGCATGCGGGCGACTTGGGCGGCAAGCCCCTTGTTGGTGTTGAGGCGTACATGAAAATTCACTGGCAGGTTCTGAAAGGAAAAAATGAAGCGCCCTGGCTATTGCTGGATCTGGCGCTGCTGTTTCTGATCAGTATCAACCTGGCTTGGCTGCTGCTGGATGCCATCCTGCTCAATAGCGGCAGTGGCGTGATGCTGGCGCGAACCTTTCCCGATTTCATACGCCACTATCGCGAGCACTGGCATACCAGCCTGCAAATCTATGATTCCTTCTTCACTTTTTTCCTGATTGGCGAATTGCTGCTGCGCTGGCTGCATGCCATCTGGAATAAAACTTATTACCGCTGGTTTTTCTATCCCTTTGTGCGCTGGTACGACGTGCTGGGTTGTATTCCCCTGCCCGCTTTCCGCGCCCTGCGTTTACTGCGCCTGATTTCCATTGGCTATCGTCTGCAAAAGCTCGGCGTCATTGATCTCTCGGAAAGCAGTCCTTTTGTCGCGGGCTACAAGTACTACCGCATCGTGATCGAGGAATTGTCGGATCGCATCGTGGTCAATGTGCTTAATGGCGTGCAGAAAGAAGTGCGCGAAGGCGGCCAGCTCACGCACCGCCTTAGCGAAGAAGTGCTCAAGCCACATCGCGATAGCATCGTGCCCTGGCTGGCCACTTTACTGAGCCAGACCACCGCCCATGCCCACGGCAGCCACCAGCGCCAGCTGGGCCGCTATCTGGATAGCACTGTGCGCCGTGCCGTCGCCGAAAACCCGGATCTGCAAAAGCTGAAGCGGCGCCTGCTATTTGCCGGGCCGGCCGTGGAAGAAGAGTTGCAGTTGGTGGTCAGCGGCCTGCTCACGCGCATTCTCGATGATGTGCTCCGCGATATGGCCCAGCCCGGCAATGCCGCCGCCAAGGACATTGCCGGCGGGCTCTTCGATACCCTCAATACCTCACATGCCGATATGAACGAGACGCTGCGCAGCATTCTTCTGGAGGCTATCGAGCTGATCAAGCTGCAGGTGAGCGTGCAGCAATGGAAAGATGATGAGCAGGAACTCGGAAAAAGTACGCCGGGGGAATGACTCTGTCAGGAAGGGGGACTTGTCAGTCACCCTTCCACTTATCTAGCATCACGGTCGGCTGCGGCCACGGACTACACAGCCAGCCTCATAGAGGCTGGCAGCACCCAGGGAAAACCAACAAAAACCTGCCCGGAAGCTCCTGCATGACCGCCTACCTTGCATTTCCCTCGCCCGCTCATTTGCGCCGCAACTCTGAACAGTTTGTTGCTGCCATCGAGTCCAAGACCCGCGAATCCCAAGTGAACATCATGACCAGCATCATGAATGACTTCACCGACGAGATTCTCAAGGTCTTCTTCATCGACATGGTGGGCCTCATGAAGCTCAGCCCCTTCATGGAGAAGGTGGTGCTGGGTTCGGTGGGCACCATCAAGAAGACCGTGCACGGCGTATCCAGCGCCGTCATCAAGAAGCTGGACAACCAGCAGATGATTCCTCTGGCCGGCTATATGCGCAGCGTGATGCTGAACGCCCCCGGCGTAAGCGGCCCGGACAGCCCCTATGTGGGCTTTCCCCTGAAAGACGATGTATATGCCCGCCTTGTCGCCGTGATGGCCAAGATGCGCGCTGGCAATCCCAAGCCGCATGCCCAGGAATTCTCCGCCGTAATGATCGAGATCACGGATCTGGCAGTGGAAACCTATCTCAATACGCCCACCAAGCTGCTTAATCTTGGCCTTATCCTGCGCAAGCTGTCGGAAGGCGGCATGAGCGTGATCCAGGGCGCCACGCATATGGTGATCCGCAAGCTGACCCCGGATCTGGAAGGCCCGCAGTTGCTCATCGTGGCCGAATACCTGGAAAAGATGATTCTCATCGACCCCAAGCCGCACAAATAAACCACGGCCCGAATCATGCCGTTCGCCCTGAGCCTGTCGAGGGGTGCCTCGTAACATCAAGGGCTTCGACAGGCTCAGCCCGAACGGTATTGAAAGGGTCAGATTCCAAAGCAATACATCGTCACCCTCAGCACCGCGGGAATGACGGGTCAGGTCCAGCAAGCGGCGTTTCAAAGCCCTGTCGTCTTCGCCCGCTTGACCCATTCACGCACTCGCCCTAGAGTGCCGGCCCGTCAAAATGCCAACCGGAGAACGCCATGGGCGTCAGCCAACCTGCCCGCTTCGGGGAAGACTGGAGCGACGAGCGCGTCAAAAGCTATCTCAACCATGAGCCCCCCGCCGGCCATGATGCCGATTTCCACGTTCTGATCACGGCCTACAAGCATATGCGCGGCTATGACTTCGAACGTTTCCTGGGCTTCTTCCAGGCTGCCGGCCGCAATGTAAGCGCCGTGGGCCCCGAAGGTAAAACCATGATGGAACTGGCAAAGGCCCATCCCAAGTCGGCCGAGTTCGTAGCGATTCTGGATGCAGTCGGCGCGAAGTAAGCCGCGGCTTCTTAGCCCAATAAAAAGCCCCGCATCAGCGGGGCTTTTTATTGGGCCTGATTCAGGCCGCTACCTTATGAGCGCTTTTGCTACGTGCGGCGAGGCGGCGCACAAACGAAGCGATATCATCCAGCGCCGTATTGGCTGCCTTAATAAAAGCACTGAACATCTGAAAGTTATGCCACATACCCTTATGGATACGGCAATCCACTTCCACGCCTGCGGCATTGAGTTGCTGCGCCAGATGCAGGGCATCATCACGCAGGATTTCCTCGCTACCTGCTTGTATCAACACCGGCGGCAAACCCTGCAAATCGGCAAACAACGGTGACACGCGCACATCACTCGCCGGAATACGGCCACGATAGGCATCAGAGCCACGACGCAGGGCATGCGCCGTCACCATGGGATCACGAACGCGATTGGCCAATACCGATGGCAGGCTGAGCGTGATATCCACATAAGGCGAAATCATGATCAGGCCGGCCGGCAAGGGCAGTCCCTGCTCACGCAAGGCAATGGCAAGACTCAGGATGTGGGCACAGCCGCCGGAGTCGCCCCCCAGTACAATGTTTTCTGCTGCATGCCCTTGCGCCAGCAAAGCTTGATACGCGACCAGAGCATCATCCAGTGCGGCCGGATACGGATGCTCAGGCGCCAGACGATAATCCAGCATATAAACCGTGGCGCCGGCACGGGCGGCCATTTCTGCCCCCATGGCGCGATGGGTTTTTGCAGAGCCTGCGAAAAAAGCACCGCCGTGAAGATGCAGGATCACGCTATCAGTCTTGCCCGCAGGGCTCAGGCATTCGGCACTCACACCACCCAACTTTAGCGCTTCAACATGCACATCCTTACGCACGCGAAATAGCTGCGAACCCAACTCCATGCCGGTGCGCAAGGCACTCACGGGCAAGGGCAAAATACTGGGCAGTTTGAAAGAAAGACGCAAACTGGTCTTCACTACACGGCGCGCAATTGTGTCTTTGAAACTCATAGCGTGAAACTCATGATCGGATACTCACAACATCAGCCTGCGCCGTTCAGGCTTTGGTTTTTTCGGAAAGTACCGCGAGGCGCTTGTCATAATTACCGCGGGCGGCATGGTCGAGCTTGGTGAGTATGCCGGTGTCGCCGAATACGCGGCGACCGCGATCCTGCAACCACGCCGGCACCAATCCATAAAAAGCGTGGGCGGTCTGCAGATAATCCGGCACGGCAATATGCAGTCGCGGCTTTTTGATGGCATTCACCACGGACGCTGCAACCTCCTGCGGCGTGACAGCAGGAATGCCGGGATTAGCAGCATCCGTGCCCGAGGAAAGCTCGGTGAGCACCTTGGAGGGCATGATCATGGTGAAATTAACACCTGAATCCCTGTGCTCCCCCGCTACCGCTTCGGTCATGCCGACAACCGCATGTTTGGTGCCGCAATAAACCGCTGCACCAGGAATGGCAAAGCGACCGGCCATGGATGCGACATTCACAATATGGCCGCGTCGGCGTGCCAGCATGCCCGGCATGGCCAGCTGCATGCCGTGGATAACGCCACGGAAATTGATGTCGATCTGGGCATCACTGATCGCGAGTGCCTCGTCGAGAAAAGCCCCCATGGGCATGATGCCGGCATTATTGATCAGGATATCAACAGGCCCCAGCGCAACCTCTGTAGCACGCAGGAATTCCGCAAAGCTCTCGCGGCTGCGTACATCCAGCACATGCGCGAAAGCGCCCAGTCGCGCCGCTTCTTTTTGTGCCAGAGCAATATCTACATCACCGATGCTGATACGGGCACCTTGTGCACGCATCGCCTCAGCAATGGCCAAACCAATGCCGCGGGCACCGCCTGTAACAACAACAACAGAATTTTTCACAGCCAAGGGCTTGGACATATGCAGTCTCCGATGAATTATTTAACGCGCTTGAGACCCAGACGCAGACCCTGAGTCAGCACCTGCTGCACCACTCTGCCCAACACTGGTGGGGCATCAAAGCGTATGGTCCAGTTCACGCGTGAACCCCGGCCTGTGGCACTGAAGCTGAGGTCACCGGTGTGATTGCTCAGCGGCGCGCCGCCCTTGCTGATGCGGTAATGGATGCTCTGATTGGGAACCACGGTGTAAACCGTTTCCTCAACCGTCAGCGGCCACAGGCCCATGCGCCGCACCGAGCCTTCGCCGTTGATATCGCTGCGGCCATCCACCACCCGTTTCACGGGAATACCTAGCACGCGGCTCAGGCGGTTGTGATCAGACAGCGCACGGAAAATGGCCGTAGGCGGAAGCGCATAGTCCTGAGTTACATCAACGGTATAGCGAGGCATCTTGTTCTCCGTTTTCACTGCACGTGGTAGTCGTTCATTTCAAAATTGCTGAGGCGGCGTTTGATATTCATGCCGAATTCAGGCCACACAAACTGGTTACGTCCGGTGCTGTCCAGGTAATAACTGGTGCACACATCGGCACGTATGGGCATGCGCGCCAGACGCTTGTCGATTTTCTGATTGAAGCGGTCCTGCACCTGCTGCTGCACTTCAAAGCGATTCAGGCCTTTTTTGAAAATTTCCTGCACGGCCTGTGCGATGTAGACCGCCTGATGCTCCGAGGTCCACATCACCGAGCCCTGCACATTGTGCGAATTGGGGCCCAGCATCATGAAAAGATTGGGGAAGCCATGTATGGCCATACCCTGATAAGCACGCGGCTGGCCTTGCCAGTGTTGGCTGAGACTGCGGCCATCCGCGCCGTGCAGAATGCCGTAGATAGTGGGCTCGGCCACGGCATAGCCAGTGCCGAAGATGATGGTGTCCACCGGAATTTCACTGCCGTCCTCGGTGACGATGCCGCTTTCCGTAATTCGTTTCAGCCCCTGAAAAACCACCTTCACATTGGGCTTGGCCAAAGCGGCATACCACTCGTTGGAAAATAACGGACGTTTGCAGCCCAGGGTGTGATGCGGCGTAAGTTGGCGCCGCATTTCCGGGGCTTTGATAGAGCGATGGATATTCCACACGCCTAAGGGATGTGTGAGACGACGCGTGAGTTTTTCATTCATGAATATCGGCAGCGTGGGCTCCAAGCCCATAAGGCCTGCTTCCCGCACAAAACGCTGCAAGGCCGGTACGCGACGAAACCATTCGCTCACGGCGCGCGGCATGGCGATATCCGGCTTGGGCAAAACCCAGGACGGCGTGCGCTGCAGACTGATGATTTCGCCAGCCAGCGGCTGTATCGCCGGCAAGAACTGGATGGCAGAGGCGCCGCAACCGATTACGGCCACCCGCTGGCCGCGCAGATCATGTTCGTGATTCCACACACCGGAATGAAAAATCGTGCCGCGAAAATTGTCCTGACCGGGAAAGCGCGGCATCTGCGCTTCGCCGATATAGCCGGGAGCAGCCACCAACACACGTGCCGAATACTGCTCGCCCGCCGCTGTACTAATCAGCCAGCGGCCCTCGCCTTCATTCCAGCGCGCATCGCTCACTTCGGTATTGAGGCGAATCTGCGGAGTGATAGCAAAACGCTGGGCAACGTCTTCCAGGTAATCGCGGATTTCCGCCTGTGGCGCGTAAGTACGGCTCCAATCCGGCTTGGGGGCGAAGCCCAAGGAGTAAAGCTCGCTGGGCACATCACAGCACAGCCCGGGGTAATCATTCAGTGCCCACGTGCCGCCTATGCGCTGGGCCCTATCCAGAATCACCGTATTCGCAATGCCACGCTCCTTGAGCTTGATGCAGGCGCTGAGACCCGATGGGCCTGCCCCGATGATGAGGGCATCCACTTCGATATGGCGGGGCTTGGCTTTGGCGGTTTTGCGGCCGGCTTTGGCCATGACAAGGTCTCCGGATGACAGATGAAGCCCGGCGACCAGAGCCTGATGGCCTGCCGCCGAAAACCGGAACAGACTGTCATCTTCGGAATAACTCGTCAACTTATGATTTAGTCGTCATTTTTTACCCTGTCGGCTACCATCGCTGGCATGACTGAGCCCATGACCGAACCCAGCCTTACCCGCGCCGAGCGCAACCGCCAGCAACTGCGTGCTGACATCATCCAGGCCGCCTTTGCGGAATTCTCCGAGCGTGGTTACCACCAGACCGCCATTGCCGACATTGCCAAGCGCCTCGGCATTGGCCACGGCACTTTCTACCGCCACTTTGAAAACAAGCGCGACATCCTTGAGCACGTCATTAACGACGTGACGGGCAAGGTCATTTCGGCCTTAACCGCAGAAAATGCCCCCACGGCCGCCGCCTCACTGGGCGGATACCGAGAACAAACGGCACGCATCGCGCGTCGCCTGACAGAAATCCTCACCGAGAACCCGGCCATGGCACGCATGGTGCTGTTCGAGGCCACCTCCATCGACAAGGACATGAACCGACGCGTGCTGGACCTCATGGACTGGGCCGGCAAGCTGACGGCGGCCTATATGGAAAACGGCGTGCGCTTAGGCTTCTTTCGCGAGAATCTGGATACAGAATCCACCGGTCATGCCGTAGTCGGCATGATATTGATGAGCGTGCTGCGCTTTCTGCGTGCGCCCGAAGACAAGGACGAACAAAAGAAATTAGGTGAAGCCATACAGCGACTGCTGGTGGATGGCATCGCACGCCGCGATAAATAAACACCCAATAAAAAGCCCCGCTAACAGCGGGGCTTTTTATTGACGGGTCACGGCCTCAGCAAAAACTCAAAGCCCTAGCTGGACACACCCGCTGCCTTAGCGCGCGCCGTGTGCAGCTTTTTATAGCTGTCGATCAGACGTTGATGTCTATCGAGGCCTTCGAGCTTCGTGCTGGTTGGCGTCAGGCCGAAGAAGCGCACGCTGCCTTCCACGGAGCCGATAACGGCATCCATACGCTCATGTCCAAACATGCGGCGGAAATTGACCTCGAAATCGGACAGCTGCATATCATCGTCCATCTGCACTTCCAGCACCGCACTCATGGCCTGGTAAAACAAGCCGCGCTCAACCGTGTTGTTGTTGTACTGCAGGAAGGCCTCCACCATATCTTTCGCCTCTTCGAATTTCTTCAAGGCGAGATAAATCAGCAGCTTCAATTCCAGAATCGTTAACTGACCCCAGACCGTATTGTCGTCAAATTCGATGCCGATCAAGGTGGTGATGTCGGTGTAATCATCCAGCTCGCTATCTTCCAGACGCTTGAGCAGCGCTTTCAGGCCAGCATTATCCAGGCTGTGCAGATTCAGGATATCAGCACGGAAAGCCAGCGCCTTATTGGTGTTATCCCAGACCAAATCTTCCATGGGATAAATTTCCGAGTAGCCCGGCACCAGAATACGACAAGCCGCTGCGCCCAAATCTTCATACACCGCCATATACACTTCTTTGCCCATGGCTTTGAGAATGCCGAATAGCGTGGCGGCCTCTTCGGCATTCGGGTTATTACCCTGCCCCGAGAAATCCCACTCCACAAACTCGTGATCTGCTATGGCACTGAAAAAGCGCCAAGACACCACGCCGGTGGAATCAATAAAGTGCTCAACAAAATTATTCGGCTCAGTAAGGGCGAGGCTCTCAAAGGTAGGGCGCGGTAAATCATTCAAGCCCTCAAAGCTGCGACCTTGCAGCAACTCGGTCAGGCTGCGTTCCAGCGCCACTTCAAAACTGGGATGCGCGCCGAAGGAGGCAAATACCCCCCCAGTACGCGGATTCATCAAGGTGACGCACATCACCGGGAACTTACCGCCCAGCGAGGCATCCTTCACCAACACGGGAAAGCCCTGCTCTTCCAGCCCCTTGATGCCGGCCAGAATGCCGGGGTATTTGGCCAGCACTTCGGGCGGCACATCCGGCAGCGCCAGTTCACCTTCCAGAATTTCGCGCTTTACCGCGCGCTCGAAGATTTCTGAGAGGCACTGCACTTGCGCTTCGACCAAGGTATTGCCAGCACTCATGCCATTGCTGAGATACAGGTTTTCGATCAGGTTGGAGGGAAAATACACCACCTCACCATCGGACTGGCGCACAAAGGGCAACGAACAGATGCCGCGCTCGGTATTGCCGGAGTTGGTGTCGTATAAATGCGAGCCACGCAGCTCATCTTCCGGGTCGTAAATCGACAGACAGTATTCATCGAGAATTTCTTCGGGCAGCGCATCTCTACGACCGGGCTTGAACCAACGCTCGTTCGGGTAATGCACAAACGCGGCATTGGCGATCTCCTCGCCCCAGAACTGGTCGTTGTAGAAGAAATTGCAGTTCAGGCGCTCGATAAACTCGCCCAAGGCCGACGCCAGAGCACTTTCTTTGCTTGATCCCTTGCCATTGGTAAAGCACATCGGCGAGTGCGCATCACGGATATGTAAAGACCACACATTGGGAACAATATTGCGCCAGGAGGCGGCTTCAATCTTCATGCCCAAGCCGGCCAAAATCCCCGACATATTGGCGATGGTTTGCTCCAGCGGCAGATCCTTACCGGCAATATAGGTGCTGGCATCTGAGGCCGCATTCAACATTAGCAAGGCCTGCGCATCAGCATCCAGATTTTCCACATCCTCAATGATGAAATCAGGGCCGGCCTGCACCGCCTTCTTCACCGTGCAGCGCTCTATGGAGCGCAGAATGCCCTGCCGATCTTTGTCGGAAATATCGGCGGGCAATTCGACCTGAATCTTGATGGTCTGCTTATAGCGATTTTCCGGATCAACAATATTGTTCTGCGAAAGACGGATGTTCTCGGTGGGAATATGGCGGGCATCGCAGTACAGCTTCACAAAGTAAGCCGCACACAAAGCCGATGAAGCCAGAAAGTAATCGAAAGGCCCCGGCGCCGAGCCATCGCCCTTGTAGCGTATAGGCTGATCGGCAATCACCGTGAAGTCATCGAACTTGGCTTCAAGACGAAGCTTGTCGAGAAAGTTGACCTTGATTTCCATATTGATTCCTGGCGCTTGAAGTAAGCGGCCTGCCTGAGGCAGACCCGGATGTCTATTTGCTTATGCCGAGATGGCGCAATGATAAACAAAGAACTGCTCATCACGCTTCCAGCCGGCTGACTGGTAAAGAGCTTGGGCAGCTTCATTGCTTGTCACCGTTGAGAGCGAAACGCGAACGGCCCCTAGGGCACTTGCAAAGCCAACAGCCGCAGACATAAGTTTTGAAGCCACCCCTTTTCTGCGGGCACTCTCACTCACGAAGAGATCATTGAGCACAAAGGTCCGAGCGAGTGAGACCGAAGAAAAGCTTGGATAAAGCTGGGTGAAGCCAATAGAAGTGCTGCCTTCATAAGCAATAAAGAGAACGGATTCGCCATGATTAAAGCGAGCCAACAAGAAGTCTCTTGCGGCCTGCACATCGCTCACGCGGCCGTAAAACTGGCGATAGTCGTCAAAAAGAAGAACGAGTGCTTCGAGGTCAGACAGAGTGGCTTGGCGAACGGTAAGAATGCTCATACTTCTCCGAGGAAGGCATAGTGCTGGAGTTAATCATCTCTGCGTTAGCGAACGTAGGGCGGAACCGCGCAGCGTTTCCGCCGCATGTTAGCTTTCACCCGAAGCCAGAAACCCTGACAAGATGACAGTCAGGAGTAACTCACTCACTGAGTTTTTCCTGAATTTAGAACTATTCATGCGGCGGAAACGCTGCGCGGTTCCGCCCTACACAGACTAAAGCAATCGCGGCTAAAGCCCCTCCCACAAAACAGATTCAAAAATAGAGGCGCCAAGGTTCTCAGCCGCGAAACTCCATTTTCACACCCAAGCTTTTCAACATATCCCAGTAGGCGGGAAAGGTTTTGGCGACGCAGCCGGGATCGAGAATGGTGAGGCCGGAAACTTTGAGAGCGACCAGCGCCATGCTCATGGCGATGCGGTGATCGGCATAGGTGAAGATTTCTGCCGGCAGTGTTTGGCCCGCCAGCGCCGGATCACCATTCACCACGAGATCATCGCCCTCTTCCACTGCAAGACCTGCTCGCACGCGGGAAAGCTCCGTGGCCATGGCATGGGTGCGGTCGCATTCTTTGACGCGCAGATTTTCAATGCCGGTAAAACGCACGGGAGTTTCATTGAAGGCGGCAAGTGCCGCTAGCGTGGGCACGGCATCCTGCATTTGCGAGCCATCAATCACGGCCGGCATACGCGGGAATTGCGCCATCACGGCATACGCTTTTGCATCGGGCTGGCTGAAGGTTTCAGCATTCATACCGATATCTATATGGCCGCCGGTGAGCCTTTCAGCCGCCCAGAGATATGTTGCGGCTGAGGCATCAGGCTCAATAGCGTAATCACGCGCCACATAGCCACCGGGCTGCACCTGCCAGTGACCCTCGCCCAGAGTTTTTACCTCGGCACCGAAATGCTGCATGGCGGCGAAGGTGAGATCGATATAACCACGTGCGCCAATTTCATTGCCGGTTAGCACGATGTTCACCGGAGCTGTCGCGCACGGTGCCATCATCAAAAGTGCGGACACATACTGGCTGGAAAGACCGCCGTCGATTTCGATACGGCCGCCGGGAATTTTGCCTGTGCCTTTTACCGTTACCGGCGGGCAGGCAGTTTCACTTTCCGCATCAATACCGATGGAGCGCAGCGCGGTGAGCAAGGGCGCAATCGGCCGCTTGCGCATATGTTCATCGCCATCCACCACCACAGTGCCATTGATGGTGGCTACTGCGGCGGTAAGAAAGCGGGTGGCGGTGCCGGCATTGCCGAGAAACAGCGGCGCGCTCGGGGCTTGGAGCTGACCTGCGCTGCTGACGATAAAGGTGGTGGCATCGGGCTCGTCCACCGTCACACCCATGGCACGCAGGGCAGTGGCCATATGGCGGGTGTCGTCGCTTTTCAGCGCGCCCGTGAGCACGGAACGGCCTTTCGCAAGGGCAGCCAAGAGCAAGGCGCGATTGGTGATGGATTTGGAGCCGGGCACGATGACGCGGCCCTTAAGTGCGCCAGCGACGGGATGCAGGGTGACAGCAGAAGAAGAGTTGCCGGTCATGAAACGGATTTCCGGGACAGCGGGCGGAGGCCGCGCAGTATAGAGAATCCGGAAGCTCAATCGAAGGGTGGGCAAGCGCCGCGTGGCGCTGCAATCCCGCAAAGCGCTTTAAGGAAAAGAAAGCAGATTAAGGAAGCCACTCAAGGGAGAGGATTGAAGCAGAAGACCGCTCGCCCTGAGCTTGTCGAAGGGCCGCTTTTACAGCCGGGCTTCGACAGGCTCAGCCCGAACGGGTGAAGGAGGCAGGAGTGCGCGAGCTAGAGCCAAGCAAGGCAAAACGTGGCGAAGAAGCGGAGTTTACAGAGAGTAAATGAGCATTCTTCGCCACGTTTTAACGCCGCATGGCCGACGCGCAGCCGCTCCTTAATGATTCTGCAGCGCGTTCAGGCGATTCATCATCACGCCCAGCACGCGGTTGGGCAGCAGACGGCTGCCGAAGAAATGCACCCAGTTGGAAAGACCGGGAATGGGACGGCGGCTGCCGGATTGCAGACCGGCATAGGCCACACGCGCCACATCTTCAGGCGACATGGCGGCCTTGTCGGCCCAATAGGCCAGCGAGGTCATATTGTTTTCTTCCGCGCTCTTCACACCGGCGGTGGAGAGGAACTTGGTCTGCGTGGTGCCGGGGCAAACGCAGGTGACGGAGACGCCAAACGGTGCCAACTCTTCCGCCAGCGCTTCGCTGAAGGAGACCACATAGGCCTTGCTGGCCGCATAGGCCGCCAGATAAGGCAGCGGCTGGAAAGAAGTGGTGGAACCGATATTGAGAATACGGCCTTCGCCACGCGCCTTCATCTGCGCGCCGAAATGCGAGGTGAGCGCGGTCAGCGTGACGATATTCAGTTGCAGCATGGACTGCACACGGGCCGGAGCCAGCGCCAGATGCTCGCCCCAGAGACCGAAGCCGGCATTGTTCACCAGCACATCCACCGTGATGCCGCGAATCTTGAGGTCGGCATAAAGATCATCGCCGGCCGTAGCCGTGGAGAGATCCTGCTGTATGGTGAGGATGTCGGCATCCGGGCGTTCGGCCAGCAGTTCGGCCTTGGTTTCAGCCAGCTCGGACTCCAGCAGGCTGACGATGACGAGCTTATAGCCGTCGCGATTGAAAAGTTTGCAGAGCTCGCGGCCAATGCCGGAGCCACCGCCTGTTATTAATGCAACGGGCGGAAGTGCGGTCTGATTGTTGCTCATGCTCAATCCTCTCAAGAGAAAACGCTGGCGCTGGCCAATGTCCCTTGGCATACAGAATGGAATGACATACCGGTCAAATCCGGCGCGGAGAATACAGGCAGCGGAACACGAGGAAAACCATGGAGTCAGTGGCAATGGTCGAAAACAGCGATTACGCCGCCTGCTGGCAGCGGTGGTCGCAGCCGGTGGTCCGCGACCTGGCTTGGGTGCTGGCCAGCCCGCCCTTGCTGGCCATGCGTGCCCCCGGCGTGCGCTGGCTAAATGCCGCTTGGTGCGAGCGCGCTTATCGCGTCAGCCATGACTGGCTGGCAGCCTTGGACCATAACCCCACACCGCTAACCGCCATGCTTGCGCAGCGCAGCGACCCCCGCCTCGGCAGCTATTTCGAAGCCCTGCTCGCCTTCTGGCTGGCGTGGGAAAACAACCCGCTGTATCGCTTGGTCGGCCGTAACCTGCCGGTGCGCGCCAAAAATCTCACCTTGGGCGAACTGGATTTTCTGGTGGAAGAACGCCAGAGCGGTGAGCTGCAGCATTGGGAAGTGGCCGTGAAGTTTTATCTGGGCGTGGCGCCCGGTGGTGAGTTGCGGCAGTGGGTAGGCCCCGGCCTCAAGGACAGGCTGGACATGAAAGTGCAGCGCCTGCTGGAACATCAGTTGGCACTGACACAACGCCCTGAAGGGCGCGGCCTGATGCAGCATCTCGGTCTTGGTAATCCGCAACCGGTCTGCCTGCTCAAGGGCCGGCTTTTCTATCCGCCGGATGCCGGCGCTGAATGGGCGCCGCACTCAGCCGCCGCCAGCCACCTCACCGGCTGGTGGATGCCGCAGGCAGATTTTCTCCAGCACTACGCCAGTGCCGGCCTGCACTGGATACGGTTACCTAAGGAACACTGGCTGACTGAAGTCGCGCCCCCTGTCCGCATTGGTGACGCGCAGACGGCGCAAGCACTTGTTGAGACGCTGGTGCAGACTGCTGATAATCGGGCCGCCGCCGTCATCGGTCTGCATCAGGATGCCGACGGCCAGTACCGCGAAACTACACGTGGTTTTGTTACTCCTTCCGGCTGGCCCCAGTAGAAAAACAACAGGGCCGCCACGCACCAGAACCGGATTCCACATGAGCGCCGCCACCCATATCGCCGTCAGCCCGCAAACCTCGCTTATCGTTAACGGCCAGCCCCGCTTTGGCCATTTCAGCGATTCCCTGCGCCATATCGCCGCGCGCGATTTCCGCCTGCACACGCCCTTCGGCAAACCGGCAGGACGCCTGGCTAACTGGATAGGCTACAAACAATTCCAGTATTTCGGCGGCATGAGTGACAGCCTGATTTTCGGCTGCGCCCTCGCCCATCTGCGCCATATCGGCGTGGCCTTTGTATATGTTTACGACATGCAAAGCGGCGAGTTGTTTTCACGCTCCCTGCGCAGCCCGCTGGGCCTGGGTTTGACGCTGGCCGACAACCCGGTCAGCGGTGAAAGCCGTTTCCGCCTGCCCGGTGTGGACATCCGTCTGGGCTATCAAGAGGCGCCGCGTCAGAAAACTCTGAGCGTAAAACTCGGCGATGATTTTCTGCTGGAAGCCGCCATGCCTGAAGCCGGCTTCGAGCCCATGTCCCTGTGCACACGCACGGCTTATTCAGGCTGGGTTTACGCCAATAAAACGGCCGGCCTGCACATCACCGGACATCTGCTGCACAAAGGACGCGATACCGATCTCGCCAGCATTGGCGCCATGGGCCATCACGATTTTTCCTGCGGCTTCATGCGCCGTGAAACCTTCTGGAACTGGGCCTGCTTTTCCGGCATGGCCGGAGGTCACCGCATCGGCCTTAATCTCTCCTGCGGCGTGAACGAAACCAGCTTCACGGAAAACTGCCTGTGGATAGACGGGCGTCTGGTGAAGGTCAATCTCACCCGCTTCGATTTCCGCCAAGACGATCTCATGCTGCCCTGGCAGGTGCGCTCCGACGACGGCCTCGTCAACCTGCGCTTCACCCCCGCCGGCATGCACCGCGAACAGTTGAATGCCGGCCTCGTCGCCAGCAACTTCAAACAGCTTTTCGGCCGCTTTGATGGCGAGCTGCACGTAGACGGCAAGCGTATCGCCATCACCGGCCTGCCCGGCTTTGTGGAAGACCAGTACGCCAAGTGGTGAGCTGCCTTGCGCTAAGCGACAGGAACAAAAAAGCACTCGTATGACGGCGCAAAAGTCGTAGGGTTGCTTAGCTCAGCCAGCCCACCGTTTTGCCAATTTGAGCCGGTGGGGGTTTATCGAACGGTGGCTTATGCTGTGCTAAGCCACCCTGCAACCCCGAGCCACAAACCCTGACTTGCCAAGGAGCCCGGCCATGAAATCCCTGCCTACATTTTTCTTCAGTCTCTTGCTCGCCCTGCCCCTCACGCTTGCCAGCACGGCTCAGGCCGAAGGCAAATGGGTGGGCACGGCCGCACCGACCATCAAGTTGCCGGACCAAGACGGCAAAATGCAGGCAGTGAGCGACTACAAAGGCAAATGGGTGGCGCTGTATTTCTATCCGCGCGACAAGACCTCGGGCTGCACCGAGGAAGCCAAAAAATTCAGCGAGCGCTGGAGCGATTTCCAGAAAGCCAATGTGGTGGTGATAGGAGTGAGTCAGGACAGCGTGGCTTCGCACAAGGAATTCGCCACGCTGCTGAAACTGCCCTTCACCTTGCTCGCTGATGAAAAAGCCGAGCTCTCCAAAACCATGGGCGTGAACCGCGGCTTCGGCCCAGTGAGCTTCTCCAGCCGCGAAACCTTCCTCATCGATCCCGAAGGCACCGTGGTTTATCACTATCCGGACGTGAACACCGGTACGCACGCGGCACAGGTATTGGCCGACGTAGCGCGCTTGTCTGCCAAGCCCTGAAGGTCTGACGCAGCGGTCAATCCGCCCGCCTCGGCCCGACATATGCTGCCGTCAGCCCCTTGAAGGATGCCGGCATGAGCTCATCACAGCAGTCGTCTCAAAACCCAAAACAGCCACAAAATCCGCAAAGCCCGCAACATGCTGCCGCCAGCGCCCCTGAAAGCACTATCAGCCACTTCATGGGCGGCATTGCCGATCTGCGTTTCAGCCGCTACCTATCCATGCAGTTGCTGCCGATTTTCTATGTGCTGCTGCTCTTCGGCGCGGCCGTGGTGATTGCGGCGCTGGTGGCGGCCGCCTTCTGGTTTTCACCTTGGTGGGGCATGGCAGGCTTGCTCATCGCGCCCTTGGCCTGGCTGGTGGTGGCGGCCGTGGTACGTGCCGCGCTGGAGTTTCTGGTGATGGCCTATCGCATCATGGTGACAGTGCAGAACATGGGTGAAGTGGCTGGCCATGTCGCTTCCTTGAGCGGGCATATCGATCTTTTGCAGACGCGGCTGGAAGGCATCACCGGCAATGTGCAGGACATCCATGCCAGCTTTGGCGAGATACGCCATGAAATCCAGCATGTGCGCCAGCAGGTGGATACTGTCACCGCCACCGTGGATATGGCGGCCCACATCCTGCGGCCCTTGGGGATGGCGCAGCGCTTTATCGGCGGCAAGCCGCGCAAAGCTTAGCGCCGCCTGCAGGTCGGACTTTACCGAAGGGTATGGCTTAGCGCAGCCCGACAAGAGGGATAAATCTGGGGGCCGCTGTCGGGCTGAAGCCCGACCTACACAAGCAAGTACGAGGGAAGAAAGCCCTATAGAACAAGGCAGTAAAGCCCTTATCAGGCCATCAACATGGCCTTTTTGCCTATTGGCCCCATGGACCCGGGCCATGTAATGTGCGGCCGGAGCGCTGAGCGAATACATATCAGCCACGGAAGTCGATATCACTCCGCACATCACATGAGGTAGTCGTGAAGCTGCTGTCCACCAATACCTGCCGCACCCCTAGCGATATCGCACGGGTCACCACCATCGATTTTGCCCGCGAAGTATCGGCCGCCAGTGCCGGCTTCCGGCCCGGCCAGATCGACAAAATCTGGTCGTCGGTAGAGGGCCTTTACCGTACCGGTTTCTCCCCCGCCATCACCTTCTGCCTGCGCCGCGAAGGCAAGATTGTGCTTAATCGCGCCATCGGCCATGCCCATGGCAACGGCCCGGAAGACAGCGCCGATAGCGCTAAAGTACTGGCCACACCGGATACGCCCATCTGCCTGTTTTCGGCCTCGAAAGTCGTCACCGCCATGCTGGTGCATCTGCTGGACGAGCGCGGCCTGATCGACCTGCTGGACCCTATCAGCCACTACATCCCGGAATACGGGGTGAACGGCAAGCGCAATGCCACTATTCACCAGTTGCTGTCGCACCGTGGCGGCATACCCAGCATCGGCGGCGATTTCGACCCCGAGCTGCTCTATGACGTAGACGCCATCGTCGCCGAGCTCTGCGCCGCCAAACCGGTCTCGCCCTCCGGGCATCGCGTGGCCTATCACGCCATTACCGCCGGCTACATCTTTGGCGAGCTGATCGAGCGCGTCACCGGCATGAGCGCCCGTGAATTCCTGCGCGAAACCATTGGCGATCCCATGGACATGCGCTTCTTCAACTATGGTCTGCCCGAGCCGGACCGCGCCTTGGCCGCCACCAACTACAGCACCGGCTTCAAGCCCGTGGGCCCGGTAAACATGTATATCAAGCATGTGCTGGGTGGGGATCTGAATCTGGCCGTGGACATGACCAACGACCCGCGCTTCATGGACACCATCTGCCCAGCCGGCAATATCTACGCGACCGCCGAGGAAGCCAGCCGCTTCTTCCAGATGCTGCTCAATGGTGGCGAATACAACGGTAAGCAGATCTTCCAGCCCATGACCATCAAGCGCGCCGTGCTAGAATGCGGCCGCCCGGAAATCGACCGTACCCTGCTCATGCCCATGCGCTATTCCATGGGCCTCATGCTGGGCAATAGCCCCGTGGGCATGTTCGGTCCCATGACGCGCCGCGCCTATGGCCACCTCGGTCTCTCTAATATCTTCTGCTGGGCTGATCCTGAGCGGGATACATCAATTGCACTATTAACCACTGGGAAAGCGCTTTTGGGCCCCCATCTACCGGCTCTGGGCAAGCTTCTTGCTGCCACTTCATTCCAGTGCCCGGCCAAGCCCATTGCACGACATGCCATGCAACTGGCATGAAGATTTGATACAAGCAGGCACTAACAGGCGCACCCCCGCCATAAGGCGGGGCTGATACGACAAGTGACGCTTAGGGGCCAATCGCCGAGCCCCGCCACAACCGGTACAATCGGCACGCGCAATCAACACTTACTCAATTGAGGACTGCACACACA
>JBOICI010000047.1:0-55576 GCA_050739955.1 Moraxellaceae bacterium
ATGTTGCACCATAGCTATTAATCCGACTGATTGTTGAGGGTTTACTGGGCTATAAAAAGATTAAGAAAATCCATGACTGATATGTGTTTAATTTTATTATACAGTTCTCACTCAGCATGACAAAAGGCACCATAATATCACCCTTCGACAGGCTCAGGGCGAACGGGGGAGTAGAAAAATAGAAAGTCGAAAAAAGTGGGAATGGCAGGATTAGCAGGGAAAAAAAGAGGGCTTATTTCCCTTTTATCCGCCGTATGCCTGCCAGCGTGGCCTCACTGGTGGTGCGTGCGGTATCCAGAAAATCCTTCACAAACGTCGTTTCCATATCTTCTGCGCGCACGGCGGCATGCAGGGTGCGCCAAATTCCTTTCTCGCCCAGCGGCAGTGTTTTTACCCAACCGCGGCTCACGTACTCCTGTGCGGCCCACGAGGGCAGGCCACAGACGCCGCGGCCGCTGGCCACCAACTGCACCATCATCAAGGTAATTTCACTGGTGCGGGTTTTGGCAGGGCGCACGCCGGCAGGCCAGAGGAATTGCGCAAAAATATCCAGCCTCTCTTCATCGACCGGATAGGTGATCAGGGTTTCGCCGGCCAGGTCTTGGGGCGTGACAAAGGATTTTGTCGCGAGCTCATGGTTAAGCCCAACCACGAGCACAGCCTCGTAATCAAACAAGGGTGCGAAGTGCAGTTCGCGATTGCTGTTGGGATTGGAGGTGACGACGAGATCCAGCTCGCGCTTGGCCAGCATGTCTTGCGCATCGCCATGAAAGCCGCTGACAAAATCCAGCTCCACTTCGGGCCAATCATTGCGAAAGCGGTTGAGGGCCGGCATCAGCCATTCAAAGCAGCTATGGCATTCAATCGCCATCACCAAGCGGCCGGCGCGGCCATTTTTCAACTTGCCCAGATCGCGCTCGGCTTCGCGCAAGGCCGGCAAGATGAGATCAGCCAGCTCGAGCAGGCGTTCGCCCGCACGAGTGAAGCGGGGCGGATTGCTCTTGCGCACAAACAGGGAAAGGCCGGCATCTTCTTCCAAGCCTTTGAGCTGATGAGACAGGGCGGATTGGGTGAGGTGCAGGCGTTCAGCGGCCTCGGCCAGGGAGCCGGCCTCGCGCAGGGCGGTGAGGGTGCGCAGGTGGCGGATATCGATCATGGGGTCTTCTCCTTGGCCGTTGATGAGTGAAACGTGACTCGCCGCGATGCGGCATTGGGTGAGCCGTGAGTCGTGTAGTGGCCAAAAACCGTGCAAGCCGCTGTGGGTGATTCGCTCTTGCCCTTCACGAGCCGCAGGCGCAATCACGATTCACCGCTAGGTGCGTAGCACCAGCCGCTCACGTTTCACTAATCACCTGTTCATGCATGAGCCGTTTTCAGCTTCGCCATTAGATAATTGATTTTGATTCAAGTAAAGGCGGTCGCAGAATGAGCGCCATTCAATTGGAGAACCAAGACCATGAAGGCGCACATCCTGGGCTTCCCGCGCATCGGCGCGGATCGTGAACTGAAGAAAGCCGTTGAGGCTTATTGGGGCGGCAAGAGCGATCTGGCCACGTTGGAACATAAGGGCGCTGAGCTACGTGCCCGGCACTGGGGTCAGCAGGCCGATGCCGGTCTGGACTATGTGACCGTGGGTGATTTCGCTTTTTACGATCAGGTGCTGGCGACGTCGGCACTGGTGGGCGCCGTGCCTGCACGCTTTGGCACTTTCGACGGAGACATAGACCTCAATACCCAGTTCCGTATGGCCCGTGGCCGTGCGCCGGTGGGCGAGGATGTGGTCGCTCAAGAAATGACGAAGTGGTTCGACACCAATTATCACTACCTCGTGCCCGAGCTCAGCGCGGAGCAGAGTTTCCGTCTGGGCAGCGCGCGTCTTTTCAATGAAGTGAAAGAAGCACAGGCCTTGGGCCACAAGCCCAAAGCGGTGGTGATTGGGCCGCTGACATACCTCTGGCTAAGCAAATGCGCTGGCGCTGAGTTTGCCAAGCTTTCTCTGCTGGATGCGATCCTGCCGGTGTACGAAGAAGTCTTCACCAGGCTGGCGGCACTGGGCGTGGAATGGGTGCAGGTGGATGAACCTATTTTGTCGCTGGATTTGCCGGTGGAATGGCAGGCGGCCTTTGAGTCGGCTTACAACCGTCTGCAGCGTCGCAACCGCGATATCAGCATTCTGATCGCGACTTATTTCAATGCACTGGCCGACAATCTCTGGCTGGCCTGCCATCTGCCGGTGGCCGGTCTGCATATCGATGTGACGCGCTCCGGCTCTGAATGGCAGTTGGTGCTGGATCGTCTGCCGGAATACAAGGTGCTCTCGCTGGGCGTGATTGATGGCCGCAATATCTGGCGCGCCAATCTTTCTGAAAAGCTGGACATCCTGAAGCAGGCCAAGGCGCGTCTGGGTGATCGCCTCTGGGTCTCGGCCGGTTGCTCGCTGCTGCATTCGCCGGTGGATCTGGTGCGTGAAGAAAGGCTCTCGCCCGAGCTGCGTTCCTGGCTGTCGTTTGCCGTACAGAAACTGGATGAAGTGTCTGTGCTGAAAGCCGCGCTGGATAATCCGGCACAGGCGCATGTAAGGGCCGCTTTCAAGGGGGCTGATCTGGCCGCCGGCTCACGCCGTGAAGCGGCGGGCTGGAAAAATTCGACCGTGCAGGCCCGTGTGGCGGCGCTGACAGCAGCTCATGCCGATCGCTACAGTGTTTTCGCAAAACGTGAGCAGAAGCAGGCCGAAGCCCTGAAGCTGCCCTTGCTGCCGACTACCACGATAGGTTCTTTCCCGCAGACGGCTGAAATTCGTCAGGCCCGTGCCGCTTTCAAGGCGGGCACGCTGGATGCGGCTGGCTATGAACAAGCCATGAAGGCAGAAATTGCGCTGGCAGTGCGTGAGCAGGAAGAGCTGGGCATCGACGTGCTTGTGCATGGCGAAGCCGAACGTAATGACATGGTGGAATATTTCGGCGAGCAGTTGTCCGGTTTTGCGTTCACGCAATACGGCTGGGTGCAGAGCTATGGCAGTCGTTGCGTCAAACCGCCGGTGATTGTGGGTGATGTGAGCCGACCTAAAGCCATGACGGTGAACTGGGCACAATATGCGCAGTCACTCACGCAGAAATACATGAAGGGCATGCTTACCGGCCCGGTGACGATACTCTGCTGGTCTTTTGTGCGTGACGATGTGCCGCGTGAAACCGTGGCTTTGCAGATTGCGCTGGCCGTGCGTGATGAGGTCACCGATCTGGAAAAGGCCGGTATACGCATTATTCAGATTGATGAGCCTGCCTTCCGTGAAGGCCTGCCACTGCGCAAGCGCGATCAGGCCGATTACTGGCGCTGGGCCGTGCGCGCCTTCCGTATTTCAGCGGCTGGCGTGGAAGACGAAACGCAGATTCATACCCATATGTGCTATTCGGAATTCAATGATTGCATCGAGCATATTGCGGCCATGGATGCTGACGTGATCACTATTGAAACTGCACGTTCCGCCATGGAATTGCTGCGTGCTTTCGAGGATTTCGATTACCCGAATGCGATAGGCCCCGGCGTATACGATATTCATTCGCCGCGGGTGCCCACGGCTGCTGCCATGGAGCATCTGATGCAGCTGGCGGCCTCGCGTATTCCGGCCTCACGCCTCTGGGTGAATCCGGATTGTGGTCTGAAAACCCGTGGCTGGCCGGAAACCAAGGCTGCGCTCAAGGCCATGGTCGAAGCCACGCAGAATCTGCGTAAAAGAGGCTCTCTTCATGAAGGGCTGGGTAGCGTAGATGGACTCAATGTGCAGGCCATCGTGGCAGATGCTCATAGGCCCTCAGCTTCGCATCAGGGCGCGTGCTGCCAGCCTGAAGAAGCTTGATTCTGCGCTGAGTCATAAAACAAAAGGCCGGGGAAATCCCCGGCCTTTTGTTTTTGCACATTACTTTTTTACAGCAGAGGCTCAGGGCGCAGAGAAGTCCTGTTTGATTTCCAGCACGGCGGTGGAACCGCTGACTTCATTTCCCACCACGATCAAGGCCTTGCCCGTTGGAGACTTGGATGCCGGGATGAACACCAGACCTTCCGGTCCCAGATCGCCAATAGATTCCGCTTGAGCCGTGCCACTTGCGAACGCTGTTTCCGGATCGAGTTCGTAGTTTTCGCGCGTGTTCAAATAGTCATGGAATTTTGGCGCTGTCGGATCCGTGATGTCGTAGATCAGTACGCCCCCCATACGTTCCAGACCCACGAAGGCAAAGGTCTTGTTACCTATTTTGCCTATGGCCAGGCCTTCCGGCTCCGGGCCCTTGGCATCGCTGCGGCTGTCGAAGGCGCCGCCTTCATCATGGCCGATATTGAACCAGGTTTTGCAGGACAGGCTGCGGTCCGCCTTCAGCTTGCATTCATCACTGGCCAGGAATTTTTCGATAGCATCGCCGGAATCCCATACCAGAGCGCCACTGGCATCACGGATAGAGAAGGATCGGGCGCCGTAGGAATAGAGATTGTCGTACTTGAGCCAGGTATTGGCAGCAACTGCCGTGCCTTGGGGAAGCGCAGCACCGGTTTCGCGGTTGAATAATTTCGCCGTGCCGTCTGCCCACTTCTGATAGCCCATAGTCCAGCTGATGTTCAGGCGGCCCAGAACATCATCATTGCCGCAGGTGCCACGAGGATTGGAATGGTTACTGGTGCCGTCGTCAGTTGCACCACACCAGCCAAAATTGCTCGGGTTCAGAAAGGCACCACCGGCCATGGCGGCCAATTGCGGTGGCAGATCGTCGCCACAGCGACGGTTGTAGCCACGCGAGTCTGTCAGATGCTTGACGCGGAATTCCTCAACAAAGCCTTTGCTGGCGTCACCGCCGGTGCAGTGGGTGGTCGCTGAGCTGCCGTTGGCAATGGTTTGTGTGCCCCAGTAGGCGGCATCGTCTTCACCCCAGGCGCGAGAATCACCTTCGTTGGCGCTTACCAGATAGGTGTCGCCATCTATGTCATAGGCAGAGAGGGTGTCTGGCAAATACATGCCGAGCACGCCGGATTTGGTCACGATATTGATGGCCTTGCCGCCCACATTGCCTGCGATGGTTTCGCCTTCGTCAGCGCTGTCGATGCCATTGCCGCTGTTGCCGCTTGAGGCGTGCGCATTGGTAAATCCGCTGTCTGCCAGGCCGTAGTCTTTGAAGCCCAGTGCCTTGATGTCAGTCACCGAGGCAGTCGCAATATCCAGAATGGCCAGTGCATTATTTTCTTGCAGCGTGATCCATGCGGTTTTGCTGTCAGCAGAAACAGCAATATATTCAGGCTCAATATCCTGTGCCACGCTGGATTTGGTGACAACGCCGCCGCTGGTTTTCTGGCCGTAAATACGCACATCGGCAGGCAATGTTTTTGTGCCACCTACATTCCAGGCTTTGAAGTCAGCGATTTTCACGGAGATAGCCGTGCTGGTAGGTAGACCCGAAACATCCACTACGGCGATGCCGCCCTCCGGATCAGTCTGATAGTCATCAGATGGTTCGCCTTCCAGCGCCAGCAACACGGTCTTGCCATCTGGGCTGAAGGTCACATTATCGGGCTGCGCGCCGTTTTTGCTGCCGTCTTTCAATTCGGCGGAAGCCAAGCGCGCCAGTGTGTTGGCATCGTAGATAGCCACATAACCGTTTTCAGTCTTGATCTTGTTCTGCACGGCGAGTGCCACGAGGCCATTTTTCACGGCCACACTGTTCACCTCCAGATCAGTGCCTGCGAGCGCGACGCCGCTCAGGTTGATGGTGGCGCTCTTGATGGGCTGGCCCGTGGTGGTGTCGAAGCTCAATACATCCACCGTGCCGGCTTTGGCGTTCACCACAAAGCCGCGCTTGTTGATGGCATCGTAAGCAGGAATTTCAGCGGCGCCTTGCGCGAAGGAATCGAAGGTGGAGTAGCGGCCGAGGAAATCCAGCGTGAGCTTGGTGGGTGTGGGTTCATTAGCATCGCCCGGCGTGAAGCCGCCGGCAGCGGCCTGCCATGTACCCGTGCCATCAGGAAAACGGCCATCGGTTTTGACATGGGCGGTCCAATCGTGGCGTTCGTGCTCGGCGCCCTTGTAGAGCAGGATGGCGGAGTCAGCGGCGCCCAGACCGAATTTATCCTTGGCATCACCTGTGCTCGGGGCAAGGATGGAACTGCTTGCTGCGCCTGCAGGCAGGGTGGTGTTGTCGGGCAGGACGAGCAGGAAGCTCTTGGCTTTGATGACGGTGCCGCCGGGGATGGCCAGGGTGTTTTTGGCGGTGGTGGCGCTATTGTCGCGTATGCCCCATTCGCCAGCGGCAAAGGTGTAGGCGGCTGAGCTCTTGTTGTAGAGCTCGATGTAATCGTAAGTGCCGGCGTTGGAGTTTACTTCGTTGATGACGATGTCGGCCGCGGTCGCTGCCGGTGCGCTGGGTGCCGGCGTAGCAGTGTTGTTATTACTGGTCTCGTCATCACCGCAGGCGGTGAGTAAAGTCAGCGATATGGCGGCGGCTACTGCCGTGCCCAAGAATTTCTTCTGCATCATGGCAGATCAGTCCCCAAATCAATAAATGGCCGGGGCACTGTAGGTAGTGAGTGTGACAGTTTTATGCGATTTCCATGATGGGGCGTGGCATCAGGATGGGGATGACAAGCAGACGTAGGGGCAGACGTAGGGACAGACGTAGAGAGCGCAGGTGTTTGCCTCTGTTTATCTTGAAAGGCAGAAAATATTTTTGTGACAGCCCACATACATTGGGTGGGCTGATTCTGGAGTCGGCTAGGTCATGAAAAGCGTCAGAGAAAAGCTGTCGCTGTTACGGCAATGGGCGAATCGGGATGATGGCCGCTTCTATCGGGTGGAAAATCGGCCCTTACGCGGCTGGGAGACAAGCTTCTTGCTCCTTGTCGTGTTGGCGACCATGTTCTGGGCGCTGCATGAAAAAGTCGGTTTCTAAGCGTTTTGTCGTCATTCCCGCGCAGGCGGGAATCTCTTTTCTGGAGCAATGTCCTTTTTATAAAGATTCCCGCCTTTGCGGGAATGACTCATGTATTCAGATCAATCATCAAGTTCAGTCATCAATATCAAGCAGTGAGGTATTCACGCCCAGTGCGGAAAGATTGGTGGTGATGGTGCGCTCAGTCATGAAGCGCAATAGATAATGCGGTCCTCCGGCTTTGAAGCCGGTGCCGGATAAACCTTCGCCGCCAAAAGGCTGGCAGCCCACCACCGCACCAATCTGGTTGCGGTTGAGATAAAGATTACCCACCTGTGCATGCTGCTTCACATACTCCAGCGTGCCTTCGATGCGGCTGTGCACACCTAATGTCAGTCCATAGCCGGTCTGATTGGCCCATTCCACCACTGTAGATAGTTCATCGTGTTTCCAGGTGGCAATGGCCAGCAAGGGGCCGAAGATTTCTGCGCGCGGCAATTTGTCGCGCGCTAGCAGAAAAGCCTGCGGTGCGATGAAATGACCGTGGCTGCTTTCAAGGCGGCCGCGTGCTTGCCAAGTGGCGAGAGCGGATAATTCAATGGCAGATTTTTGCAGTGTTTGCATACTGGCGGCATCTATTACCGGGCCCATATCCGTCGCGTAGTTGGCGGGATCGCCGCATTGCCATTCTTCCAGAGCGCCGGCCAAACGAGGCAGCACGGCCTCACATAATTCTTCCTGCAACCACAGTACACGCAGGGCGGAGCAGCGCTGGCCAGCGCTGGTGAAGGCCGAGGCGAGAACATCATTCACCAGTTGTTCGGGCAGGGCGGAGCTATCGGCAATCATCACATTGAGGCCGCCGGTTTCAGCAATCAGCGGCAGGCGTGCACCGGGGCGTTCGGCCAATATGCGGCTGATGCTGGCGGCCGCTTCCGTGGAGCCGGTAAAGACCACGCCGGCCAGTGCAGGCGCATTCAGCAGCACCGGGCTGAGCTCGGCACTGGGGCCGGGCAGCAGTTGCAGTACATCAATGGGAATGCCGGCGGCATGTGCCAGTTCAACAACACGAAAGGCAATCAGCGGTGTCTGGCTGGAAGGCTTGGCAATCACGGTATTGCCCGTGGCCAGTGCAGCGGTGATTTGCCCGAGGAAAATCGCCAGCGGAAAATTCCAGGGACTGATGCACAGGAAAACACCACGCCCATGCAGAGAGAGCGTATTGCTTTCACCACTGACGGCGGGCAAGGCCTGCGGTGTGCTGCAAAGACGTTCAGCTTCTGCGGCGTAGTAATGGCAGAAGTCCACCGCCTCACGCCAATCCGCCAGCGCATCGTTCAGGGTTTTTCCGCCTTCACGCACTAAGAGATTGAGTAATTCATTGCGTGCTTTTTGCAGCTGACCCGCAAGAGCTCTTAGTAACTCTGCACGCTCTTGCACGGGGCGTCGGCTCCATGCCGGAAAAGCGGCCGCGGCTTTGCGACAGGCCTCTTCGGCATCGGCAGCGGTGGCGGGCAGGAGTGTGCCGGGGCTGTCCTCAGGATTGGCCGGGTTAAACCGCTTTTCACCGCTGGTAGCGGGCTTGCTCAAGCCTGCTACCAGCGCCGTAGCGGGTACGCTGCCGAATTTCGGCAGATGCATTTTCAGCACATCCAGTCTTTGTGCATCGGCAGGATGAAAGCCGGGGCTATTGGGGCGGTTGCCAAAAATTTGCAAAGGCGAGGGCAGGCGGGGATGTGCTGTGACCGGCTCTGTGATTTCTGCCAGCGGGTTACTCACCAGATCAGCTGTGGAAAATTCCGGGTTCGCCAATTGGTTGACGAAGGACTGCGAGCTGCCGTTTTCCAGCAGGCGCCGCACCAGATAAGGCAGCAAGGTCTGGAAGGAGCCCACTGGCGCATACAGCCGCAAGGGGCGACCGGTTTCCTGATGAAAAGCTTCGTGCACGGCATCGCCCATGCCCACCAGCTTTTGCACTTCGTAATCGCTGCGATGCTTTTGCGCGCAAGCCTCTACCCATGCCAGCGTATGTGCATTGTGGGTGGCGAACTGCGGATAAAACTCGCCGCTATGCATGAGCATGCGCTGGGCGCAGGCCAGATAGGCGATATCAGTATGCAGCTTGCGCGTGTAGACGGGATAACCGGTGAGGCCGAGCTGCTGCGCGCGTTTGATTTCATAATCCCAGTAGGCGCCTTTCACCAGACGCACCGGAATCGGGTGACGGAATTCGGCGGCAATACGGCCGAGAAAATCCAGCACGGCCGGTGCTCGCTTTTGATAGGCCTGCACCGCCAGGCCGAGCCCGCCCCAATGCCGCAGCGCGGGCATGCGCGACATTTCAGAAAAGATCGCGAGACTGATTTCCAGACGTTCGCTTTCCTCGGCATCCAGAGTGATGGGTACCCCGGCCTGCGCGGCGATATCAGAGAGCGTGCGCAGGCGCGGTAGCAACTCTTTTTCCAGACGCCGCCACTGCGCATATTCAAAGCGCGGATGCAGGGCGGAGAGCTTGATGGAAATGCCGTCACGTTCCAGCAGCGACTTATCTTCGGGCTGGCCAGACAAGGCTTCTATGGCCTCGCGATAGGCCTCGGTATAGCGCCGCGCATCCTCGCCGGTCTGCGCAGCTTCTCCCAGCCGATCGAAGGAGTAGCGCAGGCCGCTCTGGCGTTTGGCCAGTGCGGCCTTCATGTCTTCGCCCTGCACGAACTGGTTGGCCATGAATTGCAGCGCTGCCTGTATAGCGCGGTTGAGCACACTGTCGCCCATTTTCAGCAGTAGCTGGTGCCAGCGTCCGGGTAAGCCTTCCTCGTCCTTGATAAAGCGCTTGCCAGCGGCCATGCCAAGACCGGCCAGATGCACCAACAGACCGCCTTCACGGGGCACGCCCAGCCAGTTGCCACGGGTGAGCTGGTCGTTGATGAGGCGGTGGGCGGTGGCCGCATCCGGAATGCGCAGCAGCGCTTCGGCCAGGGTGAGCAGGGCGCGGCCTTCATCGCTGGAGAGACGCCAAGAGCTAAGGAAGTCGTTGAAGGTGGAGCTGCGCTGGCTGCGCGCGGCTTCCACCAGTTTTGTCGCTAGTGGGGCGATGATGAGTTCGGCGGGGCCACTTTCGCGCAGGGCTGTCATCAAGGGCAGCAGCAGGGCGCTTTCTTCCTGGCCAGTGAGGCCGCGCAGGGCCTGGAAATCGCAGGGCAGTTCGGGCAGGTCCTGCAGCACGGGCATGGTTCTTTCCTCTGAATAACCTTGATCTGTCTCGTTCGCCCTGAGCTTGTCGAAGGGCAGGTTTGTACGCGCAATGGGCTTCGACAGGCTCAGCTCGAACGGGCCTTGGGTCTTTATCTGCCGATGTAACGCTCAGTATGGCGTTAATGCATGGTGGAGCGAGTGTGTTGACACAATCGCACCTTGGCGCCGCTAGCGGGTAGAATGGCGGCCCCGCTGTATGAGGAAGCGAGCCCCATGAGCCAGCTCATCGACAACCACGCCAAGCTTATCGTCCAGCAACATCTGGACCATCTGCACGAACACCATGACGATCTCTCGCCGGAGAAGAAAAGGGAATTGCGCGAGCGCATCAAGATGTTGCTCAAGCGTGAAGATGCCGTGCTGGTGGCGCATTACTACGTTGATGCCGAGCTGCAGTCGCTGGCGGAAGAAACCGGTGGCTGTGTTTCCGATTCACTGGAGATGGCGCGCTTCGGCAACCAGCATCCGGCCAAGACCATCATCGTGGCCGGTGTGAAATTCATGGGCGAGACCGCCAAGATTCTGAATCCGGAAAAGCGCGTGCTCATGCCCACGCTGGAAGCGACCTGCTCGCTGGATATCGGCTGCCCCGTGGATGAGTTCACGGCGTTCTGCGATGCCCATCCCGACCACAAGGTGGTGGTGTATGCCAATACCTCGGCTGCCGTGAAGGCGAGGGCGGACTGGGTGGTGACCTCCAGCTGCGCCGTCGACATCGTGCAGCATCTCTCTGACGAGGGTGAAAAAATCATCTGGGCTCCCGATAAATATCTGGGCGCTTATGTGGAGAAAAGCACCGGGGCCGACATGCTGCTCTGGGATGGTTCCTGCATCGTGCATGAAGAGTTCAAGGCGCGCGGCATACTCGATCTGAAAAAGGTCTATCCGGATGCGGCGGTGCTCGTGCATCCCGAATCCCCAGCTTCGGTGGTGGATATTGCCGATGCGGTGGGCTCCACCTCGCAGCTGATTGCCGCGGCGAAAAATCTGCCCAACCAGCAGTTCATCGTGGCCACCGACAAAGGCATTTTCTACAAAATGCAGCAGGCGGCGCCGGGTAAGGAGTTTATTGAGGCGCCTACCGCAGGTTCCGGGGCGACGTGCCGCTCCTGCGCACATTGCCCGTGGATGGCGCTGAACGCGCTGGATAATCTGGCCCATGTACTGGAAACCGGCAGTCAGGAAATTCATGTCGACCCTGAGCTGGGTCGGCAGGCCATTATTCCGCTGCAACGCATGCTGGATTTCACGCACAAAATGAAGCTGGCGGCTGCGCGAGGCAATGCCTGATGCGGAGCTACACCCACCATCTGCGTGTGCGCTATGGCGAGTGCGATGCCCAGAAGGTTGCGTTTAATGCGCGCTATGGCGATTACGTAGATATCGCCGTGCTGGAGTTCATGCGCGCCTTGCCCATGGGTAAGCGCTTTTTCAATGGCGAGCTGGATTATCAGTTGGTGAAGCAGACGACCGAGTGGAAGGCATCGGCTCGGTTTGATGATGAGCTCGCTATTACGGTGACAGCCCTACAGTTGGGTAATTCTTCATTTACCTTGCGTGCCGATTTTCGTATCGCCGGAAATGAGGCCGTAATTGCTCTCTCGGAAACCATCTATGTGCTGATGGATGGAGCCACGTTGAGCAAGCTGGCCTTGCCGCTGGATGTCAGAGCCGCACTTTCTGCGTAAATAAAGCCTGCCCGATTCTGTTATTAGCTGAGCTTTGCGCTCGTAGTGGCAGCTTATCGGTAGCGGCGAGGAAATAAAAAGGGAGCCTAAGGCTCCCTTTTTTTCTTACTTCACGGCTCACTTTTGAGCCGGTTTTATTTTTCAGCGTTGGCAGCCGCTTTGGCGACTTCTGCATTGAAGTTGCTGATGCCTTTCAGGGCGCCGGCCGTGTAGGCATTGCGATCCACATTAAAGACATAGTCGGCTGAGCTGGAGTCTATGCTGCCGGCTCCAGAGAGCATGGACAGACCTTTGCTCAGGGCATTGGCGGCAGCAGGAGTGGTGTCGGCAGCTTTCACCAGATCACCGGCTTTTTCAGCGATATTGATGACAGCGGCTTTGGTGACAACGCCAGCTGCATTGCCGCCACCCATACGTACTTTCGGTTTTCCCATCCACACCGCGCTGGCGTATTGCAGATTCATGCCGGCAGCAGTTTTGATGCCGGCTTCGATGCGATTAAAGCCAGCGCCGGTTTCGCCCCAGACTTGCGGCGAAACAATGGTGTAAGTGGGAATGATGACCGTGGCATCTTTGAATTTCGGCTTACCCAAGCTGATGAATTCTGCAAAGGGGCCGGTAAAACCAATTTTGATTTGCTGGGCATCGCTAGGGGCGGCCACCAGATAAGTATCGGAGCTGCCTACGGGCGTTTCTGTGGGCAGGCCCCATTTGGCATCACCTTTATCGCGCGCGGCTTTTTTCACATAGTCGCGATCCTTGATGTCTTCATAGGTGAGCACGGTATAGCCAGAGGCGCGCAGCTTGGCGACGAAATCGTCATAAGCCTGTTTAGCGATGCTTTGTGCCAAGGCTTTGTCCAGACCAGCCACTTTGTATTTGGCGCTGGCTTTTACGGAGTTGGCGCTGCCGCCACCCAGCGTGGAAAGCGCGCTGCCCTGTTTGGAAACGAAGACTTTGCCGTCCACCAGAAATTTCACATAGGCCGTGGGAACGACCACGGTATTGGAGAAATCACGCAGGTCCTGCGCATAACCGACATTGACGGCGAGTGTGGTGCTGCCGGCGGCGGTTTGTGCAGCAGGGGCACTGCCTTGGCCACTGCCACCGGGCTTGCTCTCACTGCTAGGCGCATTGGAAGCACAGCCGCTGACGAGGCTGGTGATGATGGCCGCCGCCAGCAGGCTCAGGTGTTTGCGATGAAATTTTCTATGGAATTTTTGATGAAGCGACATGGTCTACTCCTTGTGAACCCTGATGGCTGATACCGGCGCAGAGTCGGCATCAGAAAAATAAAAAAACAGCGAAGCCTAAGTCTTCGCCGTAAAAGCGCAGACCGGCAGTGCCGGCCCGGAAGCTGAAGCGAGTTTAGGGAGGCGAGGTGGGAGGCCGTTACCCCTGAGTCGGGGGGTGGGCTTGGTATTTCGGCGCCTGCTGGCGCCGTTCGGGCCGGCCTTGTTTCAGACAGGCCTTGTTTCAGGCGAGTCCGCGACGTGCTGCGGCTAGTGCTGCTTCAGCTCGTGAGCTGATATTGAGTTTGAAATAGATGTTCTTGATATAGCTGGAGACGGTGCTGTCAGCCAAGCCCAGTTGTTTGGCTACTTCGCTCACGCGCAGGCCGCGACCTATGCCGGCCAGTACATCGTTTTCGCGTGGCGTGAGGCGAACATCATCTGCATTTTTCTCCGCGGGCACGAGGGGGCTAGTGCTGTGTGCGCGAAAATAATCCAGCATGCGCCGTGCAATGCTGGGTGATAAGGGCGGTTGCCCCTGTTCCAGTTGGCGCAGTTGCAGCAGGAAAAGTTCTTCGGCCTGTTCTTTCAAGAGATAGCCTTGGGCACCGGCGGCGATGGCGCCAAAAAGATTGTCGTCATCGCCATGCACGGTAGTGACGATGATGGAAATTTCCGGATGCTTTGTGTGCAGCTCGCGTATCAGCGTTATCCCGGAGCCATCGGGCAGGCCGAGATCAATCAGCGCGAGACGAAAATCTGCAGGCTTGCTCAGCTCTTGGCGTGCGGATTTCAGGCTGTCGGCCGCTATCGGCCTTAGATGAGGAAAAGCCTGTTGTACCAGCGAGCACAGCCAGGCATTCACTTCGGGCTTGTCTTCCAGAATCAGGGCACAGGATTGCGGAGTAGCGGGCTGGTTCATGAGGCCTCGTAACCGGCCGCAGCCGGCAATACTGCGAGTGGGACAAGAATTTCTGTGCATGTGCCGGGCGTGGCGTCATGAAGGCTGAGGTGACCCTGCATCTCGGCAATGCGGATTTGCAGATTGCCAAGGCCATGGCGGCCTTCTGTTTTTTCTTCCGGTATGCCTTTGCCGTTATCACTGACGCGAGTTTTCAGCACACCATTTTCCAGCTGTATGCCGACGGTGACGGCACTGGCATTGGCATGACGCAGGATATTGCTAATGAGCTCGCGCATCACCGCGCTGTAATTGCGATAGATATGATAGGGCAGCAAGGTATTGTCTTCTTCGCGCAGCAGCGGCCATTCCAGCGTGAGGCCGGCTGCCTCCAGACGCAGTGCACTTTCATGGCGCAATTCAGCCAGCATTACTTCCAGCTGCATATGGCTGCCGGTGAGGCCGTTGATGATGGTGCGCATTTCCGTCATGGCTTGCTGGATGCTGTGCCGGGTTTCGGCAATGCCGGTTTGATGCAGGCCGGTGAGCAGGCGGGAGCCGATATCGTCGTGCAGATCGCGAGCGATACGGCTGCGCTCTTCGCGCACGCCTTTGTTGTAGGCATCACGGCTGGCGTCGGCATGCTGCAGCATGTCCTGCATTGCCGTGACGATGGTGAGGTCCTGCGGAGTGAAGAGTCGGCGGCCATTGTGGGCATAGGCCATTTTCAGGGCGGGGATATCCGCGCTGGCGGGCAGCAGCAGGCTGAGGCCGTGATCGCTAATCTGTGCAGACGCAACGGTTGCGGTGCCCTCCAGTTGCAGGGGCTGGAAGAGTTCGTTGATCAGTGCGCGATAACGCAGCAGTCTTTCTGCGGCGTTTGTCGCGAGAGAAATATCCAGCACATGACGGAATAGCTCCGGTTTGCCGGGGCCGCTCTGGCGATGGAGCAGACGCGTTAGCAGTGTATTGCGCAAAGGCAGCCAGAGCAGGCTGCAGGCCAGCAGTGAAAGCGCCAGCGACAATGTTTGATCCAGACGCAGCAAAAGAATGAGCGCCAGATCCAGCAATAAAAGCGCGGCCACCGTGCCCACCCAAAGCAGGAGGTGAAAGGCCCAACGGTCCAGATCAAAAAGCCGATAGCGACGCAGACCCAGCGCCAAGCCGGTGTAGAGAATGAGAAAGAGGCCGAAGGCATGGCCCTGTGCCATGAGCGGGGGCTGGCCCAGTAGGGCGGGCAGCGCGGCTGCCAGCACGAAAAGGCTGGCGGTGAGCAGGCTGGATAAGCCCAGCCAGCGCAGCGAGGCCAGTGCCAGCGGCTGGCAGCGGTTATGTCGCCACTGCAGAAGAGTGAGTAGCAGGATGGCCAGCGTTTGCAGCATGACCGGCACATACATGCCGGTGGCGGGATCGGGCCAGAGTTGCAGGCTGTCCAGAATCAGCCAAGGCAGAAAGATGGCTGGCAGCAGCCAGAGCCAGACCGGGCGCAGCAGGCGGCTGGGGAAGAGCAGGAAGAGCGCCACCAGCGCGCAGCCGAAAAGCGAGGCGCCGAGGTGGTTGATGATCATGAGGCCGCGAAAAAGTTCGGCGGGGACAGCGAGCTCGCGGACGGAATACACGGCCGCGGCAAAAGCGGAGAGCATGAGGGCCAGGCCAGACAGCGCGAAGCAGCGGGCGGCGCTGTCACGCGGGCGCAGCACCACAATCCAGGTGCCGATGAGAAAGCCACCGGCACCGGCTAGCAGCTGTATCCAGAATGCCAGCGGCAGGCTGGCCGGGGAACGGTGTTCTTCTAGCAGCAAAGGCGCGGTGACGACTTCTCCCTCCGTGGTGTTCAGCACCAGTTGCAGGGGAAGGCCATCCAGCCAGGTACGGATTTCAGCCTGACGTGCCAGAAACTCGCGTATCTCGGCATAGCTTTTCAGGGTGTCCGGCTCTTCGACGAGATCACGGGCTGTTAGCAGAAAGTCGGTACGGCCTTCGCGACGCAAGGCATGCAGCGAAGCGGGCAGTGGCAGCTCGGCCGCTGGGCCGTGCACTGCCGTAATATGCAGTTGACCGGATGCGGTATCGGGCTTGAGGCTCAGCCCCAATGTGGGTTGGCGCAGGACCAGCGCCAGTATCAGCGCCACAGTCATGGCAATAAACAGCAATGCCATCAGCAGCCAGCTGGCGGGAGAAAACAGTCGGGATTTCACGCAAATTCCTGTCGCAAACAAAAACCGTATCCATGGCCGGCTCGGGCTGTGCATATGATGCGTTTAGACAAGTGTGATGTCATCCACAAATCTTGTTTGTGGCTGATGCTTGCGATATAGGGGCTCAGCCTTTGAGGTCGCCCTTGGCCTGCTGGATTTCGCGCATGCGCTTCTGGATTTTGGCGGTGAGGGGGTAGTTGTCGCGCACGCTGTTGGCGGCCATGCGCAATTGCTCCAGAGCACGGTTGTCGTCGCCCTGCAGGAAATAGACTTCGGCGCGGCTGCGGTAGATGCCCAAGGTGTTCTTGCTGGCGGTATTGGCGTCTACCAGCAGGCGCCAGATCAGGGGGTCATCACTGCGCTCGCGGGAGGCAACTTCGAGGCGCTCGGTCACGAGCTCTGGATGATTGCCGGCAATCTGTGCGCGGGCGAAATAAACCAGCAGCGGGTAGCTGTCGGGATTCACGGCCACGGCGGGGCTCAGCAATTTGATGGCGGCCTCGTATTGGCGATCGGCCATCTCGATATCGGCAGCCGCCACCACATAATCCACACGCAGGGGGTTTTCCTCGAGCAGCGGTGCCAGGGCTTCCCGCGCTTTGTCGTACTGACGGTCACGGTTCAGGGCCAGGGCCAGCCCCAGACGGTTGATGCGGGCGCTGTCGGTTTTCGGATTGAGCTCGATCAGCTGTTGCTGGAAGTAGGCGATGCCACGTCCGCTATCGGCCATGTAATAGGCCTGCAGGCGCACCCGGATCAGTTGGTAGTCCAGCGAATCCTGCGGCAGCTTTTGCACATACTGGTTGGCGCGCGCCATGGTGTCGGCGATACGCGATTCCGTGAGCGGATGGGTGAGCACGAACTCAGGAATATTGCCGACCATGCGTGACTGGCGTTGCAGGCGCTGGAAAAACACGGGCATGGCATGTGGGTCCATGCCCGAATCCACCAGAGTCTGCATGCCGATACGGTCAGCCTCCTGTTCGTACTGGCGGCTATAGCTCAACTGGTTATCCACCATGGCGGCCTGAGCCCCCATGCCGAGGGCATAGGCGCCGTCGCCACTGCCGGCCGCAGCCAGTGCAATGCTGGCCAGCAAAGTGCCCAGATACATCCACTGGTTCTGTTTTTGCGCGGCCAACTGGCGCGCAAAATGACGCTGGCTGAGATGGCCAAGCTCGTGTCCCAGCACCCCCGCGGTTTCGGCTTCGGTTTCTGCATTGAGCAGCAGGCCGACATTGATGCCTACCACGCCACCGGGCACGGCGAAGGCATTGATGGATTTGTCGGGGATGACGATAAGGCTGATATCCGGATTCTGCAGCGGACTGTGAAAGGCCAGGCGGTAGCAGAGATGCTCAAGATAGTTCTGCACCAGTGGATCGCTCACGGCTGGCGTAGAGCCACGCAGCTGCCGCATCCAGGTACGCCCCAGACGGTATTCCTGCTCGGGGCTGATCACGCTGGAGGCTTCATCACCCAACTCCGGCAGATCGCTGCTGCCTTGTCCGGCTCGGCTGGGGCAGGCAGCGATGACAAGCAGGAGCAGCAAGAGGGGATAGAAGCGTTTCATACAGGGCGACGCGGAGCGTTATGATGTGGCGTTATTCTGGCGCAAGCCTCTTGGCGCTGTCATTGATCCGCTGTGGTGATTTTGCAAATGTCTGAAACTTCCCGTCAGCTTGATGCCCGTGGCCTGCGTTGTCCCATGCCCCTGCTCAAGCTCAAACAGGCCCTGCACGGCATGGCCGCGGCAGAGTCCATAGAGGTATTGACCACGGACCCGGGCTCGGTGCGTGATTTTCAGGCTTTTTTACGGCAGGGCGGGCATGAGTTGCTGGAAATGCGGGAAGGGGAAAAAGAGTACTTCTTTCGTATCCGCAAAAAATAAGGGCGGGCTTTACGGGCCCGCCCCGATGATTTTCGGTGCGCTTACTTGTTCAGCTGTTTCACCGCAAACAGCACGGCCTCGGCATGGCCATCCACTTTCACCTTGCGCCACTCATTGCGCAGCACGCCTTTCTTGTCGATGACAAAGGTGCTGCGCTCTACGCCCAGTACCTGCTTGCCATACATATTCTTCATCTTGATGACATCGAAGAGTTTGCACAGCTCTTCGTTTTCGTCGCTGATGAGCTCGAAGGGAAAGCACTGGGCTTCCTTGAATTTTTCGTGGGATTTCACGCTGTCGCGAGAGACGCCGAGAATCATGCATTTCTCGGCTTTGAAATCTTCAATCATGTCGCGGAACTGCTGGCCTTCCAGGGTGCAGCCCGGCGTGGAATCTTTGGGGTAGAAATACAGCACCAGATGCCAGCCCTTGAGGGCGGAGAGCACAACCTCCTTGTTGCTGGTGGCGGGCAGACGGAAATCGGGAACGGCATCACCAACAGCGATTGTCATACGGCATCCTTATCGAGACAGGGAAAAACTGTTCGCCCACGCTAGCGAATCAGGCGACTTAAGCCAAGTGAAAAAGCCGGCATCTGCCGGCTTTTTCAGGGGTTCAGTCGGGTTTTTACTTAGTTCTTGAAGGGCTCGATGATGGCGTCGAGATTGCGGTCATCGCAGAAAAGCATGAAGTTTTCACGCAGAGTGGCCAGATGCACACGGGCGGGAATATTCACGGTCATGCTGAGTGCAAACATGGGCGAGCCCGTATGCGGCGCGGCATAGGTGCTGGTTTCCATGGCTTCGATATTGATGCTCTGCACGGCAAAGAAGTTGGCAATTTCGTGCACGATGCCGGGGTTGTCCAGCGCGATCACATGCACGTTATAAGGCATGGCTTCGGCTTGTACGGAACGCGGCTCGGTACGTTTTGACGTGATCACCAGATTGAGGCGCTTGCCGAGGTTGGGCAGTTGCGCTTCCAGTTTGGCGATGGCATCCCAAGTGCCGGACAGCATCATGATGAGGGCGAATTCCTGGCCCATTACGATCATGCGTGAGTCGGCAATATTGCAGCGATTTTCCGAGGCGGCGCGGGCAAGTTCGTCAACGATGCCAGTGCGGTCGGCGCCGAGGGCAGAGAGAACGAGGAAGTGCTCCATTGATGATTCCTATTAGCAAAAGCATCTGTGCATGAACGGTTGTGCGTAAAACTGGTCTGGAGTCTAACACTGCCGTGTGACAGCGGTAAGCCAAGCCAGCCGGCAGGGTGAACTGGTCGCCGCGGGTCAGCCGGCGTTTTGGTAGCGGGTGGGGTCGGCCATGCCGGCATCGGCAAAGCCTTTGCGGCGCAGACGGCAGGAATCGCAGACACCGCAGGCAAGGCCGTTTATATCGGCCTGATAGCAAGAGACCGTGAGGCCGTAATCCACGCCCAGTTTCAGGCCGGTTTGTATGATCTCGGCCTTGGTCAGCGCAATCAGCGGTGTGTGGATCTGCATACGATGGCCTTCTACGCCGGCCTTGGTGGCGAGATTGGCCACCTTCTCGAAGGCGGCAATGAATTCAGGACGACAGTCCGGGTAGCCGGAGTAATCCACGGCATTCACGCCGATGAAAATATCGTCGGCCTGCACCACTTCGGCCAGACCCAGTGCGAAAGACAGGAATACCGTATTGCGCGCCGGCACATAGGTGACAGGAATGCCCGTGCTTTCTTCACCATCTTCATGAGTGGGAACGGCGATGGAGGTATCGGTGAGGGCAGAGCCGCCCATGGTGCCCAGATCCAGACGCAAAACGCGGTGATCTTTGACGCCGAAGGCTTCGGCCACACGGCTAGCGGCGGCCAGCTCAGCATTATGGCGTTGGCCATAATCAAAGCTGAGGGCAATTACTTCATAGCCTTCGCTTTTGGCAATGGCGACACAGGTAGCGGAATCGAGTCCGCCGGAAAGAAGAATCACGGCCTTTTTCATGGCAGTCCTGCTGTTGATCTTTTAAAGGTGACTAAAAATCTTGAGGGATATGTTGAAAAGCGTAGGCGAGGCAGTCAGCACAAGGCAAAAGCCTGCGAAGAAGCGGAGTTTACTGGAGTAAATGAGCATTCTTCGCAGGCTTTTTAACGCTGCGATGGCAACGCAGCTAGCTTTTCAGCGTATCCCTAACGGCCCGGGGCAAACATGATGACGGCCATGCCACTCAGCGCAAGTGCTACGCCGAGAATGTCCCAGCGATCCGGGCGTATGCCGTCCACCGCCCACAACCAGCCCAAGGCGACCGTGATGTAAACGCCACCATAGGCGGCATAGACACGACCTGATGCGGCCGGGTGCAGCGTCAGCAGCCAGGCAAAAAGCGCCAGTGAAACAGCGGCCGGTAAGAGCAGCCAGGGCGAGCCCTGTTTTTTTAAGAACAGCCAAGGCAGATAGCAGCCGATGATTTCTGCCACAGCAGTGACGATGAAAAGTCCCAGCGTTTGCAGCAAAGCCATCTCAGTGCCCGGGCTCGTTATTCCACAAGTATTTGTGCAGCTGCACCTGCATGCGCACATCCAGTTTGTCGGCCAGTATCCATTCCGCCAGCTGTTGTGGCGGCATATCGCCGTGCACGGGTGAGAACAGTACTTCGCCAACTTTTTCCGTGAGCGCGAATTCATCGCACTTGAAGCGGGCCCAGTCGTAATCACGACGCGAGGCGATGACGAATTTCACCTGATCATTGGGTGTAAGCGCGGCAATATTTTCGTAGCGATTGCGGTGTGATTCGCCCGAGTCTGGCGCTTTCATGTCCATGACACGGCTAACGCGCACATCGGTCTGGCTGATATCCAGGGCGCCGCTGGTTTCCAGCGACACGGCATAGCCTTCATCACAAAGCTTTTGCAGCAGCTCCACACACTCCGGCTGCGCCAGTGGTTCGCCACCGGTCACGCAGACATAACGGGCGCCATAACCACGCACGGTCTCCAGCAGGGCATCCAGATTCATGAGCTGGCCGCCGCTGAAGGAGTAGGGCGTATCGCACCACACACAACGCAGGGGGCAGCCGGTCAGGCGCACAAAAACCGTGGGGCGGCCGACACTACGCGCCTCGCCTTGCAGGGAATGGAAGATTTCAGTGATGCGGAGCTGAGGGACTGGCACAGGCTGGCTTGAGGCTCGGGCGGCGAAAAAGGGCGCCATTCTACCCCAGCTGGCCGGCACCTTGGCAGGTCGCCGGCCGGCGCGCGGGTCAGGTCTTTTGGGCGGGAGCTTTCTTGGCCGCAGGGGTGGCGGCCGGTTTGGCTGGCTTGGCAGCCTGTGCTTCAGCGGCTTGCAGAGCCTTCAGATAACTGTCGGCCAGGCCGGCTTCCGGGCTCTTGGGGTATTTGGTGAGCAGGTCCTGCATCTTCTTTTTGGCATCCTGCGGCTTGCCTTGCAGATCCAGGATGCTGCCCAGCTTGTAGAGCGAGGCGGGGGCCTTGGCGTGGTCCGGGTATTTGCTCAGCACGGTTTCAAAGTGCTTCTGGGCCGAGGCCTGATCCGGGGTGCTGGCATTAAGGTAGAACTCGCCCAGCCAGTAATAGGCGCCCGGCGTGAACGTGGAGTTGGGATAGCGCTTCACAAAGGCCAGCATGGGCGGGATGGCCTTGTCCGGTCCGCCAGCACGGAAGACTTCATAGGCGGCCAGATAGGCTTTCTTTTCTTCTTCGATGGTGGCGCTGGGGGCGACGGCATCACCTGCCGCGACGGCAGCCACGGGAGCAGCCTGTTTTATCTGCTCTTGCAGGGCATTGAAGCGCAGATCGAGATCGGTATAGCGGGTGCGCAGATCGGTCTGCAGTTTTTCAATCTGGTGTGCTTGCTCTTCCACAGTGCCGCGCAGACGGCCCAGCTCTTCCTGTAACTGCTGCATCTGGTTATAGCTTTCCCAGCCGCTGCTGTCCTCGGCCTTTGCCGAGCTCGTGGCAGCGGGGGCAGGCGCCTCAAGCGGTGTGGGTTTGGCGACAGCGACGGGCTTGACGGCGGCCGAACTCAGGGGACGGTCTTCAACCATGATTTCAGCGCGCAGGCCAGAGCTGGCGAGCAGGGCGAGCAAGAGGGCGGAGTGGCGAAAACGGATATTCAGGGGCATGCGATAACCTCGCAAAAAATGACAAAAAGCATGCAGGACAGAGCCAAGTCTGGCGAAAAAAACGCTCAGCGTCTGTCAGGGTCTGTAACGACAGCGCGCTGAGCATCTAAGGTCCGGTCCAGTTTTAAGGAGCTCAGACCGTATCGATAATGACCACGGTGATATTGTCCTTACCGCCGCGGGCATTGGCATGATCGATGAGTTCTTCGCAGAGGGCATCGCCGCGCAGACTGCTGTTGAGGACGTCGGCAATATCGTTGTCACTCACCATTTCATAGAGGCCGTCGGAGCAGATTAGAAAGCGGTCGCCGGACTGCACGGCATGTTCGGCAATGTCTACCTTCAATGCGCTTTCAAGGCCGATGGCGCGCGTGAGGATATTGCGCGCCACTTTTTCCTTGGCTTCCTGCGGGCTGTAGAGCCCCTTGTCGATGAACTCCTGCAGCAGGGAGTGATCGTTGGTGAGGGTGCTGAGTTTGCCTTTGCGCAAAAGATAAAGACGGGAGTCGCCGACATGGGCCACGGTGAGGCTGTTCTTTTCCAGTAACACGGCCACGATGGTGGTGCCCATGCCTTTCAGACGTGAGGATTCGGCAGCTTTTTCCAGCACATTGGCATGTGCGGCCTGCACGGCCGTTTCCAGACGATCATGGGCCGAGAGCCCGGCGGTCTGCTCAAGAATGGTGAGCGTGGTGCTGATGGCCAGCTCACTCGCTACTTCACCGGCATTGTGTCCACCCATGCCGTCAGCCACGACGGCAATGCCGAGGGCAGGTGCAAGCTGGAAAGCGTCTTCATTATGATCACGGTAGCGACCGGTATCGGTACGGCCGGTGAAAAAGGCTTTCAAAAAGCGTTACTCCTTCTGATCGGCACCTGCCACCTTTGTGGCCGGTGCCATTCCTTTATCAGGCTTCGTCTTCGGGCAGGGCATCAGTGCCGCTGTCTTTCTTGCTGGATTCTATGCAGGCCTTGATGGCAGCGGCGAATTCCTGACCGGTCTGATAACGCTCAGCCGGATCTTTTGCCAGCGCCTTGTCGATGATGGCGGCGATGCAGGGCAGAGTGCCAACCAGCTCCGGTTTTACTTCGAAGACGGAGACATGCGGCTCATTGGCGATCTTGTACATCAGCGTGGCCATGGACTCGCCACGGAAAGGCGCTACGCCGGAGAGCATCTGGTAGAACATCACGCCCAGTGAATACAGATCGGAGCGACCGTCCACTTTTTTGCCGGCCACTTGTTCCGGCGACATATACGTGGGCGTGCCTAGCACGGTACCAGTCTTGGTTTTACTGGCATCGGTGATGCGCGCAATACCAAAGTCGGTGATCTTGATAACGTTCTTGTCCGGGTCGTACATGATGTTGGCGGGTTTGATATCGCGGTGCACTACGTTGTGCTGATGCGCGTAATCCAGTGCCAGCGCCGACTTGTAAACGATGTTGACGATCTTGGCCGCCGGCAGCAGGGCATCCGGCTTTACATAGCGCGCCAGATCATGGCCGTGCAGGAATTCCATGGCGATATAGGCCAGATCATGTTCTTCGCCCGCATCGTAAATCGTCACGATATTGGGGTGATTGAGGCGGCCTGCCGTTTCGGCTTCGCGGAAGAAACGTTCCTTGATTTCGGTGAGCTCATCGCCTTCAAACTCGTTGCCGAGTGCCATGGTTTTGATGGCGACCACGCGATTTATTTTTGGATCGCGGCCGAGATAGACCACGCCCATGGCGCCCTTGCCCAATTCCTTTTCCACCTGATAACGGCCGAGCATGGGTTTTTCATCGTTACCCGGGGTGAGGATCATGGTGGCCGCGGCCGAACTCATGCCGCTGCCGCCGCCAAGGATGATGGTTTCTTCCAGTTTCTGAGCGCGTTGCAGTTTGACCGAGAGATCACGGAACTTCGGATCGTAGTCATAAATGAACTGGTAGACCGATACGGCCTTGTTGAACTGGCGCTTGCGCTCGTAATCCAAGGCCAAGTTATAGAGCACATCCGCCATAGAGCCATCCATGGGGCATTTGCGGAATTTTTCGAAAGCCATATCGAGCTGGCCGGTCTGTTGCAGGGCAAGACCGAGCTGACGATTGGATTCAGCCGACTGCACTTCGGATTTTTCTTTGGCCTTTTCCGTAACCAGATAATGCTTGGTGGTGATGAGCACATAACCCACCAGCACGATCACGGCCGGCAGCATCATTTCTACCCAGATGCCGGAGCTCTTCATTAGTACGAAGTGCACAGTGATGAGCAATATCACGATGATGCCGGTGGCGGCAGCGGCCGGTGTGGCCTTGAGTCGTGAAAGTCCCAGAATCACATAAGCAGCGGCCAGCAGAATGAGTATCCAGCGCAGGGCGGTGGCCCACTCCGGGGTGATGAAGAAGTTCTGGTTAAGAATGCTGGCGACGGTGTGCGAAAGAATGCGCGCGGGTTCCATGCCGGCAGAAATAGGCGTCAGCTGTGGTGAGCCCAGGCCATAGGCGGTGGGGCCTATGATGACGATCTTGTCTTTGTATTTGCTGACCGGAATTTTACCGCTGGCCACATCAAAGAAAGAGTCTTCGACAAAAGCCGGTTTGCCGCCCTGATTGCCGTAGAAAAAAGTACGCATCTGCAAGTAAGGGTCGGTCTTGATATTGAGTTTGCCAAGACGCAGGCCTTCACCCAGATTCACGGAAATATCACCAACACCAAGGTTGAGGCTTTTTGCGGCCAGCATCAGCGCGAGCGAGGGGTAATAGCCCTTGTCGTGATGTACCAGCAGCAATTCATTGCGGATGACGCCATCGGCATCGGGATTGCTGGCGACATGGCCGATGAAGGCGGCTTTTTCACCCAAGAGCGCGATGGGGGCAGTAGCTTCCAGTGTGTCCGGCGGCAGATAACCGGCTTCGCCCGCACCGATGCGATCACGCACTGCAGCGATCTGGTTGCGTGTGACGTACTCAGGAAGTTGTTTGTCCGGATTGCCCTGCGGCTCACCCAGCACGAACTGCATGGGCAGCACGACATTGCCGGCCGCCCCTAGGGCATCGGCCAGATGTTGGTCAGTATTGAGTTGGGCTTCGGCGCTGCTCAGTTTGCTGGCCAGGCCGCTGATGGCGACATTGGTCTCAGCTTCGGGGGCAAGATTTTCGGTGTAGTAACTCTGGATGTCGCGGATAGCGATCAAACCCGGATCCAGTTGCGGCTCGGAAAGGATGATGGGAAGACCCACGGCTTTGGCGCCACCTTCGTGCAGCTTGTTGATCATGTCGGCGATGCGGGTACGCGGCCAGGGCCAGCGGCCGAGGTTGGCAATACTCTGGTCGTCGATGGCGATGATGGCCACTTTGTCGCCAGCTTCGTGCGAGCTCACCCGTACGCCAAGGTCGTAGGCGTAGCGCTCAATGTTGTCGATGAAGTCGGTAGCTCCCGAGACGATGAGCAGACCCAGCACGATGATGACGCCGGCCAACCAGTCGGACTTCCAGAGTGAAGTTCCTTTTCGCATGACATACCCCTGATGCTGCTGAATGCGGTCCAAACGGACCGTAAAGACTGCGGAGACTTCTAACAGACCGCCTCGGTCTGGACAAGGCACCGGGCTGCTTCTGTGGGCGCTCTGTGCGCAATGACGGATGTGAAAAGGGCGGCCTGGGCCGCCCTTTTCGGGTTGATGCTTATTCGGAGGCGGACATCATCCGGATGCGGCCCTTAAGCGAAGTATTGCAGCAGGCCGTAGATCACGGCAAAGCCGGCCAGCGTGGCGGCAAGATTGGACGGGCCGTGAGCATTACGGAACAGGCGCCAGTCCCAGAATGCCACCGTGCTGTTGCGATAGGGCGTGAGGCGCGGCAGGAAGGGACGCACATCGGCACAGTAATCGGCATAGTCCTGACCGAAAACCTGACGCAGCAGAGCCTCTTCACGCTTCACGCGGTTGGCCATATAGAACCAGTAGAGCAGGGTGTAGATGGCAATGACCGGAATCTGCCACTTATCCAGCAAGAGCAGCACACCCAGCACGATGAAATAGCGGCCGAGATACATGGGATTGCGCACAAAGGCATACGGACCGCGGAAAGCCAGGTTGGAGTTCTTGTCCAGCGAGGCAAAGCACCAGAGCTGTATGAACTCACCCACCATGGCCACGGCAAAGGCGATGCAGAAATCATCCTTGTTCACGCCCAGGCCCCAGACCAGCAGTATGGCGGCCAGTACGCCCAGCACTTCGCGAAAGCGTACGGCGAAGGCGCGCAATTTGGCGTCGCTGAAGATGTAGTCCAGGAAATTTTTCATGAATGGCAAACCCCGAAAATGGTGGGCGGAATGGTTGGTGATTGGGATCAGCTGCGTTCGCGGAAAAAGCGGCGCAGCCCGAAATAATTGCTGAAGACCCAGCCGCGGCGCCAGCTGTTCACGCTGTCGAGTACGGCCTGACGTTCGGCGTCCATGGTGCCCGGCAGCCAGCGTATCCAGAATTTGTAGACGCCGGAGAGGTCGATTTTCTTCAGATAGCTGGCCAGTGCCGGCCACCAGCGCGGCACTGGCAGCCAAGACTGGAAGTCGATCAGTATGGGCTGAAAATCCGGACTGACGAGGACATTGCCGGAGTTGCGCAGGTCCAGATGCACGAGTCCACGCTCATGCATGGTATTGACCAGTTTTTCATAGGCCAGAAAAAAGTCTGGCGAGATTTCATCAGGCTTCACATTGCCCAGTGGCCGGCCTTCTATAAAGTGATAGCTCAGTGCATAGCGGTCTATGCGGAGGGCATGATCGGGAATGCCCGGGATGCCGTCCAGAAACTGCAGGGCGTGCAGTTCGCGACCTATCATCCAGCGCCCCAAGGTATTGCGTATGAACCAGGGGCAGGCCGAAAAATCCTTTACCACCCAGCGCTGGCCTTCCAGCTCCAGAAGACGCACGTCGGCATTGGCGGCGCGGCCTCGCGAGAGATAGCGCGGGGGCTCCGTAATTAGCAGCTGGCGGGTCGGAATGGCGGTCACTTTGGGTATCGTCGGGCCGGTGGATGAAGCAGGGCGGCTTTGTAGCAAATGCGGCTGGCGCTGACAATGCAGACTGCTTGCTGGCTGCACAGTATGTGCTTGTGGCGATGAATAAATGTGATTGCGGCCCAAGAAAAAGCCGGTGCAGACAGAGTCTGCACCGGCTTTTGGCCTTGCCTCGAGGATCAGGGCTTGGCGCTGGTGTATTCCAGTTCAACGCGACGGTTCTGGGCCCAGGCGTCATCGCTTTCGCCGCTTGCCACAGGCTTTTCTTCACCGTAGCTGATCACTTCCAGCTGGGAGGACTTGGCGCCATTGCTGCTGAGGAAGGCCGCCACCGACTTGGCGCGACGCTCACCCAGAGCCATATTGTACTCACGCGTACCGCGTTCGTCGGTATGGCCACCAACCTGCACGCGGGCAGAGGGGTTCTTGGCGAGATAGGCCGCATGGGCCTTGAGGGCTTCAAAGTCGCTGGAAGCGATGCTGGTGCTGTCGTAATCGAAGTGGAAAACCTTTACGCCGAGAGCGGCAGCCAGCTGGTTGGCCTTGGCAGCGGCATCAGCCTGGGCTTTGGCATTGGCATCAGCCAGAGACTGGCTGTCGAGACCGCTACCGGTTGTAGCCGCCGAGGTTGTGGCCGCATCGGCAGCCGCTTTGTCAGCAGCCTGTTGTTCAGCAGCGGTCTGGGCAGCAGCCGCGTCATCTGCCTTCTTGGTGGTGGTGCAAGCAGCAAGGCTGAGCACCAGCAGGGAAGAGGCGAGGACTTTGGCATTACGGGAAATCAACATGACGGGTTCTCCATGAATGTCAGACAAAAAACAAAAGCGCATAAAAGTGCTGGCAACTTATCACAGCCCTAGATGGGGCCATGTCGGGGTTTTGCAACAGTTTATGTGAAGAAACGTTGTCCGTGCTTGACGATGGCATCAACGGCAGCAAACGGTTTCTTCATTTTTACTTAAGGAAGGGTGACCACGCCGGCTCGCGCACTTCACCCAGACGCGCCGGCAAGCGTACCTGAAAGCGGCCATCCACAGAGGCTATGCCCAGTTCGCCATATTTTCCCTTGCGGGTGGCGTAGACCAGTTGCACTCCATTGGGGGCAAAGCTCGGACTTTCATCCAGCGGCGTCTGCGTGATCACGGTCATCACACCGCTTTGCAGATCCTGCACGGCAATCTGGAACTGCTGGCCTTTTTCGCGATGCACAAAGGCGAGATAGCGGCCATCGGGGCTGATGTCGGCGCGGCCGTTGAAGCTGCCCTCAAAGGTAAGGCGTTTGACGCTTTTGTCGGCCACGTTGAGGCGGTAAATCTGGGCGCTGCCGCCGCGGTCGGAAGTGAAAATCAGGCTCTTTCCATCCGGTGTCCACCGCGGCTCGGTGTCTATGGCTGAGTGATTGGTCATGCGCGTGAGTTCCTGGCTGTCTATGTCCATGACATAGATCTCCGGATTGCCATCGCGTGAAAGTGTGAGGGCCATGCGCTTGTCATCCGGCGACCAGGAGGGTGCGCCATTAAGGCCGGGAAAGCTGGCCAGTTTGCGGCGTTCGCGCGAGGCAATGGTCTGTATGAAAATCACCGGGCGACGGTTCTCAAAAGAAACGTAAGCGATCTGCTTGCCTGTGGACGACCAACTGGGCGAAAGAATGGGCTCGGGTGAATCCAGAATGCTCAGGGGGCGTTGTCCGTCGGCATCGGCCAGCTCCAGTCGATAACGCAGTTTGCCGCCCTCCGGATACTGGTTCACGTAGAGAATGCGGGTAGAAAACGCGCCCTTCACGCCGGTGATTTTTTCAAAAATCTTGTCGCTGATGAAATGTGCACCATCACGCCATTTATCAGCACTGACCGTGAGCTTTTCACCCAGCAGGCGAACCTGTTTGTCGATGCTGAAAAGCTCGTAGCGGATTTCATAGCGCTTGTCGGGCGTTACGCTGACCGAGCCGACCACGAGAAAATTGCTGTTTATGCTTTTCCATTCGTTGTAAAGCACATCGCCGCCCGAGGTCGGGCGCACCGGCAGCTTTTCATAGGGCAGGGGTTTGAAGCGGCCGCTGCGTTCCAGATCGTCGCGCACAATATCGGCCAGGGCATCATTACCGGCGGGTTTATCTCCACCAAAGGGCACGATGGCTATGGGTGTTGCGTTGTCAGCACTTTTCACGACTTCGATTGAGAACTCGGCATGTACGACTGTGCTTGCCAGTATTAAAAGTGCTGAAACAAAAAAATTAACAATGCGCATATTTTCCTCTCATTATCACTCGACGGTGAGTGTAAATATTCCTGAGCGAAAGTTATTAAAAAGACGGGGGTCGCTGGGGACGGGTAGCGGACTGGCTTTTATGGCTGCTTGTCTTGCGCTTTCATCAACTATAGCGGTGCCGCTACTTTTGATGATGACAACGCTAACTACTTCCCCTCCAGGTAGCATGGATACTCGGATTACAACTTTTGTTCCTGATGGAGTGCCTGGGGGCCATGCTGCGAAACGCTGCATGCGGTCGCGTAATAAAAGGGTATATTTTTGAATAACAGCATTGTCGCTATTGGACAATGCTTGTGCTGTTGATTTTTCAGCGTCTCTCTTTAGTTTTTCAGCCTCGTCATTTCTCATCTGCTGCTGCAGGGACTGCATTTCATCATCAAAGGCATCTGCTTGCAGTGTTGGCTTTTTGATAATGGGCTTAGGCGGTGCCGCTTTGACGGGCTCCGGCCTTATTTCCGGTTTGGGAGTGGGCTTTTTTTCTTCCGGCTTGGGCAGGGCAATTTTGGTCTCTGCGGCTTTGGGCAGGGGTTTCACTGGCTCCGGTACTTTGACCGGGACTGGCTCAGGTTTGGGCTGGGCCTTTACCGGTTCGGGCAGGGGCTCAGGTTCAGGCTCAATGGGGGGCGGTGGCGGTAGCGGCTTGACCGGGGCAGGCGGCGTTAGCGTTTTAGCACTTACTAACACGGCTTCCACCACGCGAGGCGGTTCCACTTTCGGCGGCACGTGCAGATAAGGCAGCAGCAGCACGAGGCCGAGCACAGCCACATGCAGCAGCAGTGATTTTCTCAGGGCGGCGCGTGCCGGCGGCTTGGCGGCCGGCACCATGCGCACAGGCTTAGCGTGCTGCATCCGGCTCTGCCTGCGTGAGCAGGCCCACATTGGGAACCCCGGCCTGTTGTAGGCGAGCCATAAGCGTGACGACGATGCCGTAATTCACGCGATGATCGCCATTCACCAGCACCGGGGCCTCTGGTGCTTTCTCCAGGGCGCTGTGCACAGCATCGGTGATGTTGTCACGCGAGATACGGCGATCATTGGCATTGCCTTGTTTGAGCCAGTAACTGCCATCGGACTTGATGGAGATGATGATGGGGTCTTTGTTCTTCAGCGTGAGGTTGTCGGTGACGGCCTTGGGCAGCTCGACCTGAATGCCCTGCGTCAGCATGGGCGCCGTCACCATGAAAATCACCAGTAGCACCAGCATGACGTCGATATAAGGCACGACATTCATTTCGGCGACCGGCTTTTTTCTTTCGCGGCGAAAGGATTTTTCCATGATGCGTCTCTTTGCGTACCGACTCAGTGACGCGAATGCGTTTCGCGGTGCAGGATGCCGGAGAACTCGTCCGCAAAGGTTTCATAGCGGGTGAGCAGGCCATCGCTGCTGGAAGAAAAGCGGTTATAAGCCAGCACGGCAGGAATGGCGGCGAAAAGGCCCATGGCGGTGGCAATCAGCGCCTCGGCAATGCCGGGTGCGACCACGGCCAGTGTGGCCTGCTGCACTTTGGCCAAGCCGATGAAGGAGGTCATGATGCCCCACACGGTGCCGAAAAGGCCGATATAGGGGCTGGTAGAGCCGGTGCTGGCCAGAAAATTCAGGCTGGCTTCCAGGCGCGTCTGTTCCTGAGTGAGGGCGATGCGCATGGCGCGTGCGGCCCCTTGCATGACGGCCTCACCATCGGCGCCTTTTTCGCGCAGGCGCAGAAATTCCTTGAAGCCGGAGCGGAAGATATTTTCCTGGCCTTGCAGATCGCCACCGCTGCGGCTCAATTGGTTATAGAGCGCATTGAGATCGCCGCCGGACCAGAATTTCTCGTCAAAGGCATCGGCTGTTTTTGTGGCGGCTGAGTAAAGTGAACGGCGCTGGAAGATGATGGTCCAGGAGTACACGGAGGCAGCGACCAGCGTCAGCATCACAAACTGCACAATCAGGCTGGCATGGCTGATGAGATGCCAGATGGACATGTCGGGCGCTTGGCTCATGATGCAGGGCTTCCAGAATCAGGGTCGTAACGGGATTTGAGTAAGGCGACCAGCCGCTCGGGCAGGGCACGGGGTTTCATGTCAGAGCGGCGCACGCAGGCAATATCAATATCACCTCCCACCAGCACATCATCGGCACGCATCACTTTTTGATGAAATACCAGTGAGGCTCGCCCCAAGGATTTGATCTGCGCCGTAACTTTCAGATCATCATCCATGCGGGCTGGTGAGAAATAACGTACCTGAGCACCACGTACCACAAACATGAAATCCTCTTCCGAGTGCAGATAGTGCTCGAAGCCGAGATCGCGCAGGAACTCGGTCCGGGCTCGCTCCATGAATTTCAGGTAGTTAACGTAATAAACGATGCCGCCAGCGTCAGTGTCTTCAATGTAAACGCGTACCGGAAAATGGAATTCCGGTAGGGGGTATGTCAGTGCCATCAAGACAAATCCGTCTGTTTAAGGTGTTCATGCAGGCGTTCCGGCGTGGGCAGGCCGAAATGTAGATAGGCATGTGGGGTAGCCACGCGGCCGCGGGCGGTGCGCATGACAAAGCCTTGCTGGATAAGATAGGGCTCGATCACATCTTCCAGCGTGCCGGCATCTTCCGAGAGTGCCACTGCCAGCGACTCTATGCCGGCGGGGCCGCCGCCGAATTTTTCCATGAGGGTGAGCAGGAAGCGACGGTCCATGCCGTCGAAGCCGTGCTGATCTACATCCAGCATATTGAGGGCTGCGCTGGCGACTTCAACGCTGATATGGCCATCCGCTTTTACTTCCGCAAAGTCGCGCACGCGGCGCAAGAGTCGGTTGGCAATACGTGGCGTGCCACGAGCACGGCGGGCAATTTCTGCGGCGCCTTGAGCATCCATGGAAACATTCAGCAGGCTGGATGAGCGCGTGACGATATGGGAAAGATCCGCTACGGAATAGAACTCCAGGCGCTGCACAATACCGAAGCGGTCGCGCAGGGGCGCCGTCAACAGGCCGGCACGCGTAGTGGCACCCACCAAGGTAAACGGTGGCAAATCCAGCTTGATGGAGCGAGCAGCCGGGCCTTCGCCAATCACGATATCGAGCTGATAGTCCTCCATGGCGGGATAGAGAATTTCTTCCACCACGGGCGAGAGACGATGAATTTCATCAATGAAAAGCACATCGCCGGCTTCAAGATTGGTGAGCAGGGCCGCAAGATCACCAGCCTTTTCCAGCACGGGGCCCGAAGTGGATTTCAGGTTGCCGCCCATTTCGCGCGCGATGATATTGGCCAGCGTGGTTTTACCGAGCCCGGGCGGGCCGAAAATCAGGGTGTGATCCAGTGCTTCCGAGCGTGAGCGCGCGGCGTGTATAAAAATTTCCATCTGCGAGCGCACTTGCGGCTGGCCGATATAGTCGTCCAGCCGGGTCGGGCGTATGGCGCGATCGATGGCTTCTTCACGCTTGCCCGCGGGGCCGGGAGCCGCGGGCGAAATCAGACGGTCGTCGGTGTCGAGTAGGCTCATGCCTTCACCATATTCTTCAGGGCACTACGAATCAGATCTTCTGCAGAAGCATCATCACGTTTGACTTTGTTGATGGCTTTTTCGGCATCGGCGGACTTGTAGCCCAGGGAGATCAGCGCTGTCACTGCATCCTGTGCTGCTGTGGCTGGCAGATTGACGCCGATAGTGGCGAATAGGCCGGTACTGTCATCGCCAACACGATCGCGCATTTCAATCACGAGACGCTCGGCCGTTTTCTTGCCGACACCGGGAATGCGGGTGAGGGTGGTGACATCGTTCTGGCGTATACAGGCGGCAAAGGCTTCGGCCTCCATACCGGAGAGGATGGCCAGTGCCATCTTCGGGCCGACGCCATTTACCTTGAGTAGGGTGCGGCACATATCGCGCTCTTCGCGCGAGGCAAAGCCATATAGAAGATTGGCGTCTTCACGCACCACCTGATGCACATAAAGGGTGATGGTGGCGCCCAGCGTCACCTTGTAGAAGGTGCTCATGGGGGCTTCGAGCTCGTAGCCCACGCCATTTACGTCCACGACCAGAACGGGTGGCTGTTTTTCGATGAGCAATCCCTGCAGGCGGGCAATCACGTTGTTTGGGCTCTCTGATGTTGCGCAGGAGGGGCTCCTGCCTAGTGTTGCGCTTTAGTACCACAGCGGCGCCTAACTGACTACCCGTACAGTAGTTTTTGTCTTCCTATTCCTGCGCTCGACCACGACGCATGCGCTCGGCAGCGTTGCCGATGCGCGCCAGAGAGCTGCTGGTCTGCGCATGGCAGAGGGCAATTGCCAGTGCATCAGCGGCATCGGCAGGTGGAGATTTATCCAGAGACAGCAGTCTCACCACCATATGCTGCACCTGCTCCTTGAGCGCAGAGCCCTTGCCGACGACGGCCAGCTTTACCTGCCGTGCCGAGTATTCCGCCACGCTCAGATCATGATTCATGAGCGCCACGATGGCGGCGCCACGGGCCTGTCCGAGCTTGAGGGCGGAGTCGGCATTATTGGAGAGAAAGACCTGTTCGATGGCGGACTGCTCGGGGTGATAAGTCGCCACGATTTCAGCAATACCGGCATAGATGCGGTGCAGACGTTCGGCCAAGGGCAGCTCAGCCATCTTGATGCAGCCAGAGGCGACATAGCGGTGCCGGCTGCCATCGGAGTCGATTACGCCGAAGCCGGTGATGCGGGAGCCGGGGTCTATGCCGAGGATGAGAGGCATGCTGTAGGTCTGCTCCGTGCAAGGCGGGATGGCCGAGAGTGTTCTTTATATAACAGGAAGCGGGGGCAGAAACGACGAGGCCGCTTGCGCGGCCTCGTTTTGATGCTGGCTTATTTGTTCAGCGCCGCCATTACCTCAGGCGAGAAGTCCGCATTGGTATAGACGTTCTGTACATCATCCAGATCTTCCAGCATGTCGATCATCTTCATGATTTTCTCCGCCTGCTCGGGATCGGTGATCTCGGCTTGGGTGGAGGCGGTCATGGTGACTTCCGCGCTTTCCGGCTGCAGCTTCACGGCATGCAGGGCGTCCAGCACGGTGCCGAAGGCTTCGGGCGTGGTGATGACGGTGACGCCATCGGCATCGGACTGCACATCGTCAGCGCCGGACTCCAGCGCGACTTCCATCACCTTGTCTTCATCAACACCGCTGGGGAAAAAGATTTCGCCGCGCTTGCTGAAGAGATAGGCCACGGAGCCGGACGTACCCATATTGCCGCCATGCTTGGAGAAGGCATGACGCACTTCACTGACGGTGCGGTTGAGATTGTCCGTCATGGTTTCTACCAGTACGGCCACGCCACCCACGCCATAACCTTCGTAGCTCAGTTCATCGAGCTTCTTGTCGTCGTCACCACCGGCGCCACGCTGAATGGCGCGGTTGATGATGTCGCGCGTCATATTGGCGGTGAGCGCTTTGGCCACAATGGCGCGCAGGCGCGGATTGTCCGCTTCGCTGGGACCGCCCATGCGTGAGGCCGTTACGATTTCACGAATGTATTTGGTGAAAACCTTGCCTTTGACGGCATCCTGACGGGCTTTGCGGTGTTTGATATTGGCCCATTTGCTGTGTCCGGCCATGACGTTCTCCTTTTGTGCGGTGAGTCGTGAGGGTGCGCTTCGCGCTACCTGTGAAACGTGAGTCGTGGAAAGACCTGTCCTTCACGATTCACGTTTCACGCTATGCCGCAACGCGGCGAGCTCACGTTTCACTTTTCTCTTTTTCGCGCAGCTTGATGCCGAGATCACGCAACTGCTTGGCATCTACCGGAGCGGGAGCGTGTGTCATCAGGCATTCAGCCGTTTTCGTCTTCGGGAAAGCGATGACATCACGAATGCTGGTGGCGCCGGTCATAAGCATGATGAGGCGATCCAGACCGAAAGCGAGGCCGCCATGGGGAGGGGCACCGTACTTGAGGGCATCCAGCAGGAAGGCGAATTTTTCATTCGCTTCTTCTTCGCCGATGCCGAGCGCGGTGAACACCGCTTTCTGCATTTCCAGATTGTAGATACGCAGGGAGCCACCACCGATTTCTGTGCCGTTGAGCACGAAGTCATAAGCCACCGAGGTAGCCGCACCCGGATTGCTCTTCAGTGTTTCCACATCGCATTTCGGCATGGTGAAGGGGTGGTGCACCGAGGTCCACTGGCCATCATCCACTTCTTCAAACATGGGGAAGTCCACTACCCACAGCGGTGCCCACTCGCAAGTGGAAAGCTTGAGGTCGTGGCCCACGCGTACGCGCAGTGCGCCGAGAGCATCGTTGACGATCTTGGCTTTGTCGGCACCGAAGAAAACGAGGTCGCCATTTTCGGCGCCCACGCGCTGCAAGAGTTCCAGCACGATGGGTTCGATAAATTTCACGATGGGTGATTGCAGGCCTTCAATGCCGGCGGCCAGATCATTCACCTTGATATAGGCGAGACCCTTGGCGCCATAAATGCCGACGAATTTGGTGTATTCATCAATCTGGCTGCGCGGCATGGCGGCGCCACCGGGAACGCGCAGGGCGACGATGCGGCCCTTGGGGTCTTTAGCGGGGCCGGCGAATACTTTGAACTCGACGTTCTGCATGAGATCGGCCACATCCACCAGCTTCATGGGGATGCGCATATCGGGCTTGTCCGAAGCGTAATCACGCATGGCATCGGCGTAAGTCATACGCTGCAGCGGAGCGAATTTTACGCCCAGCAGTTCGTCGAAGAGTTCACGCACCATGGTTTCGGTGATGCCCATGATGTCTTCATCGGAGAGGAAAGAAGTCTCGATGTCGATCTGGGTAAATTCCGGCTGGCGGTCAGCGCGCAGGTCTTCGTCACGGAAGCACTTGGCAATCTGGTAGTAGCGATCGAAGCCGGCCACCATCAGCAACTGCTTGAAGAGCTGAGGCGACTGCGGCAGGGCGAAGAAAGAGCCCGGCTGTGTGCGTGAAGGCACGAGATAGTCGCGCGCGCCTTCGGGTGTGGCGCGGGTGAGGATGGGGGTTTCCACATCCAGAAAGCCGTTGGCATCGAGATAGGTGCGGATCTTGGACGTTACCTTGGAGCGGAAGCGCATGCGCTCCAGCATTTCCGGACGACGCATATCCAGGAAGCGGTACTTGAGGCGCACTTCTTCGCCGACATTGGAAAAGTCGTCATTGAGCGGGAAGGGCGGGGTTTCGGCCTGGGCCAGAATTTCGATGTCCTTGCCCAGCACTTCAATCTGGCCGGTCGGCATATTGGCGTTTTCAGTACCGGCATAACGGCGACGTACTCGGCCGGTGATTTTCAGCACGTATTCCGAGCGGGATTTGTCGGCCTGGGCAAAGGCTTCAGGGGTGTCCGGATCAATAACAACCTGCACCAGACCGTCGCGGTCACGCATGTCCAGGAAGATGACGCCGCCGTGGTCGCGGCGACGGTGCACCCAGCCGGCAAGGGTCACGGTCTGGTCGATATGGGTTTCGTTGAGTTCGCCACAGTAGTGGGTGCGCATCATGGTGTTTCGTTCCCGGGTGTCTGGCTGCAAGTGCAGTGGGCCTGTGCAGGCGGCTCTGGCGGTCTGAAGACCGTGGAGGGCGCGCATTATACCTGCACTGCGGTCGCTCTGTTAGGGCCTGCCGAGGCTGTTTGCGGCGCTTTTGTCGGTGCTTGAAAAGGGGCTGCTTATAGCCGCCAGCCTAAGGGAAAAAAGCCAAAAATGACGTAAATCCCGGGGGAAAACGCTGTTTTCGTGGTGGTAGTTGCAAAAAACCCCGTAAAACAAGGGTTTTACAGGGTTTTGCTATTGCTGGGTCCCTGCAAATCCCCTATATATCGAGGCCAGTTCATTCTTGCATCTCTCTCAAGGGAGTGAACACGATGCCGCTCGGTACTGCTGGAAATAGTGCATCTGATGCGGCATTGCCCCGGAACTTTTAAAAAGGAAGATCGCAATGGCCATAGCCAAAAAGCCTGCTGCAAAACCTGCCAAGCCCGCCGCCAAGAAGCCCGCCGCTAAGCCTGCTGCAAAACCTGCCGCCAAGCCGGCTGCTAAAAAAGCTGCTGCCAAGCCCGCCGCAAAACCTGCTGCTAAAAAGCCTGCTGCAAAAGCAGTGGCTGCTAAAAAGCCTGCTGCCGCTAAAGCGGCTGCCCCCAAGGCTCCGGTCAAGCGTGCCACCACCGCGCTGGCCACCGCGCATAACAAGACCCAACTGCTGACTGAAATTGCCGAACTGACTGAGCTGACCAAGAAGCAAGTAACAGCCGTATTTGACGAACTGACTGCGCTGGTCGAGCGTCATGTGAAGAAGAATGGCGTTGGCCACTTCACCCTGCCGGGTCTGTTCAAGATTCAGATCGTGCGCAAGCCTGCCACCAAGGCACGCAAGGGCATCAATCCTTTCACCAAGGAAGAAACCACCTTCAAGGCCAAGCCGGCCCGTAACACGGTGAAGATTCGTCCGCTGAAGAAGCTCAAGGATTTCGCTGCCTGATATATAGGCACCATCCTGTGAAAGCGGCCGGAATTTCCGGCCGTTTTCATTTCTGCGTCACACTTTTTTAAACGGTGGCTGCAGGGTCTCTTGACGATCTTTACAGTCCTGCGGCTTTGTCGTATATAGCCGGCCAAGCAACTGAATTATCTCTAAATGAGGATGCTATGGCGGCTGGCAAATCAGAAGAGTTTGATGAAGACGGTTTTGAGGACGGCGCAGCTGCGGCGGACTCCGATGGTGATGAGACGGCCAAGACGGTAGTGGTTGTAGCTGCGGTCAAGAACTCCCCGGCTCGGCGCCGTGAGATTGATGAACTGCTGGAGGCGCGCAAGCTACAGCGCCGCCTGCGCGATTACGACTACGATATCGACGACGATAATAAGTAGTCTTCGGAAGTCGTTCCTAACAAGCTGCCGGCATGAGCGGCAGCCATGTTCTTGCAAGAGTCTTGCTGGCGCCCGGTAAGACTCTGTTATTTCCCTGTTATTCATGGTGTTTTTCCCGTAAGCGTTACGGGAATTGTCATTTGCCCGCCCCATCTTGCGGCGGCATAATCGCGTCTCCCCGGTCGCACCACAGGCGGCCGTCTCTCCTCCCCACAGAAGGACTACGCATCATGGCGATCGAACTGCCCCCGCTGCCGTATGACAAGAACGCCCTCGCGCCCCATATCACGGCCGAAACTCTCGAATTCCATCATGGCAAGCACCACAACGCCTATGTCGTGAACCTGAACAATCTCATCAAGGGCACAGACCTTGAGAGCAAATCCCTGGAAGAGATCATCAAGGCTTCCGGTGGTGATGCCTCCAAGGCTGGCATCTTCAATAACTCCGCGCAGATCTGGAACCACACTTTCTACTGGAACAGCATGAAGCCTAACGGTGGCGGCAAGCCCACTGGCGCCATTGCGGCCAAGATCGATGCCGACCTCGGCGGTTATGAAAAGTTCGTTGAGCTTTTCACTGCAGCCGCTACCACCCAGTTCGGCTCCGGTTGGGCCTGGCTGGTACTGAACAAGGATGGCAAGCTGGAAGTCACCAAGACCGCCAATGCCGATCTGCCATCTGCTCACGGCCAGAAAGCCCTGCTCACCATCGACGTGTGGGAACATGCCTACTACATCGATTTCCGCAATCTGCGTCCCAAGTACATCGGCACTTTCCTGGAAAGCCTGGTGAACTGGGATTTCGTCAACGCCAATCTGGCCTGAGGCCTGAGCGCGATCTGACGCGCCATACAAGTTTGCCTTGCCTGACACGACAGCTCACGCTCAGGCGGCTTCGGTAGGGCGGTAGGGGAAGGAAGTCGTCAAAGAGTTCAGGCTGCGACAACTTGTCGCACCGGCTTGACCCGCTGCACAGAAAAAGGTGTCCTTGCGACACCTTTTTCTTTGTCCGTTTTTTGACGGGCGCTTTGAGTCCTCATGCCGTTTGCCATTCCCTCTGATCCGGATGCCAATAGCCGTAATCTTTCGCGGCTCTGTTTGCTGCGTGCCATTCTTATTGTGGTGCTGGCTTCGGGCGCGCTGCTGTCAGGCTGGCTGGAGTCGGTGCCGCTGCTGCAGGATCGCGGCATTCTGCTCGTCTTGTCGCTGCTCACGCTGTTCAATGTCTGGAGTTTATGGCGCTTGCGTCGAGGCGGGGCTGTTAGCGAGGCCGAGCTCTTTGCCCAGCTGGTGGTAGACGTGGTGTTGATGACCTTGGTGTTTTATCGCACGGGCGGTTCCACCAATCCTTTTGTGTCCTGGTATCTCGTGCCACTCACGATCGCTGCTGCCACTTTGCGTATTGGTTATACCGTCGTGTTGGCCTTGCTGACTTTGGCGGTCTACAGCTTGCTGCTGGTGCACTACATTCCTTTCGCACCGTTTGCAGGGGCGCATGTCGGCCATGCCATGCCCATGGCTGTAGATTTAATGGCGGATGATCCGCATGCCCACCATCACATGACCTTGCAGCCAGCGCAGGAAGCCAGTGGCTTCAATCTGCATGTTTTCGGCATGTGGCTGAATTTTATTTTGAGCGCCAGCCTCATCACATTTTTTGTCACCCGCATGAGCGGCGCCCTGCGCGAGCAGGACAGGCAGCTGGCACAGCAGCATGAAAGCCTTTTACAACGCGAGCAGGTGGTGGCGCTGGGGGCATTGGCCGCCGGGGCTGCACATGAGCTGGGCACGCCGCTGGCGACCATGACGGTGATTGCGCGCGATCTGGAAACGGATTTACCGGTAGATTCCCCGCTGCGCGAAGACATGGCGACCTTGCGCCGTCAGCTCGACTTATGCCGCGATATTCTCAATGATCTGCGTGAGCAGGCCGCAACTCCACCACGCCTGCCGCTATCCCGGTTTATCGCGGCAGCGGTAGAGCGTATGGAAGTCGTGCATCCCGAACGGACATTCCTCTTGGCGCAAGCACTGTCAGATATTTCCATACAGCCGCCGGCCACCTTGTCACAGGTACTGGTGAATTTATTGGACAATGCCGCGCAAGCTGCCCGCGCACAGGTGAGCATAGATTTGCACGACAGGGCAGGTCTTTGCGTGATTGAAATTCGTGATGACGGCCCCGGCATTGCGCCAGAAATTGCCGCGCGTCTCGGTCAGGCTTTTGTCAGTAATCGCGACGAAGGTATGGGACTTGGCTATTTCCTTAGTCATGCCACCATCAACCAGATGGGAGGCAGCATACATCTCAAGACTAGACCAGAGGGGGGCACGCTCACCGAGCTCAGTCTGCCTTGGGCGGCGCTGCAGGCGGCATCAGCATGACTTTGCCTGGTCGTAGCGTGAAAAGCATTCTGGTGATTGACGACGATGAGGTTTTTCGCAACACCTTGCAGCGCGCTTTCACGCGGCGTGGCCTTCAGGTTGTGCTGGCGGCAGACTCAGCAGCGGCGGTGTTGATGCTGCGTGAGCAGGCGCCTGATGCCTGCGTGCTGGATATGAAAATAGGCTCTGAGTCTGGCCTGCATCTTTTGCCGGAGTTGCTCAAGCTGCAACCTGGTCTCAAGGTGGTGGTGTTGACGGGCTATGCCAGCATCGCCACCGCGGTAGAGGCGGTGCGACAGGGCGCTCTCAACTATCTGGCCAAGCCTGCGGATGCGGATGAAATTCTGGCGGCGTTTGAGCTGAGGACGGCTCAGCAGGTGGCCGTAGCCCCCGAGACGGTGCTGGAAACCCCGCCCATGTCCGTGGACAGGCTGGAATGGGAGCATATCCAGAAAGTGCTGGCCGAGAATGAGGGCAATATTTCCGAGACTGCCCGTGCTTTAGGCATGCATAGACGTACCTTGCAAAGGAAGCTGCAAAAGCGCCCGGTTAAGCGCTAATTAAATCTGCTTCGCGGCGCTGGCCATCTCTTGAGCCCACTCGATTTTGTGTAAATCGGAAAGCGCTGGGTTAGGCTTCGCTAACCCGCCCTACGCCATTAAGAAATATGTCCCGCTATCGTCCTCCCGCCACTCCCCGTACTGCGCTTATCACCCCCGAAGGCTATAAGACCATGCGGGATGAGCTGGATTTTCTCTGGCACAAGCGTCGGCCCGAGGTTACGCGTGCGGTGTCTGAAGCCGCGGCCATGGGTGATCGCTCGGAAAATGCCGAGTACATCTATGGCAAGAAGTTGCTGCGAGAGATAGATAGCCGTGTGCGCTTTTTGAGCAAGCGTATCGAGGCCCTGAAGGTGGTGGATACCAAGCCTACAGATGCCTCACGTATCTATTTCGGCGCCTGGATAGAGATTGAAGATGCTGATACCGGCGAGGTGTTGGCTTTGCGCATTGTGGGCCCGGATGAAACGGATGCGGCACGCGGCTGGATCAGCATTGATGCGCCCATGGCCCGTGCCCTGCTGAAAAAGACAGTGGATGACGAGGTGTCGGTGGAACGGCCAGCCGGCAAGGGGCTCTTCTATGTGCTCTCGGTTTCTTATGATCCGCCCGTTCATTAAGCAATAAAAAAGCCGGCAGTAGCCGGCTTTTTTATGAGTGGTTTTTATGGCCGAAGCTTTTACGGGCAAGCTCAGGCCTGTTGCTTCTTCTCTGCCAGACGATGACGCAGATATTCAATCACACCCGGTATTACGCTGATCCCTATTATGGCAAAGATCACCAAGGTGAAATTTTCTTTCACCGTGGGCAGATTGCCGAAGAAATAGCCCAGCGTCACAAAGGAGACGACCCAGAGCGCAGCACCGATCACGTTATAGGCAAGAAAGCGGGGATAGCGCATGGCCCCAACGCCGGCCACGAAAGGCGCAAAAGTGCGGGCAAAAGGCATAAAGCGCGCAATGATCACGGTCTTGCCACCATGCTTTTCAAAAAAGGCTTGGGTCTTCAGCAGATACTCGCGTTTGATCCAACGCGATTGCATATCGAATACACGGGGGCCGATATAGTGCCCGACCTGATAATTCACGGTATCACCCAGAACGGCGGCGACAAGCATGAGTCCGGCCATGAGAAAAGGGTCCATACCGCCGGTAGCGGCAATGGCGCCGGCAGCAAACAGCAGGCTGTCACCCGGCAGGAAAGGCATGACCACGAGACCGGTTTCCACGAACACGATGAGAAACATCAGGCCGTAAATCCAGACGCCGTTGGCTGCTACGAATTCGGCAAGATGGCGGTCTATATGCAGAATGAAATCTATGAGTTCCATATCAGGCAGGGAGTCCTTGAGACGAGAGGCGTGGCGATGCTAGCAGTCGGACGCAGCTGCGTCAGCCGCTGGCCAGAAGGAAATATCAGTCAGACCCTGCTACGGGCATGAGTATTTGCATGGTGTCCTGTGCGCCGGCGGCCATGCCCACTTTCATCCTGACGTCATACAGGGTGTGCAGACCGATGCAGACCAGCAAGCCAGCTAGCGGCTCTGCTGCAATATCGGCACCTAGCCGTATTTTGGTTTGTACCGGGGTGCATTGATGTGAGTTCAGTGAATTTATGCCGCATCAAAAATTGCGCAGCATCAGCTCCGGCGGATGTGGCTCAAGATAGACCTGTTGTTGGATATAGCTATTGGGATGTTGCCGGAAGTGGTGCTTCAGCAGGGTCATGGGGGCGATCAGTGGCACAAGACCTTGGCGATAATTATCAATCAACTGCTGCAGTTCCTGACGTGATGCCGCATCAAGCTGATTCTTGAGATAGCCCGCGAGATGTTGCAGTACATTGGTATGGCTGCGATTGCTGCTTCCGATTTTCAGGGTCGCCATGAACTCATGAATGTATTCATCTGCGGTTACCTGCAAGGGCCGTAGATGTGCCTGTGCCACTAGCCGGCCGAGATGGCGGTAAGACTCAACGCGGTGCGACATCAGCAGATATTTGTGCCGAGCGTGGAACTCTTGCAGGCGAGCACTGGTCAGGCCGAGCGCCAGCATGTCATTCCAGCGTTTCCAGGCATAAACCCGTGCCACGAAATTTTCACAGAGCCTGGCATCGCGCAGGCGTCCCTCTTCTTCCACCGGTAGCAAAGGATGCAGGCGGGTAAATTCGCGAGCATAAAGACCGGCGCTGCTTTTGCCCGAAGCATGGCCATTGTCCAGATAAACCTTCACATTGCCGAGCCCACAACTGGGTGAGCGGCCCATAAAGACATAGCCATAAATAGCACTGAGTGATTCTGCTTTCAGGCGAGCATAGGCTAGCAATTTTTCGGTGACATCGAGATCAGCACTGCGATTTCCTATTACGCGGATTTGTTCGTCATGCATGCTGCCGCGTAGCGAGATGGTTTCGCGTGGTGTGCCGAGACCAATACCGACTTCCGGGCATACGGCAATAAAGCTGAAGCGCTTTGAGAGGTGCTCTGTGCAGAGTTTCGAATGTTTGTGGCTGCCATCATAGCGCACGGCATCTCCCAGCAGGCATTGGCTAATGCCGAGCGTGAGCTTTTCGGGGAAAGAAAAATCCAGCACAGGTCACCTTATCCGGGCTTTGTGAATTATGAGGGGACGGCCATATCCGTCCCCGCTGAGACTCTCAGACATTGCCGATAAAGAGCTGTCGCAGCAGCTTTTGCTTAAAGTTTTCCGGCTGATCCAGCTGCAGACGCTCCAGCAAGGCCGTGGGGATTTCTTTTTCCTCACGCAGACTGGAGACCAAGGATTTCACCAGTTGCAGAGGATGCTCCGAGCTTTCCTGCATACGTTGCAGAATTTTCAGGATGTCGCGTTCTTCATCGGTGAAGTCATCACCGAAGGGGAAGTCGGGCAGCAGGTTTTTTGCTTTCAGTCCTTTGAGGCGCGCAGAAACGGTGGCGGGTAGATTATTCAGCTCTGCCTCCGGTATTTCGTATTCAGGCTCTATCTTGCCCATGGCGCGCGCCTGCGCCAGCAATTCTGGCTGGAAGCGGGAATCGGTAATGGCCAGCAGGCGCTTGATCACGGTGGCATCAGTTTGGCTGCGCAGATCGGCAATGCCGTATTCGGTTACGACAATATCGCGCAGATGGCGGGGAATCGTGGTGTGGCCGTAATTCCAGATGATGTTGGAAACCACTTGGCCCTGGCTGCGGCGTGTGGCGCGCAACATGAGAATGGAGCGAGCGCCGGCGAGGGCATGGGCTTGCGACACAAAGTTGTATTGGCCGCCCACACCGCTCACCAGTTTGCCGGAATCCAGCCCATCCGAAATGGCGGCACCCAGCAAGGTCACCATCATGCAGGTATTCACAAAGCTGGCATCACGGCGCTGCAGGGTTTTTAGTGATTCCGGTCCGTAGAGCTGGTTGATATAGCCCACGCTGGTCATGCCGATACGGGCGCGCATTTCCGGGCTGAGGTCGCGTAGCTTCTGGTAGAAATCTCGCGGGCCGAGAAAGAAGCCGCCGTGCATGAGGATGCCACCCTTGAGCTGCTTGCCCAGGCAAAGCCTGTTCACGGCAGCCAGTGCGGCCTTGTTATCAATATCAGCGGAAATGAGTTCGTTATGAGCGGTAATGCCATCACGGCCCAGGCTCACATCGTCGTGAAAGATGCCGTACTGCTGCAGGAGCTCGATATCGGTATGAAGAAGTGGCGAATGTATCAGGCCGGCCTCCAGCAAGGCGGGTAGGGTGTTTTCGTTCACATCCAGATTGATGCGGCCCTCATTAAGAAGCTTCTGCAGGCCGTAATGTTCAAAAACTTCGCGGCGCAAAATGCCGGCTTCGATCAGGGCCATAAAGCCGTTGACGAACATTTCCGAGCAGCCATAAAGGCCCTGCTGGAAAGGCTGGCTGTTCTCCAGTGGGGCCGCCAGCGTTTTCAGGGCCCCGGCATAGTCGTCGTTGTGGCGATCGCGCAGGATGAGGGCGTGGGCAATGGCATCGCCCAGCGAGCCTATGCCAATTTGCAAGGTGCCGCCGTCTTTCACCAGCGAGCTGACATACAGGCCGATGGCGTAGTCGGTGGCGGCGACTTTCATATTGGGTGCGGAAAACACCGTATGTGTGCCGGCCGGATCGCTGACGATGGCATCCACGTCGCTTTCGTCCACCAGCGCATCGTTTTCCATGAAGGGTAATTCACGGTTGACGACCAGAATGCGGTAGACCGGCCAGCCGCAATCTTTCAGCAGCGGAATGAGATCCAGCGTCACATCCGGATTGCAGGAGAGGGAGTACTCGGTACGGCCGCCACGCTCACGCACGGCTACGGCCTGCGCCAATACATTCACGCGCTGCACGAGCATGTCGCGCGCCACATGGGTGTAATTGCTGGAGAGATAGTGCTGCTGGGCGTAATCGTTGCCGAGGTAGTCGCCAGACTTCAGAAAAAACTCCACCACCTCGATATTCTTGGGCAACTGGCCGGTGTGGCGGTCTTTCACATAATCGAGATCGGGGTAGTCGCCGAAAATGCGTTCCACAAAGGGGCCGAGGAAACGCTTTTCCATATCGCTGCCCGCTTTGGGTTTTTCCAGCGACAGCGCGGTGAGTATGCGTAGTTTCAGGCCGGGATTAGCGCGGGCACGCGCATAGAGCGAATTGACGAGGGCATTGGGCTTACCCACGCCCAAGGGAATGCCGAGGGTAAGCTGCGGGCCGATACGGGTGCTGAGGTCGTCGAGGCAGTCGTCAATACGGTCAAAATGGCGAGCCATGCGCGGCGGTCCTTGTCTGGCGGTGGAGATCAGCATCTTAGCGGGAACGAGACGGACTTCGGTAGTTTGAACGTCACCGCCTCTTTATATGGTTGCCCTGTAGGAGGCTTCCTGAGATGCCCATCCGTGCACCCTGAAGCCTCACAATCCCGAGGCAGCTCGGGGATGACCGGGCAGCTTGGTCAGAAAACCAGCTTTGCGAGCCCGTTCTCTGGCGTTATAGACTGCCGGGCACTGTGCCGATGGTGTTGCCCTTGTGGCGCACTGTCAGAGCGGCTTTGCCGCCAGAGACGAGGATGTCTCTGTTTGCTCAATCCAAGGATGAAGAGCGTTGCCCTTGCTGGCATCAGCAAAGGCGGGTGTGTTCTCACCGGGATAGAGCGAGCTTTGTTTGCAAGCCTTGCAGCCACTGTTCCCTACGAGAGCCGCCCATGAACGTCAAATTTGGCCAAGCCACCACGCCAGAACAACTGGCGGCCTGCATGAGACTGCGTTACAGCGTCTACACCGAAGAAATGAATCTTTATCAGAGTGCTGAGGCCTCCAAGGCACAGGCGCTCAGTGATCCGGATGATGCGTGGGCTCGTATTTTTTACGCTGAGGTCGATGGCGAAATTGTGGCGACCTGTCGCGGCAATCTGGGCTGCGATGGCACTTTCCCCGCCAGTTGGAGCGCTATTTGGGATTTCGACCGATTTACCCCGCACTGTGATCCCGCCAGTTTTCTGGTGAGCTCACGCACGACTGTCGCCAAGACGCATCGTGGTGGGCCGCTGACGGCACAGTTGTTTGTGTACAAGATGACGGAATGTATGAAAGCCGGTGTACGCATGCTTTTTCTGGATTGTGTGCCGCATCTGGTGAGCTATTACCAGCGTCTAGGTGCCAGGGTTTATACCGACTCGGTGGAAGACACGGATGTCGGCATTCTGGTGCCTATGTGCATCGTGCTGGAGGATCATGCCCACCTTGAGCGTGTGCGCTCCATTTTCCTGCCGGTTAGTCAGGCTCAACTTCCCACGGTGAGTGGGACACCGGCATGGGTGCACGACGTTTTCTTGACCGGGCCCTACGCGGAGGCCGCGCGCCAGCAGCGCAGTGAGCAGGGGCTGTTTCAGCTTTTGCTAGAAAATCGTCTGCCCTTGTTCAAGGGTTTTTCTCCAGAAGAAGTGCTCAAGCTCACACAAGGCGCCACGCTGCTCGATAATCAGGGCGGCCAGTTGATGATCAAGCGTGAGACAGTGTATCGCAGTGTTTTTGTCGTGCTTTCCGGCTCGGTAGATGTACTGGCGGGCGAGCGTTGTGTGGCCACGCTATATGCGGGTGAGGTGCTGGGAGAGATGGCCTATCTGGTGGGAGGAAGCCGCAGCGCGAATGTGCATGCAGGCTCGGAGGGCGCCAGCATTCTGGCATTGCAGGAAAATATTTTACGAAAAGTGTTTGAAGCTGAGCCGGAACTTTCGGCCCGATTCCACGTTAATCTGGCGCGGATTCTGGCGCTGCGCCTGGCTAGCATGGGGCAGCATGTGCAGTCACACAGCCCGGAGATTTTTGCATGAAGGCGGGCATATTCAATCCGGGTGAGATGCTCAGCTATTCCGCCGGTAGCACTCAGACAGGGCCCGATGGTTTTCGTAAAGTGAACCGGGCCGGCTTGCCCTTGCTGGGTTTGCTGCGCAGTCTTTTTCCCCAAGTGCATGCGCCGTTTGGCGAGCGTTTGCCGCTGGTACTGAATGCCTATCCTGCCAGTGTCGGCTTTCCTAACGATGGCCTGCTGGTTGATTGCTATTTGAGTTTTCGCACGGCCAGTCGGGCCCTGCAGCTGGCCGCGCGTGAAAATATGCCGGTGCTTATTCTGGGGCAGTCGCTCTTTGTGGCGGAGTTGCTACAGCGTCATCGGGCGCAGGGCTTTGCCTGGCCAGATGCAATTATTGCCTTGGTCGGCGGTTATCACACGCCACTCAGTTTGGAGCAGGTACTGAAGAGCTGCTTGGCTCCTCTGCAGGTGTCACTCAGCTTTGTGCATGGCTATGGGGCGGCTGAGGTTGAGGCGGGCATGCTGTTTGCCAATGAACGTAATGCTTTGGGGCAGTTGCGCTATTACCCGCGCGGGGCGGATATCTGCATCAGTGCCCCCGAAGGGCGTTTGCATCTCGCCTTGCAGGATGCCCATGGGCATTTACTCGCGCCGCCTTTTGACAGTGGCGATCATGCGCATGCGGAGGGTGATGCCTGGATTATCGAAAACGCCGGCAGCCGACTCAGTCCTTTGGTGCTGGCCACGTTGGAGCGCTGGACGGAGGCTGATTGGGCGCGCCGCACTGGTTATGTGAAGCGCATTGATCAAGAGCTGATCATGCAGCTGCGCGAAGGCATCGAACCTGCCGGCCCACATGAGCTTTCGTTTTACGGCTATGCCGAGCGCTTCGGCATGGCATGGCTGGAAAAGCCTAAATGGGGATGAAGGCCCTTCAAAAAGAATAATAAAGCCATAGGGTAACGCTCGCGGCGGGGGATGTTCGTGCCGCGCTTTACGGGCATTTGAGCGGCTACAAAGCCCCAACACGGCAGGGGTGCCGGCCATGGCCTCTCGGGTATACTCCGCCGACTTTTTCTTTTGGCTATTCCTCCGTGCTCGACGCCCGACAGCTTGCCGCCATCCGTGACGACCGCACGCTTTTTGCCGAGCTGGATTTCGCCTTGGCGCCGGGTCAGGTGCTGCAGATTGCCGGTCCCAATGGCGTGGGCAAGACCACCTTGCTCAGCATGGTGGCGGGCTTGGCCGCTCTTGAGGCCGGCAGCTTGCACTGGAAAGGTTGCCCGGTCGCCGATGATCCCTCCGCGTTTCGTGCAGACTTTCTGTGGCTGGGCCATCAGCCCGGTCTCAAGCTCATGCTCAGTGCTCGTGAAAACCTGTTGTTTCTGGCAGGGCTGCGTGGCCAGCAAGCGGCCTTGGCCGTGCTGGATGCGGCGCTGGAGAAGGTGGGGCTGTATGGCTATGAAGACGTGCCGCTGGCGCGCATGTCGGCCGGCCAGAAGCGGCGCGTCGGTTTGGCCCGCTTGTTTGTAGAGGCCTGTCCGCTGTGGATTCTCGATGAGCCTTTCACCGCGATTGATAAACAGGGCGTGGCTGAGCTGGAAGGCTGGCTGCGTGCGCATGCCGAGGCGGGCGGTCTGGTCTTGCTGACCACGCATCATGAGTTTGCTCCCGGCTTTCCGGTGACGCGTCTGGATGTGGCGGACTTTATTCCGCGCACGCCGGAGTGGCCGTCATGAGCGCGCTGCGCAGTCTGCTACTGCGTGATCTGCGCTTGGCCCTGCGTCAGCCCGGTGATTGGCTGACGCCGCTGAGTTTCTTTTTGCTGGTGGTCACGCTGTTTCCGCTGGCCATTACGCCGGAGCCGAAAAAGCTGGCCATGATGGCGCCCGGCATTATCTGGGTGGCGGCGCTGCTCTCTATGCTGCTCTCGCTGGATGGCCTGTTCCGTCAGGATCTGGAAGACGGTTCGCTGGAGCAATTGTTGGTGGCACCGGCGCCTCTACCCTTGCTGGTTTTGGCCAAGGTATTTGCACACTGGTTGCAGACGGGTTTCTGTCTGGTGCTGCTGTGTCCGGTAGCCGCAGTGATGTTGTTTCTGGATATGCACAGCTTCTGGACGCTGCTGGCGACTTTATTGCTGGGTACTCCGGTGCTGAGTTTGATTGGTGCGGTAGCGGCGGCACTAACGGTGGCGCTGCGTCGTGGTGGTGTGTTGGTGCCGCTGATTACCTTGCCGCTGATGGTGCCGGTCATCGTGTTTGCTACGGGCGCGGTACAGGCAGCGGCTATTGGCATGCCGGTGGCGGGTTATCTGGCCTTATTGGCTGCTTTTCTGGTGCTGGCGGTGACCTTGATTCCTTTTGCCGTAGCGGCCGCTTTGCGTATCGCCACGGGTGGTTAAAAGAAAAAATTGCCTGCGGTGGAGCGAGGCCCGGGCGCTTGCCGGTTGTAGCGTGTTGCCGCTGTGGGTAGCGGCGGCAAGGTCATAAAAACGAGACGGAATTATGTGGAAATCAATCTGGGCTTATATCAATCGCACGGTAAGCCCGCGCCATTTTTATGAGATAGGCGGGCAGTGGTTGCCGTGGCTGTCTTTGGTGGCTTTTTTATTGCTCGCCATCGGCACGGTGTGGGGTCTGCTTTTTGCGCCGGCGGATTACCAGCAGGGCAATAGTTTCCGCATCATCTATATCCATGTGCCGGCTGCCAGTTTGGCTATGGGCGGCTATGTGCTGATGGCGGCGTGCGGCCTGATTCATCTGGTCTGGAAAGTGAAAACGGCAGAAATGGTGGCACGCTCCACGGCGGCTATCGGGGCCTGGTTCTGTTTTGTGGCGCTGTTTACCGGCGCGGTCTGGGGTAAGCCGACCTGGGGTACATATTGGGTCTGGGATGCGCGCCTGACTTCCATGCTGATTCTGCTCTTCCTGTATCTGGGTGTGATGGCGCTGTATGCAGCCTATGAAAATGCAGCCAGTGCCGGTAAGGCTGCGGCCATTCTGGCGCTGGTGGGGGCGGTCAATTTGCCCATCATCAAATACTCGGTGGAGTGGTGGAATACCCTGCATCAGGGCTCCACATTTACCGTGACGGAAAAGCCGGCTATGCCACCGGAAATGTATCTGCCCCTCATCATCATGATTTTCGGTTTCTATGCCTTTTTCGCGGCCTGCGTTATTGCTCGTACGCGCAATGACATCCTGCATCGCGAGCGGCGCTCACAGTGGGTGAAAGAACTGGTGCAAAAGGAGACCGCACATGGCCTTTGAGTCTTTTGCCGATTTTCTGGCCATGGGCCGGCATGGCCCCTATGTCTGGGCGGCCTATGGTGTGACCTTTGCCATTGTGATCTGGAATGTGTTGCAGCCTTTGCTGCAGCGAAAAAAACTGCTGAAAGAGCAGGCCGGTAGCCTGCGCCGTGAAGCCCGAGATCAACAGCCCTAAGATTTTGACGAGCGAGACGATATGAGCTTTACCCTGACTCCCAAGCGCAAGAAAACTCTCATCATCCTGATTGCGGTGGTGCTGGGCGTGGGTGCTGCTGTGGGGCTGGCCTTGTATGCCCTGCGCCAGAACATCAATCTTTTCTACACGCCCACACAGTTGGTGGAGCATGAGGCACCGGAGAATCGCCGCATACAGGTGGGCGGTCTCGTGATGCAGGGCTCGTTGCAGCGCTCGCCGGATTCACTGGCTGTTCGCTTTACCATCACCGATCTCAAGCACCAGATTGATGTGGTCTACACCGGCATCCTGCCGGATCTTTTTCGCGAAGGGCAGGGCATTGTTGCCAATGGCCGCCTCGAAAAAGGTGTGGTGGTGGCAGATGAAGTGCTGGCCAAACATGACGAGAAATACATGCCGCCACAGGTCAAGCATGCCATCGAACAGGCAGGGCACCCGGCCGGAAAATAAAGGGATGTTCCCCAATAAAAAAGCGGCTATTGCCGCTTTTTTATTGGGGATTCAGTGCAGATGTTCAGCTTCTTTTCTTGGCGGGTTTTTCTTTCGGACTGGTTTTTTCCACCGGCGTAGGGGCAACGGGTAAGGCCAGTGCTGGTCCGCTTTCATGCAGGGCGCCAAGGCCGCTGTTGAAAAGGTCGCGCTGGGCGGCGCCCTCGGCATCTTTGCGGAAGCAGACAAAGAGTGGCCAGGTGACGAGCAGGCGCTCGTTCATTTGCAGTTTGCCCTGCCAAGGCTGCAGGCGGGCATCGTTTTTCATCAGCCAGTTGAAAACATAGGCATCAATCACGGCGGCATTAACGCGGCCGCGTGCCAGATTGATCAAATTTTCTGCATCGGTTTCCGTGGCGAGGATTTTTACCGTGCCATCCTTGATCAGACGGTCCAGGCTTTCTTCATTGGAATAGGCCGTGACCACGCCCAATCGGTAACGCTTCAGGTCTTCAGTGCGCGTCCATTGCAGAGGGCTTTGGCTACGTTGGACCAGGCCTAGCTGACTCATGCCTATGGGGTCGGAAAGATGGCAGACCTGCTTGCGTTCGGCGGAGGGATAGGCGGGGAAAAAAGCGGTGAAACGGCGGTCGGTATAGGGCAGGCGCATGGCGCGGCGCCAGCTGAAGAAGCCTATCTTGGCCTCTTGGCCCAGTGCGGCATAAGCCGCCTTGACGCGCTTGGCGATATGGCCGTTATCCGGCAGCTTCACCGAGGTATAGGGTGGCCACTCCAGCGTGAGCAGGACAGGATTTTTCTGATCGGGCTTGCTGTTTTCGGCGTGTGCCGAAAAGGCGAAAAGAAACATCACCAGCAAAGCTGCCAGCAGGTTCAGAGATCCTTTCTCGTGAAGCATTGCCCGACTCCCGGGATGCGCTGTGCCAGCCTTGGATTTTTGTTCTTCGCTGCCTTGGCGCGCTAGCGGCCCGAATTACAACAGGCGCTGACGCCAAGGCTTAAGCGATAGCACAACATCCTCGATTCTGCCGGCCTTTGGCTGTCATAAACTGCAGCCGGTCAATGCAGCCTGCCTTTCGTCGCAAGATGACGACTCATTTCCAGTCGCCGCGCAGGGTCCGCACTTCCTGTTCCAGTGCTTCAGGCAGGGCATCGCTGGCGGCTATCGGGAGGCCAATGCTCACTGCGACATGCGAGCGGAAACGGCGCGGGAACTTGGTGAAGGCAGCGCCCCCCTTGCGACTGGAGAAGCTTCCCCACATGCCTTGCAATGCCATGGGAATGACCGGCACCGGTGTTTTTTCCACAATGCGCTGTATGCCGTTCCTGAAGGGCTGGATTTCACCATCGGGCGTGAGTTTGCCTTCCGGGAAGATGCAGACCATTTCGCCTGCCGCAAGAGCAGCGGCAATTTCCTCATAGGCTTTTTCCAGCAAGGCGGCATCCACCTTGGCCGAGGCAATGGGAATGCAGCGTGCGGTGCGGAAAATGAAACCCAGTACCGGCAGCTTGTAGATATTGTGATCCATCACGAAGCGGGGCGGGCGGCGTATGGCCGTGGCCAGCACCAGTACATCGAAAAAGCTGACATGGTTACAGACCAGCAGGCAGGCCCCTTCTTCGGGAATGGCCTCGATGTTTTTGCGGTCCACACGATAGAACAGGCTCATGAACATCCACACCAGGAAGCGCATGAGGAACTCTGGCACCAGCGTGAAGATATAGAGCGTGACCACGGCGGAAAGAATGGCAGTCAGTGCCAGCAGTTCGGGCAGGCTGACACCGGCTTTCAGCAGGGCCACGGTGAGCAGGGAGGCGACGACCATGAAGAGGGCGTTGAGGATGTTGTTGCCGGCAATGACGCGGGCGCGGTGGCTGGGTTCGGAGCGGGCCTGCACCAGCGCATAGAGCGGCACGATATAGAAGCCGGAAAAGATGCCGAGGCCGATGAAATCTATGAGTACGCGGGTATTACCGGGCACGGCGAGAAAGCCTTCCAGCGTGGTGGCCAAGGCGGTGACAGGAGCGTGGTGCAGGGTGGCCAGCCAGATATCCACGCCGAAGGCGGTGAGGCCGATGGCACCAAAGGGGACGAGGCCCAGCTCCACTTTCTTGCCGGAGAGCTTTTCGCAGAGCAGCGAGCCTATGCCTATGCCCACGGACATGGTGGTGAGCAGCAGGATCACGGCGAACTCGTCGCCGCCCAGCACATCCTTGGTGAGCGCCGGGATATTCGATTGCAGAGTGACACCGTAGAACCAGAACCAGGAAATGCCCAGCACTGACAGGAAGACGGTGCGGTTTTCGCGGATGAAACCGATATTGCGCCAGGTTTCCGTGAAGGGGTTCCAGTTCACCTTGAGATCGGGGGCGGCTATGCCGGTGCGTGGAACGAAGAATGCGGCAATGAGACCGAGAACGGCGACGCCCACGATCGCGATACTCACGGCATGAATGCCGGCATTGGGCATGGCAATCAGAAAGCCGCCGAGTATGGAGCCGGACAGAATGGCCAGCGAGGTGCCGGTTTCCACCAGGGCATTGCCGCCGACCAGCTCATCCTTGTGCAGGGTTTGCGGCAGGATGGCGTATTTGATGGGGCCAAAGAGCGTGGAGTGCACGCCCATGAGAAAAAGCGCGCCGATCAGGGCGGCGAGATTTTCAGCAAAGAAGCCGAAACACGCCAGGCCCATGATGCCGACTTCCAGCGTCTTCACAAAGCGTATGAGCAGGGCTTTGTCGAAGCGGTCGGCGAGCTGTCCGGCGGTTGCTGAAAACAGGAAGAAGGGCAGGATGAAAAGGGCCTGACAAAGCGGGGCACGAATTTCCACGGGCAGGGTGCTGATGCTTACCGCACGATAAGTCAGCAGGATGATGAGCCCCTGCTTGAAGACATTGTCGTTGAAGGCACCCAGATACTGGGTAATGAAAAAAGGCAGGAAGCGACGCGTCTTGAGAAGGCTGAACTGGTTGCTCATGCACATTCCTTATGTTGGGACAGCCCGTGGGCACGATATTCGTGTTGATGGCGAGGCCGGGCAAGCTTATCGGATGCCGGTGCGCGCTATCCAGTCTGTCAACGCCGTGACGGCGGCGGCGTTGCTGATTGCCTGTAATCCAGGGAAAGCCGCTATGATGCGGGGCTTTGATGTATGGGTGGCCGGCATGGCCGGGCGCGGGGAATGCCGGTTGATGCAGCCTGGCAAACGACAAGGGCAGTGGTGCATGGGTGCAGCGGTGAAATTCAGGGCGGCGGGCGCTTATGCGCGGCTTGGCGCCTTGCTGCTCGGCTGGCTGCTGCTGGCCGTTGCGCATGCTGCCGATAGCAGCGAGGTGAGCATACAGATACAGGGTGTGTCGCCGGAGCTGCATGACAATATTGCGTCCTATGTCGGCAAGGTTTCCCAGGACGAATTGTCTTCATGGCGTAACACCCGTGTCCGTGTCAGTGACAGCGTGCGCGATGCCCTGCAATCCCAAGGCTATTACAGCCCGGATTATCAGATAGAGCGCCAGGCCGAGGGCATCAATATCATGATCAGTCCCGGTGAGCCGGTGCGGGTGCGGCAGCTCAATCTGGTTTTCCGTGGCGATGCCGGTAATGACATTGCCTTTACTGCCTTGCGCGAACATATGCCGCTCAAGGTGGGAGATGCCTTTCATCACGGCAAGTATGAAAGCCTGAAGAACGAGATCCAGGTGCTTGCAACCGAGCATGGTTATTTCGATGGCGAGTGGACGCAGCGCGAAGCCAATGTGTATGTGCCGGAGCGGCAGGTCGATATCGAGCTGATCTATGACAGTGGTCCGCGCTATGTTTTCGGCGCGGTGAGCTTTCTGGATAAAGAGGGTAAGCCGCAGTCGGTAGTGACGCCCGCGCTCATGCAGAAATTCCTCACCTTCGAGGAAGGTCAGCCCTATGAGGCGGACAAGGTCATCAAGCTCAATCGCAGCATGCTCAATTCCCGTTTCTTCAGTGATGTGCGCGTGCATGTGCAGCGCGAGAAGGCCGAGGGCAATGAGGTGCCGGTGGATGTGGTGGTGGCGGCCGAGCGTCCCAATAATGTGGACTTGGGTATTGGCTATTCCACCGACTTCAAAGCGCGTATCAGCGCGAAGTGGCTGCGTCCCC
>JBOICI010000048.1:0-4637 GCA_050739955.1 Moraxellaceae bacterium
ACCTACGACTGAGGGAAGTCCCTTGGAGGCGAAGTACATCGAGAGTCGATGGCTGCCCTTGATGTATCAGGGTTTTATAGATTTGCCGTCATTCCCGCGAAAGCGGGAATCTCGCTGTTTGAAGCCCGATGGATATTCAGGAGATTCCCGCTTTCGCGGGAATGACAAAGCGCTCAGGGGGAATTAATCCGCCTCCAGCACCATGGCAGCGCCAACCCCACCTGCCGCGCAGGCCGTGGTCAAGGCCAAGCCACCACCGCGGCGCTTGAGTTCATAAATGGCCTGACTGATCACGCGCGTGCCAGTGGCACCAAAAGGATGGCCGTAGGCAATGGAGCCGCCATTCACATTGAGACGTGAGCGATCAATCTCGCCGATGGCCTTGCTGCGGCCCAGCACTTCCGTGGCATAGCGACCAGAAGCCAGTCCGGCCAGATTGCAGGCCAACTGCCCGGCAAAGGCTTCGTGCATATCGATGATTTCCAGATCCTTCAGCGTGATGCCAGCACGGTCCAGCGCAATCGGGGCGGCCAGCACCGGGCCCATAAGCAAATCATCTTTTGGCGTTTTCGCCGCAAAGGCAAAGGAGCGGATATAGCCCAGCGGTGTGTAGCCCAAGGCCTTGGCTTTGGCTTCGCTCATGAGCAGTACGGCAGAGGCGCCATCGGTGAGCGGGCTGGCATTGCCGGCGGTTACCGAGCCGGCGCCGCTTAAATCAAAACAGGGATTGAGTTTGTCGTAAGCACTGCGCTCGGGATTCATGCGCACCAGATTGTCGGCCTTCAGGGCTTTACCGCTGCGCAGTTGCGCGGTCAGCACCTGCTGGTCTAGCCGGCCCTCTTTCCAGGCCCGCGCGGCATTGCTATGCGAGGCAAAGGCGAGGTCGTCCTGCTCGCTGCGCGAGATGCCCCATTTCTTCACCATTTTCTCGCAGCTCTGGCCCATGGTTTCGCCCACGGAAAATTCCGTGATGGAGGGCTCCATGGGAATGATGTCGCGCGGCCGCAGCGTGGCAAGCAGCTTCACGCGGTCGCTGAGCGTCTTGGCGAAATTCACATCGCGCAGGGTGGAGGAAAACTTCGGCGACATGGGCAGGCGCACGCTGCTGGTGGAATCGGTACCGCCGGCAATCACGATATCGGCATTGCCGGCCAGTATGCTTTCTGTGGCGCTGGCGACAGTCTGAAAGCTGGTGGCGCAGGCGCGGGTGATGGAATAGGCATCCACATCGTCCAGTCCACAGGCCAGTGCGATTTCACGGGCGATAAAAGGTGCTTCCGGAATCATCACGGTCATGCCGTAAACCAGCTGGCTGAGGTCTTCCGGCTTCAGTTGGTTACGCTGCATGAGTTCGCGCACCACCATCACTCCCAGATCAATCGCGGAAAGATCACGGTAATTCGTGGCGATACGGGCAAAAGGCGTGCGCAGGCCATCAACAATGGCAACGCGACCTTGAGCGCCGGAGAGGCCGGCCGGCTTTTTACGAGGGCTGGGCATGAGGGGCTCCATGAGATAAGGCTGAGGGCTGGCAAGCTAGCATGCAGCGTAGCGCCGGCATTGACGCGATTGACCACAGGCCGGCGGATATCAGCCAAGTGTGCAGGTGGTCTGCTGCTTGGGCTCGTCTGCGTTTGCTTAGCCAAGGCCCCCTGTTAAAGTCGGCCTTGCCCCGCCCAGACCTGACATAAGAAACGAGATAAAAAAGCGATGGCCGAATTCTTCAATGTGGTGTTTTCCGGCGAGATTGCCGGGCGTGCCGATCCTGCCGTGGTGCGGGCCAATGTCGGCAAGCTCTTCAATGCCAGCGACGCCATTCTGGATCGCCTGTTTTCCGGCCAGCCTGTCGCCGTGAAGAAAATGGTGGACCGCGCCACCGCCATGAAGATTCGTGCCCTCATGAAGCAGGCCGGTGCCGATGCCCGCATTGTGCAGGTGGACGAGCAGGGCAAGCCTTTGCAGACCGCCGCTCCTGAGGCAGCGCCCGCTGCGCCCAAGGCGCCACCACCTCCCGTTGGCACCATGGCGGCCCGTGTGGAAACTCTGGCCGAGCAGCATGCCCGTGAAGAACTCAGCAAGCCCAAACCCAATGCGCCGCCACCGCCAGCTGATATTGCGGTCGTGAGTACCTGGGCGCTGTATCCGGTGGGCTTTTTACTGAGCGCGCCGGTGCAGCGTCCAGCGCCCCTGCGCCCCAATATCAGCGGTATTTCCATGGCGGCCGTGGGCGGCGTGATTCTGCGCCCGGAAGAAATCAAACGTCCGCCTCCTGTGAAAGTGGATATCTCCGCCATCAGCATGGCGCCAGCCGGTACGGATGTGCTGAAAGAAAGTGAGCGCGTCAAAGTTGAGGCTGTGCAGGTGGATATCAGCGGCATCAGCGTGGCCGAAGTCGGTGCGCCACTGGATGAAATTCGCGACGAGAAGCCGCCGGTACAGGTGGATATCTCCCACATCAAGCTGCAGTGAGTGATGAATAAGCGGTGGCCTAATGACGGTCGTGTGAAATGAAATATCTTCCGCACTTTCTCATCGTGCTGGCTCTTGCTCTGTTCATGCTGTTTGGGCCTTCGGCCAAGGTTGAGCCAGAGCCCGTTGTTAATGCCGATAGGGTTGTCAGTGAGCCGCCAGCCTCAGAGCCCCATGCGCAGCCAGTGCTGATGGCGTATTCCTGTGATGGCCGTACGCATTGCTCGCAGATGAGATCTTGTGATGAGGCCATGTATTTCATCAGGCACTGCCCGAATACGGAAATGGACGGTAATGCAGACGGAGTCCCCTGCGAGCGCCAGTGGTGTCGGTAAGGGGCGGTTCTCTCTGGTTATTTATTACGGGCTCAAGAGCATAGTGGCGGTGTTCTTTATTCATCTGTGAAAGCAAGAAAGTAGAAGCAAAGTCACTGGGTCCCGGCCTACGCCGGGACGACAGAGGAGGCTACTCCTCCTCTGTCTAGGGTTCGCTTTTGATCTTGCTTTGCGCGAGCGAAGCAATGCGTGCTTTTTGTTTTTGGATTGCGGCGCCAGGAGAAAGAGTGAAGAACAGAAGCAAAGTGCAGCGAAGCTCGCTGCTTATTAAGCCCGGGCCGTCCCTGCCTACGCCCCCGGCAGCGGCAAGAAAGCAGCAGATAATCGCGACGCTGGGCAGGATGCCCGAGTGTCACGAAGGCCATGGATGGCCGAGAGTGATTAGCGAACGCGCGAGCACCGCCCGGACACTATCAGCCATGCAAGAGGACAGAGCCAGCTAACCAGCTCTCCGCAGAGCCTGCCCCGGAAGGCTTTAGTCCGGGGAGGAGCCTTTCCTTTGCTTACGTATCCGCAGGCGGTTCAAGGGAAAGTGAGGCCCCGCCGGCAGGGCGCAACGTCCTCGCAGAGAAACAAAAGAAGCAACCCAGTCGGAGCACTTCGCCGAATCCCCGACAGTGCCAAAATCTCCGCACTCCCGGGCGCGCACCAAAGCAAAAGCACAGCACGCGCAGACAGGAGCCTTCTCGCCAGGTACGAGGGAAAACGTCGGGCTGGGCTAAAGCAGACCCTTCGGTAAAGTCCGACCTACGACAGTCTCTTGGGGGACAAGGAACGATATTGCGACGTGAAGAGCGACTTACTTCACCAACCGTATGCCGCCATCCTCAATCACGATAAGCCGCTGTTTGTAGAGCGTACCCATGGCTTGCTTGAAGGCTTTTTTGCTCACACCGAACAAGCGGTAAATGATTTCTGGCGCGGTCTTGTCGCCTACGGCCATAAAGCCGCCTTCCTTTGCTAATTTATCCAGTATGCCCTGCGACACACTGTCCACTTTGGCGGCATGGCCGGCGGCGGCCAGCGATACGCTGATCTTTTGATCTTCTCGCGTAGCCTTTACCCAGGCATCACGCACATCACCTTTTTTTACATTGCTGAAAATATCAGCCGTGTGCAGCAGGCCCCAGATGCGGTGATTGATGATGACGCGATAGCCGAGATCGCTGCGATCACCAATGATGATGCTGACCTTTTCGCCTTCTTTGAAAGCATCAGATTGCGGCTTGAGAAAATCGGCGAGACGGGCAGAGGCGGCAATACGGTCGCGCTCATCGGCAAAAATCATCACGAGAACACGGCGGCCCGGCTCCAGCGCCGCTTTCTGTTCGCGCGGCACTTCATTCCAGGGCAGCAGCAAATCTTTGGACAGGCCCCATTTCAGGAAGATGCCGGCATCGTTGAGATCGACCACTTCCAGAAAGGCGACTTCGCCCACTTCGGCCAAGGGCTTTTCGGTGGTGGCGGTGAGACGATCTTCGGAGTCGAAGTAGATAAAGACATCCAGCGCATCATCGGGCTGCAGACCTTCGTGCACATAGCGCCGAGGCAGCAGGATTTCGCCATTTTCCCCGCCGTCCAGATAGGCGCCCTGCGGCGTCAGACGGGTGACGGTCAGGTGATTGGTGCCGCCGATGATGACGCGAGGGGAGTCAGTCATGTCTGTCTCGGGTAGGGTGGATAAAAGCTGTCGGGTTTTACCCATGCGGAAAGAGTGTGGATAAAAGCGCGTGGGTAAGCGTTTGGCGCTGACCCACACTACGGAAGTCATACCGTTAATGCACCCTTCGACAAGCTCAGGGCGAACGGGCTAAAGAGGACTTCCGTTCGCCC
>JBOICI010000049.1:0-46998 GCA_050739955.1 Moraxellaceae bacterium
GCCCAAAGCCCAAAGCCCAAAGCCCAAAGCCCAAAGCCCAAAGCCAACGTCATGCCGGCGAAGGCCGGCACCCATGCTGGGTTGGCAATTTCACCATCGTATGGGCCCCGGCCTTCGCCGGGGTGACGAATCTCGTAAACGTTATGTGTCTTTTGTAGGTCGGGCTTCAGCCCGACACATCTCCTTAATTAAATGCCGCTGTCGGGCTAAAGCCCGACCTACAAAACCAAAAACAGCTGGCTGTCGTCCCCGCGTAGGCGGGGACCCAGTGACTTTGATTTTGGGTTTGCTTTTTCTGTCTTGTTTTCACAGACGAAGAAAAGAGCACCGCTGTTCTGCTCTTGAATCCCCATAGAGCCTGCCGATCGTAACAAGACCGGCCAAGGGGAGTGCGTACAGGGGCGAGGACGATTAAGGAAAAGCATCGCTTTTCCCGTCCGCAGCGTGATTCGCATGCAGGCGAATCACCGGTCTTTCGCTTGCGAAAGTGCGCATTAGGCGAGGTAGGCAGGGGTGGAGGGCGATAAAGGCGAAGCATGCTTCGCCCGCCCGGAACGCCGCGCGCATGCAGGCGCGTGGCCGGCCCGCTTCAGCGGACGAATCTCGCCGACCCTTCGACGCCGGCTTTGTGGAGGGAGGGAACCCGGCAAAGCCGGGCAGGCGACCGGGGTGCATGGGGATTCCAAAGGGGCCGCGGTACCCCAAGAGTACTTCCTGCGGGGCGCACGCGGTCCCTTTGGGCCCGTCCGGCGAGGACGCGGCCGATCAAATAAACAAATGGCTACGAGCGAGAGCCGCCAAGAATGAGAGCTCCACATGCGGCGGAAACCCTTCGGGGTTCCGCCCTACGCGATCTATGGTTGCCATTCAAAGAGTTTTTGGCTTTGTAGGCTGCTCGCCCGAGTTTATGTGTGATCGCTTTCCCACTGGAGGCCTTTATCTGTAAGTCTGGGTCGATAATTTTTTTTGAAAATTAATGAAAAGTCAGAGGTGTTAAGGGGGAATTTTGCGTGCGGGTTATGAATAAATACTATTTCTTCTTTTTCTTGGTAAAGAATGGCTATGGCGCTAATAAATCCGTATTCAGATATTCGGCTTTTATCTCTGTGAATTTCTAATAATTGGCCTGAAGATCCTTCCATGAAGTGCCCTCTGCCGGCAAGAGTTAGCATTATCTCGTCAGGAAGTAAGAGGTCTTTGGTGAAAAACCCCCTTTTATCCATGATGGCTATTATGCAGGGCTTGTCATTAGCGCTGTAGCTAATGAACTGCTTTCTTGCCTTATCAATATGTTTTTCTATTCTCTTGCTGGACTCCACAGAGTAGGTCTGATCTGGGAGGTTGCCGAGCTCAATTTCTTTTTCTGAGGGGTTCTCCGTGATTTCCTTTACCTCCCAGATGGTTATTAGTTCCCCTATTAGCACTTCAAAATCTGGTCTTTTTTCATTATTAAATTCAGATTCCGGGATTTTTATAGGACTCAAGCCTCGATTTTTAAATATTTTCACCAAGGTTTTTTCGGAATGTGTCATAAGTGCAGGCTGGGACATGGCCTACTCCCCCTTCACCACTTCATTCGTCCTTCTGAAATCCAGCTCAATATCCCGCATGCGAAACGGATAAACCCCCGTCTTGCGGTCATCAAAAAAGTAATACAGCGTGCGCTTGATGGTGGGGAAGGCGATCTCGTCCCAGGGAATTTCTTCCTCAGTGAAAAGGCGGCATTCCAGGCTTTCTTCGCCCACACCGTATACGCCGTCTTTCAGTTCGGCGCGGAACATCAGGTAGACCTGATTGATGTGGCGGATATTGAAGAGGGCGTAGAGCTCGCCGATGTTCACGGTGGCGGCGGCTTCTTCGAAGGTTTCGCGGGCGGCGCCTTCGGGGGTGGTTTCGCCGTTTTCCATGAAGCCGGCGGGCAGGGTCCAGTAACCCCGGCGTGGCTCGATGGCGCGGCGGCAGAGCAGGACCTTGTCTTCCCACACCGGCAGGCAACCACAAACGACCTTGGGGTTTTGGTAATGCACAGTCTGACAGCCTTCGCAGACATAGCGCAGGCGGCTGTCTCCCTCGGGGATTTTGTGGATGACACTCTTGCCGCACTGGCTGCAGAAATTCATGGGCTGTCTCGCAGAAGCGGGAAACGGGCGAGGCGGCAGTATAGAGCCGGGTGGCTTTTGCCTGAAAGTGACGTAGTTCTATTGCTTCCATATTGGCCCGTGATGACGCTTGGGCCATGCCGCCCGAGTGGGTACACTCAGGTCCCATGCCAGACAATAACAATATCCTGATCCTGCCCCAGCTCAGGGATCGGCTACTGCACTACCGCCCCACGCCTGATCATGTGGATGCCGCCGTGCTGATTCCTGTGACCGATACCGCTCGGCCCGAAATCATCCTCACGCGCCGCGCCAGCCATATGAGTTCGCATGCTGGTGAAGTGGCCTTCCCGGGTGGCAAACGCGACTCCACGGATACCTCCATTGTGGCGACGGCCTTGCGCGAATCGCGTGAGGAAATTGGTCTGCCGGAAGATCGTGTGGAAATCATCGGCGAGATGGATGCCTTCACCTCGCGCGTGGGTATGCGCGTGCAGCCTTTTGTGGGCATGGTGCCGGGTGATGTGCCTCTGATCGGTAATCCTGACGAGATAGAAAGCATCTTCCGCGTGCCGGTGGATTACTTCCTCAACGAGAAACCTTCCTATACCCACAAATTCCGTTTCCGCGATCAAGAGTTCACGGTGCCCAGTTTCAACTATGAGGATTATGTGATCTGGGGGCTCACAGCTTTCATGATTGTGGATCTCATGAAACGGGCCTACGACCACGAGATCGATTTCCAGTGGCCGTCTTCCATCATTGCGCCACCGCCATCATCAACGTCCTCGTCGCGCTAAGCGGCGTTCTGTGAGGTCATCATGCGTTACTCCTTAGGCGATCGTCGCATTGAAACCCGCGGCGATTACTTCATTGCCGATTCTGCCGATGTGATTGGTTCTGTGGTGCTGGAGAATAATGCCAGCGTCTGGTTCAACGCCGTGGTGCGGGGTGATTGTGATCTCATCACCATTGGTGAGAATTCCAATGTGCAAGATGGCAGCGTGCTGCATGCCGATATCGGTGTGCCCTTGCTTATAGGCCGTAATGTCACTATCGGGCACAAGGTCATGCTGCATGGCTGCACGATTGGCGATAACTCGCTGATCGGCATCAATGCCGTGATTCTGAACGGCGCGAAAATCGGCAAGTACTGCATCATCGGTGCTAATGCGCTTATCCCCGAAGGTAAGGAAATTCCGGATTTCTCCCTGGTCATGGGCTCGCCCGGTAAGGTGGTGCGGGAAATTGGCGATGCGCAGAAAGCCATGCTGGAAATGAGTGCCCTGCATTACGTGGAAAATTTCAAACGTTTCAAGCGCGATCTCAGGCGCGAAGACTGACCAAGCTGTTCCAGTCGCCTCGTCGTTCTCGCGAAAGCGGGAATGACAGAAAAATAAAGAACCATAAGGAAATGTGAATGTGTTGATAAGGAAGGTGTTGGTACTCCTGTTGTTGCTGCCTGCCATGGCCACGCAGGCGGCCGACAAGGTAAAGCCCTGGATGATGGCGGACTGGGAAAACCCGACGCCGCGCCTGGCCGATGCCGGCATTAGCCCTAAGGATGTGGTGGACTCCATCGGTCCGCGTCTCATGCTGTTCTCGCATGCCCCGCGTGAAGTCAGTCTGCCCGGTGCCAAAGGCTTGCGTCGTTTTCAGGGCGCGCGTTTTGTATCGGCGGTGGCGCGCGTGGATTTGCCGGCGGCCACATTGCGCCGTCGTCTGCAGGATTTTTCCTCGTATAAAAATCTCTTTCCCATGCTGACTCAGTCCGAAGTGATGGCGCTGGACAGCCGCAAGGTGCTGGCCCGCTATCGTGTGGAAATTCCGCTGCCGGCGCTGGCCACCATCACGGTGGATTTTCGCATACGGCACAATATTGAGGCGGATGGCAGCGTGAGTGCGCTGCTTATTGATGGCCGCGCTGAGTCGCTGATTGCCATGCTCGGGGGTATGACGGATGAGCTGGCCGATCAGCCGGTGCTGTCGCGCTGGGAAGTGTTGCCGGTGGATGCGCGTCGCAGCTTGTTGGTCTTTACCTACTGGGATCGCATCGAGCTGAAAAGCTATTTTGCCCGCAAGCTGATGGAGGCTTATCCCGAGATGCGCGTGGTGGGGCCGTATATGGTAGCCGCAGGTGCTGCCGAGGCCGTGCATCGCAATTTTGTTTCTCCGCAGCAGGTGAGCCAGGACATTATTCCTCCCGGCATGGCTTCGCTGGCAGGTGCCCGCCATTTCATGAATGATCTTTCTCAGTATGGGGCTGTGGTACTGCTGGAACCGGAAATGGTGCTCTCACCCACGCTGAAAACTACGCCGCTACGTTACTCCTCCGTCGCTACGCGCTTGCGTGCAGAGACGGATGCTGCGCGCCGACAGGCCACGCAGTACGCGCGCCTGCCCGATGTCATCAAGGAAATAAAATCGGTGGATGTGCGGGATCGCGGGCAGCAGGTGGATCTGGGTCTAGAAGTGAGTGCCGGCCTGCTCATGCTGCGCTTCTCGCTGGATCTGGATGTGCGCAATACCTGGGTTAGCCCGGAGCGGCTGGAGTTTCGCCGTACCCGCGGCAATCTGGCGCAGTTGCGTGGCGCCAGTGAGTGGTATGCCTTGGGCGATAGCGGCGATACCCTGATGCTGATCTCGGCTGCGCATGAACTGGGCGAGGACGCGCCTTTGCTGCTGCGTCTGGCGCATCGCATTGTGGATAGCGTGCCCTATGGCGACACCTTGGGCGGAATGGCGGCCCAGCTGGTGGTGATGGAACGTATGCGGCCGTGGATAGAAGCACATGCCAATGCCAGTGAAATACCCTGATGCCTGCTTTTGATGTTGTGCGTGAAAATCGTTCGCCCTGTACGGGCTTGTGCAAGCTGGATGACGATGATTTTTGTCGTGGTTGTCGACGCCATATCGAAGAAATAAAAGACTGGGGCTTGCTGGCGCCAGAGGCACAACGGAAAATCCTTGATTCTTTGCCGGCACGTCGAGCGGCCTCTTTTTCTGCGGATGATGGCAATGACTGATAAGACCCTTGTTCTGGGCACCCCGTTTTCAGCAAGCGCTGTGCGTGTTCTTTTCTGTGGCGCGGGCGAGCTGGGCCGTGAAGTGGTGATAGAGCTCAAACGTCTGGGCTGCGAAGTGATTGCCGTCGATCGTTACGAGAATGCCCCCGGCATGCAGGTGGCCGATCGTTTTCATGTCATCGACATGCTGGATGGAGCTGAACTGCGTCGTGTGATTGAGCTGGAAAAACCACATCTGGTGGTGCCGGAAATTGAGGCTATTGCCACTGATGAGCTGGTGCGGCTGGAAAAAGAAGGTTTTCGCGTGGTGCCCACGGCACGCGCGGCGCAACTCACCATGCACCGTGAAGGCATACGCAGACTGGCGGCTGAAGAACTAGATCTGCCGACCTCGCCGTATTTCTTTGCGGATGAATTTTCAGCCTTCGTAGCCGCTGCCAAAAATGTGGGCTTTCCCTGTGTGGTGAAGCCGGTGATGTCTTCTTCCGGCAAGGGCCAGAGCTTGATGAAAAGCGCTGCCGATCTGGAAAAAGCTTGGGCTTATGCGCAAGAAGGTGGCCGTGCCGGTGCCGGCCGCGTCATCGTGGAAGGATTTATTGATTTTGAATATGAAATCACGCTGCTCACCGTGCGCCATGCCGGCGGCACCAGCTTCTGTGCGCCCATAGGGCATTTGCAGATTGATGGCGATTACCGTGAGTCCTGGCAGCCACAGCCCATGTCGGCACGGGCGCTGGCGGCATCGCGCGATATCGCCGAAAAAATCACGACTGCTTTGGGCGGCTGGGGCATTTTCGGTGTGGAGCTGTTCGTGAAAGGTGATCAGGTCTGGTTTAGCGAAGTTTCGCCGCGTCCACATGACACCGGCCTCGTTACCCTGATTTCGCAGGGCCTGTCTGAGTTCGCGCTGCATGCGCGCGCCATTCTCGGCCTGCCGGTTCCTGTTATCCGTCAGCACGGGCCTTCGGCTTCTTGCGCACTGCTGGTCAAGGGTAGTTCGACGAGCATGAGCTTTGGCAATCTGGCTGCGGCTCTCGCTGAGCCGGATACGGATCTCAAACTCTTTGGCAAGCCCGAAGTGCAGGGCTCGCGCCGTTTGGGCGTGGCATTGGCGCTGGGCGACGATATCGAAGCGGCGCGTGCGCGTGCCCGCGCCGTGATTGCTGCCGTGAAGGTGGGCCTTTAATCACGCTGCCGACAGGCGGCTCCGGCTATTTGGCTGGGGCGGCTAGGCTGTTCAGGGGGCCTTAGGGCTCTTCCTTGGACAGCAGGAGGCTTATTCTCGTGACGACACTGCGTACCCGCGATGTGCTGCAACAGGCACATGCCTTTCATGACCGACTTTCCCTTCATTACGCCGAGCTGAGTGAAAACAGTGCCGATGAGCGCCTGCGTTTGCTCTGCAATTACCTGAGTGAACATGAGCATCAGCTGGCGCATGCGCTAACGCGCTATATGCATGATGCGTCGGTGCATTTACTGGATGCCTGGTTGCAGAATGTGCCGGATGAGCGTGCGTTCAATGCCTGCGCAGTGTTGTCGCTTGCAGGTGGCGCGGAAGAGGTGATGACCTCGGCCCAGCATTACGATGACTGTCTGATGCAGATGTATGCCGCCATGCACGATGCGGCGGGGCAGGAGGATGTGCGTGGCATGTTTGCCAATCTGATTGCCATGGAAGAACAGGAGAAGCATCGCGTCTCCTTGAATATGCAGACGCTATACGACTGGTAGCCTGCACCTGACCCGTTTATGACGCTCGATGTGTTTATGCTTCGGGCGGTAGCAGACGGGCCATCTTCACGGTCTTGTCTTTGAGCTGCAGGATTTCGGCGCGATAACTGCCAATGCGCAGCGACAACAGGGATTCCGGAATGGTCTCCAGTGTTTCCATGATGAGGCCGCTTAAAGTCTTGGGCCCGTCTATGGGCAACTGCCAGTGCAGCAGGCGATTGATATCGCGGATGGTGGTGCTGCCATCGATGAACCAGGAGCCATCAGGCTGACGCAGCATTTCCTTGTGGCTGTCACCAATGCTGGTGGTGAACTCCCCCACAATTTCTTCCAGTATGGCTTCCAGCGTGACAATGCCTTGCACGTCGCCGTACTCATCGACTACCAGACCAAAACGCCGTTTCAGTTTCTGGAACTGCACCAACTGCGAGGGCAGAGTGGTGCCTTCCGGTACGAAATAGGGCTCGCGCACATACTGCAGAATTTCAGCCTTGGTGAGATCAGGCTTGCCGAGAAAGCGTGTGCTGTTGCGCACATGCAAGATGCCTATGCAATCGTTGAGTTCGCCGCGAAATACCGGCAGGCGCGTGTGCTGGGTGCGCCGCAGCTGCTTTTCGATATCAGCAAGATCGTCATCGATATTGATGCCTTGCACTTCACCACGCGGCACCATGATGTCGTTCACCGTGATGCCATCCAGCGCCAGCACACCCAGCAACATGCTGCGGTGTTGCTTGGGAATGAAAACGTCCTGCACCAGCGTGCGCAACTCGTCGCGGTTGAGTCCGTGATCGGCAATAGCCAGCGGGTTAAAGCGGAAAAAGAGATTGGTGGCGATATTGATCAGCCACACCAGAGGATGCAGCAGACGTTGCAGGGGCATCAGCAGGAAGGCCGCGAGATGTGCTACGCGTTCCGGATGCCGGGCTGCAAAAGTCTTGGGGCCGACTTCACCAAAAATCAGCAGCACAAAGGTGAGGATGCCGGCGGCTACCGCCACGCCGGAATCGCCGCCCAAGCGCAGGCCTATCAGGGTGGCCACCGAGGAGGCGCTGATATTGACGATATTGTTGCCGATGAGAATGGTGCCGATCAGCCGCTCGGGCTGAGCCAACAGGGCGAGTATGCGTTGCGCGCTTTTACTACCGGTTTTGGCCTGATGCCGCAGCTTGTAGCGGTTGGCCGTCATGATGCCGGTCTCGGAGCCGGAGAAAACGGCGGAGAGCATGATGAACAGGGCCAGCAGGCCGAAGAGCAGGCCGAGCGAGGTGTCTTCCACGGAGTATCCGTTGAGTGGCGGAGGAGTTTTTTGTAGCGGCGCTAACGGTCGGCGTCAAGCCGACCTCTGTGCCATGCCAGCTTCTGAGCCGTAGCAGCTTTTAGGTTGCATCGGCGAGGTCACACTGGCTGGTGCAGTATCAGTTCCAGCACGATCTTGCTGCCGTAAAAGCCCAGCAAGAGCAGGGCGAAGCCCCAGAGCGTGAAGCGTATGGCAGTGACGCCGCGCCAGCCCAGCCAGTGTCTGCCGGCCAGCAGCACGGCAAACACTACCCAGGAAGTCAGCGTGAAGGCCGTCTTGTGCGCGAGGTGCTGGGCAAAGAAATTCTGCAGGGTAAGAAAGCCGGTGAGTATGGCCAGGGTGAGCAAGGCAAGGCCGACAGCAATCAGGTCAAAGAGCAGGCGCTCCATGGTCACCAAGGGCGGCAGCGTATTCAGGATGCCGCGCTTGTGCCGGCGCAGGTGGCGATCCTGTATGGCCAGCAGGATCGCCTGCGCCGCAGCAATGGTGAGCACGCTGTAGGCAAGTATGGAGAGCAGGATGTGGGACTCGGCGCCATGGCTCAAGTCGCGCAGCGGCTCATAGGGGGCATTGCCGTATTGCGAGAGCAGGATGCCGAGAGCGGCCAGCGGAAAGGCGCCTAGCGTCAGCGTGACCACTGGCTGGTAGAGGCTCATGCCGATGGCCAGGGTGGCAATCAGCCAGCCCACCAGCGAGATGACATGAAAAAGGCCGAGATTGAGGCCGTCCGGCTGATAGATGGCGGCGTGCACAGAAATCAGATGCAGGGGCAGGGCAACCATGCCCAGCGCCAGTATCAGGCGAGTGTTCGGTGCCTCGCGGCGCGCCAGATGGCGGCCCAGCGTCAGGCTGGCAACGATGTAGAGCAGGGCGGCAATCAGGCCGGCCAGAGGGGTCATGATGGCAGGAATTCCTTGTGTCTTGGGCCGATAAGCCTTGTCCAGGGTGGAGACGAGAGTAGCGACGGCTGCCGAGGGAGGAATAAGAAGAGGAGGCAGTGTCGCACAAGGTTTTCGGGTTTTGAAGGCAAGCCCCTATAATCCCCGCCCTGATCCAATTGCCTCCGGATATTTACATGTTTGATAACCTGACCGACCGCCTCAGTAATAGCCTGCGCAATGTCACGGGCTCGGGCCGTCTCACCGAGGACAACATCAAGGACACCCTGCGCGAAGTGCGCATGGCCTTGCTGGAAGCCGACGTTGCCCTGCCGGTGGTCAAGGACTTCATCGAGCGCATACGCGAACAAGCCTTGGGCCAGGATGTGATGAAGCAGCTCCAGCCGGGGCAGGCCTTCGTCAAGATCGTGCACGATGAACTTGTGCGCACCATGGGCGAGGCCAATGAATCGCTGAATCTGCATGCCGCGCCGCCTGCCGTCATTCTGATGGCAGGTCTGCAGGGCGCGGGTAAAACCACCACCGTGGGCAAGCTCGCACGCTTTCTGAAAGAGCGCGAAAAGAAAAAAGTGCTGGTGGTCTCGGCCGACGTTTATCGTCCGGCCGCTATCAAGCAGTTGGAAACTGTGGCCGGCGAAGTGGGCGCGATTTTCTTTCCGTCTACTACCGATCAAAAGCCGATTGATATTGCCCGTGCCGCGATTGCCGAAGGCAAGCTGAAGTTTGCCGATGTGGTGATTATCGATACCGCCGGCCGTCTGCACATCGATGCCGACATGATGGGCGAAATCATCGAGCTGCATGCCGCCATCAATCCGGTGGAAACCCTGTTCGTGGTGGATGCCATGACCGGTCAGGATGCGGCGAATACAGCAAAAGCTTTTAACGAAGCTCTGCCACTCACCGGCGTGATTCTGACCAAGACCGACGGTGATGCACGCGGCGGTGCGGCGCTGTCGGTGCGCATGCTCACTGGCAAGCCCATCAAATTCCTCGGCATTGGTGAAAAGAGCGATGCACTGGAGCCTTTCCATCCGGATCGCGTGGCTTCCCGCATCCTCGGCATGGGCGATGTGCTCTCGCTGGTGGAAGAAGTCGAGCGCAAGATCGATAAAGAAAAAGCCGAGAAGCTGGCCAACAAGCTCAAGAAAGGCAAAGGTTTTGATTTGCAGGACATGCTGGATCAATTCCAGCAGATGAAAAATCTCGGCGGCATGGGCGGCTTGCTGGATAAATTGCCCGGTATGAATTCCGCCACCATTCAACAGGCCATGGCCGGTGGTGCGCCCGAGCGCGAAATCAAGAAAATGGAAGCCATCATTCTGTCCATGACAGCGGCTGAGCGCCGCAAGCCCGACCTCATCAATGGCTCGCGCAAGCGCCGTATTGCCAATGGCTCCGGCACGCAGATCCAGGATGTGAACCGTGTGCTCAAGCAGCATGGCCAGATGGAAAAGATGATGAAAAAACTCTCCTCACCCTCCGGCATGATGAAGATGATGCGCGGCATGCAGGGCATGATGGGAGGCGGTGCAGCGGGCGGTCTTCCTCCTGGTATGGGTGGTGGTAAAGGCGGTCTGCCGCCGGGGATGGGGGATTTGCCGCCGGGCTTGAAGATGCCTCCAGGTTTCAAGAAAAAAGGCTGATACAAACAGTATTTATCAGGGCGGCCGTGCGGCCGCCTTTTTGTTGGATTTATCAGGAGATAAGGCAATGATCAGGAACTGGCTGGCGGCATTGGCACTGGTATTTGTTTCGAATGGCGCATTCGCCGATGTGGCACCTGCGGGCACGGCTCCCAAGGCCGCGGCTATCACGGAAATCACCACACGCGTGTATTTCGATATGGGTATTGATGGCAAGCCGGCAGGGCGCATCGTGTTCGGCCTGTATGGCAATGCCGTGCCGAAAACTGTGGAGAATTTCCGCGCACTGGCTACCGGAGAAAAGGGCAAAAGTGCTTCAGGCGCCCAGTTGGCGTACAAGGGCTCGGTTTTTCACCGCGTGATTCCGGGCTTCATGCTGCAGGGCGGGGATTTCACCAATGGCAATGGCACCGGCGGTGAAAGTATTTATGGCCGTACTTTTGCGGACGAAAATTTCCTGCTGCGCCATAACCGTCCCGGTGTGCTCAGCATGGCGAATGCCGGCCCGCATACCAATGGCTCGCAGTTTTTCATTACCACAGTACCTACACCATTTCTGGATGGCCGCCACGTTGTCTTTGGCCGCGTACTGGAAGGCATGGATGTGGTGACTGCGATTGAGGCGCTGGGCTCAGAATCCGGCCGTACCAGCAAGAAAATCACTATTCTTGATTCCGGTGAGCTTAAGCCGGAGAAATAAGCCGCTGTTGTTCAGTCCCATGAAAAAGCCCGCATCACGCGGGCTTTTTCATGGACGCCACAAAGGGCTTGAGAGCTTGGAGTGGTGTTTGTGCTCAGCGCCGCAGGCTGAACAGTGATGCAGCAAAAATCAGCAAGGTGCCGGCAATGGCCCAAGCGTCCGGTGTTTCTCCCCAGAGTGCCCAGGCATAGAAGCCGGCAACGACGATGGCGAGATAGGTCATGGGGCCGATGCGATTGGCCGGAGCCAGAGCATAGGCACGGGTCAGGCAGAGCTGGCTGAAGGTGGCCAATATGCCCACGGCGGCGAGCAGGCCAAATTCATGCGGGGTAATGGCGCGGCCGGCCCAGAACAGGGGAATGGTGGAGACCACGGTGGAGATCAGGGCGAAATAAAAGACAACGCGAGTGGCGGGCTCGGTGGCGCCAAGGGCGCGCACGGTGACAAAGGCAGTGGCCGCCAGAATGCTGGAGCCAAGACCAATCAGGGCAAAGTGATTGAGGGCGCCACTGTCGGGTTTGCTGACCATGAGCACGCCCACAAAGCCGATAAGGGCGGCGCCCCAAGCGCGCCGGGTCATGGGCTCTTTGAGGAAGACCCAAGCCACCAGCGGAATGAAGACCGGTGATGAATAGGTGAAGATCATGGCGCTGGAGAGCGGCAGATGGGCGATGGCATAGAAGAAGCCATACATGGCCGTCAGCCCGGTCAGTGCCCGCCAGAGATGGCGCGGAAAGACCGTGGTGCGGAAGCTGGCGTCCTTATGGAGAAGCATGAAGGGCAGGAGCAGGGCCAGTCCGCCGATATTGCGGGCGAAGACAATGATCTCGTTGCCCACGGTATGCGAGGCCAGCCGGATGAAGACACCCATGGTGGCAAAAAGCACGGCAGAGAGCGCCAGCAGGGCGGCACCGCGCAGCAGAGGAGAGCCTTTTGAAAGCAGGACGGGCGGGGCGGACATGGGCTGACGGGGTGCGCGGAGCGAGGGCGCGGATGATACCGGAGGCCCCGGTTTCTGTCCTGAAAACCGGCTTTCATAGTCGCCTGAATTCGCGTAAACTTCGCGGCCTTTCGGGGTGGGCCCGGGTTTCGGCCTGCCTGCCGGAACCAGATCAGTGCAAGATTTCTCTAAGGTGATTAACCATGGTGACTATTCGTTTGGCTCGTGGCGGCGCGAAAAAGCGTCCTTTCTACCAGGTCGTGGTGACTGACAGCCGCAATGCCCGTGATGGCCGTTTCATCGAGCGCGTTGGCTTCTTCAACCCGGTGGCACAGGGTAAGGAAGAGCGTCTGCGTATGAATGCTGAGCGTTACCAGTACTGGGTGTCTCAGGGTGCACAGCCCTCTGAGCGCGTTGCCCAGCTGGTAAAGGGCGCTGGCCAGGCCTGATATGAGTATCTCGGCGATGCCGGCCACGCCGGCCGCCTCCTCTGTGAATGCAGAGGATTTGATTGCTGTGGGGCATGTTTCCACGCCTCATGGCATCAAAGGATGGGTATGGGTGCATGCCCTTACCGATCCTGTCAGCAATATCTTCGGTTACCGGCCGTGGTATCTGAAAACCCGTGAGGGTTTTCGGGCGATCAAGGTGCTGGACTGGCGTTTGCAGGGCAAGGGCGTTGTGGCCCAGCTTGATGTGGCGCCAGACCGCAATACGGCCGAGGCCATCCGGAATCTTGAAATCTGGGTGCCCAAGGATGCTTTGCCGGAACTGGAAGAAGGCGACTACTACTGGTCTGATCTGATTGATCTTGAGGTCAGGACAGAGTCGGGTGTGGTGCTGGGCTCCGTGCACAGCCTGATGGAAACCGGCTCTAACGATGTGCTGGTGGTACAGGGCACAGCCGAGAGCCTGGATCGCAACGAGCGTCTGGTGCCTTGGTTGCCGGGCTCGGTGGTGAAGAATGTGGATCTGGTCGGCCGTGTCATTACGGTGGACTGGGACCCGGCCTTCTGAACAGGCCGCCGCTCATGTGGACGGGAATCATCAGTCTGTTCCCGGAAATGTTCCGAGCGCTCACTGAAAGCGGCATTACGGGCCGCGCGGTGAAAAACGGATTGCTGGAAGTGAGCTGCTGGAATCCGCGGGACTTTACCGAGGATGCCTACCACCGTGTGGACGACCGGCCTTATGGCGGTGGTCCCGGCATGGTGATGCAGATCGAGCCTTTGCGGCGCGCGATTGCGGCAGCAAAGGCGGCAGCGGCAGAAAAAGGGCTGCAGCCGAAAGTGATTTATCTCTCGCCGCAGGGCCGCGTATTGACGCAGTCCGGTGTGCAGGAGCTGCGGCAGAGCGAGGCGATGATTCTCCTCTGCGGCCGTTATGAAGGTATTGATGAGCGCTTTATTCAGCGTGAAGTCGATGCCGAATGGTCAGTCGGTGATTATGTGCTGTCGGGTGGCGAATTGCCGGCGATGGTGCTGATTGACGCGGTAACACGTTTACTGCCGGGTGCGCTCGGCAGTGATGCCTCGGCGGAGGAAGATTCCTTCTCCGATGGCTTGCTGGATTGCCCGCACTACACCCGCCCGGAAATTTACGAGGGCGAGCAAGTCCCGGCAGTTTTGCTCTCCGGTGATCATGCCGCCATCAAAAAATGGCGCCGCCGGCAGAGTTTGCAAAGAACATTTGAGCGTCGGCCTGATCTTCTGGAAAAGGCCGTCCTGAATAAAAGTCTGGATAAAGAGCAGATCAAAATGCTCGACGAAATCCACCGCGCTGTTAATGACGGACGCGGTGAGGATGAAAAAGGCCGGTAAGGATTTTTCATCTCCATGGGTGTGCAGGATGTCCTGCAGGCCTGATGTGAAACGGTGGGAATGCGCCGCCTCTGCATGAGCAGATGCACAGCCTCTGTCACCATAACTTGAGAGAAATGCCATGAGCGGCAAGCATCCCCTGGTACAGGCTGTTGAACAGGCCCAGTTGAAACAGAACGTCCCCTCTTTTGCTCCCGGCGACACTGTTGTCGTGCAAGTAAAGGTTAAGGAAGGCGACCGTGAGCGTCTGCAGGCTTATGAAGGCGTGGTTATCGCCATCAAGAACCGCGGCCTCAACTCGGCTTTCACCGTGCGCAAGATTTCCAATGGTATTGGTGTGGAACGTGTTTTCCAGACCCATTCCCCGGTAGTCGCTGGCATTGAAGTGAAGCGTCGTGGTGACGTGCGTCGTGCCAAGCTGTACTACCTCCGCGATCGTTCGGGCAAGTCCGCACGTATCAAGGAAAAGCTCACTCCGCGCGCCCCCAAATAAGGGCGTTTCGCGTGAGCAAAAAAAGGCGGCCTTCGGGCCGCTTTTTTTATGCCTGAATTTTGATTTGGGGCAGCGGCGCGGTTGTTGTGGGAGGGGCTTTAGCCGCGATGAGTCAGGGCTTGCAACGCATCGCGGCTAAATTCACTTCCATCAAAAAGAGCAATAAAGCGCCAACGGCAGAGTGAGCCCGAGTCGCATCTCGGGCGCAGCGTGTTTCCGGTGCTTTACGTGCCGGAAGTGTCATAAAAAAGATATGCTCAGGCCATGACAACACTGGTGAAGCGTCCGCGTGGCCGTCCCAAGGCTGAAGAAAACTCCCTGCCGGAGATGGCTGAGTTGCGTCAGTTTCGCAGCAAGCTGGTGGTGGAGGGCTTGAGTCGTCATTCCATTGCCGGTTATCTCACGGACTTGCGCAAGCTGGCACAGTGGGCGGATGGCCGTAGTCTCTTGCAACTGGAACAGGACGATCTGGCGCGTTATATCCACGATTTGCAGGCCGAGGGCAGTCACCCGCGTTCACGCGCCCGCTTTCTGTCTGCCACACGCCGCTTTTACCGTTTTCATCTCGCGCAAAACCGTATTGCCAGTGATCCCACGCTGAATCTGGAATCGCCCAAGCTAGGGCGGCCTTTGCCCAAGGATATGTCCGAGGCAGAAGTGGAGGCTTTGCTGGCGGCGCCGCTAACGGAAACGCCGCTGGGCCTTCGTGATCGCGCCATGCTGGAGCTGCTGTACGCCTGTGGCCTGCGCGTCTCTGAGCTCGTGGGCTTGCGTGTGGATCAGCCTAATCTGCGTGGGGGCTTTGTGCGGGTGACGGGCAAGGGCTCCAAAGAGCGTTTGGTCCCTATGAATGAGGAGGCCATGGAGTGGCTGGTGAAATATGTGGAAGAGGCGCGGCCGATGCTGGTGGCCGGCAATGCCACCGATGCCTTGTTCCCCAGCCGTGAAGGTGAGTTCATGGCGCGGCAGACCTTCTGGCATCGCATCAAGCAGCTGGGCAAGGCCGCTGGCATAGGGCGCAATCTGTCACCGCATACGCTGCGCCATGCTTTTGCGACGCATCTGCTCAACCACGGTGCAGATCTGCGTGTGGTGCAGATGCTGCTGGGACATAGCGATCTTTCCACCACGCAGATTTACACGCATATCGCCAATCAGCGCCTTAAGGATCTGCACGCCCAGCATCATCCGCGCGGCTAGCGTCTGTCCTCTGCAATGCCCGTTTACGCATGTACTATCGGCGCTCCGCCGGCAAAGGCTTATGCTGCCCGCCTGATTCTGTATTGAGATGACCCCATGAAATTCCGACTGCTTTCCGGTCTGGCCCTCGGCCTGGCTCTTGTCGCCGCTGTGGCCTGTGCCGGCCCTGAAGATGTCATCCGTGCCAAGGTCAAGGCCGTGGTTCCTGACATTGAAATCAAATCCATCAAGCCTTCAGTGATTCCAGGCCTCTATGAGGTTCGTGCCAGCAACTATGAGAGCGTGATGGTGTCGCCCGATGGCCGCTATCTCGTGCAGGGCGAAGTCATGGAGATCAGGGGTAAGGCTCTGGTGAGTGTGGAAGACCAGAGCATGGCGGCTGAGCGTAAGGCCGGGCTGGCCACAGTGGTGCGCTCCGACATGATTGTGTATCCCGCGGTTGGCAAGATGAAGGCAGCGATTTATGTCTTCACCGATGTGGAGTGTGGCTACTGCCGCAAGCTCCATCAGGAAGTCCCCAAGCTGAACAAGCTGGGTGTGGAGGTGCGTTATCTGGCCTTCCCGCGCAAGGGCCCCAAGACGGATGACTCGGCCAAGATGGATAGCGTCTGGTGTGCCAAGGATAGATTGGCTGCTTTGACCCAGGCCAAAAACGGCGTTGTGCTGCCACCCGCGCCCAGTATTTGCAAATCCCCGGTGGCCTCCTCCTACGAGTTTGGCCAGAACTTGGGGGTGCGTGGCACCCCGGCCATCTTCGATGTGAACGGTATGCAGCTGGGCGGCTATGTGCCGGCCGACGAGTTGGTTAAGGACCTCGGCATACGCTGATTTCTCTAGGATTTCCGGCACTTCTTGGGTTTGACAAAGGCCGGTGCCGGCCATAATGTTGCGCGCTTTCTTTTACCCCTTTCCGGCAGCGTCCATGCCGCCGAAAAGGGTCGCCAAGTCCGGCGCATGTCCGGTCTTGGCTCACGCCAAATCCGGCCTTGCCGGGTTTGCGGGCGGCACCTCCCGTGCCGCGCACGTCCCAATCCGGGCGTCGTAATTTTTCCTAGCATTCAGGTGATGATGTGAAACCGGTCTCTGTAGGTATCGTCGGCCTGGGCACGGTGGGCGGTGGCGCCTTCAACCTGCTCCGGGATAACGCAGCTGAAATCTCCCGCCGTACCGGCCGTGAAATTCGTGTCGCCCATGTTGGCGCGCGTCGTGAGACTCCCCAATACGATCTTCAGGATACCCGCGTCAGCCGCGACATCATGGCCGTGGTCAATGACCCGGAAATCGATATCGTGGTTGAAGTGATTGGTGGCACCACCACCGCCCGTGAGGTGGTCATGCAGGCCATCAATAATGGCAAGCATGTGGTCACTGCCAACAAAGCGCTGCTCGCCGAATGCGGCAACGAGATTTTTGCCGCGGCAGAAAAGAAGGGCGTGTATGTCGCCTTTGAAGCAGCGGTTGCCGGTGGTGTGCCCATCATCAAGGTGTTGCGTGAAGGTTTGGCGGCCAATCGTATTGAGTGGCTGGCCGGCATCATCAATGGCACCGGCAATTTCATCCTCACGGAAATGCGCGAGAAGGGTCGTGATTTCCATGATGTGCTGAAAGAGGCACAAGAGCTGGGCTATGCCGAAGCTGATCCTACTTTCGATGTGGAAGGCATTGATGCCGCACACAAGCTCACCATTCTGGCTTCGCTGGCTTTTGGTATTCCGCTGCAATTCAAGAAGGCTTATACCGAAGGCATCACGCGTTTGACGCGTGAAGATGTTTCTTACGCCGAAGAGCTGGGCTTTCGTATCAAGCATCTGGGCGTGGCGCGTCGCACCACTAGCGGTATCGAGTTGCGCGTGCATCCCACACTGATTCCTGCCGAGCGCCTGATCGCCAATGTGAATGGCGTGAAGAATGCCGTGCTGGTGCAGTCACAACCGGTGGGCGCCACGCTGTATTACGGTTCGGGTGCTGGTGCGGGGCCAACGGCCTCTGCCATCGTGGCCGACATTGTTGATGTGGTGCGCGCACTGAGCACGGAAGGTGCCGCTTTTGTACCGCATCTGGCCTTCCAGCCCAATGCCATTGCTGACACTCCCATCCTGCCCATGGATGAAGTGGTGACCTCGTATTATCTGCGCCTCACCGCCAATGATCGCCCCGGCGTGCTGGCGGATGTGACGCGTATTCTGTCCGAGCGTGGCATCAGTATCGAAGCCATTCTGCAGAAGCCGGCACACGAGGCGGGTTCTGTTCCTGTCATCTTGCTCACGAAGCCGGTGCAGGAAAAAGAAATGAACAGCGCGATTGCTTCTATCGAAGGGCTGGATGACATCATCGGCAAGGTGGTGCGCATACGTCTTGAGAATCTGGACGCGTAAGTTTTTAGTGAATCGTGAATCGTGAATCGTGAATCGTGAGCAGAAAGGGATGGCCTTTCCGTTTCACGACTCACTCGAAGCCGCCTTGTGGCGAGTCACGTTTCACCCCAAGAGAGAAAAATCATGAGCTTCGGAAACCGCTATACCGGCCTGATCAATAAATACCGTGACCACCTGCCTGTCTCGGACGATACCCGCCTGATTTCTCTGGGCGAGGGCAATACCCCGCTGATCAAGCTGCAGAATATTCCGAAGCTGCTGGGCAAGCAGGTCGAGATTTATGTGAAGTATGAAGGCCTGAATCCCACGGGTTCTTTCAAGGACCGTGGCATGACCATGGCTGTGACCAAGGCCGTGGAAGAAGGCAGCAAGGCCATCATCTGCGCCTCCACGGGTAATACATCGGCCGCTGCTGCTGCTTATGCCGCACGCGCTGGAATCACTGCCTTCGTGCTGATTCCCGAAGGCAAGATCGCCATGGGCAAGCTGGCTCAAGCCATGATGTACGGCGCCATTACTTTGCAGATTCGTGGCAATTTCGATGAGGGCATGGAACTGGTGAAGCAGGTGGCTGAACACGCGCCTGTCACCATCGTGAACTCCATCAATCCCTATCGTTTGCAGGGTCAGAAGACAGCCGCTTTTGAAATTGTGGAAGAGCTGGGCTTTGCACCGGATTTCCACTGCCTGCCCGTGGGCAATGCCGGCAATATCACCGCGCATTGGATGGGTTATACCGAGTACCACGAGCGCGGCATCGTCAATAGCCGTCCGAAAATGGTCGGCTATCAGGCTGCTGGCTCTGCACCTTTCATGCGTGGCGGCCCGGTTGCTAATCCGGAAACGGTGGCCACCGCCATCCGTATTGGTAATCCGCAGTCCTGGGATAAAGCCTGGGCGCTGCAGAAAGATTCCGGCGGCTGGTTCGACGAGCTCAGCGATCAGGAAATTCTTGATGCCCAGCGCCTGCTCGCCATGCGCGAAGGCGTGTTCTGCGAGCCGGCTTCTGCGGCCTCGCTGGCTGGTGCCATGCGTGACGTGAAGAACGGCAAGATTCCTGAAGGCTCCAAGATCGTGTGCACGCTTACCGGTAATGGCCTCAAGGACCCGGACACGGCCATCAAGCAGTGCTCTGATGCCGTGCTCAAGACCATTGATGCCAAGCTGGACGATGTGAAGAGCGCCATTCTTTCGCAAATGGGCTGATCACTTCTTTGCAAATGGCCCGACTAGCTTTGTCGTGCTAAAAAAGCCCGTGCCCTGCACGGGCTTTTTTGTTTGTTTTTATGTGAGAGTGGTTTGTAGGTCGGGCTTTAGCCCGACGCCGGAGTAAAGAGAAAAGCTGCTGTCGGGCTGACGCCCGACCTACAAAATGCACCACTCACGACTTATTCGGGTTTATGAAAAAAGCATGAAAAAAGTCATACGTCCTCGCGTCCTGCCTGACGACACCGTGCTCTTGCCCGGCATGCATCCCGTGCTGGCGCGTTTGTATGCGCTGCGCGGTGTGAGTTCGTCTGTTGAGCTGGAGCGCGCCCTGAAGGGTTTGGTGCCGGCGCAGGCCATGAAGGGCATGGAGGCTGCGCTGGATTTGCTGCAGCAGGCCTTGCGTGAAGACTGGCGCATTCTGGTGGTCGGGGATTTTGATGCTGATGGCGCCACCAGTACGGTGTTGGCGCTACGTGTGCTGCGGGCTCTGGGTGCACAGCAGGTGGATTATCTGGTGCCCAACCGTTTTGAATACGGTTACGGCCTTACGCCGGAAATCGTAGCGCTGGCGCAGCGGGAAAAAGCACCGGATCTCATCGTCACCGTAGACAATGGTATTTCCAGTATTGAGGGTGTGGCAGTCGCCAAGGCTGCGGGTATACGCGTATTGGTCACCGATCATCATCTGCCGGGTGCCACGCTGCCGGTGGCGGATGCCATCGTTAATCCCAATCAACCCGGCTGTGAGTTTCCGAGCAAAAATCTGGCGGGCGTGGGAGTGGTGTTTTATCTGCTCTCTAGCCTGCGCACGCGCTTGAAAAATGCCGGCTGGTTTGCCGAGAAAAATCTGCCAGAAGTATCGCTGGCGGATTATCTCGATCTCGTGGCCCTCGGTACCGTGGCCGATGTGGTGGCGCTGGATGCCAATAACCGTGTGCTGGTGCATCAGGGTTTGGCGCGTATACGTGCCGGCCGTTGCGTGCCGGGCATTAGTGCTCTGTTGGCGGTGGCGGGGAAAAGGCCGGAGCAATTGGTGGCCACCGATCTCGGCTTTCAGGTGGCACCGCGTCTGAATGCGGCCGGGCGTCTGGATGATATGTCGCACGGCATTGAAACCCTGCTCACGGATTCGCATGAGTTGGCCGCGCAATATGCCGCCGAGCTGGATGGCCTTAATCTCGATCGTCGTCAGATCGAGGCGGGTATGCAGCAGGAGGCACTGGCGGCGCTCAAGCATTTGAAGATTTCAGCCGATACTTTGCCCTTCGCGTTCAGCCTGTTTGATGCGAGCTGGCATCAGGGCGTGATCGGTATATTGGCGGGTCGTATCAAGGATAAATTCCATCGTCCCGTGATTGCCTTTGCCCCGGCCGGTGATGATCGCAATCCGGCCACGGCAGAGTTGAAAGGCTCGGCACGCTCCATTCCCGGCGTGCATATACGTGATGTGCTGGATTTGGTGGCGGCGAAAAATCCCGGGCTGATCACGCGCTTTGGCGGTCATGCCATGGCGGCGGGGCTGTCCTTGCCGCTGGCGCATCTGACGCGATTTCGCGAGGCCTTCAATGAGGCGGTGAAGGCGGTGGCAGATCGTTGCGATCTCGAACCTGTGCTGCATTCCGATGGCGAACTCCCGCCGGAATGTTTTTCCGAAAGTTTTGCCGATCTTTTGCGTGAGTCCGGTCCTTGGGGGCAGTCATTTCCGGAGCCGCTGTTTCATGGTGAGTTCCTTTGCCTGGATCAGCGCCTGCTCAAGGAAAAGCACATCAAGCTCAGTGTCTCGCATCCCGCTTCCAATCGTGTTTTCGATGCCATTGCCTTTAATGTAGACAGAGAGGTCTGGCCCAACCAGACACGCCGCGTCCGGCTGGCCTATCGCCTCGACATCAATGAATTCCGCGGCTCGCGCTCGCTGCAATTACGCGTGGAATATCTTGAGCCGCTGCTGGACGCCATCAGCAAGCCCGCTTGATCTGCTTGGGTGGGGCGCCGCTCTGTGCTGACCCTCGGGTCTGTTTACACAAGATAACGGGTCACCAACCCGGGCTCACCGGGCTTTCTGTTCTAATGGCTAAGCCGGTATTTCACTGGCCAGCTGTCCGGGTCCTCGTCTTTTTAACCTGCTAGTAAGCCATCCTGTTTTGCTAGCGGGTCGCACGTTCAGGCACATGTTCTGAACGTGCTCGCGTCGGCGGCGCATTTGTGTGCCGCTGCATCAGGTCTGTTCCGGGCAGTACTCTTGAATAGTTTGGAGCTCATCATGTTTACCCTTCGCGAAGCCGCCCGGATTGCCGGCCTCGGTCTTATCGCTCTTGCCATGACCTATACGACTTTGCAGGTCACGTTTTTCTCTAGCTCGGCCCCTCAAGCTCAGGCGGTGCCGGCCAGCGTTGAACCCTTCTCCTGACGCCGCCACCACAGCCCCTCAAGACCGGTGAAATGACCGGTCCTGCAACGGCCGCATCTGCGGCCGTTGTTGTTTCGGGCTCTGCTTTGCACAGGTACCGGGCGCCGGACCTTTCCGCTACAATCCGCGCCTTTCCTGATGCTGACCGCTGTTCCCCCTATGGAAATCAATCCCTATCTGAACCGTATCAAAGACCTCGCCGAGCGTTCCTCTTCGCTCCGGGGGTATCTTTGACTACGACCTGAAAAAAGAACGCCTCGAAGAGGTGATGCGCGAGCTCGAAGATCCCACGCTCTGGAATGATCCGGAAAAAGCGCAGGCCATAGGCCGCGAGCGCGCCGAATTGGAAGGCGTGGTACTGACGCTGGATAATCTGGATGGCGGTCTGGTGGATGCCAAGGAGCTGTTGGATCTCGCCGTCGAAGAAGACGACGAAGGCACGCTACGCGATGTCACCACCGAGCTTGATGGTCTCGAAAAGTCTGTGGCCGATCTCGAATTCCGCCGTATGTTCTCGGGTGAGATGGACTCCTCTAATGCCTTCCTCGATATCCAGTCCGGTGCCGGTGGTACCGAGGCACAGGACTGGGCGTCCATGCTGCAGCGCATGTATCTGCGCTGGATAGACCGTCACGGCTTCAAAGGCGAAGTGCTGGAAGAATCTGCGGGTGATGTGGCCGGTATCAAGTCCACCACGCTGCGCATTGAAGGCCCTTATGCCTATGGCTGGTTGCGCACGGAAACGGGTGTGCATCGTCTGGTCCGAAAATCCCCGTTTGATTCCGGTAACCGCCGTCATACCTCTTTTGTGGGCGTTTTTGTCTCGCCGGAAGTGGATGACAATATCGAAATCGAAATCAATAAGTCGGATGTGCGCGAAGACACTTACCGTTCTTCAGGTGCCGGCGGCCAGCATGTGAACAAGACAGACTCGGCCGTGCGCTTGACGCATATCCCCACCAATACCGTGGTGGCCGTGCAGAACGAACGTTCCCAGCATGCCAACCGTGATCGTGCCTGGAAGTTGCTGCGCGGCAAGCTCTATGAGCTGGAAATGCAAAAGCGCAATGCCGCCAAGCAGGCGCTGGAAGAAACCAAATCCGATGTGGGTTGGGGCAGCCAGATCCGTTCCTATGTGCTGGATCAGTCGCGCGTGAAAGATCTGCGCAGCAATATCGAAAGCTCCAATCCCGGTGCTGTGCTGGATGGTGATATCGACGAGTTCATCCAGGCCTCACTGAAAATGGGTCTGTGATTATTCGCACAGGGTTTATCCCTGTGCGGTGGAAATGCGTTAACGACGAGTTATGGGTAAAGAATGATGAGCGAAGAGCAGAGCAGCGAAATCCAGGTTGATGTCAACAAACTGATTGCCGAGCGCAAACAGAAGCTGAGCGATATTCGCGCCAGTCAGAAAGTTGCCTTTCCTAATGATTTCAAACGTGATGCTGTTGCCGCCGATCTCGTGAAACAGTTTGGCGCGCTGGAAAATGAGGCTCTTGAGGCGGACAAGAAGCACTTCGCCATCGCGGGCCGCATCTTGCTCAAGCGCGTTATGGGCAAGGCCAGCTTTACCACCATTCAGGACATGTCGGGCCGTATCCAGCTCTATATCTCCAAGGAAGCCGTGGGTGAAGACACCTATGCCGCTTTCAAGAAGTGGGATATGGGCGACATCGTCGGTGCTCGCGGTTATGTCTTCAAGACCAAGACCGGTGAGCTCTCGCTGCATGTGGAAGAACTGCGTCTGCTGACTAAATCCCTGCGTCCCTTGCCGGATAAATTCCACGGCATGGCCGATCAGGAAATGAAATATCGCCAGCGCTATGTGGATCTGATTGTCAGCGAAGATACACGCCGCGCTTTTACTATCCGTTCCAAGGTGATTGAGGGCATACGCCGCTTCATGCTGGCGCGCGATTTCATGGAAGTGGAAACACCCATGATGCATGTAATTCCCGGTGGTGCTGCCGCCAAGCCCTTTAATACGCATCACAATGCCTTGGATATGCCGCTCTTCCTGCGCATCGCGCCCGAGCTCTACCTCAAGCGTCTGGTGGTGGGGGGCTTCGAGCGTGTATTCGAGATCAACCGCAACTTCCGTAACGAAGGTGTGTCGGCGCGTCACAATCCTGAATTCACCATGATCGAGTTCTATATGGCCTATGCGGATTACCGCGACCTTATGGATCTCACCGAAGACATGCTGCGTACGATTGCACTGGATGTGCTGGGCAAAACTGATGTGGATTATCAGGGCGAGACCTACGATTTCGGCGCCAAGTTCACCCGTATCTCCATGGTGGACTCCATCCTCAAGTACAACCCGGAACTCACCCGTGAGCAGCTCTGGGATGTGGCCGCTGCCAGCGAAATCATCCGCAGCAAGCTCAAGATGCAGGTCAAACCCATCTGGGGCATAGGCAAGCTGCAGACCATTATTTTTGAAGAGACGGTGGAAACGCAGCTGCGCCAGCCCACCTTCATCACGGAATACCCGGCGGAAGTGTCGCCCTTGGCTCGCCGTAATGACGACAATCCCTTTATCACCGACCGCTTCGAGTTCTTTATCGGTGGTCGCGAGATCGCTAATGGCTTCTCCGAGCTTAACGATCCGGAAGACCAGGCCGAGCGTTTCCTGCAGCAGGTAAAGGAAAAGGATGCTGGCGATGACGAAGCCATGCATTTTGATGCCGACTATATCCGTGCTCTGGAATATGGTTTGCCGCCCACGGCAGGTCAGGGCATAGGCATAGATCGTCTGGTCATGCTCTTTGCCAATGCACCTAGCATCCGTGATGTCATCCTCTTCCCGCATATGCGCCCGGAAAGCTGATATTGAGCTTCCTTATGCGATGACTGAAAAAGGCAGCCTGCGGGCTGCCTTTTTTCTTGCCGCACTCGGGGTGTTGCCGCATTCTCGGCCTTTGCCCACCAGACAGAGTGTTTCGTCCTTTTGGCCAAGCCGGAGTTGACGGATTTCTCTAGCATGGTGCGACGGCTGATTGGCTGCAGAGGAAAACAATAATGAAGACCTGCCTGAAATCCCTGTTCTCTACCTCCGTGCTGGGAGCTGCCCTGCTGGTGGCACCGCTGGCTTATGCCGGCACCAGTGCCACCCTGAACGGGGTGAGTGTCACCATCCCTACGGTAGAAGAGTTCCAGAAAGCTACCGGGATAGGTCCGCTGGAAAAGCCGCTCAATGTCCGCGTCTGTATTTTTGATCCCATAGGTGCCAACGGTCCCGGCGCGCAATATGCCAAGGATCTCGTATTGCAGGCCCGACGCTGGAATGTCTTTCTGGATATTCGAGCCTATACCGACGAGCGCGTAGCGGCGGAAGATTTCAAGGCGGGCCAGTGCGATGCCGTGGCGCTTTCCACTTTTCGCGCCAAGCAGTTCAATAAATTCATCGGCAGTTTTGATTCCGTGGGCGCGCTGGAAAACTACGATCAGGTGAAGACGGCGGTTCGCCTTATTTACACCAATCCCAAAGTGGCGCCCATGCTCATCGACGGGCCTTATCAAGTCGGCGGTATCATTCCCATTGGTGCTGTCTATGTGATGGTGAATGACCGCAAAATCGATTCCATCGAGAAAGCCGCTGGCAAGAAAGTGGCGGTACTGGATTTTGATAAATCGCAGGCGCGCATGGTGCAGCAGTTGGGCGCGCAGCCGGTGGCCTCCGATCTTTCCAATTTCTCCGGCAAGTTCAATAACGGTCAGGTGGACATCATTGCTGCACCGGCCATCATCTTTCGGCCGCTGGAGCTTTATCGGGGTCTGGGTGACAAGGGCGGCATCTATCGTATTCCGCTGGCCATGATTTCCGGCTCCATCGTTTTCCGCCGCGAGAAGTTCCTGAAAGAAGTGCCGGATCTGGACGACAAGCTGCAGAAGATACGCAACTTCGCCATTGGTTATCTGGATCAGGCCTATGCCCTGATTGATTCAGTAGAGAAAGATATTCCCGAGCGCTACTGGATGGACCTCAGTGCGGCCGACAAAGACAAATACTTTCGCTTGATGCGCGAAGCCCGTCTGCAGCTGACGGCAGAGGGCGTGTATGACCCGCGCATGATGTCCATCCTGAAGAAGGTGCGCTGCAAGCACAATCCGTCTAACTATGAGTGCTCGCTCAAGGACGAATAAGGGCCGCTTTTATTGCGCCCAAAGAAAAAGGCGATGGTTTCCACCATCGCCTTTTTTGTTTTCACCTGCTGCGCAATAACAGGGGAAGAGGGCTCCAGGTCTTGATGTCAGGTTTTGATACCCAGACGCTGGTAAACAAAATTCAGCAGCCATACCGGGCCGACCAGCAGGAACTGCAAATCCTTGAAGAAGGAGGGCTTCTTGCCTTCCACCTTGTGGCCGTAGAACTGGCCTATCCAGGCCGCTACAAACAGGGCCGCAGATACCCAGAGGATATTGGGTGTCACTCGTATCAGGGCCAGCATGAGCACACTGATGGCCAGCATGCCGGCGGCCAGTGACAAGGAGAGCGGCACATAGAAAACGAGACCGACAAGGACGCCGGCATAGGCGGCCCAAGGGTGCAGGGCATAGAGCAGGCCCAGTACGCAGAAATAGATCACAGGCACACAGATCCAGTGAATGTTCTTGTTCACGGGATTGCGGTGGGATTCGCTGTATTCGTCCAGCCAGGCATTGAGGGTTTTCATGGTTGACCTCGTGTTTTCTTGTTATCGCCATGAGCGTGGGCCCAACCATGCGCCACTGCCGGATCAAAATCAAGTACGAACGTACCAGCTTTTTCGTAGACGGCTGGGTTCGGGCTTCTGGTCTAGGCTGAGTGCCCGGGCCATGCCGGGATATCGGCATGGTTGTTTCGAAGGAGATTGATTATGGGATTGCTGGATGAGGTGGGCAGTCTGCTGGGGGGAGGCCAACACGGTGGTGGAAACATCATGGCGCTTGCCCAGCAGTTGCTGGCGCAGAGTGGCGGCTTGCAGGGCCTCTTGGAGAAATTACAGCAAGGCGGCTTGGCCGATGCGGCGGCCTCTTGGGTGGGAGCGGGGCAAAACCTGCCGGTGACTGGGGAGCAGATACAGAAGGCTCTGGGCAGTGGGCAAGTTCAGGAGCTGGCCGCAAAGTTGGGGCTGGATGTCGGGCAGCTTTCGGCACAGCTGGCTCAGCATTTGCCGGGTCTGGTGGACAAGCTGACGCCCAATGGCCAGTTGCCGCAGGGGAATGATGTGCTGGCTCAGGGCGCTGATCTGCTCAAAGGCTTTTTCAAAAGCTGAAACAGGAGAGACCAGGAAAGATCAGGAAAGTGCCGGCCTCGTCGGCATTTTTTATTTGCATGGCTGAAATGAACAGGCCAATTTCCATGAGCACTACGGCCATCACGCCTGAGTTGGTGCGCCAGTAGTATCGCGCAACAACAAGACTGTGCGAAGCAGCCATGCCCCGGTTCGAAGAGTTCCCCAATCCAACGCCCACCCTGGACCAGATCGGTTTTTCCGCCGCCGAACTGGCGGCGTTGGCTGGCGATCGTCAGCTGCTTTTTTCCCTGCCGTCACGTGATATCACGGTGTTGGCACGCGGTGAATCGCGCTTCTACAAGTCGGCAGTTTTTCGCGGCAGCGCCATGGTATTGCCGGTGTCGGCGGATCGTGTGCGCCAGCATCTGCGTGATTACGCAGCCTATGCCGAATATATTCCCAATACGGAAAGCGTGGCCGTGCAAGCCGTGCACGGGGTTCATGCGCGTGTGGAATACCGCCATGTCTTCCGGCTTTCCATGATGACGGTAGGCACGCGACTGATCTTGCAGCACACGCACGAAGCCGATGGTTCGCTATCGGCCATGTTGGTGGAAGGCGATGCCGATGCCGCCGTGAGTCGCTGGCAGCTTGTCGCGCTGGATGCGCAACGCACACTGGTGGTTTATTTGAACTGGGCCGATATCGCCAGCATCAATCTGCTTATCAATATGCTGCTCAAAGCACAGCCGGACATGGCAGTGGCCGCGCCTTACGGAGCCGCTTTTGTGGGTATGGAGGCGCTGCGTCGTGCCTTTATGCCGGATGAGGCCAAGCCTGCAGAGCTGAAGCACTTGCCGACGCTGCCGGTCGTGCCGCCATTTCCTGAGGTGGCGCAGCATCCTTTGCTGACCTCGCTCGTCGCCGCCGGCCCGGTGGCTTTTGTGGATAGTGGGCAGTGGTTGAATCGGGATGGCGAGGTTTATTGCCAGCGTTTTGTGGCTGTGGGTGCGGTAGTAGACACAGAGCTGGAGCAGGCCTTCCAGCATTCCCTGCGCTTTGATAGTTACACGGAGTTTTTCCCGCTGGTGCAGAAAGCTGTGTGCCGGCCGCGTCAGGAAGGTTTTGCCGTGGACTGGCTGGTGGGCATAGGTCTGGGCTTCTTTTCACTGGGTGTGCGTTATCGTCTGGCGTATAGGCAGAGCGGGCCTGCTGGCCTGCACTTTCATCAGGAAGAGGGCGATCTGGCGCATATTGATGGCGAGTGGCGCTGGCAGGCTTTGTCGGCACATCAGTCGCTGGGCGCGCTCACCATTAGCAACCATATTGGCGAGAGTGCGCCACTGGTGCTGCGTTTCGCCCGGCAATTTCCTTATCACGATATTCTGGCCGGCCTTTATATGGGGCTTACCGGCATGCCGCGCATGTCGCGCTGGGTGAGCTGTCAGGACGTGCCAGTGTTAGCGCGCGGACTGTCTTTGCCGACACCGGAACTGGCCAAGTCGGTACGTCAGTCGCGTCGTCTTCAGTAGGTCTGGTCTCTGCAGAATGACAGATGGCAGCAGTGACATATGGCAGCAGTGACATATGGCACCAAGGCAGCGTGCCATCCGTCATTGTGCCGGGCACAGGCGCCAATACACTTCCCGTCATCAGCAAGGGGAGCGTGAAAATGCAAAATATCGAGCGTGACAAAAATCGCAGTGTTGCCGATCTGATCCGGCAGGAAATTGATATTTATCGCACCTGGCGCTGCCATGAGGACAAGGTGTTCAGCATCTGGTTTATGGCTCTCCAGCGCTGGCAGGTAGAACAGCTCGCCCTGCGCCATGCGCAGTTCCTGAAAGACCCACGCTATGCACCGGTGACGCGTTTTTTCCTGGACGATATGTACGGCCTGGATTTACGCCGTATGGCCGACGAGGTGGAGCGGGCACTGCCGCTGGCTTCACACATCATGCCGGATGTGGTCTTGCGCACAGCCGCCGTGGCGCTGGAACTGAATTCTCGCACTGGCCTGCTGGATCAGCGCATGACCGAAATCATTTTTGAGGAAGGTGGGGCCAGCACCATCACCATGGAAAATTATGCCGACGCTTATCGCCGCGCCTCTACGCGTGAAGAGCGGCATCTGCAGATGGCCCTGCTTAATGAATTGGGTAATGGTCTGGATAGGTATGTGCGCTCACGCGTGATTTATGCCACGTTCAGATTTGCGCGCCGGCCTGCACATGTGGCAGGGTTGGGCGGGCTTTATGATTTCCTGGATCGCGGTTTCTCGGCCATGAAGCCCATGGGTTCGGCCGGCGAATACATCAATGTATTCACCGGTGCCGAGCATAATGTGGTCGATAATCTTTTCGATCAGAAGCCGGATCCCTTTCAGATTTTTGTGCCCGCCCTGAGCTTGTCGGAGAGCGGTGCCATTCAGTAAAAGAGTTGTGAGCTGGCGATGTCTGTTGCGGAAGTTTCCCTGCTGGAGCGCGCCGGCCTGAAAGCACTGGACCAAGCTGGCGTGCCGGCCTCTGCCGTACTGGCTTTGCAAGGGCGTTTGTTGGCGGCACTGCCGGTTGAGCAGCGCGATGCCGACGCTGTGCAGCAGGCGTTCTGGGCAGCGCTGGTGCAGGTGACGGCCAATGCGGATGCCGGTTTATGGCTCAGTCAGTTCCTGCCCAGCCTGCGTGGCCATGTCATTGAGTATTTCTTTTCCAGCAGCCGCACTTTTGGGGGCGCGCTGCTGCGCATGTTGTCCTATCAGAAGCTATTGAATCCGACGCTGGCCATGCGTTTGGTGATGAGCACAGAGGCCTGCTTTCTGGCGGATGAGGCCACGCAAGCATCACCCCGGCATCTGGTGGAATGCTTTGTTGGCGGTCTTGTCCGCTTTCTGCGTGATGTCAGTGATAACGGATTCCTGCCCTTGCAGATTCATTTCTGCCACACAGAGGGAGCAAGCCCTGAGTATTACCAGCAGATTTACGGTTGCCCGGTCTTGTTGGGGCAGGCGCAAACAAGGCTGTATTTTGATGCAGCCTTGCTCGGCCATGAGTCCTGGCAGGCAGATATTTCCCTGCAGGGCCAGCATGAAAAAATTGCCGAAGAAAAACTGGAGGAAGTGGGGCGTCAGGAACTGGTGCATCAGGTCCGGCGTGTCATCAGCCAGACTCTGGAGGGCGGTGATTTTGGTATTGATGCGATTGCTGCACGGCTGTGTATGACGAGACGACGTTTGCAACTGGAGTTGGCGGCGGTGGAAACCAGCTATAACGACATCCTCGAAGATTACCGTCGTGATCTGGCTGAACGCCTTTTGCAAACCACGCAGAGCATTGAGGATATCGCCTATCTGGTGGGCTTTTCTGATCCCAGTGCTTTCTATCGCGCATTCCGGCGCTGGACCGGCATGACACCGTTACGCTACCGCGATCGTTATCGCGACCAACTGGTGGAAACCAACTAGACGCCCTGAATCAGTCCTGACGTGCCTTGAAGTCGGTATCGGGTTCAGTAACGCCTGCGTGTTTTTCTGCCTGCCGCTTCGGATCGGCAATCATGCGCTTGAGATTGGTCAATGTGCGCAGCGGCGATTCCTGTATCAGCATATTCACGGCCCATTCCGGCAGATTGCCGCCGGGATCGACGTGGCCGCCCATGATGACTTTCACCTGGCCACGGCCCAGAGGCGTGAAAGTCCAGTCTGAGCGGATATTGTTGCGTATGAAGTCGGGGTTGGCCGGCACGATGCCGTCTACGCTTTTGCTGCGCAGATTAATGCTCAGTGTTTTCGCATCCTGCCACCAGTGTCCCGAGATCACGGCATCGCGGTCTTGCAGCGGCCATGGCATATCGGTTTCCAGCAGCAATACATATTCCTGTGTGGGATCATCGCGACGTACGGCAATGACCTTGCGCGTGCCATCCAGCCATTTCGGGGCGGCCTCCAGATCATAAAAAAGATTGAGCAGTGCCGAGAGGCTGGATGTCACCGTGGCTTCAGCACGGAATTCGACATAGGGCGAATTGGCCACGGGCCGCTTCCAGACCTGTATGCCGTTACGGTTACCAGCATTTTTCCATGCCGCTTCGGCATGACTGCTGCTGCACAGCAGGCATAGCAAAAGGCTCAGGAAAATGATGGCAGGTCTGGCGTGCATACAGGGCTCCGGTCGCGCTTTTATTCTGAATTTTCCAGAGCTTTATCTTAGGGCTGAAGCCGGGTCACGGCATTGTCCGCACGTACCGCTTTTCTGTGCAGAGAGTCAATGCTGGTCTCAGGCCTTGACCTGCAGGATGGCATTGATGGATTCATGCATGCTGCCGGGATATTCGCCTTGGCTGAAATCCGTGATTTCATTCCAGCGCGCGGCCACCGCATCCACACCGAAACTTTCTCCTTCAGCAAAGCGCGTTCCCAGCGTGCGTTCCCAGCGCAGCTTGCTGATATAGCCGGCGCCCACTTCAAACACGCCCTTGGTTTCCGTGCAGCTTTCATGGCAGAGCCAAGCCACGAGAGGGCTCACTGCTTCTGGTTTGAGGCGCGCCAACACTTCCGGCGGCATGATGGTTTCCGTCATGCGCGAAGCGGCAATGGGGGCGATGGTGTTCACATGAATGCCCTTGGCTTTGCCTTCTTCGGCGAGGCAGTTGGCGAAGCCCAGTAATCCTAATTTGGCGGCACCGTAATTGGTCTGGCCGAAGTTGCCGTAAATGCCGGCCGCGGAAGAAGTTATGATGATGCGGCCGTAGCCTTTCTCTCGCAGGATGGGCCAGGCGGCGTGGGTAACGCTCATAGCGCCGCCGAGATGCACCTTGTGCACGAGATCCCAATCGCTCTGACTCATTTTCGCAAAGCTCACATCGCGCAGGATGCCGGCATTATTGATGACGATGTCCACGCTGCCGAAGGCATCCAGCGCGCTTTGCACAATGGCTGTGCCGTTTTCCACCGAGTCGTAATTGGCCACGGCTTCGCCACCGGCGGCACGGATTTCCGTTACGACCACATCGGCTGCGCGACTGGCTGAGCCTTCGCCATGCATGCCGCCGCCCAGATCGTTCACCAGCACTTTTGCGCCCAGACGACCCAGCAGCAGGGCGTGCTGGCGACCGAGACCGCCACCGGCGCCCGTGACGATGGCAATGCGGCCATCAAAGCGAAGGCCATCAGCGTGCAGGGACATGGCGAAACTCCGGAGTCATGAAAGGGCCTGCATGCTACTGCGCGGGCCCGCCGAATTCACGCCGCAGTCTTCATCTTTATGACGTGCTCTTCTTCAGGCTGACCAGTAACACGCCGACCAATACCAGCGCTGTGCCCAGACCCTGCAGCCAGCTCAGGGTTTCGCCCAGTACGGCATAACCCAGATACAGCGTGGAGACCGGGCCGATCGCACCAATTAGCGCGGCCTGACTGGCGCCGATACGGCGTATGCCATTGGTGAGCAGGGTGGCGGGCAAGACGGTACAGAGGATGGCCAGTATCAGTCCGAGCCCGAGAATGCGCGGACTCACCAGCAGGGCTGACAGGGGGTTGGCGATCAGGAAATGGGCCATGCAGCAGAGGCAGGAAATGCTGAGCACGATGCCGGTAAAGCGGTTGGCACCAATGCGCGCAATCATCTCGCCCGAGCCCACGAGGTAAATGGCATAGGTAATGGCGCTGCCAAAGACCAGCAGCATGCCGAGGCCGAGGTGCGAGGAAGGGTGCTGCACATCCTGCCAGACCACCAGCGCCATACCGGCATAGCAGATAGCAACAGCCAGCCAGGTGAGACGGGAGGCCGGGCGCTTCAGGACAAAAACCGTGATGAGTACGGTAATGGTGGGGTAAAGGAAGAGCACCAGCCGCTCAAGGCCGGCGCTGATGTATTGCAGGCCCATGAAGTCCAGCAGCGAGGCCATGTAGTAGCCGCCAAAGCCCAGAGCAAACAGCTTCAGCCAATCGCCACGGTGCAGGGTAATGGGCGTCTCATGCTTTTCTGCCAGCCAAGCCATGGCGAGAAAAAAGGGCAGGGCCAGCAGCATGCGATAGGTGAGCAGGGTCACCGGGTCCACCGCCTCCTGGTAAGCCAGCTTCACGAAGATGGACTTGGTGGAGAAGAGCACGGCGGAAAGCAGCACCAGCAGGATGCCGGTCAGAGTCTGGCGCGAGGTCATGATGGCGATGTCACGGGGTGATGTGTCGGAGGCAGGGTCGGCTGCAAAAATGTCACAAGATGCGTCAATGCTAGCGCGAAGCACGGCTGCTGTTCTTGTCTGGATGGAAAAATTATCAGTCCTGGCAGTCACTTGCGACTTTGTCGGACAAGGGCGTTAACCCGTCGCAACAAATCAGTGGCCGGGCTGAAAAAAAGGCCGAAATTGACCGACGGGTACTCACATTGCCATTAACGCTGCATTACAATCGCCGGCCTTTGCGCGTCCTGCGCGCAGCCGTGTCCGGGCAGGTTCAGAGAATTTGCCGTCAGGATGTCTCCTTAATTACCGAATAGCCAAGGTGAGGGTTGACCATGCAAATCGGGATTCCAGCCGAAATCCTTGCGGGCGAAACTCGCGTTTCCGCAACACCGGAAACCGTGAAGAAATTCGCTGCGCTGGGTTACAAGCTGGTCGTACAGAGCGGTGCCGGTCTGGCCGCAAGCTGTACTGACAAGGCCTATGAAGAAGCCGGTGCCACCATTGCGGCCACTGCCGCCGATACCGTGAAAGATGCGGATGTCGTGTTCAAGGTGGCAGCGCCCACAGCGGATGAAGTTGCAAGCTATAAGCAGGGCGCCATCGTGCTCGCCGCTTTCGCACCTCATGCCAACCCGCATCTTGATGCTTACGCCGCTCGCGGCCTGACCTGCGTGGCGATGGAGTTGATTCCTCGTATCACGCGTGCGCAGAGCTCCGACATTCTGTCTTCGCAGGCATCGCTGGCCGGTTACAAGGCCGTGCTGATTGCTGCCAACGAATACTCCGGCATGTTCCCCATGATGATGACGGCTGCCGGCACCATCAAACCGGCTCGTACCGTGATCCTCGGTGTGGGCGTGGCGGGTCTGCAGGCCATTGCTACGGCCAAGCGTCTCGGCGGCGTGGTAGAAGCCTCCGACATGCGTCCGGCTGCCAAAGAGCAGGTGGAATCGCTGGGCGGCAAGTGGCTGGACGTTCCCATGTCCGACGAAGAAAAAGCCAAGGCCCTGGGCACTGGCGGTTACGCCTGGACACCGTCGCCGGAATACGTGCGTGATCAGGCTGTGATCGTTGATAAGGCCGTGTCTGCGGCTAATATCGTCATCACCACGGCACAGATTCCGGGCCGCAAGGCACCGGTGCTGATCAAGGCCGAAACGGTTGCCAAGATGAAGGCCGGTGCTGTCATCGTTGATATGGCAGTCTCCTCCGGCGGCAACGTCGAAGGCTCCAAGCTTGACGAGATTGTTGTCACGGCAAACGGCGTGAAGATTGTCGGTATCGGCAATATTCCAGCCACCGTGGCCACTGAAGCGTCTGCGCTTTATGCCCGCAATATTCTTAACTTCCTCCAGCCCCAGCACGATAAGGAATCGCAGAGCTTGAAGCTCAATCGCGAGGACGAAATGGTCAAGCCGACGCTCATCGTCGATGCCGGCCAAGTGCTGTACAAAAAGCCGTAAGGAGCGATAGAGATGAACGAAACCGTCGCCCAGGTTGCCCCTTTGGCAGCCGATGTCGTGCAGCATGCTGCCGCCGTCCCCTTTGCCAGCGTTTTCACCGTGTTCGTGCTCGCGATTTTCGTGGGCTACTACGTGGTGTGGAGCGTGACGCCCGCCTTGCACACGCCGCTCATGGCCGTGACTAATGCCCTCTCCGGCATCATCGTCGTCGGCGCCATGCTGCAGACCGTGTATTTCAATGGCGAAATCAACGCAACCACCATACTCGGTGCTGTTGCCGTATTTCTTGCATGCATCAACATCTTCGGTGGCTTTGCGGTGACCGGACGCATGTTGGACATGTTCAAGAAAAAGAAGAAGTAAGGAGCCGATAGATGGAAAACCTCGCGCAATACGCGGACTGGGCCTATCTGATTGGTGCCGTCCTCTTCATCCTCGCTCTGCGAGGCCTGTCTTCGCCGGCCTCGGCCATCATGGGCAATCGCTACGGCATGATCGGCATGGGTCTGGCGGTAGTCGCCACCTTTGTGCTGATTGCCAGCCTCAAAGGCGGTAATGGTTTCGAGCTCAAGCCGGCTTATGGCCTGATCCTCGGTGCCATGGTGTTGGGTGCTGCTATCGGCATCTTCCGCGCCAAGACTGTGCCGATGACGCAGATGCCAGAAACTGTTGCACTGATGCACTCGCTGGTGGGTCTCTCCGCCGTGCTGATTGCCATTGCTGCCGTGCTGAATCACTCCTCCTCGCATGATGCCATCCACCGCTTCGAACTCTTCGTGGGTTGCTTCGTCGGTGCCATCACCTTCACCGCCTCTGTGTTTGCTTATGGCAAGCTGGCGGCGAAGAAGTGGGCCAAGTCGCTGAAGGGCGCTTGGGTCAAGCCGGTGCAGATCGTGCTGGCTCTCGGCATGCTGGGTTTTGGTGGTGCTTATTTCGTTACCGAAAGCATGAACCACTTCTACGCCATGACGGCCTGTGCCCTGGTGCTGGGTTATTTCTGGATTGGTCCTATCGGCGGTGGCGACATGCCTGTCGTGGTGTCCCTGCTGAACTCCTTCTCGGGTTGGGCAGCGGCCGGTATCGGGTTCACCCTGAATAACTCCATGCTGATCATTGCTGGTTCCTTGGTGGGTTCTTCCGGTGCGATTCTTTCCTATGTGATGTGCCGTGCCATGAACCGTTCGCTGTTCAATGTGCTCTTCGGTGGCTTCGGTGCTGCTGCTGCCGGTGCTGCTGACGATGGCGAAAAGAAGGAAAAGAATTACCGCGCTGGTTCGCCAGAAGATGCGGCCTTCATGATGAGCAATGCCGATTCCGTGGTCATCGTGCCCGGTTATGGTCTGGCTCAGGCGCGAGCACAGAACGCCGTGAAAGAACTCGGCGATCTGCTGAAAGAAAAAGGCGTGAAGGTAAGCTATGCCATTCACCCGGTGGCAGGTCGTATGCCCGGTCACATGAATGTGCTGCTGGCCGAAGCCGATGTGCCTTATGAAGACGTGAAGGAAATGGACGAAATCAATTCCGATTTCGCCGCGACCGACGTGGTCCTCATCATCGGTGCCAATGACGTGGTCAACCCGGCCGCCAAGAACGATCCTGCTTCGCCAATTTACGGCATGCCCATTCTGGAAGCCCAGCGTGCGCGTACCGTCATGGTGATCAAGCGTTCCATGAACCCGGGTTATGCCGGTCTCGACAACGACATCTTCTACATGGACAAGACCATGATGATTTTCGGCGACGCCAAGAAAGTGGCCGAAGACATCCTCAAGGGTCTGTCAGGTGGCGGTCACTAAGACCGGCTACTGGATAGTTGTTGCAACAAAAAGCCGCGCATCTGCGCGGCTTTTTGCTTTCTGTCATTCCGTTTCAGGCAGGTTCGGTCAGCCAGACGGTGAGGCGCTTGACCACCGGCAGTATGAGTAGCAGAACCGGGAAAGCGACCAGCCAGGACAGCAACCAGGCGCCGGGCCAAAGTTGCAGGAATTGCCCGGACAGACCGGTACTGCGCAGTATGCTGATGGCAGAGACCACACAGGTCATAAAGATGGAGAGCAGCAGGGGCATGATCAGGCTGGCATAGCGGGCGGGAATTTTGCGCATGGGGATGAGGTCTCTGTAAGCCGGTGAGGCCAGCTGATTTTACTGCTTCAGGGTGCTTGGCTTGTAACACTTCCCGCGACAGAATCGGGCTCCTGCTGCACAACACAAAAAACATGAGCGGCCACAAGCCGACCTCAATCTGTTCCCCAATCTGTCATAGCACGGAGATGAACATGGCCTTTACTACCTACGACGCATCCATTCCTGCCTTCCGCCAGATTCTGAAAAGCCTGTCGCGCTTGCTCGACAAGGCCGAAGCCCATGCCGCTGAAAAAGGCGTGGATGTAAGCACGCTGCTTAGCGCCAAGCTGGCCCGGACATGTTTGATTTTACTCGCCAGATCCTGATAGCGACGGATCATGCCAAAGGCGCAGCGGCACGTTTGTCAGGTATAGATATTCCCAAGTTTGAAGATACGGAAAAAACCGTGGCCGAACTCAAGGCACGGCTCCAGAAGACGCTGGATTTCATTGCCTCTGTGCAGCCCGAGCAGTTTGCCGGTGCCGAAGACAAAGAGATCAAGCTGGTTTTTCCTTGGGCCACCTATGATTTCACCGGCCGCAGCTATCTCGTGCACTACGCCCTGCCTAACTTCTATTTTCACGCCACCACGGCCTACGACATCCTGCGTGCGCAAGGTGTGGCTGTTGGCAAGATGGATTTCCTCGGTAAATAAGACCTGCCTGCGTTGCGGGGCTTTGCCCCGCAACGTGCTAGTCTCGCCCCAGATGCAGCCTTCCGTGCCGCGTCTCCTTCCCATTGTCCCGCATCGCCCTTCTCCGGAAGTGCCGAGCCTGCTCAATCCGATTGGCTGGCCCGCACACCGAGAGTCTGATGTTTGCTGCTTCCCTGGCCTATCTGGTCAAAACCGAAATCATTGCCTTGCCAGGCGGTGATCTCGAAATTCGTTCCTTGCTGGATCGTCAGCAATTTTCAGATCCGGATGACGAGGCGCTGGCGGCGGGAATTTCTTCTGCGGCTTGGCCGCTTTTTGGTCTGATCTGGCCGTCGGGACTGATGCTGGCCGCTGAAATGCAAACGCATGCCATTGCTGGGCTGCGTGTGCTTGAGGTGGGTTGTGGGCTTGGGCTGGCCAGTATGGTAGTGCACAGGCGTTGTGGCGATATCACGGCCAGCGATAGTCATCCCTTGGCCCGGGCCTTTCTGGCTCACAATCTCGGCCTGAATCTGCTCCTGCCCATGAAATACGAAACCGGCAACTGGGGTCGGGAAAATCCTGGGCTGGGTCTCTTCGATCTCATTATCGGCAGTGATTTGCTTTACGACCGTGATCAGCCGGCTACGCTGGCGGCTTTTATCGATCGCCATGCCAGTGCTGCGGCCGAGGTGCTGATTGTCGATCCGGATCGCGGCAATCGCAGCAGCTTCAACCGGCATATGGCGGCGCGGGGCTTTGTCTGTGAAGAGCTACGTCTACATATGCTGCCCTGCAATGGCGGGCCTTATAAGGGACGTCTGCTGAGTTACCGGCGCGAAACAGTGCGTGCTGTCGTCTGATTGTTTTTTTGTGTAGTGACTGGGTTGGAGATTGCCCCGACTGGCGCGCTTTTCCGGTTTTTTCATCTAGATTCGCTCTGAGTCCTGTACCCGGAGCGCATGTCATGAACAGATTCTTTCTGGCCTTATGTCTTCTGCTGCTCGTGGTCTTGGACATGCCGGCTCGGGCAGCCAATACCGATTTGGCCGGGCGTTATGTTTATGTGCCGGAGCGTAGCGCCTCGATAGAACAGGCGGTGGAAAACACCGTGGCTGATCTCAATTTCATCTTGCGTCCTATTGCACGCTCGCGCCTTAACAAGACCAATCAGCCCTATCAGAGCATTACGCTGGCAACATCGGCAGAAAAACTCTCCATCACTACAGACAAGCGTGCAGCCATCATAACGCCTGCCAATGGCCGGGCCATCAAATGGAAGCGTGAAGACGGTGAAGTGCTGGATGTAAGCATGCAATGGCAGGGCAAGGCCTTGCAGGAAACCTTTGCGGCCGATGATGGGAAGCGCGTCAATCTATTCGAGCTTTCTCCCGATGGTGGTGAGTTGCGCATGCTGGTCACAGTGAGCAGCAAACGTCTGCCCAAGCCGCTGGTATATACCTTGGTGTATCAGCGGCAGTAGTATTTTCTGCCATAAAAAAAGGCCCGCATGATGCGGGCTTTTTTTATGGACAGCTCGGTGGTGAATTACTTCACCTGCATGCCGGGCGCAGCACCATCATCCGGCGACAGCAGGAAGATATCTTTTCCGCCGGGGCCGGCAGCCAGCACCATGCCTTCGGACATGCCGAACTTCATTTTACGTGGCGCCAGATTGGCCACCATCACGGTCTGGCGACCGATCAGGACGGAAGGTTCCGGATAGGCGCTCTTGATGCCGGAAAAAACATTGCGCGTTTTGCCTTCACCGATATCCAGTGTCAGCTGCAGCAGCTTGTCAGCACCTTGCACATGCTGGGCGTTGACGATCTTGGCAACGCGCAGATCAATACGGGCGAAATCTTCGATGCCGATTTCCGGCATGGTGCCATCTTGCTTCTCCACATATTTCTCGGCGGACTTTGCCGGAGCAGCAGCCTCTGTCGTACTGGTGGCTACTGTAGCAACCAGGTTTTCCTTTGAGGCATCAACCATAAGATCCACTTTTTCCTTTTCGATACGGGTTAGCAGGGCGGTGAAAGTATTGATGCGGTGATTCAGTAGCAGGCTCTTGCGGGTATCCCAGTCCAGGCTGTCCACGTTCAGGAAAGTCCGGCTGGCTTCCGCCGTCTGCGGCAGAATGGGGGCGAGATAGCTAATGAGCTGGCGGAAAAGATTGATGCCAGTGGAGCAGACAGCATGCACTTCAGCTTCGCGTCCGGCTTCTTTGGCGAGAGCCCAGGGTTTCTTTTCATCGATGTACTGATTGGCACGGTCGGCTAGCGCCATGATTTCACGCACGGCACGACCAAAGTCACGGTTTTCGTAATGCGTGGCAATACTATCGCCGGCGGCGATGAAGTCCTGAAGCAGAGCCTCTTCCGAACAATTCGCGCTGAGGTGGCCATCGAATTTCTTGGTAATGAAGCCGGCGCAACGGCTGGCAATATTCACAACCTTGCCGACCAAATCAGAGTTCACACGTGCGGTGAAGTCTTCCAAGCTGAGATCTATATCTTCCACATTGCCGGAAAGTTTGGCGGCAAAGTAGTAGCGCAGGTATTCCGGATTCAGATTGTCCAGATAGGTGCGCGCCTTGATAAAGGTGCCGCGCGACTTGGACATCTTCTGTCCGTTCACGGTGAGGAAGCCGTGCGCAAATACGGCATTGGGCTTGCGGTAACCGGCGCCTTCCAGCATGGCGGGCCAGAACAGAGCGTGGAAATACACGATGTCTTTGCCGATAAAGTGGTAGAGCTCGGTATTGCTGCCGTTCTGCCACGCTTCTTTCCAATCCCAGCCATTTTTCTCGCAGAGATTGCGCCAGCTGGCGATATAGCCCACGGGCGCATCCAGCCAGACATAGAAATACTTGCCGGGCGCATCCGGAATTTCAAAACCGAAATAGGGCGCATCGCGCGAGATATCCCAGTCATTGAGGCCGGACTGGAACCATTCATCCAGCTTGTTGGCGACTTCTGGCTGCAGCAGGCCGGATTTCTCACGGTCTTTCAGGAAGTCGGAGAAATCGGGCAGCTTGAAGAAGTAATGCTCGGATTCCTTCATCACCGGTGTGGCGCCGGAAATAGTGGAGTAGGGGTTCTTGAGCTCGGTGGGCGCATAGGTGGCGCCGCAGGATTCGCAGGAATCGCCGTACTGATCCTTGGTGCCACATTTCGGGCATTCGCCCTTGATGAAACGATCGGCCAGGAACATCTGCTTTTCCGGATCGAAAAGCTGGCGTATCGGGCGCGTGGCGATATGGCCGCCATCGCGGTTCTTCACATAGATTTCAGCTGAGAGCTCGCGGTTCTCTTCCGAGTGCGTCGAATGGTAATTGTCGAAGCGGATATGGAAATCGGCGAAGTCACGTTCGTGATCAGCCTTCACCGTGGCGATCTGCTGCTCCGGCGTCACGCCGTTCTGTTCGGCCTTGAGCATGATGGCGGTGCCGTGGGCATCGTCGGCGCAGACATAGTGCACCTCATGGCCGCGCGATTTCTGAAAGCGCACCCAGATGTCGGTCTGGATGTACTCAACGAGATGGCCGAGGTGAATAGGCCCGTTGGCATAGGGCAGGGCGCTGGTGACGAGAAGGCGGCGCCGGGCTTGCGTGTTGCTCATGTCGAAAAATCGCATCGCTTAAGAAAGGACGTAAATATACCTGAAAACAGTAGGGTCCGCGTTTGGCTAGCTGCTTTTGTGGGAGGGGCTTTAGCCGCGATTGGCGGAGGCAGTTAATCTGCATCGCGGCTAAAGCCCCTCCTACCAGAGGCCAAACCGGGCTACGATACGGCCCCGTTTTGCCATGTTGTCGAGACTGTTGCCGTGACCGATACCGCTGCCGTGAAATCTGCTCTGGGAGCCGTGCAGGATCCCTTGCTGGGCAAGACGCTGGCTGATCTGGGCTGGCTGGAGCGCGTGGTCCTGCAGGGTGATGACACCGTGCTGCTGGATCTGGCGCCAAGCTATGCCGGGGCCTCCGAAGAATTACGTCCTTTGCTGTTGGCAGCACTAGCCCCGCTGGGTATTCAGCAGCTGGGCCTGCGTGAGATGCCCAAGGTGCCGCGTGTACAGGCTCAAGGCGGGCTGCCCGGCATGGAGCGCGTAAAGAACATCATTGCCGTGGCTTCCGGCAAAGGCGGCGTGGGCAAATCCACTACGGCCGTAAATCTGGCGCTGGCCTTGGCGGCCGAAGGCGCGCGCGTGGGCATACTCGATGCCGATATTTATGGCCCTAGCCAGCCCACCATGCTGGGTGTGCCGGCCGGCACCAAGCCCGGCGTGCGCGACAATACCTGGTTTGTGCCGCTGGTGGCGCATGGCATCGAGCTCATGTCCATCGGCCTGCTGCTGGATAGCGATAACACACCCGTGGTCTGGCGTGGCCCCAAGGCCACCGGCGCCTTGTTGCAGTTGCTGCAGCAAACGCAGTGGACGGATCTGGATTTCCTCATCATCGATATGCCGCCGGGTACTGGCGACATACAGCTCACGCTGGCGCAGAAAGTGCCGGTGGCTGGCGCGGTGATTGTCACCACGCCGCAGGACATTGCTCTGCTGGATGCCAAGAAAGGCATAGAAATGTTCCGCAAGGTGGAAATTCCTGTGCTCGGTGTGGTGGAAAATATGGCCCTGCACATCTGCACGAATTGTGGCCATGCCGAACATATTTTTGGTCAGGGTGGTGGCGAGCGTATTGCGCGCGATTACCAGACCCAGTTGCTGGGCTCGCTGCCGCTGGATACCCGTATCTGCGATCAGGCCGATCACGGCCGGCCAACCGTAGTGGCTGAGCCTGAGGGTGAAATTGCCGGTATTTACCGTCGTATTGCTCGTCAGATGGGCGCGGCTGTGGCCAAGGCTGCGACAGCCGATGCGAAAAAAATGCCGAATATTGTTTTTGAATAATGATTTGAATGGGGAGAGGCGATGAGCATCAAGGCAGACAAGTGGATACGCCGTATGGCGGAGCAGCACGGCATGATCGAGCCCTTTGAGCCGGGTCAGGTGCGTACTGCCAATGGCGGCAAGATCATTTCCTATGGCGTTTCCAGCTATGGCTATGACGTGCGCTGCTCCAATGAATTCAAGGTTTTCACCAATGTCTATTCCGCGACGGTGGACCCTAAAGCATTTGATGAAAAAAGTTTTGTCGATATCCAGTCTGATATCTGCATCATTCCGCCCAATTCCTTTGCGCTGGCGCGCACCGTGGAATATTTCCGCATTCCGCGCAGCGTGCTGACGATATGCTTGGGTAAATCCACCTATGCGCGCTGCGGCATCATCGTCAACGTGACGCCGCTGGAGCCGGAGTGGGAAGGGCATGTGACCTTGGAGTTTTCCAATACCACTAATCTGCCCGCCAAGATTTACGCCAATGAAGGTGTGGCGCAGATGCTGTTTTTTGAAAGCGATGAGATTTGCGAAACATCGTATAAAGATCGTGGTGGAAAATATCAGGGCCAGACCGGCGTGACGCTCCCTAAAACCTGAGGGCTCAATGCCTGCTTGGTTTCCTGAAATAAAAAAGCGGCCTGTTGGCCGCTTTTTTATGGGGTGAATTTTATTTGACGTCGGTCGGAGTGGTCGCGCTGGTCGCAGGTTTGTAGCTGGTGAGCTCTATGGTGTAGAGCGCGCCATCATTGTCTTGCACTACTTTGACCGGAAGATAGTCGTAGGTTTTAGCCAGCCAGAAAGTGGTGTGGCGGCTGGGATCACTGTGCTTGCGGCTGACTTTCAGCGTGATGAATTTGCCGGCCGGTGTGGTGATGCTCTCTTCGCCATCAATCACGAAGGGCTGCTTCTCGATATTCTTGGGGCTGGCAATCCAGTAAGGACCGCCCAGTTTACCCAGATCCTTGATGTCGCGGCGTATTTGCACTTCCAGATTGAGAGTATCCAGTGTGCCAGCCTGCAGATCGTAGTTGGCGGGCTGCTTGCCATCCCGCTTGCCGCTGCCTTTGCGGGTGCCCCAGTTAAAATCTATGCCGGATCTGCGCTTAGACATGAAAATCTTGCGCTGCTGTGTGTATTGCAGAGGCGTTACCGTGCGGCCATCAAAACGGAAGCTGCTGGTTTCTGTGGCCGTGGCCATGGGCGCGCTGGCGGCAAAAGTATAAAGCCAGTTGTCGCTGCCTTTCTTTTCCAGGGTGCGCGTGGCGCTGCCGGATAATTTATTGTCGATATTGAATTTATAGCTGGCCGTGAAGGGCTGCAGATCAAAGGCAAGGACCGGCGCACTGGATAGAGCCAGCAGGATGACAAGTGCTGCACCGAAAAGCTGTTTGCCGATATGCATCCGGATCTCCTTGCCCGCAGGCGCGTGTTTTATTCCTGGCTAGCAGTGTGCAATGCGCAGGGGAGTTGTCAGTGCCTGCCCCTGATAGACCGGCGCATTACCGCGCCAGACCAAGTCGCCATTCGCCAGCCAGACTAGCACCTGCGGATACAGGCGGTGTTCGCTTTTGTGTACGCGTTCCGTCAGGTTTTCTTCGCTGTCACCCGGTAAAACAGTCACCACGGCCTGCGCAATCACCGGGCCGCCATCCAGCTCTGGTGTCACGAAATGCACGGAGCAGCCGTGTTCGGTATCGCCGGCCTCCAGCGCGCGTTTGTGCGTGTGCAGGCCCTTGTATTTGGGCAGCAGGGAGGGGTGGATATTGAGCAAACGGCCTTCGTAGTGCATCACGAATTGCGGCGTCAGTATGCGCATGAAGCCTGCCAGCACCACCACATCCGGAGCCCAGGCATCAATCTGCCGGGCCATGGCGGCATCAAAGCCTTCGCGATCGGCGAAGTCCTTGTGGGAGATAACGGCGATGGGGATGTCTTGGTTGACAGCGCGAGTCAGGCCGTAGGCTTCGGCCTTGTTGGAAAGCACACCGCAAACCTCGGCTTTGAGTACGCCGCTGGCGATGCAATCCAGAATGGCTTGCAGATTGGAGCCCGATCCGGAAATCAGGACGGCGACTTTCAGCATCGGGCTCTTCTCTTTTTTAAAACAGAAATCAGGTTTTAACGCAGTAATCAGGCGAAGACGACGGTGGGCTCGGCGTGTGTAGACGGCACGATTGCACCGATGCGCCAGGCGTTTTCGCCCGCGGCATTGAGATGGGCAAGCGCAGCATCGGCGTTATCCGCAGAGACAACCACAATCATGCCTACGCCGCAGTTGAAGGTGCGGTACATCTCGAAGCGTTCCACGCCGCCATTTTTTTGCAGCCACTGGAATACGGGCGGCCAAGTCCAGGACGATTCATCAATGCGTGCATCGGCGCCTTCCGGTAATACGCGCGGCAGATTGCCGGGCAGGCCGCCGCCGGTGATATGGGCCATGGCGTGCACGGGCAGTTTTTTAATCAGTGACAGCAGCGGCTTGATATAGATGCGGGTGGGGGTCATCAGTACATCGGCGAGATTTTGACCATCGAGGCTGGCGCTGAGATCAGCCTTGCTGACTTCGATGATTTTGCGCACCAGCGAGTAGCCATTGGAGTGCACGCCGCTGGAAGCGATACCGATGAGCACATCACCGGCTTTCACTTTGGAGCCATCAATGATGTCGGCTTTTTCCACCACACCCACAGCAAAACCGGCGAGATCATAGTCTTCGCCTTCATACATGCCGGGCATTTCAGCCGTTTCACCGCCGACCAGCGAGCAACCGGCCTGCAGGCAGCCTTCTCCGATGCCGGTGACGACAGTCGCTGCCGTGTCCACATTGAGATGGCCGGTGGCGTAATAGTCGAGGAAGAAAAGGGGTTCTGCGCCCGTGACAATCAGATCGTTCACGCACATGGCGACGAGATCTATGCCAATGCTCTCGTGCTTGTTGAGGTCCAAGGCCAGCTTGAGCTTGGTGCCCACGCCGTCGGTGCCGGACACCAGCACCGGCTGCTTGTAGCCAGCAGGAATTTCACAGAGCGCGCCAAAGCCGCCGAGACCGCCCAGTACTTCCGGGCGCTTGGTCTTTTTCGCCACGCCCTTGATGCGCTCGACGAGAGCGTCACCCGCATCGATATCGACACCAGCATCCTTGTAGCTCAGGTTGGGAGTGCTGGGGCTCACGGAGGAAGGCTTCTGTTCGGACATGGCGGAGGGCACCGGCTTGGGGGAATGAAGGGCGCGTATTATAGGGAAGCCGCGCCTTTGCGGCGAGGCATTTGCTTGCTTCTGCTGTGGCTTTGTCGGGGGCTTTTGTTTGCCTCTGTGCAAGGGCTTTCGTAGTGTATGGCGCTGATTGGCCGTGACTGTCTGCAAGGAAGTTCTGATGCGCTTGTGTGTTTTCCTGATTTGTTCCCTGTTTTCCGGCCTGCTGCTGCCCTTGCTGGCTCATGCCGAGGCCACGCCCGGCCGTCAGCTGGCCGAGGCCTTGCTGGCGGCCGGGGGGACGGCCGCCGTATTTGAGGCGCCCGTGGTGCAGGCCGCCCTCAGGGACCCTCAGCCTTTTCTGGGGGGAACGGGCGCTGCCCGTTTCGATCGTCTGCTGGCGGATGCGGGTTTGCGGCGCTGGCAGCCGCCCCGTGTCTGGCTATTGCAGGAGCAGGGTGAGGGCACCAAGCGGCACTGGGAAAATGCAGCGGCGCTGATTCAGGCCAATGCTGCTCTGCGTGCCTACCCGGTGGTACTGGCAGTGCCCTTGCCCAGCGCCGCCGAGGCTATAGGTTTTCTTACGCCGGGAAAGGTGCATCCGGGCTTGCGCGGCTTATTGGCGGCCTATGAGGCTGACATGCTGGTTCTGCTGCGCGGTCAGCAATGGACCGTCTGGCACGTTGGCGGTGCCCGCCAAGGTGTATTGCCCGGCACGGGCACCGAACTACTGGCAGATGTGATTGCCGAGCTGGCTGCGAGCGAGCAGCAATGGCCGGAGGCGCGGGGCCGGGAGCTGCTTCAGGTGAACGGAGTGGCGAGCCTGGCGGATTTTGCGGCGGTGCAGTCTGCCTTGCAGGCTTTGCCTGGCGTGCAGCAGTTACAGCTGGTGCGGGCGGAAAAAGACAGGATCTGGTTCGCTTGGTCGGCACCGTCTGCTGTCGAGATGGCGCAGCTTCTGATGCAGGAGCCGCGTCTGCTTGCCGCGCCTGTGACATTTGCCGGCCTGCCCGGCCGGGTGTCCGAGGCCTGCCACCTTGCCTGCCAGCAATTGTTGCGGCGCTGGCAGCCGGAGTTGCTGCCAAAACCCTCCGCAGCGCCGGCAGTCTCTGTACAATCGCCGCCATTCCCCTGATTGGCCTGTCCGCATGATTACTAGCGATTCCCGTACCTGGCTATGGCTGCTGCTGGCAGCGGCTTTGGCTCTGCTGGTCTGGCTGCTGTCACCCATCCTCATGCCTTTTGCGGCTGGGGCCTTTCTGGCCTATCTCGGCAATCCTCTGGTACAGCGCCTGACTCGTCGCGGCATGACTCGGAAATGGGCGGCCAGTCTGTCCTTTTTCACCCTGCTGGCGGTGGTGACGGTGGCTTTGGTCTTGCTGATTCCCATGCTCTGGAAGCAGTTCCTCTACGTAGAGACCAAGCTGCCAACC